>JAURJU010000031.1 GCA_030832085.1 Chitinophagales bacterium | reverse complement strand
TCGGAATGTGAAAGTTTACATGGGTGACATGCTCTTTACTGATGCAGGGGGCAATGCCTACCTCAACCTGCTCGATGTCAACAGCATTGGTGGAGCAGAGGTGATCAAAGGCCCTGCCGGAAGCATTTACGGTGCAGGAACCGGCGGAGCCCTGCTGCTCTCAGGTGCGAGCATTGCTGGTGAATCCAAACAGGATACCAGTTTGATCAACATCAGGGCATTGGGAGGCAGGTATGGAACCTTTAATGAATCAGTACAGTATCAACTCAAACAGGGGGGCTATTCAGTCAATGCTTTGCAAGGCCATGCCCAGTCAGACGGCTTCAGGGACCAGAGCCGCATGCGAAAGGACAATCTTCAGTTGGGTGTCAGGATTAACGGCACTGATAAAGCTACGACCGATCTGTTGCTGCTGTTGGCCAACCTTTCTTACCAAACACCAGGGGGGCTTAACCTCAATCAGTTCAATGCCAATCCACGCCAATCAAGGCCTGCCACCAGCACCATACCATCTGCCATTGACCAGCGTGCAGGAATTTTTAACAAGACTGCAATGATGGGCATCGCCAATACATTTGTTCTGTCCGACCACTGGAACTTGGTCACTTCCTTTTCAACATCCATTACTGGGTTTAAAAATCCTTTTATCACCAATTTTGAAAAAAGAAAAGAGGCCAATCTCGGGGTTCGTTCAAAATTTGTGTATGTAACAAAGCTCCCGTTTCCTGTGCAATGGGTCAATGGGGTAGAGGTACAACGCGGTGACTACACCATTGACAGCAGCGGCAACAACAAAGGGGTTTCCGATGGAAAAATGGTCAGGGACCTGGTTGTAGCGCGCCAGCAATTTCTTTTTTCACAACTCAGTGCTCAACCGCTTGAATTTATTCAGGTTCAGGCAGGAATCAGTATCAACAGTTTCAATTACGCCATAGAAAGGACCGTTGGATTGCCCGTCTCCGGTAAAAAAAATATCGCCTTCAATGCTCAGTTGTTACCAAGGATTGCATTGACCATTCATCCATTCAAGGCACTTGCTTTCTATGGCCAGCTCTCGAAAGGATATTCATCACCCACCCTTGCAGAAATCCGTCCTTCTGCCGGTGGACTTTATACAGGGCTGCAGGCTGAGCATGGTTTAAACAAGGAGTTAGGAATGAAATTGTCAGCAGATCAGGGAAGATTTTTTTTCAGTGCCACTGTCTTTCAATTTGATTTGAAAGATGCCATTGTGAGGCAGGTGAATGCAGCTGGAGCAGAATATTTTGTGAACGCTGGAACAGCTAAACAGAAAGGGATTGAAGCAGAATTATCCTGGCTCTTGCTCAACAGGCCCAAAGGAAAATTTTTGCAATTACTGAAAATGACACAAGCCCTGACCATCAATGATTTCAGGTTCGGAACCTATACTGTTGCCAACATCAGCCATGCAGGGAAAAAAATGACCGGTGTTCCCAAAGAGGTGTACAATTTGTCCATGCAATCTTCTTTTCTTCATCATTATTTCTGCAACATCAATTTGAATTATGCCGGAAAAATTCCACTCAATGATGCCAACAGTTTCTACGCACAACCCTACCGCCTTTGGCAGGGAAAGCTCGGCTGGAAGGGTGCTGTAGCCCAAAAGCAGGCTGAGGTATTTGTGCTGGTTGACAACATAGGTGATGCTGTGTACAGCCTTGGCAATGACATCAATGCCTTTGGTGGCCGTTACTATAATCCGGCTGCTGCTAGAAATCTTCAGATAGGGTGTAGTGTGATTCTATGAGCTATCTAGCCATCGTTGCTTTAATGTTCTATTTCTTTTTGCCAGCCAATTTTTGTTCAAACAACCAGGGCAGAAGGGTTGGTTCAGCAAAAGCGTTCACCCAACTGTTGTGTCCCACACCTGGGTATTCTGTATATCGAACCTTGCTGTTGGTTTTTTTCATCGTTGCATAGATCAGTCTTGAATTGGCAACAGGAATCACCGGATCCTTTTCACCATGAAAAATCCACATGGGGAAGTTCGCTTTGTAGGTGGAAGTTTTTTCAGGACTTCCAGCTCCACAGATGGGGATTGCAGCAGCAAAAAAGCCTGGTCTTCTCCAGAGCAATTCAAATGTGCCAAATCCGCCCATTGACAATCCTCCAATGTAAATGCGTTTTAGGTCAACCTGGCCTACGCTGATCAGGGTATCGATAAAATCACTGACCAATTTCAATGGCTTGCGCATGGGGGCATCTGTGCTGAAATCATATCCAGTGCTGTCTTTCAGGTTATTTTTATTGTACTCACCCCATTTGTCATTTTTGGGACATTGCGGAAACACAACAATCGCGGGAAAATTGATCCTGTTGGCTGAATCCAAAAAAAGATCGCCTCCCCATTTCAGCTGGGCCTCGTTGTCATTTCCCCTTTCACCTGATCCATGCAGAAAAATAACAAGAGGATATTTTTTCCCCATTTTGAAATTGACCGGTGTCAGGATTCTGCAGGGCAAGGTATCTTCTCCTGAAATGAAAAGTTGTTTTTCAAAAAGTATTTTTTCCTGAGACATGGTGAAAATTGCGATGAGAAAAAATGTTGCAGAGAGGAAGAGATGCTTTTTCATGTTGCTGTTTTTCTTCGGGGATGCTTGTACTAAAGTAGTCAAAAAAAACATTTACAATCTTCTGGTGATTACAGGCAAAATCTCTTTTTTCCAGGAGGAAAAACTTCCTTGGATGATTTGCGCCCTTGCTTCTTTAACCAGCCAAAGATAGAAGGCCAGGTTTTGAATGCTGGCAATGGTCAGCCCCAGTATCTCCTTGCTTTTGATCAGGTGACGCAGGTAGGATTTGGAATAATACCTTGATGTTTCATTTTCAAGACCCGGATCAATAACAGAATGGTCCATTTCCCATTTCTTGTTGTCGATATTGATGATCCCTTCAGTGGTAAAAAGCATGGCATTCCTTCCATTTCTTGTGGGCATGACACAGTCAAACATGTCTACGCCCAGTGAGATGCATTCCAGCAAGTCTGCAGGCGTGCCAACCCCCATGAGATAGCGGGGTTTGTTTTCTGGAAGGTGCTCGCAAGACCATCCACAGTATTCATAAATGAGTTCAGTGGGTTCCCCCACGCTGAGGCCCCCAATCGCGTTACCCACAGCATCCTTTGATGCAATGAACTCGCAGGAGGCCTTTCTCAGGTCTTTCTCTGTGCCGCCCTGAACAATGGGGAAAAGGTTCTGGGTATGTCCATACAAGGGATCTGTATTGTTCATGTGGGTGAAACACCTGTCCAACCAGCGATGGGTCAGTTCCATTGAATTTTTGACATATTTGTATTCACTGGGGTAGGGCGGACATTCATCAAAAGCCATGATGATATCGCCTCCAATCACCCGCTGGATTTCGATCGCTTTTTCCGGACTGAACAAATGTTTGGAACCGTCAATATGGCTTTGGAAGACAACACCTTCCTCACTGATTTTTCTGTTGGCTGCCAATGAAAATACCTGGTAGCCGCCACTGTCAGTTAATATCGGTCGGTCCCATCCATTGAATTGGTGCAATCCACCTGCTGATTGCAATACCTCCAGTCCCGGACGCAGGTAGAGGTGGTAGGTATTGCCAAGGATGATCTGGGCCTGCACATCGGTTTTTAGTTGTTGTTGCGACACAGCCTTAACCGTGCCAGCAGTTCCCACCGGCATGAATATGGGTGTTTGAATCACGCCGTGGTCTGTGGTAATGGTTCCTGCTCTTGCATGGGACGAAGGGTCCTTTTTCTCCAACTCAAATTTTAGTGCAGCCATGCTGCAAGTTAAACAGAAAGGATGATGATTTTTTTTTGGTCTGATTTCATTTTATTGAAATGCTTCCGTTACTTTTGAAAGGCATAAAAGCAACAAACATGGAAACAGGCCTTCTTCATTTGCACAACCTTTTGCGCTGGGTTATTCTCGTTCTTCTTTTGGTATCCATTTACAAAAGCTACTCTGGATGGAAAGGACAGAAAGCATTCGCCGCAGGAGACAAAAAGGTTTGGTTGATGACCATGATTGCAGGCCATATTACCTTGTTATTGGGCTTGTATCAATGGTTCTTGGGTCGTTTTGGCATTTTTTCTTATGTGAAACCTGATGGTGTTTCAATGATGAAAGATCCGTACCTGAGATTTTTTCAGGTGGAACATCCTGTCTCCATGATTCTGGCCATTGTTTTGATCACGCTCGGGCATGGCATGGCCAAGAAAGCGGTGTCTGATGAGGTAAAATACAAAAAAGCTTTCCGTTATTTCATTCTGGCGCTTCTCCTGATATTGGTAGCAGTTCCCTGGCCTTTCAGGGAAATCGGCAGGCCATGGTTCCCCGGCATGTAATGGGCATCATTTAGCCGGTATTCTTTTTAGTTCCACCACTTCCATCTGCTTGATGTCATTTCCATCAATGCAAAACTTCAACAATGTTTGCACCTTGTGCCATCCTGTTCTGCCTGCTGCTCCTGGGTTGAGGTGAAGGCAGTTCAATCCGGCATAAAACTGGACCAGCAGGATATGGGAATGTCCGCAGACAAAAATGGTGGGTTTTGCGTCCGCAATCCTTTCTTTCACTGACCCAACAAATTTGGGAGGTCTTCCTCCAATATGGGTCATCAATACTTTAACCTCTTCAGTTTCCCATTCAAGCCATTCCGGAAGTTCATGCCTCAGCGGATGACCGTCAATGTTTCCATAAACAGCTTTGACAGGAGCGCAGGTAGCCAATTGTTCGAGGATGCCCCCTTCGCCAATGTCTCCTGCATGCCAGATTTCGTCAGCTCCTTTGAAGTGGGAAAGGAACCGTTCATCCATGAAGCCATGGGTATCTGACAGCAGCACGATTTTTTTCATATCATTGAATATCAAATAGTTATAATTTTTTCTTATTTTTGTTTCCAGCCGACAAAGCCGAGATAATGCAGGGAATTTGAGGTTTCGTTAAAATATCTTAAAGTTTTTTTACTAATTCCGTTGATTATCTTATCTTTGCGCTCCCAAAAACCATGGCAAAACAAGCACTCATTAAACAGGACGGTAACATCATAGAGGCGC
>JAURJU010000030.1 GCA_030832085.1 Chitinophagales bacterium | reverse complement strand
TCGTTTTGCTCATGTGTTTCAGGATGCTATCAACATGGTAGCAGCCGGACAAATCAACCTGGATGGAATTGTTACAGACATCTATGGTTTTGACGATGTTCCTATCGCCATGGAGAAAGCTTTGGCAAAAGAGAATGTAATCAAAGTACAAATTGCAGTATGAGGTACAATCAACTCGGCAAAACCGGATATGAAATTTCTGCCATTAGTTTCGGGGCATCATCACTCGGAGGCGTTTTTCATGAAATTAATGAGCAGAAGGCCATAGAAGCCGTTCATGTTGCGCTTGAACTTGGTATCAATTATATCGATGTCGCTCCTGCTTATGGCGGTACAAAGTCCGAGACGGTTTTGGGTCAGGCATTGAAAGGAGTTCCAAGAGCAAGTTATTATTTGTCTACAAAAGTTGGAAAGAATACCGCACCAGATGGTTATGGCGTAGATAGTTTTGACTACAGCAGAGAGGGAATCATAAGCTCCTTGGATGCAAGTGCCAAAAGGATTGGTGTTGATTATTTTGATATTGTTCATCTTCATGATATAGAATACAACAACCGGGTACATACGGAATGGGCGCTCAATGAGGGCATGAAAACATTGTTTGAGCTTAAGCAGGAAGGGCGCATTGGCGCTGTTGGCATTGGAATGTATCCTGCGGATCTCTGGGAAAGGGTTATTGAGGAGGGTCTGATTGATGTAGGTCTCTCTCATAATCTCTATTGCCTGAATGATACACGTTTGCTTCCCTTGCTACAACAGGCAAAAGCTAAAGGAATTGGGCTCATCAATGCTTCGCCATTTGCAGCAGGATTGCTTACTTCCAGAGGAGCACCAGGATGGCACCCCGCAACTCCAGAACAGCGGAGTATTTTTAATAAAGCTGCAACATATTGCTCAGAGAAAGGGGTGGAAATTGAAAAATTGGCCATCCAGTTTTCAACCCAGCATCCTGATCTTGTCACAACCATGTTCAGCAGTTCAAATCCAGAAACAGTAAGGCGCAATATCGCCTGGAGCTCAGCGCCAATGGATGAAACATTGTTAGCGGATGTTTTGAAAATATTGTCACCAGTATCAAACCATAATTGGAATTATTAAACATGAGAATTGACAGCCATCAGCACTTTTGGAAATACAATGCCTCTGACTATGTCTGGATGTCGGATGAACATCATGTTATTAGAAAAGATTTTCTGCCTGAAGACCTTCAGCCTTTGCTTGATGCAAATGCAATTGATGGTACCATAGCTGTACAGGCAAGACAAATGTTGAAAGAAACTGATTTCTTGGTTGATTTGGCAAACAAATACCCAATGATCAGGGGAGTGGTAGGCTGGATTCCATTGTGCGATTCGAAGGTGGAAGATTATTTAGCTCAATATGCCGATCATAAAAAAATAGTTGGCTTTCGCCATGTGGTGCATGATGAAACCGATGAAAATTTCATACTTCGAGCGGATTTTAATGCGGGTATCAAAGCATTAAGCCGCTACTCCTTGTGTTATGATGTGCTGATTTATGAAAAACACCTTCCTCAAACCATTCAATTTATTGACAAACATCCCAGCTTAACCATGATTGTGGATCATATTGCTAAACCGAAAATTCAATGCAATGCGTTCGACCACCGATGGGCGAAGCAAATCAGCCGGTTAGCAGAGCGTGATCATGTATACTGCAAGTTATCAGGAATGGTAACCGAAGTCAGAGATACCCAATGGGATGAGGAATTGTTGAGGCCCTATTTTAATGTAGTTTTAGAAGCATTCGGAACAGACCGAATCTTGTTTGGCTCAGACTGGCCTGTCTGTCTGTTAGAAAGTGAATATTCAACCTGGGTTGATACAATAACCTCGCTTATTAAGGGCTTAACTCCCACAGAGCAATCTGCAATTATGGGAAGAAATGCAGCACGGGTATATTTAAATCCCGCCAAAAATTAAAATCGAATAATATGCATCAACAATCAAAGAGTGATATAAAACGCGTTGGAATGGTCATCAAGCTAAAGTCGGAATGTGTAGAACAATATCTTGCATTGCACGACGATTCCAATGCTGGTGTAAGAGATTTATTGGCAAAGTACCACATGAAAAATTTTAGCATTTTTCTTCATCAAATTGGAAATGATTGGTTCGAGTTCGGATATTATGAATATGACGGAACAGATTTTTTAGCCGATATGGCTGCTTTGGAAAAAGAACCCCGTAATCAGTATTGGCTTGAAATATGCAATCCCATGCAGATTCCTTTAGAAGGTGAATCAGGATGGGCTACAATGAAGCAGGTATATTTTAATGAAGGCTAGTTTCAGGAATATTGGTTTACTTGCAATTGTTTTAAACAATCTCTTCCAATGATGATAAATCTTAGAAAAGTATTCCTTTTGACCTTGGTGTTGCTAAGTTCTTCATTTGTTGTTTTTTGCCAAGCCATTCAGAGCCCACTGGAATTGACTTATAAGAAGGTGGATACACTGCAGCTGGGACTGAAGATATTTTATCCCCCTGGTTATAAAAAAGGAGAGCAACACCCAACGATTGTATTCTTTTTTGGAGGAGGTTGGACAGGGGGGTCAATCGCTCAATTTGAACCCCATGCGCTGCACTTTGCTGCCAAAAACATGGTTGCTGTATTGGTGGATTACCGGGTAAAGACACGGCACAATACCAGCCCTTTTGAAAGTGTGAAGGATGCAAAGTCGGCCATTCGGTATCTTCGAAAAAATGCAGAGGAGTTAGGTATTGACGCAAACAGCATCATCGCTTCAGGTGGTTCTGCAGGCGGGCATTTGGCTGCGGCATGTTTCACCAACGAATCCCTCAATGAATCAACTGATGATCTTGCCACAAGTGCTAAGCCCAATGCCCTGGTACTTTTTAATCCGGTTATCGATAATGGAAAAGATGGCTATGGGTTTGAACGAATTGGAGAAAACTACATAACATTCTCACCATTCCACAATATAAAGAAAGGATTTCCTCCAACCATTTTCTTCCTTGGAACGAACGATAAACTCATTCCGGTAACCACTGCTGAAATGTTTAAGAAAAAAATCGAGGAAGTCGGTAGCAGGTGCGAACTGTTTTTATACAAAGACCAACCGCATGGTTTTTTCAACAAAGAACCATTTTTGTCTGAAACAATAGCAAAAGCGGATCAATTCCTTCTATCGCTTCATTATATTAAATAAATTTTCAATGAAGCATGTATTGATCATTTGCCTTTTCTTCTTTTCTCTTGTGAGTATTTATGCACAATCCGTTGTCATGGTTGAGCAAGGACAAAAAATCTCAATCAGGGGGCTTTCCATGCCAAGCGCGTCCGTTGTTTGGGCAAGTTGCAGCAACGGCATGGTTGCCAAGTCAGTGGATGGAGGAAACACTTTTCGTTGGAGGAGGGTTGAAGGGTATTCCAAAAGAGATTTTCGCGACATTGAGGCATTCGATAGTTCCACTGCGATCATCATGGCCGTAGATACACCAGCTGTTGTATTAAAGACCACTGATGGGGGATTAACCTGGAAGAAAGTATTTGAAGATACAAGGCCCGGTATGTTCCTGGATGCAATGGATTTTTCTGGAGACAATGGAGTCGTCATTGGGGATCCCATGAATGGGAAGACCTTTATGGCAGTGAGCAACGATAAGGGGGATAGCTGGAGACCCAAGGAAACCAAAGATATTATGATGGACGGCGAAGCCTTTTTTGCTTCCAGCGGTTCCAATATCAAACTCTTGGACACGAAGCATGGTTTTAAATCCCTGTTTGTTTCCGGTGGCATCCAGTCCCGGATGTTCTACAAAGGACAAGCCTTCAGTTTGCCCATGCAGTCTGGCCGAAACTCAACCGGGGCCAATGGATTGGCATTGGATCCCAATCAAAAAAAAGGAATCATCATTGGTGGCGATTTTGCCAATGATAAAAGAAGTGACAGTGCTATCCTGCTTTTTTCACTGTCTCCTAAGGTGACATTCAGCCATCCTGTCAAGCCACCTGCTGGATACAAAAGTGCTGTGGTTTTTTTATCCGAAAATACTGTATTGTCATGCGGAACTTCCGGTGTTGATATTTCGATAGATGCTGGATTGAACTGGAAAAATATCAGTAATCTTGGTTTTCATGTTGTGGTAAGATCCCCCGACGGGCAAAATGCAATCATGGCAGGTAGCAACGGAAGGATTGCGAAGCTCTTTTTTTAGAAAGGCATCAGACTGTTTTTGGTTGATGCCTGACTTTAACCATCAAAGCCTGAAAAATATTTTCTTCTTATACAGGAATTCACACATCTTCCATTCAATGAGGAAAATGAAGATGCTGCTGATGATGCCTATGCCATTCTCTGCGGTGAACGGATGGAGCAAGCCTTTTGTTATGGTGGAAATATATCCATTGAACCATTTTCCTCCCACGATTTCAAAGAAAAGGTAGATGAAAATTGAATTCATGCCCAGCACATTAAAAAAAGTCAATCCTTTTTTGTTTCCTTTTACATCAACAAAATAATAGCAGGCTGCAAGGCCCAACAAACACCAGCCCAGGGAAGCAATCGTGAAAGCCGAAGTGGCAATTCGTTTGATGATGGGTGTAATGCCCAACATATCCATCCCATAGCCAGTAACAAGTGCCGCCACACCCCAGATCAACAATTTTTTTGGTTTGTCTGGTTCATTGCTCATCAGCAATTTTCCCACCAATGCTCCTGCGATGGTGTGGACTGCAGTGGGGATACAATTGATGGCAACCCAGCCACCACGATTGATCTTTCCCATGAGTAACATGTCCATGTAGTTTCCAAAGTTATATTGGTTGACGAAGGGTTGATTATACCCTGAAACATCCATGAACCGATAAAGGATTTCAGTCAGCAGCAGCAGACCAATACTGAAAAGGATTTGTTTTTTGGTTTGCCACTCGAAAATAAGATAGGCAACTGCAATGGTAAAGGACAGCTGTGTCAACACATTCCACAATTCAAATGCAAGGCCATCTTTTTTTACAGCATAAATAAGTACTCCCCAAAAAAAGAGCCATCCGCACCGTTTAAGGATTTTAATGGTTCGGCTGGAAGTGCTCATGTCTCTTGACTTCATCCCTGATATGGAATAAGCCATGGCAATTCCTGCCATGAACATGAAGCCCGGTTGAATCAAATCCCAAAATCGAAGTCCATTCCATGGATGATGGTGAAACTGGCTGATGAGCCCAGACAGCCAATGATCTTCTGTGACATCTTGTAAAACATCATAAAGCCCCGCAGCTTCAAGGGCCAATAAAAACATGATGATCCCTCTCATGAAATCCAGTGAAGCCAGCCTTTTTGTTGAAAATTCTGGGTTGTTAATAGTTTCCATGCTTATTATTTTTTCGTCCATTGGTACTCAAGCAGTTTGATGAAATATCCTCCCACCACGCTTCTTGCCTGCATGTTGATTTTTTTGCCATTGGTGGTCTCGTGCCAATCGCAAATGGGCACCCTGCTTGGGGTTTGGGTGATGTACTTGTGGATGGGGAGCATGAGTGTCCTGAAATCATCTTTGTTATTGGCCAACGCAGCACTCCACATCACCCAATCACTTTTGGTATAGGAGCGCCTGCTGTCCAGCGGAAGGCCATATTCATTTTGTTTCTTGATATAATATTTTACTTCCTTCTCGTATACTGATGAGGGAAAAAGATGCAATGAAAGCAACTTGTCCCAAACAAGATTGTACTTCTGGCTCCAGGTACCATTTTTGTCAAAGGTCAGCGCATAGTGATCACCTTCATCAGCCATTTCCATCCACTTGGTGGCATATTGCCTTGCAATTGAACCAAATTGTTCAGCTTCCTTTTTTTTGCCCAGTTTCAAGGCCATTTGTGCATAAGCGCCAATGCCAGTGATGGCCTTCATGGAAAGGTTGACATTCCTTGCCAACCTGCCCGCAAAATCATCTGTACAGAGCTGGTTTGCAGGGTCCAGGCCATCCTTTACCAAAAAATCAACCCATTGGGTGAGCATGCTCCAATGCTGTTGTGCAAAATCATATTTCTTTTCTGCTGTACAAATGGCAGCTGTCAACAAGATCATGTTGCCTGCTTCTTCAACCGGCATGTCTGTCGGGTAGGTTTGTCCATTGGCCAAGGGATAGGTCCCCAGGTCATGTGCTGGAAATGCCTTTGTCCATTTACCCGATTCACTGTATTGCATCAAGGGTTCCACCATCCCTTTGAGCAATGCAGGATTGTAGATGAGGGTCAATGGGGCGGAGGGGTAAGTTACATCAACTGTCCAGATGGAACCATTGCTGAAATTTTCTTTCTGCGGAAAAAGGAGCGCATTGTTTTCTCCCCTCACCAGTTTGTGAGCAGCCAGCGATTGACGATACGCGGCTATACAAAGCTCAGCATATTCTTTGCCTCCTGCAGCCGTTGCATCAGCATACATTTTTTTATCGAATGCATTGCATTTTGCCAGCACCGCATTATGTTCTGCTGAGGCTTTCTTCATCAGATTTTCCATGTTGCCATGATTTTTTTTCCACCAAGGATCAAGGTCATTTCCAAAATACTGGATTGATTTTATATCGTCATAAGCAAGCAGAATGGTTGATTTAACTGTTTTTCCCGGTGCAATGGTTTTCCTTGAAAAGGCAGACAAAAGCGTAGGTTCAGCTATTCCATGTGCCACCAATTCACCTGTCTCCGCAAAAAGGCGCAGTTGGTCGATGCCCATTTCTTTAAAGTTAATCGAAGGACTTCCTGATCCAAGGTACAGGTGACCCCAATCGATTCTTACATCATCTCCCTGCCTCCCTAATACTTTTTGGCCAACTACGCCGGCTTTCAGGAATTGGATGTTGTCTTTTTTTCCTGCTTCAATATTTATTTGTTGTGTCTTCTCATTTTTGCTCAGGTCACCCGATACGCTGAACAACAATTCAGTAAGATGAGACTTGCCATCAGCGGACCGTAGGGTGATGTCTACATAGCTCAATGGCCTTGACACGAGATCAAGGTCTGATGCAATCATTGGAGAAAGAAAATTAAGTTCAAGCGACACAGGTCCGCAGCTGAACTTGTAATTTGTTTGTGTGGCAGTAACGCCAACAGAAAGTTGTTTTGCGTTCAATATTGCATGGACTGTGTCCCCTGGGATATCTCCCAAAAACTTATAGGTCTTGCCATCCACGCTGATGATGCCCATCATTGAGTGATGCTTGCCTGTCCAATGTACGGTGGTTGAAGTATTCAAAGCATCAGTGGCAGACCAAACACTGAAATAAGGGTCATGTGTAACCAATGGGTATGCCGGCATTCTTTTAACCTGGGCACTGGCCCAAAAAACAATTTGGACCGCCAGTAAACTGAGCAGTAATTTTTTCATTCTATGGCAAATCTGTTCTACAATTTAATGCTTCCCATGCTAAATGCAATAGTTTTCATTACTTTGGTTTTCAATCGCTGAAATGAAGGTTATCACTTGTCAATCCCCCGGAAAACTTGAAATGGCAGAACGAAAAATTCCAACTCCAATGCCTGGATTTTCGCTTCTCCGCATAAGGCGAATAGGAATTTGCGGTACCGACCTTCACGCATTTGCAGGAAACCAGCCTTTTTTTTCATACCCCCGGGTATTGGGGCATGAACTTGCTGCGGAATTTGTTGAAGGCGATGCCCCAGGATTTGTAGCGGGAGAGCAACTCACCATTCTTCCATACTTTCATTGTGGTGCATGTTTGGCATGCCGCAATGGAAAGCCAAACTGTTGCAGCGCCATCAATGTTTTTGGTGTACACATTGATGGGGGCATGTCTGAATATGTTCTGGTACCCTCAACTGCTTTGGTCAAAAGCCAGGGGCTGACATTGGACCAACTTGCGCTGGTTGAACCACTGGCGATTGGAGCACATGCTGTTTCAAGGGCCGATGTAAAACCAGGTGAAAAGGTCCTCGTCATCGGTGCAGGTCCAATTGGAATTGGTTTGGTCCAGTTTACCCAACTTGCAGGTGCTGATGTGATCTTGATGGATACCAATGATGACAGGCTTGCGTTTTGTCAATCACATTTCAAGGTTTCACAGTTGATCAATCCAACGTGCCAGGATGCAGTTGAAATGTTAAAGTCATTTGGCTCAACCGATATGCCAACCGTAGTAATCGATGCAACCGGCAATTTGCAGGCAATCAACAAGGGTTTTGGGTTTTTATCTCACGGAGGAAGGTATATACTGGTAGGATTGCAGTTGGGTGAAATTTCATTCAGTCACCCTGAATTCCACAAACGCGAGGCCACCTTGATGAGCAGTCGAAATGCTACGATGGCGGACTTTAACCATGTAATTTCTGCCATGACCTCAGGGAGCATTGATCCACTTCCAATGATCACACACCAAATGTTGTTTGATGATGTTGTGCAGGGGTTCAATCAGCTGTCTGATCCTTCTAACAAGGTTGTGAAGGCGATGGTTGGTTGCTAGGCCCTATTGAAAAGTAGTACATTTGTCTTGTGGTTTATATCAAGTTGATTCTCGTAGCAATCATGTGGGGTGGAACTTTTATTGCAACCCGCATGGCATCGCAAGTATTTGGCCCTTTTACCGGAGCTTCCTACAGGTATCTGGTTGCGCTGTTGCTGATGATACCCTTGATGCTGATGAAGGACAAGCATTCTTTTAAGCTCAACAGGAAACAGTTTTTTCAGTTGCTCATTTTGGGAAGTACAGGCATTTTTGCTTACAGTTTTTTCTTTTTCAATGGAATGAAACGTGTTGAAGCCAGCCATGGCTCACTGATCGTCGCATTGAATCCGGTTTTGGTTATGCTGATTTCTGCATTTTTAGGAAAAGAGCGCATCAATGGAATTCGAATATTGGGAGTGCTGCTTTCTTTGATTGGAACGGCAATTGTAATTGCAAGGGGCGACATTTTTTCTGTTTTTTCCATGTTCACATGGGGCGATGCCTTTATGTTGGGTTGTCCTGTTTCATGGGCTTTTTACACCTATTTTGCCAAAGATGCACTCAAGACCACTACACCATTACAAGCCTCTACCTGGGCAATATTATTGGGGTTGCTCATGATTCTAATTTTTGTTCCCTTTGAAAGCCACCCTCCAGTTGTTGATTGGAAGGTTTGGTTGGCATTGGTATACCTTGGCGTCTGTGGGTCAGTGCTTGGATTCGTCTGGTACTATGAGGGGATACAAAAGATAGGACCTGTCAAAACTTCTGCGTTCAATAACCTGATTCCGGTTTTTGCGATGATCTTGTCTGTCCTTGTTCTTGGAGAAACCATTCATGGCTATACACTCTATGGCTCTGGCCTGGTCATCGGCGGGGTTTTTCTGATCAACCGTTTTTGATGTGGATTCAGTTTGTTTTCCCCGGATACACCTTTAAAGCTTCTTGAAGGCAGTCCATCGCCTGGTCAATTTCTTCGTTGTTGATCACATAGGCAAGTCTCACCTCATTTTTGCCCAATCCCCTTGTCTCATAAAAACCACTGGCTGGAGCCATCATGACGGTCTGGTTGTTGAAGGAGAATGACTCCAACAGCCACTGGCAAAACCGGTCGCCATCATCAATTGGTAATCTTGCTATTACATAAAATGCTCCTCCTGGAGTTGGACAAAATACACCCGGCATTGAATTCAGCCGTTTCACCAAAAGGTTTCTGCGGGAAAGGTATGCCGCCTTGGGCGCGTTGAAATATTCATCAGGAAGGTCTACCGCAGCTTCACCCAGGATTTGCGCCAATCCTGGAGGACTTAACCTCGCCTGTGCAAATTTCATCGCTGCGTCGTAGACAGCTTTGTTTTTGGTGATGAATGCGCCGATCCTGGCGCCACAGGCTGAATACCTTTTTGAAATGGTATCCATGAGAATTACCTGTTCTTGAATTCTATCCAGCTGCATGGCACTGGTAAAAACGCCATCATAACAGAACTCACGGTATGCTTCGTCGGAAAACAGGAACAGGTTGTATTTTAAGCAGATGTCTTCCAATTGCAACATTTCACTTTTGCTGTACAGGTAGCCGGTTGGATTATTGGGATTGCAGATGAGGATTGCTTTTGTTTTTGGAGTGATGCATTTTTCCAAATCTGATATGGGAGGAAGCGCAAAGCCATTTTCTATGCGGGAAGTGACCGGAACAATTTTAATGCCTGACATTACTGCAAATCCGTTGTAGTTGGCATAAAAAGGTTCGGGAATGATGATTTCATCCCCAGCGTCCAGGCATGTCATCATGCCAAAAACGATGGCTTCACTTCCACCGGTGGTAATGATCATCTGGTCGGCGTTCAATTCAATTCCTGCCTTTTCATAATATTTCACAAGTTTGTTCCTGTAAGATGCATTGCCTGCACTGTGGCTGTAGGCGAGAATTTTAACTTCTGCATTGCGAACTGCATCTAAAACCGAAGGCGGCGTTTCAATGTCTGGCTGTCCAATGTTCAGGTGGTGAACCTTTGTGCCCCTTTTTTTAGCCTCTTCAGCAAAGGGGACCAATTTTCTGATGGGGGAGGATGGCATCTCCTCACCCCTGTGGGATGGTTTCAACATGCTGTAAATGTAGGTAAATTGGCTGCATTGAAAACAATGCGTAAATTCAATTTTTGTTTTACAGCCGTATGCTTAAACAGATGTCTTCAACAGCTTTATTCCTGCTGGTCCTTTTTCCTGGTCTTCTGGCTGCTCAATCCATTGAAGCAATTGCAAACAAAACAAAAAACAGCACCAGGGAGACCGGTTGGAAGATTCCAAACAACCTGTTCCATTTAACAAAAGCTTGCAATTCTTAAAACCGTCAAATGTTAAGAAGCCGGAATAAAATATTAATTTTACATACACCGAAAAATTAGAAACAATGAAAAAGTTAATGATTACGCTCATGGTTCTTGCAACAGGTTTCGTTGCAGTTGCACAAAATGCTACCAAAAAAGCAGAAGACATCATCAAATTCAACGAAATACGCCACAATTTTGGCAAGATCAAACAAGGGGTTCCTGTAACGCATGATTTTGTGTTCAGCAACATTTCGAGTGCACCCTTGATTATCGAAACCGCCTCTGCTTCCTGCGGTTGTACAACCCCTACATGGCCACAACAACCTGTTATGGCAGCCAAAACAGACAAAATCAGGGCCGGTTTCAATGCAGCAGCTCCCGGCCCTTTTGAGAAAACAGTTTTTGTCAAATTGAAAGGTGTGGACGCCCCTTACGAAATTAAAATTTCAGGAGAGGTTGTTCCAGCTGCTGATTTTGACAAGGCTGCCAAGAAATAATATTTTCTCTCTTGAAAATTGCTTGCGGCAGGACATTTTCCTGCCGCTTTTTTTTGTTCAATTTCCCTGTTTATCCCCAGTGCTGGCGGTTTGTCCCCATACCCAATGCTTTGATTTTTTATTAACAAAATTGGTTAGTTTTGTCGCATGCAAGAAACAGGAATCTCTGAGCAGCAGCTGGCAGATGAACTCTCTTTTGAGGCGTTCAGGCAAACTGTGATCAGTGATTATACACTTGCTTTTCAAAGCAGACAGGCCAGTCTCCTGGGCCGCAAGGAAGTCTTGACCGGGAAGGCCAAGTTTGGCATTTTTGGAGACGGCAAAGAGGTTCCTCAAGTGGCAATGGCCAAGTTCTTCAAGCCAGGCGATTTTTACGCCGGATATTACAGAGACCAAACCTTTGCGCTTGCCACCGGGGCAGCCACACTTGGTCAGTTCTTTTCCCAATTGTATGCAGATCCGAATCCTGAGCATGACCCACACAGTGCAGGACGTCAGATGAATTGTCATTTCTGCAGTCCTTTTGTTGACGAGAACAGCAATTTCATTGACTTGACCAAGACCAAGAACCTTTCATCTGGCATGGCACCCACCGCTGGCCATTTGCCAAGAGCGCTGGGTCTTGCATATGCATCAAAAGTATTCAGACATGCACCAGTGCTGGAAAGCATGACCAATTTTTCCAACAAGGGAAATGAAGTTTGTTTTTGTACCATCGGAGATGCTTCAACCAGCGAAGGCCATTTTTGGGAGACGATGAATGCTGCTGCCGTATCGCAGGTTCCCTTGGCTGTTTTTGTTTGGGATGATGGTTTTGGCATCTCTGTTCCAAAAGAATTTCAAACGGTAAAATCATCCATTTCTGATGCCCTTTCAGGTTTTGAAAAATCCAAGGGTACCAATGGCATGCTCATATACAAAGTCAAGGGTTGGGATTATGCCCAGCTTTGCGAAGTTTTTGAAGAAGGCATCAGCATTGCCCGTATCGAACACATACCCGTCATGTTCCATGTTGAAGAATTGACCCAGCCACAGGGGCACTCAACATCCGGAAGCCATGAAAGGTACAAGACGCCTGAACGCCTTCAATGGGAGCGTCAGTGGGACTGTCTTGTTCAAATGCGGTCTTGGATCATTGAAAACGGATTGTCTTCGAACGATGAAATTGAAGCCATAGAGGAGCGTGCCAGAACACATGTCAATGAATGCAGGCTGAAGAATTGGAAATTGTATGATGGCCCGATCCAGGCCCAAAAACAGCGGACGCTTGAACTGGTGGGAGAGGTGATTGAAAAGATTGGGTCACCCCATTTGGACACCCTCTACACTGCCTTGAATGAGAATCCGCTTCCCTTCAGAAGGGATATCATGGTTGTTCTGCAAAGGGCAATTCTACTCGCCAAAGACAAGGTGTCAGTTGAGCCAATCACTGACTATTACCATGCACTGCAGCAGGAGAACAAACAACTCTACAATTCCAAATTGTATGTTGACAATGCGTTGACATCCATGGCTGCGGATCTTCCCCTGCCTGTATTTTCTGAAGATGCTGGAATGGTCAATGGGTATGAAATATTGAACAGGTATTTTGATGAGCTTTTTGCTGCAAATCCCACCGTGGTTGCGTTTGGAGAAGATTTGGGGAAAATCGGTGATGTAAACCAGGGATTTGCCGGGCTTCAACAAAAATATGGCGCTCAACGCATCTTTGACACTGGAATAAGAGAGCTTACCATCGTTGGTCAGGGATTGGGAATGTCGATGCGCGGGCTTAGACCAATTGCTGAAATTCAATACCTCGATTATCTTTTATATGGCTTGCAGGTGATGAGCGATGATGCGGCGACGCTTCATTATCGCTCTACAGGCAATCAAATCGCACCCTTGATTGTCAGGACAAGGGGACATCGTTTGGAGGGAATCTGGCACAGTGGATCTCCAATGGGGCTTATGCTCAATGCGTTGAAAGGTTTTCATTTTTGCGTTCCACGAAACATGGTTCAGGCCGTTGGGTTTTACAATACTTTGCTGGATGGCAAGACACCTGGAGTGGTAGTGGAATGCTTGAACGGATATCGTTTAAAAGAAAAATTACCAGCACATCTGTTGGACTATAAATTGCCACTGGGAATTCCCGAAATGCTCAGGGAAGGGGATGCAATTACCCTTGTTTCCTATGGTTCAACACTACGGATTGTATTGGAAGCAGCGGAAATATTGGCGCTGACCGGCGTTGAGGCAGAGGTCATCGATGTGCAAACACTCATCCCCTTCGATACGCACCACCAAATTCTAAAATCACTCCAAAAAACAAACCGCATTCTGTTTGTAGACGAGGATGTACCCGGCGGTGCTACCTCTTTCATGTTCTCAGAGGTCATGGATAAACAGGGTGGTTATAGATGGCTTGATTCCTCTCCACGGATACTTTGTTCACAGCCCCATCGTCCTGCTTATGGCAGTGATGGAGATTATTTCTCCAAACCCAATGCTGAAGATATCGTTGCAATGGTGATGGACATGGTGAAAGAATGATGTCTATCATCAACAATGATGCTGCAGACCGAGCTTGGGTAAAGACTATTTGAGGTTGTAGAAAACCTTTTGCGTGTCTTCGTCCTGTTCCAGGCGGTCCACCAATTTCAATACTTCTTGGGCTTGCTCCTCATTCAATTCAACAACCGTATTTGGAATCCATTCTACCTCAGCACTGAGTGTATTCAGGTTTTTTTCTTCCAATGCCTTTTGCATGTTCCCGAAATCATTGAATGCACAGCGGATTACAAATACCTCTTCACCGGCATCATTGGTGCTCTCTCCCATTTCCTCAAGGCCGTAATCAATGAGTTCCAATTCCAGCTCATCATGGTTCAGGTTTTCATTTTTCAACTTGAAAACGCCCATTTTTTTGAATTGAAAACTCACACTTCCGCTGGTTCCCATGGCACCATTCCCTTTGTTGAAATGAGATTTGATGTTGGCCACGGTTCTCACATGGTTGTCAGTGGCTGTTTCAACAAGAATTGCAATCCCATGGGGGCCGTATCCTTCATAAAGGATTTCCTCAAAGTTTTCCATGTCCTTGCCCTGGGCCCTTTTGATGGCCGCCTCAACCCTGTCTTTGGGCATGTTGACACTCTTTGCATTCTGAAAGCAGCGGCGCAGGAAAGGATTGGTGCTTGGATCAGGTCCACCAGTTTTAACCGCAATGGCTATTTCCTTGCCAATCCTGGTGAACTGTTTTGCCATCCTGTCCCAGCGGGCAAACATTGTTGATTTTCTTACTTCAAATATCCTTCCCATGGTGTTGAATTATTGCTTTTGTAAAACGGATACAAATTTAAGGTTTCCACTCGGGCTAAAAAAAATCCCGGACCAATTGGTGCCGGGATGCTGTGAATTATTTCAGCGCTTAGGTTTTTAGTTTGCTGTTTTTCTTGCTGTACACGAAGTAAACAACAAGTCCAATGGCCATCCATGCAAATGCAACCTTGAGGGTTTGTGCATCAAGGCCAATAATCATGGCAAGGCAAATGAGTGCACCAAGTACACTTACTACAGGAGCGATTGGGGCCTTGAATGGACGCTCAATATGGGGTGCCTTCACCCGAAGAATCCATACTCCAATGCTCACCAGCACAAAGGCGAACAAGGTACCAAAGCTGGTCAGGTCGCCGGCAACATGGCCGGGAACAAAAGCGGCAAATGCACCTACAAACAAGAAAAGTATCCAGTTTGCCTTGTAGGGAGTTTTGTATTTCGGATGAAGATCCCCGAAAGCCTTTGGAATCAGACCGTCATTGCTCATGGTATAAAATATACGGCTTTGCCCCATCAACATCACCAGTATTACTGATGAAAAACCTGCCAGAATTGCGATGGTAACTGCCTTTGCCAACCATCCATATTCCGTCATATAGGTTGAAATGGCATAAGCCACGGATGCTTCACGTCCTTTTTCAGGATCAACGAAATCCTTCCAGTTGGCCACGCCGGTAAGCACATGCCCAAATAGGATGTACAAGACCGTACATACTGCCAGCGATCCCAATATCCCGATTGGCATGTCCCGTTTTGGATTTTTGGCTTCCTGTGCAGCAGTGGATACGGCATCAAATCCAATGAATGCAAAGAATACAATGGCTGCACCGCCAAGTACACCGCCCCATCCATGTTTGTTCCATCCACTGTAGTCTGCAATCACTTTTCCTGCTTGATCCGTAACAGGTGTCGTTCCTTCCGGAATCAAATAGGGAATATGGTTTTCCGGACGGATGTACTGCCAGCCGATGGCAATAAAAAGAACTACTATGGCAACTTTTATGAATACGATGACAGCATTCACCAAAGCTGATTCCTGGGTTCCTTTGATAAGAAGAAGGGTAAGCAGCAAGAGGATTACCAATGCAGGCGCATTCATGATTCCTGCGTGCAATACACCCAATGAGTCAGTATAGCTTTCAAAGGGTGAATGACACCATTCATAGGGAATGCTCCCTCCAAGCAATTTATTGAGGTATTCACTCCATGCAATGGAAACTGTGGCGGCACCCAGTGCATACTCCATGATCAAGGCCCAGCCTATGATCCAGGCAACCAGCTCTCCCATGGTTACATAAGAATAAGCATATGCGCTACCCGCAATAGGGATCATCGATGCAAATTCAGCATAGCAAAGTCCCGCAAAGGCACAACCTACTGCTGCAACAATAAAAGAAAGGGTTACGCCTGGTCCTGCCGCTTGTCCTGCGGCGGCGGCGGTTCTTACAAAAAGTCCAGCTCCAATGATGGCACCAATTCCTAGTGCAATAAGGTTTCCGGCACCCAAGGTGCGTTTAAGTCCCTTCTCCGAATCCTCGGCCTGGGAAAGCAATGCTTCAAGCGATTTTCTTCTGAATAAACTCATGGCAATTCTTTGGTTAAAATGTTCACTAAAGTTCTAAAATAGCCAATTATTTTGTTAGATAAATTTTTTATTTCTGCCCCCAAATAAAATTCCCAAATCGGTTCAAATCGTTTATTTTACGAGCCTTAACGCAAACGTTCTCAAAATCATGAAAGGCTCATCTGGTAAACTCACGCTCTATATTCTCGTTGCCATGGTACTGGGAATTGCTGTAGGTTATTTTGTGCATCAGCAATCCACTCCGGAAACAATCAAGTCATTCTCCGTCAACATCAAACTGCTGACCACTATTTTTTTAAGGCTGGTGCAGATGGTCATTGCACCGCTTGTTTTTACCACATTGGTGGTGGGCATCGCAAAGTTGGGCGACCTAGGATCGGTCGGACGGGTAGGGGGAAAGGCCATGTTGTGGTTTGTTTCCGCATCGCTAGCAAGCTTGCTGCTGGGTATGGTATTGGTCAATTTTTTCAAACCAGGCGCAGCCATCAACCTTGGGTCTGCAGATCTTGAAGGGGCGAAAGACCTTATTGGGAAAACCCAGGAGTTCTCCTTGCAGAAATTCATTGAGCATGTGTTTCCCAAAAGCGTATTCGAGGCCATGGCTACAAATGAAATATTGCAGCTCGTGGTATTCAGTATTTTCTTTGGTGTGGGTACAACAGCTTTGGGTGAAAAAGGGAAGGTGATTGTCAAGGCACTTGATGCAGCAGCACACATCATCCTCAAGATGGTGGGACATGTCATGAACTTTGCACCCTTGGGTGTTTTTGGAGCGATTGCCGCAGTGATTGCCACAAAAGGACTTGAAGTTTTTTCTTTTTACGGCCAGTATTTGTTGGCTTTTATCATTGGAATTGCATGCCTTTGGGTATTGCTGCTTTCTGTAGGCTACATTGTACTGGGAAAACGCCTCTGGGAATTGCTCAGGACCATTTCTCAACCCCTGTTGATTGCTTTCAGCACAACAAGCAGTGAAGCTGTTTTTCCGAAATTGACAACAGAACTGGAAAAGTTCGGCTGCAAGGATAAAATTGTATCCTTCATTCTTCCCCTCGGCTACAGTTTTAACCTTGACGGCAGCATGATGTACATGACGTTCGCGAGTCTTGCCATTGCGCAGGCATATGGCATTCACCTGGACCTGGGAACACAACTGACCATGTTGGTTGTCTTGATGTTGACCAGCAAAGGCATTGCTGGTGTCCCCAGGGCATCTTTGGTAGTCGTAACTGCCACTTGCGCCATGTTCAATATCCCTCCTGAAGGAATCGCACTTATCATACCCATTGATCATTTCTGTGACATGTTCAGGACAATGACAAATGTGGTGGGCAATGCATTGGCAACAACTGCAGTCAGCAAATGGGAAGGGGAATTGGCACCAGTGGCCATTGCAGAGGAATCAATCTAATCAAATAAATCATTACAATGTTGGAGTTGGCAATACAGTGGAAAGATTTTTTGAATCCTGAATTTTATATTCAGCATGGTGGGCTTTGGCTCTTTCTCTTTATCGTCTTTGCCGAAACCGGATTGTTTGCCGGATTTTTTCTTCCCGGTGATTCGTTGTTGTTTGTGGCAGGTATTTACAGCAATGAATTGGCTGCCGAATTGTTTGACCTCAACAACGATGTGCTTAATCTGTTGCTGGTATGCTTGCTGGTCTTTTGTTCAGGAACCCTTGGAAACATGGTCGGATACTGGTTCGGCGCAGCAAGCGGCCCATATCTTTTTCGGAGGGAGGATACATTCTTTTTCAAGAAAAAACATTTGCTGACAGCAAAAGATTTTTATGACAAGCATGGTGGCGGTGCAATTGTGTTTGCACGCTTTCTTCCCATCATCAGAACGTTTGCGCCCATCATTGCCGGCATTGTAAAAATGGAGCGGCACAAGTTTACTTTTTACAATATTATCGGATGCATCGCATGGGTAATCATCATGATGTTTGCCGGACATTACCTTTATAAATTCTTTCTTGCCCAGTTCGGATTTGACCTCAAGAAAAGACTGGAATTGATTGTGCTCGGCATCATACTGATAACAACAGCGCCGGTGATCATTAAGCTGGTGACTGGTGGCAGGAAAACATGAATGGAATCAATCAAACAGACAATCAATCAACATGTCCAATACATCCCTAAAAAACCAATTTTTTAACCTTGCTGTAATTGTAGCAGCACTCGGGTATTTCGTCGACATTTATGATCTTTTGCTTTTTACCATTGTCAGGGAACCCAGTTTGATTGGCCTCAACTTGCGGGATGCCGAAATAGTTGCTGCGAGCATGAAGATCATCAACTGGCAGATGTTGGGCTTGTTGATTGGTGGTGTCATCTGGGGCGTAATGGGTGACAAGCGGGGAAGGTTAAGTGTCTTGTTCGGTTCAATATTGTTGTATTCAGTAGCCAATTTTGCTACGGGCTATGTGCAATCTGTTGAACAATATGCATGGTTGCGCTTTGTTGCCGGCATTGGATTGGCTGGTGAGTTGGGTGCCGGCATCACACTGGTCAGTGAGTTGATGCCCAAAAAACACCGCGGAGTCATTACATCATTTGTTGCTGGGGTTGGTTTGTTTGGGGCTGTATTTGCCTATTTTATCTACAAGCTTACCAACGACTGGCGTTTATGCTATAAGATTGGTGGCGTATTGGGCATTTTATTGCTCTTATTGCGCATAAAGGTTTCAGAGAGCGCCATCTTTAAAAACCTGGAAAGCAAACACATTTCCAAAGGCAATTTGTTGATGTTTTTCAACAAGCGTTCCCGTTTCAAGAAGTATATCCTGGCCATCCTGATAGGGCTGCCAACCTGGTTTGTAATCGGAATCATGTTGAACCTGAGCAACCGCTTTGCAAAGGAGTTGTATGGCGAAAACAGCATAGATTCTGGCGCCAGCATCATGTATGGATACATTGGTATTGCCTTGGGGGATATTGTAGTAGGACTGGTCAGTCAACATTTCAAGAGCAGAAAAAAAGCATTGTACATTTTTTATGGAATGACGATCCTTGGTGCAATTTATTTCTTCAGTCCGCTCAACAACAATGACTTCAGCATGTATGCCATTTCACTTTACCTTGGATTTTCCACTGGATTCTGGGCGATTTTTGTAACAATGGGGGCTGAGCATTTTGGTACCAACCTGCGTGCCACGGCAGCAACTACCATTCCCAATGTTGTGCGTGGCGCATTACCGCTCATGAACCTCTTGTTCAAGGATTATTTCCAGGGTTCCCTGCAATGGACCATGTTGCAAAGTGCCATGGTAACAGGTGCAATAGTGATGGCCATTTCCCTGGTTGCCCTGATATTTACGGAAGAAACCTTTCACAAGGATTTGGATTTTATTGAGGAGTAGGGTAAATAGCGAGGGATGAGGGGTAAGGGGTAAGGGGTAAGGGACGAGGGACAGGGGACGAGGGACGAGGAGATGAGTCTGTCGGCCAATCGTAGGTTGGTAAACAGTGAGGGATGAGGGACAAGGGACAGGGGACGAGGCACAAGGGGATGAGCTTGTTGGCCAAGCACAGGCAGAGGTAGTTGGAAGTTGGCTCATTGATCAAATAAGAACAGGGAATAGGCTGGTAAAACCATTCTATTCCCTGTTTTATTTTTACTTTAAACTAAGGTTGCAAGGGTTAAGTGATGAGGAGATAATCAAACATGCTTACTTTATTACCTCCCCCTGCTGTTCCCTCGTCCCTTGTCCCTTGTCCTTTGTCCCTGGCTGTTATCCCAACACCTCATTCATCGACCTGACAGCTGCTGCACTTTTTTCAAAGGCTTCTTGCTCAGCTGATGTCAATTCCAGTGGAAGGATCTTCTCCCATCCGTCTTTCCCAATGATGACTGGCACTCCGAGGCATATGTCCGATTGCCCATATTCGCCATCCAGGGCGACGCAACAGGTGAATAACTTTTTCTCATCCCTGAGGATGCTTGAAACAAGCGCAGCTCCTGCCGCACCAGGTGCGTACCAGGCTGATGTTCCAATCAATTTTGTCAGGGTTGCACCACCAACCATGGTATCTGCTACAATCTTATCCTGCTGTTCGGCAGTCAAGAATTGTGTAACGGGAATGCTGTTCCATGTTGCCTTTCCGATCAACGGGATCATCGTGGTGTCACCATGTCCGCCGATTACTATAGCATTGAGGTCGCTCGCATTGCAGCCCAAATGTTGCGTGAGCTGGTATTTGAAACGGCTGCTGTCCAGTGTTCCACCCATGCCAATGATCCTGTGTTTTGGAAGCCCTGTAGACTTCAATGCCAGGTATGTCATCGTGTCCATCGGGTTACTGATTACGATGATGATTGTATTGGGAGAGTATTTTAATACGTTTTCACAAACTGTTTTTACGATTCCTGCATTGGTACCGATCAATTCTTCTCTGGTCATTCCAGGCTTGCGGGGGATACCCGATGTGATGACCACTACCTGGCTGTTGGCAGTTTTGGAATAGTCGTTGGTTGATCCGGTAATGATGGTATTGAATCCCAACAAAGCTGCAGTTTGCTGCATGTCCTGGGCTTTTCCTTCTGCAAGGCCTTCTTTGATGTCCAACAAAACAAGGTCTGTGCACACTCCGGCGCGTGCGATATTATCAGCACAAGTTGCACCAACAGCTCCTGCTCCAATTACGGTTACTTTCATTTTGTTCTTTTTTATTGTGGTATGAGATTGTTTGCGGCGCAAAGGTATGGTGTTATTTGTCAAATTGGATTACCTTTGCCTCCTCAAAACACAGTTATGGCAAATACATCAGATATTTCTAGGGGCATGATCGTCAAGCTTGACGGAAGTTTATACACTATCATAGAGTTCGGTGAGAACAAAACAGCCAGGGCTGCTGCAAAGGTTTGGGCCAAGCTCAAGGGGGTAGACAACAGCAGGTCGATTGAAAAAACCTGGAACAGTGGAGATACCATTTACCCTGTGAGGGTAGAAAGGAAAAGCTACCAATACCTCTACAAGGATGATACCGGTTACAACTTCATGGACAATGAAAGCTTCGAGCAGATCGCTGTTGCAGAAACACTCGTGGATGCACCACAGTTCCTGACAGAAGACCAGGAGGTTTCCGTTTTGATCAATACTGAAACGGATATGCCCATGAGTGTTGAACTGCCAGACAAGGTTGTTTCAAAAGTTACCTATTCAGAGCCTGGTCTCCGCGGAGATACTGCCACCCGGACGCTAAAACCTGCAACCGTTGCTACCGGCGCAACAGTAATGGTGCCCCTTTTTGTGAATGAGGGTGATACCATCAGGATCAATACCAAGACGGGCGAGTACATTGAAAGAGTGAAAGATTAAATTTCAGCATTTTTAAGCCATTTTAGGCATATTTTACCCCGATTTTGTAAAAAAATCGGGGTTTTTTGTGTAAAAATGGCCAAATTTAATTTGGTCAAAAAGCATTTTTACGTCACCTTTACGCCCCGGTTTAACCAAAAAACAATACCATATGGACCTCAAACAAATTCAGGATCTTGTCAAAATGGTGAACAAGTCCAACATCAGTGAGCTGACCATTGAAGAGAAGGACATAAAGATCACAATAAAGCAAAAAGAGGACAAATACATCACTGCAGCGCCCGTTCAACAGCTTCAGTCAGCCCCTGCCATTGCGACAGCACAGGCCCCATTGCCTGTGGCACCAGTTGCAGCCAAGGCAGAGGTTCCTGCAGCAAGTAACCTGATTACCATCAAAAGTCCCATGATTGGAACTTTTTACAGAAAATCTTCCCCCGACAAGCCAAATTTTGTTGATGAAGGGGATGAAGTGAAGGCTGGAAAGGTGGTATGCATCATTGAAGCAATGAAATTGTTCAATGAAATTGAGAGTGAAATCAGTGGGAAGATTGTGAAAGTCTTGGTAGAGGACTCAACTCCGGTGGAATACGACCAGCCGCTGTTCCTTGTTGAGCCAGCATAACGTCTTTCAGGGACACTTTACGATCATTCATTTAAATTCTTGGCATGACCAAAGATTCTAGAAAGAGTTTCAATAAAATATTGATTGCAAACAGAGGAGAGATTGCCTTGCGTGTAATCAGGACTTGCAGGGAAATGGGGATAAAGACTGTTGCAGTATATTCCACTGCAGACAAGGACAGTTTGCATGTTAAATTTGCTGACGAGGCTGTATGCATAGGAAGGCCCTCCAGCACAGACTCCTACCTCAACATTCCCCACCTGATGGCCGCAATGGAAATCACCAATGCGGATGCCGTGCATCCTGGATATGGTTTCCTTGCAGAAAACGCAAGATTTGCAGAGATCTGTGGAGAACATGGTGTAAAGTTTATTGGACCCACTCCTGACCAAATCAGGTCAATGGGAGACAAGATAACTGCAAAGGAAACCATGATCAGGGCTGGAGTTCCAGTCGTGCCAGGAAGTGGGGGATTGCTGGGCAGTGTAGACGAGGCCAAAGTGATAGCAAAAGAAATAACATACCCTGTAATACTCAAGGCTACAGCAGGTGGAGGTGGAAAAGGGATGCGGGTTGTTTGGGAAGAGAGTGAAATTGAAAGGGCCTACAATGCAGCCAAGACAGAAGCCCTTGCATCGTTCAAGAACGACGGGGTTTACATGGAGAAGTTTGTAGAAGAGCCAAGGCACATCGAAATACAAATAGCTGGAGACCGTTATGGTACAGTATGTCACATGAGTGAACGCGACTGTTCCATTCAGCGCCGTCACCAGAAGTTGGTGGAGGAGTCACCTTCTCCCTTCATGACCGACGAGCTGCGTGAGCGCATGGGTGCAGCTGCAGTAAAGGCCGCACAGGCCATCGGTTACGAAAGTGTGGGTACCATTGAGTTCCTTGTGGACAAGCACAGGAATTTTTATTTCATGGAAATGAATACACGGATCCAGGTTGAACATTGTGTGACTGAAGAGGTTACCAATTTTGACCTTATCAAGGAGCAGATAAAAATTGCAGCTGGTGAGCCCATATCCGGTAAGCATTACCATCCCGAAATGCATGCCATTGAGTGTCGCATCAATGCGGAAGATCCATACAATGATTTTCGTCCAAGCCCCGGCAAGATAACTGTCCTTCATCAACCTGGCGGACATGGCATCAGGATTGATTCACACGTTTACGCTGGTTATGTTATACCTCCGTATTATGATTCTATGATTGCAAAAATCATTTCTGTTGCAAGGACCAGGAAAGAGGCCATTGATACCATGAGCCGCGCACTGAGTGAATATGTAATTGAAGGGGTGAAAACAACCATTCCCTTCCACCAGCAGCTCATGAAAAATGAAGATTTTATCAAAGGGAATTTCACAACTAAATTTTTGGAAACCTTCAAGATGCAATAGATAAATATTTTTACATTCTAATAAAATAAAAGCCCCGCATTTGCGGGGCTTTGTTATGCAAGAACTTGAGGTGTTTAGCGCATGAACAAAAGTTCCCTGTATTTTGGAAGTTCCCACTCTGAGTCATCAACAAGCAATTCAAGCTTGTCTACAGAGTAACGGATTTCATCAAAATAGGGCTTTACTTTTTCACAGTAAGCGATGGCCTTTTCCCTTGAAGATGCAAGCGCATTGGCTGCTTTTCTTGCCTCTGTCATTTCTTCTGCCAAAACCTGCACCTTGTTGATGTGTTCTGAAATTTCGAGAAGCACATTCATTTGTGCCTTGTATCCATCTGTCGCGATGCCTACCTCTTTCAATCCCTTGATGTTTTCAAGCAGTACATTTTGGTAGCGGATGGCTGCTGGAAGAATATGGTTCCCAGCAAGGTCACCAATTACGCGGCCTTCGATTTGTACATACTTGATGTATTTTTCGAGTTCAATCTCATGGCGTGCTTCAAGTTCAACATGAGAAAGCACCTTGTGCTTGTGAAACAGATGTTTGGCCTTGTCTGTTACCAGCGAGTCAAGGGCAAGTGGGGTTGTTTTGAGGTTGGGCAATCCACGTCTTGCTGCTTCCTCTTGCCATTCATCACTGTATCCATCTCCTTCAAACAATACATTCTTGGAGGCCTTGATGTAGTTCTTGAGGATTTGCATGATGGCCACTTCTTTTTTATCGCCTTTCTCAATCAAGGCATCAACCTCAATTTTGAATGCACTCAATGTTTCAGCCATGATGGTATTGAGAACGGTCATGTTATAAGCACAGTTTGCTGAAGAGCCTACAGCACGGAACTCAAATTTATTTCCTGTAAATGCAAATGGTGATGTTCTGTTCCTGTCCGTGTTGTCCAGCAACAATTCAGGTATGTTCTTGTGGATATCCAGTTTGAGCATAACCTCATCCTGTTCGTCAAACTTGTCTCCAACGCGCGCTTCAACGGCATCCAATACCTTCGTAAGGTATCCTCCGATATAGGCAGAAATGATGGCAGGAGGGGCTTCGTTTGCGCCAAGGCGATGGTCATTTCCCGCAGATGCAATGGCTGCGCGAAGCAGGTCTGCATGGTCATGCACCGCTTTGATCGTATTCACGAAGAAGGCAAGGAACATCAGATTTGTCTTTGGCGTCTTTCCTGGTGCAAGCAAGTTAACACCAGTGTCAGTGGCCATGCTCCAGTTGTTGTGCTTGCCGCTGCCGTTGATTCCAGCAAATGGTTTTTCGTGCAAGAGAACGCGAAGCTTGTGGCGTTTTGCAACCCTTGTCATCACATCCATCAACAATGTATTGTGATCTACTGCCAAATTCAATTCTTCAAAAATCGGCGCACATTCAAACTGGGCTGGAGCAACTTCATTGTGACGGGTACGGAGTGGAATACCGAGTCTGTAAGATTCATACTCGAAATCCCTCATGAACGCATATACCCTTTCTGGAATTGCACCAAAATAATGGTCTTCCAATTGTTGTCCTTTCGCAGGCGAGTGTCCAAAAACGGTTCTGCCTGTCATGATCAGATCGGGACGGGCGTTTGCCAATCCTTCATCGATAACGAAATATTCCTGTTCCCATCCAAGGGTTGCAGTAACCTTTCCAACGTTCTTGTCAAAGTAATGGCAAACGTCCACGGCTGCCTTGTTCAGTGCATCTATTGACTTGAGCAAAGGAGCTTTGTAATCAAGGCACTCTCCAGTGTAAGAAACAAATATGGTGGGTACGCAAAGTGTCAGTCCCTGCCCGATGTTCATGATAAATGCGGGAGATGTTGGGTCCCATGCTGTATAGCCACGCGCTTCAAATGTTGCACGAATACCACCACTTGGGAATGAGGATGCATCTGGTTCCTGTTGGGTCAGTGCATTTCCGTCAAATTCTTCAATGGCAGAACCATCACTTTTCAGTGTGAAAAAAGAATCGTGTTTTTCTGCTGAAGTTCCAGTGAGGGGTTGAAACCAATGGGTATAATGGGTAACACCTTTTCCTTGTGCCCATTGTCTGATACCAGCTGCGATCTGGCCAGCTGCGTTCCTGTCAATTTTCTGTCCTGTTTTGATAGAGCTTACAAGACTTTTGTAAGCATCGTCGCTCAGGAATTCCCTTGCAGTTTTAAGCGTGAAAACATTTTCACCAAAGATGTCAGTGATTTTAGCCGGGCTTTCAACACTTATCTCCCCATTGACGGAAGTAAGGTTGTCAATTGCTTTGAAACGTAGTGATTGCATAATTGTGGATTTTTGAAGGCACGAAATTCAATAAAATCCTCCGATTTAGCAATTATTTTTATTGAAATCATCATTTTTAAGGTTCAAATTGTGCATAACAATGTGAAAAATTACTGTGACTCCCATACAAGTGATTGGTTTTTTGGACTGTATACACATATATAAAAAATCATAATATAATAATATCATTCATCCTCAAAAACACTTTTCAGCTGGATCATTTCTCTTGGCTGTTTTTTTTACCTTCGCATTTCTTAACAACAACATGGAAACAACTGTAGAGACCGCCAAGCAGCTTGGACTGCTCCCTGAAGAATTTGAAAGCATCAAGCAGATACTGGGTAGGACACCCAATTTTAACGAGGTTGCTGCCTATTCTGTGATGTGGAGTGAGCATTGCAGCTACAAAAATTCCATCAAGTGGTTGAAAACCCTTCCTCGAGAAGGAAGCAAACTGCTTGTGAAAGCGGGTGAAGAAAACGCAGGACTTGCAGACATTGGGGATGGATATGGTGTTGTATTTAAGATAGAGTCCCACAATCACCCGTCAGCCATTGAACCTTTTCAAGGTGCCGCTACGGGTGTGGGTGGCATCCACCGTGATATTTTTACAATGGGGGCCCGCCCGATTGCAGCGCTCAATTCGTTGCGTTTCGGGAACATCAATGATCCCAAGACACGCCATCTTTTGAAAGGTGTTGTTGAAGGCATCGGGCATTATGGAAACTGTTTCGGTGTTCCCACCGTCGGCGGTGAGGTGTACTTCGAAAACTGCTACCATACCAATCCTTTGGTCAATGCCATGAGTGTTGGTATTGTTAAGGTGGGCCAAACGGTCAGTGCCACAGCGGAAGGGGAGGGAAATCCAGTATTCATCGTTGGTTCTGCAACTGGTAAAGATGGTATCGGTGGGGCATCATTTGCATCTGCCGACATAACTGAAGAGAGTGCAAAAGACCTTCCATCAGTCCAGGTGGGTGACCCATTCCAGGAAAAGAAATTGTTGGAGGCTTGCCTGGAATTGATTCCTACTGGTGCTCTGGTGGGGATGCAGGATATGGGCGCTGCGGGTATCATTTGCTCAACAGCAGAAACCAGTGCAAAAGGCGGTGTCGGCATGCGCATAGACCTGGACAAGGTTCCAAAGCGCCAACAAAACATGAAAGCATGGGAACTGTTGCTGAGCGAGAGCCAGGAGCGGATGTTGATGGTGGTGATCAAAGGGCGGGAAAAGGAAGTCCTTGATATTTTTGAGAAATGGGATTTGCCTTGTTCAGAAATCGGGGAAGTTACCACTGACGGCATGTTGAGGTTCTATATGAATGGGGAGTTGGAAGCTGAGCTTCCTGCGGAAAGCCTTGTCCTTGGGGGTGGAGCACCTGTAAATGACAGGGCGTTTTCAACGCCTTTATATTTTGAAAAAATTGCAGCTTTTGATCCGTCTGATGTGCCCGTACCCAAAGACCTTCAAGCCGTTGCCAGGCAACTTACGGTGATTCCCAACATCGCCAATAAAAAATGGATTTATACCCAATACGATAGCATGGTTGGCACCGGAAATACTTCTACCAACGATCCCAGCGACGCATCAGTTGTGTTGGTAAAGGAAACCGGCAAGGCACTCGCCATCACAACCGATTGCAACAGCAGGTACGTGCATGCAGACCCTTATAAAGGTGCAATGATTGCAGTTGCAGAAGCGTCAAGAAATATTGTCTGCAGTGGTGGCACACCCCTGGGTGTAACCAACTGCCTGAACTTTGGCAATCCTTACGATCCACAAGTCTATTTCCAATTTGTAGAGGCAGTAAAAGGAATGGGCGAGGCCTGCAAGAAATTTGATACTCCTGTAACGGGTGGAAATGTCAGTTTCTACAACCAAAATCCAGACGGCGCGGTATATCCAACGCCGACGATTGGGATGGTAGGGGTATTGGATGGGTACAACGAAAAAATGACCCTTGGGTTCAGGTCTGAAAACGACCTGATCTACTTGTTAGGTCAATCCTATAACGATATCAATTGTTCTGAATACCTGCACAAAATTTGCAATGTTGATTTTTCTCCTGCTCCTCATTTCGGGTTGGAGGAAGAGCATGCTGTTCAGCAAACCATCCTTCAATTGATAAAAAACAAGCTTATCCGTTCTGCACACGACGTCTCTGAAGGGGGGTTATTCATCACGCTCCTGGAAAGTGCTTTCGTCAATGGTCTTGGATTCCATGCTTCACAGCACGACAGTTCAATCCGCGCTGATGCATTCTGGTTTGGTGAATCACAGAGCAGGGTAGTGGTTTCTGTGGATCCTTCATTGCGTGAGGCTTTCGAATCCATGATTGCCGGCTTGGGTGTTGAATCAGCACTCCTTGGTTTGGTCAAAGGAAAAGAGGTGTGCATCAATGGCGAAGCATGGGGAACTGTTTCCGAATGGAAGCAGCCATACGATGAAAAGATTGGCTCATTGATGGCCTGAAACCGGCCCCAATCTCCTGCGTGTTAACCAGTGCAGTGATTCTGATGTTCAATGCCTTTTGCTGGAAAGCAAGCCATGGATATGCATTTACCTGACCTCAAAAAGAATCAGGCTGGCTTTTTCACCCTCTTTTAGTGCAATGGTGCTGGCATAACCTCCCCTTATGTATCCATAATCACCTTCCTCCATGCCGATTTCTACCCGCGTATCTGGTTGACTTATATTCACCAGTTCTCCCGATACCAGGATGGCAATGGTAGGACCTCTTCCGGCCGACCTGAAGATTGGGTTTGTGCTGGATAGTTCCAGCCTGTATCCTACACATTTGTCTGAGATAAATATGGTGTCGAGGGGGAGTGGCTTCCAATTGGGATTGTCTACAATGGCCCACTTCCCCAATACCTCAACATCATAAACATGGATGGGATTATCAGGAATGGCTGCCACACGGTGCGTCACGGGACCACTTGCGTACGAAGAATACCAGGAATGCCCCTTTTTGAACTGCATGTCAGTCCATGCCCCACCAAGCAACTGGTTCCGGTAGCCAACATCAGAAAGCACCGCGAAAGCAGAGGAAGATGCATGGGTATGGAACATGGAAGTGTCACCAGGTTCGATGTTGGCCTCAACAACCCTCAGGTATTTATTGTACAGCAATGGAACATGTCTTGGTTCTTCATGAACAGGAACAATTTTTTGGGAATATGAAATATTTACCAGTAAAATTGTCATGACCAAAAAGTTCAGGATCGGTTTTTTCATAACCAAATTTATGGTATGTTTGTACGACCTTCAGATTTTTTTCAGCAATTTCTGCCGGTCCAATCATCATTCATTTCCGGGACCAGAACCAGCCTGCGAGACTGATTTTTAAAAGCTTAAACCGTATGACCAAGTACATTTTTGTAACCGGTGGGGTTACTTCTTCGTTAGGCAAAGGAATTGTTTCAGCCTCATTGGCAAAGCTCTTGCAGGCAAGGGGCTTCAAGGTAACCATCCAAAAATTTGACCCTTATATCAATGTTGATCCTGGTACACTCAATCCTTACGAACATGGAGAGTGCTATGTTACAGAAGATGGTGCAGAAACTGATCTTGACCTGGGTCATTATGAACGTTTTCTAAACAGCTTTACAACACAGGCCAACAACGTCACGACTGGAAGAATTTACCAATCTGTCATCAACAAGGAAAGGGAAGGGGCATACCTTGGGAAAACCGTTCAGGTCATCCCCCATATAACCGATGAAATCAAGCACCGCATGCAATTGTTGGCTGCTTCCGGATACGATATCATTATCACAGAAATTGGCGGCACCGTAGGTGACATTGAAAGTCTTCCATTTATTGAAGCGGTAAGGCAGTTGCAGTGGGAACTTCCAGACGAGGATTGTCTTGTTGTTCACCTTACCCTGGTTCCATATCTCAAGGCTGCCAAGGAGTTGAAGACAAAACCTACGCAGCACAGTGTGAAAATGATGAGTGAGAATGGAGTACATCCCGATATTATCGTTTGCCGCACAGAGCAACCCCTTTCAAAAGAGCTGAAGGCAAAAATTGCCCTGTTCTGCAATGTCAAAACAGATGCCGTCATTGAAGCGGCAGATGCCAAAAGCATTTATGAAGTGCCATTGCTGATGCAACAAGAGCAGTTGGACATCATTTGCCTCAAGAAACTGAACATTACCTGGTACCCTGAGCCGGATCTTAGCATTTGGAAGGGCTTTTTGCAAAAACTATACAACCCTACTTCAACAGTAACCATAGGGCTGATTGGAAAATATGTTGAATTGCAGGATGCCTATAAATCAATATTGGAGGCCTTTATCCATGCGGGTGCAATGAACGAGTGCAAAGTGGAGGTCGTTGATGTCCACAGTGAATTCATCACGGAGGAAAATGTGGTTGAAAAACTCCAGGGACTGGAGGGATTGCTTGTTGCCCCGGGCTTTGGCCACCGAGGAATCGACGGCAAGATCCTTGCCGTGAAATATGCCAGAGAAAACGGGCTACCTTTCTTTGGAATCTGCCTTGGCATGCAGATGTCTGTTATCGAATTTGCGCGTCATCGCCTCGGCTTGACCAATGCACATTCTACAGAGATGGATCCTTCCACACCTGAACCTGTGATTGATTTGATGGAAGGCCAAAAGACAGTTACCAACAAGGGAGGAACCATGCGTTTGGGGTCTTATCCATGTAAAATTGAAAAAGACACCCTTGCTCATAGCATTTATGGCTCAGAAATGATCAAAGAACGCCACAGACACCGCTGGGAATTCAACAACAAATACCTTGATGCCATGCAGGCTGCTGGGCTCAAGGCAAGTGGTGTCAACCCAGAGACCAGCCTTGTTGAAATTGTTGAAATTCCCGGACATCCTTTCTTTATCGGCGTGCAATACCATCCCGAGTTGAAAAGTACGGTTGAAAATCCCCATCCCCTTTTCGTTCATTTTGTCAAGGCTGCAAAGTCATTTTCTGCAAAGAAAGCGGTCAAGGATCCAGGACCCTTGCATGGGGAATTGATCTGATAAAACATTCGTTTACAGGTGCAGGTAGTTAGGGTCTTAATACGATCAGTTCATTACCTTTGCCCCTCAATACTTCAAACACATGAAATTTGAAAAGAACTCAGTAATAGGCATTGCTTTGATGGCCATTTTATTGATCGCCTATTTTTATTTTACACGCCAGGGGCAGCTTGAGCTTGAGGCCAAGCAAAAGCAGATCAGGGATTCCATTGCAGCCATCCAGCCTGTTGTGAAAGATACGGCTGCAATTGCCGATGCCAAGGTGGATACAGCAGTTGTCGCAGGAATACCCGGCTCTTTTGTTCAACAAGGGGTTATCACCGCTACTGAAGCGGTATTGGAGAATGAATTGGTCAAGATAACATTCAGCAGCAAGGGCGGTCGCCCATCTCAGGTTGAACTCAAAAATTACAAGGCAATAGACAGCAGCAATGTAAAATTGATTTCAGCGGAATTCAACAACTTGTCCTACCTCATCAATACTGGCGTAAACCAAACCTCATCCTCAAGCGATCTTTATTTTTCGCCATCCCCTGTACAAAGGAATTCAGATGGATCATCAGTCTTGACTTTTTCTCTTTCAGATTCCACAGGAAAGTCCATTGAGCATCGCTATGAATTGAAAAAGGGGCAATACATGTTTGATTGGAACCTTGTGGCAAAAGGAGCTGACAAATTGTTTACAAACAATACGGTAAACCTGCTCTGGCAGGTACAGGCCGATCAGCAGGAAAGGGATATCCAGACAGAAAAGCGGGAAACACAGTTGGGACTTTATGGCCAGGATGGATTTGATTATTTTACCATGAGCGACGGACTGGGGAAGAATTGGGATGAAGGATTGAAGTGGTTGGGCATTAAACAAAAGTTTTTCAATACCACAATCATTGCAGACAATGGATTTAAATATGCAGACATCAACTGCAAAATGCCCAATGACTCGCTAAAGGTGGTTGCTCAAACCATAGCCAATCTTCGTTCCGCATTCCCTGCTGCTTCCACCGCAAACCTGGGTTACAAGATCTATGTTGGCCCCAACGATTTTGCCACTTTGAAGTCTTACAACATGGACATGGAAGACATGGTCAATCTTGGTCAGGGTTTCTATGCTTTTGTAAAGTACATCAACAGGTGGATTGTATTGCCGGTGTTCGGTCTTTTTGAAAAATATGTTGGAAGCCTTGGTCTTGCGATCTTTTTGCTGACGCTGTTCATCAGGTTGTTGACATCCCCATTGGTCTACACTTCATATGTAAGCGGAGCAAAAATGAAAGCGCTTCGTCCTGAATTGGACGTACTGAAGGAAAAGCTCAAGGATGATCAGCAAGCCTTCAGCATGGAGCAAATGAAGTTGTTCAGAACTGCTGGAGTCAATCCTTTGGGTGGTTGTATTCCTGCGCTTTTGCAGATTCCGATTTTCTTCGCGTTGTACAGCTTTTTCAATTCCAACATAACGTTGCGGGGAGTACCTTTTTGGTGGTCCAAGGACCTGTCTTCTTATGATGCCATACTTGCCTGGAATTTCAATATCCCCGGCTTGGGAAGCCATCTCTCATTGTTTACTGTGTTGGCAGTGGTGACAAGCTTGCTCATTTCAATTTACAGCATGAGCATGACCCCTGACCAGAACAATCCGTTGATGAAGTACATGCCTTATATATTCCCTATCATGTTGTTGGGCATATTCAATGGACTTCCATCCGCATTGACCTGGTACTATACGGTTTCCAACCTCATCACCCTGTTGTTGCAATTTGTCATCCAAAATTATATCATAGACCACGACAAGATTTTGGCTGAAATACAGTTGAACAAGAAAAAGCCAAGGGCCAAATCCAAGTGGCAGGAGCGGCTTGAACAAATGCAGGAAACACAGAAAAAGGTGAATTCCATGCAAGAAAAGGCAAAGAAAAAATAATGTCATGAACAAGACCTTTCTGCTCATTTTCTTTTTTGCTGCAACGACTGCGTTTGCCCAAAAAAGATTTTCAGAAGGCACTGTTTCATTTGCTGTGGCAACGTTTCTCAATGGGGAAAAACTGCCTGACGAAGCCAGGTCTGTTCAAATGATCAAGGGAGGACATTTCAGGAATGACATGACAAGTGCAATTGGAAAATCCATCACCATTTATGATACAAGAGAAGGCAAGGGCGCTATCATCAGTGAGTTTGGATCTCAACGCATACTGATTCCCTTGAGCAAGGAAAATTGGGAAGACAAGAATGTAAAATTTCAGGGTGTAGAATACCTGTTTACCAATGAAACCCGCGAATTGATTGGATTCAAGTGTAACAAGGCGACCGCAACACTGAAGGATGGCACTTTGGTGGAGGTTTATTACACCAAGGAAATATCAACGGAACGTCCAGAAGTTGATGTCCAGTTTGGTACTTTGCCGGGAATTGCTCTCCAATATGCTTACACAAAGGGGAACATGCAGGTGAGTTATACTGCAAACGCCATCAGCTTTGATCCTGTTCCTGTTCAGAAATTTGATATTCCATCCAGTGGGTACAGGGTACTCAGTTACGAGGAAAGTAAAAAGGGGAAAAGAAACTGAATCAGTTTTGAGGCTTCTGCGGAGTCTTGAACTTCTGTAAAATGCTCTTGTTTTTGTAAGGAAGCATGTAGGTTATGTTGCCTTTCTGGTAAGAGATTACGGAATTGAACATGTTTTCCTTACCGGTTTTTTTAAAGCCAAAGGACCGGTTTCCGCTGTAGGTAAATCCAGCATTGAGGTTAAGCATAAGGTTCTTTTTCATGTTGGAAAAGGAAGCCTTTGAAGACCTTGATTTCACAACAATTCCATCTACGGCAAAGGCAGCGTGTGACAATACCACCACGGCAACCAATGCAATTGATTTAATGATTGATGAAGAGAAGGTCTTTGCTTGAGCTTTCATACTTGCTACAAATTTAACATTATTTACCGAAAATGCAAGTTTTACGCAATTTTTTACCAAAATGCATGCTCTTGCAAAAGAATTGTCAAGCGTTAACCGAATAGTCCAATGGTTTGATTAACTTACAACAACACCCCAAAATGACAGGAGAATCCCGGTTACCCGAAAATGATGATATACAAAACCTATTGCAGGTTTTTGAACGGTTGCGTGCCGGAAGGGGCAGTGGTTTTCTCAGTGAAGAATCTTTTGAGCGCATTATTGATCATTTTGATGATCAAAATGCACTCCCCAAGGCGCTGGAGGCTGCGGAAATGGGGATCCTTCAATTTCCTTATTCCTCTGTTTTATTGGTAAAAAAGGCAGACCTTCTGATTGCCAGCAGGCAGTACAAAAAGGCCTTATCCCTTCTTGACAAGGCTGAAATACTTGACCGCAATGACATGGACATCTGCATCTTGAGGACCGATGCCTATTTGGCCTTGGACATGCAAGACCGTGCTGTAGCGTTGCTAGAGGATGCCATTCACCAATTTGAGGGGTATGAACGGATTGAGTTGCTTTTTGAACTGGCCGATGTATATGACGACTATGAGGCCTTTGAAAAGATATTTGATTGTTTGAAGCTGGTTCTTGAATATGACCCCAACAACGAGGAGGCTTTATACAAGATCTGTTTTTGGACTGATTTTACAGGAAGAAGTGAAGAGAGCATTCGGCTTCACCTGAAAATCATTGAGCAATTTCCATACAATGACCTTGCCTGGTTCAACTTGGCAGCGGCATATCAAGGATTGCGGCTTTTTGAAAAATCAATTGATGCTTATCAGTACGCCATTGCCATAAACGAAAAGTTTGACTTCGCCTACCGCAACATGGCAGACGCCATGATGCGCCTTCACCGCTATAAAGAAGCCATAGAAAGCCTTGAGAAAGTCATAGAATTGGCAAGGCCTGAGGACCTGATTTACCAGGCCATTGGCTATTGCTATGAGAAAATAAAAAACTACGGACAGGCCAGGTATTATTACAGAAAAGCCTCTCACCTTAATCCCGACGATGCAAAAATATACCTGAAGGTTGCAGGGACCTATATCAAAGAGTCCAAACATGCACAGGCCATCAGGTACCTTGACACTGCCCTGCACATCAAGCGGCTTGATCCCGATTTCAACCTGATCATGGGTGAGTGCCTGGTAAAGGTGGGGAAACCAAAGGAAGCGGTTCACTATTTTATTGCAGCTGTACAAGCCAGGCCTAAAAACATAAAATCGTGGGAAGCGTTGATTTCTACATTGTTCTTGAGCGATCAGTTCAAGGAGGCCCAAAAGCATGTGGAAATGGCAAGGGCCAAGGCGGGAGACAAGCCCATGTTCAAGTATTATGAAAGTGCAGTGATGTTGTCTATCGGCAAGGTCAAAGCCGGACTTGAACTGCTGGAATCTTCAATTGAAGCCTATCCACGGTTGCTCAAGAAGTTCCTGAAGCTTTTCCCTTCTTCCGTGAAATTCCCTCAGGTGGTAGAGCTGATCTTGAAAAACAAGCGAAGGAAGCGAATCTGACTTTCTGTTTCAATAGAACTCTTGCACTTACCTGCCTGTTTCTTATTTTTGTCAAAATATTGAACGACGATGAATTTTAGCTTGTCACAAATGCCGGATCGGTTTTCAAAGCCAAGAAAAGAGGGGATAACAATGGTCATGGACAAGGGGCTTACCCTGGACCAGTCAAAACAATTCATTGAAAATGCAGTTCCCCATGTTGACATGGTCAAGTTGGGCTTTGGAACTGCTTACGTAACACCAAAGCTTCGCGAGAAAATTGAATTGTACCAGTCTGCAGGTATTCCTGTTTATTTTGGCGGCACCCTCATGGAAGCTTTTTTGATAAGAAACCAGTTCAATGATTATATCAGCCTTTGCAAGGATTATGGAATTTCTTACATGGAAGTCAGTGACGGATCCATCACCATTCCACATACTGAAAAATGCGGGTATATTGAAAAGTTGAGTGCAATAGGAACGGTTTTGAGTGAAGTTGGAAGCAAGGACGCAGCCCATATCATCCCTCCCTACAAATGGATTGAGCTGATGAGTGCAGAATTGAAGGCGGGTGCAACATATGTGATCGCAGAAGCAAGGGAGGCGGGCAATGTTGGAATTTACCGGGGCAGTGGTGAAGTGAGGGAAGGCCTGGTTCAGGAAATTCTTACACAAATACCTGGAGAAAAAATTTTGTGGGAAGCACCCCAAAAAGCGCAACAACTTTACTTCATCGAACTTCTGGGCACGAATGTAAACCTGGGAAATATTGCTCCCAATGAAATCATCGCTCTGGAAGCCATGCGGGTTGGCCTGAGGGGGGATACTTTTGAATTGTTCCTTGATAAATAGGACTAAAATGAGGCAGTTCGGGCTTATTGGGTATCCTTTGGGTCATTCATTTTCGAAAAAATATTTTTCTGAAAAGTTTGAGCGAGAAAAAATTTCAGGGAATGCTTATGCGCTATACCCATTGGAGCAGATTGATCAAATTGAAGCTTTGTTGGAGTCCACTCCTGGGCTTGCAGGATTGAATGTTACCATACCCTACAAAGAAAAGGTTTTGGCTTATCTGGATGAGATGTCTCCGGTAGTAAGTGAAATTGGGGCTTGCAACTGTATCAAGATTGACCAGGGCCTCCTCATCGGGCACAATACGGATGTCATAGGCTTTTCCAGGTCTCTTTTGCCCAAATTGAACGCCCATCACCAGCGTGCCTTGGTGTTTGGCTCGGGAGGGTCAGCAAAAGCTGTTCTTTATGTGCTGAAGGAATTGAAAATACCTTTTGTTCAGGTCAGTCGAACGCCTGGGGAGGGGATGATTTCCTATACCGATGTGGACAGGCAAGTGCTTGAAACGCATACACTTTTAATCAATACCACCCCTTTGGGCATGCATCCCGATCTTGAAAGCGCTCCTGCAATTCCTTATGATTGCATAGGGCCCAATCACTATCTTTTTGACTTGGTCTACAACCCCCATCGTACCCGATTCTTACAGGAGGGTGCTTTGAGAGGCGCTGCAGTGGAGAACGGGGCCGACATGCTTGTGATACAGGCAGAAGCATCATGGGACATTTGGAACAGGTAACCTGCTCTTGCCATTGGCGCAATCTTCAAGAATCTCCTTCAGGTCATCAGGGATCGACCTTACTTTCCTCATCTTGTAATCAAAGCAGACCATACTTGTTTTGATGACAGCTGATTCAATTTCGGTTTCATTTTTCACTGTTTTGATTGCATAGAAGCAGTCAAAAGAGGCCCTGGATGGGTGCCCAACCGCCATCGAAATCTTGATGGCATTTCCTCGGAAAAGTTCATGAAAATATTCAACATGCGCTTCAGTAAGAACAAGGCCATATGGCCCGAAGTGCATCTCGGAGCATCCGATGCTTTCTAGAAACCGCATCCTTGTTTCCTGCGCAAAGAGAAGATAACGGTCGTTGCCCACATGTCCTCCATAGTTGATGTCTGACACCTGGACAATAAGGTTTGTGCTAAAGCAAAACGGAGACGGTATTTGAATTTTTCTGTTTCTCATGTGATGGAATCAGGGCAAATGGGAGTGGTGTTTTTTATTGGTACTGGTATCGTTTTTCACCGCATGTGGGGTATCATTCAGCGATGCCTTCATGCCAGGACCCTGAACCGTTTCAAACAAGGCATTCCTGAATGGCTTGTTGAGGATTGTTGTACCCATCAACACCAGAAATGCAACCATGGCAGCATAGCGAAGCAGATGCCAACCCCCTCGAAATACACTGGTTTTTTGGGGACCAATCGGTAAGAGATGCGCTGAAATTTCATCCCAGACGCCTTCAGGGGGGCACGCTGCATAATTGTACAAGCGGCCTTCATCCAGGTGGAGTTCATTTTCAATTGTTTTCCAGGCCAACGGCGGCGGGTCCGGTTCAAATTGGTTTATTTTGTTCTTCCATTCCATGGATCAGTTTTTATCAAGGTTTCTCTTGCCAATTTTTTCCTGCAGCCAGGCCTTGGCCCTCGCATATTGTGACTTGCTCGTTCCTTCACTGATGTTCATCATTTCGGCAATCTCCTTGTGGGTGTAACCTTCAACAGCAAAAAGATTGAATACGGTCCTGTACCCGTTGGGAAGTTCGCTGATCAACTTGATAATGTCACCTGCCTCCAGTTCGTCCAATGCAGAAACTTCTTTATCTGCAATGTTCTCCTCCTGGTGTTCACTGATCGCAAACAGGTTGTTTTTCTTCCTGTAATGCTCAATGGCAGTGTTGACAAATATTCTTCTCATCCATCCTTCAAAAGAACCAGTCCCCATGAATTTTCCCAGGTTGCTGAATACCTTTATGAATCCATCCTGAAGAATATCCCTTGCATCCTCACTGTTCGCTGCGTAGCGAAGGCAAATTCCATACATTTTTGGTGCATGCCTGTCGTACAGCATTTTCTGCATGGCTGGATTGCCAAGCAAACAGCCTTCCCTTATGTCGTGATCGCTGGGCAAATGGTTGCTTGACATGCTAATGATTGTTTTCAATGTGCTTCAAAAAATGGACCATTTTATCAACCGCAATTTTACGGTGACTGATGGCTGATTTTACTTCAAGCCCCAAAGAGGCGAAGGTTTTGTCATGATGCTCCGGCACGAATACGGGGTCGTAACCGAAACCATCAGTCCCGGAGGCGACTTCGCATATGGCTCCTTCGCAGCTGCCCTCAAAAAGAAACTCCTGCCCATCAAGTACCAGTGAAATGACAGTCCTGAAGCGGGCTGCCCTGTTGGTCATTCCCCTCATTTCCATGAGCAACTTCCGGATGTTGTCTTCAGCAGAGGCCAGATCACCCGCATACCTTGCTGACCTTACGCCTGGCGCACCAAACAATGCATCCACCTCAAGTCCAGTGTCTTCAGAAAAACAGTCAAGTCCTGTCATTTTGTGGATGACCATTGATTTTTCACGGGCATTTTCCTCAAGGGTGTTGTGCGGTTCAGGGATATCGATTTCAATGCCCGCCTCTTTAAGGGTGATGATATCGAAACCTTCTCCCATCACCTTTCTGATTTCATCAGCCTTGTGTTGGTTGTTTGACGCAAAAATGATTTTTCTCATCCTGGAAACAGTTGTTTTAGACATTGCCAAAGTTGCATCTTCAACCCCTTATCGGCTTCAATTTTTTCCAGTGCGGGCGCAGATAGATACTTCACTTTTTGGAAGGATTGCACCTGGAAGTGCGGAAAATGGATGGGCAGGCCAATTGAAGAAGGCTCCACGCCAAAAAGCAACAATTCCGCATGTTTGAATTGGTTGTGCATGGATTGAAAGTCACTGCACTGCGGCTCATTGTTGGTCAAGACCCGATAGTTTTTCTTTTCCAGTTTGCAGGCTTTCATGATGGCATCCAGAAAATCATGTTGTTGTTGAGCCAGTTGTTTTCCATTTGCATCAGCTACAACCAAGGTGCCAACAGCTATGATTTCGTTAACGGAATCCTCTTGGGCCAAAGGTTGTTGAGCGATGGATTTTCCTGTTGAAACATCGACCAGGCTGTTGCTGAAGAGGCCAGAAAGCACTGAAACAGGCAATTTGATTTTTTGTTCTTGGTCCATGTTCACGCTTTCCATTGTTCTTGCCCATTGATTTTGTTACTTTGTAAAAATTTCCTTCATGCAGACAATGGGAGACATAAAGATAACAAAAGCCACGACATCCAAAATGTCATCGGTAGATTTCAAAAACCTGGGCTTTGGAAAACATTTTACAGACCACATGCTTGTTGCAGAATACAGAAATGGAATTTGGGGATTGCCAGAGATCTTGCCGTACGGCCCCATCTGTTTTGACCCATCATTGGCAACCATCCATTACGGGCAGTCTATCTTTGAAGGCATCAAGGCTTACCGGCTGAAATCAGGTACAGAGGCTGTTTTCAGGCCCTATGACAATTTCAAACGGTTCAACCGCTCTGCATCACGCATGGAAATGCCCGAAGTGCCAGAAGAGATATTCATAGGAGGAATGAAACGCTTGCTTCAGGTGGATGCCGCTTGGATTCCGGAAGAATATGACCATTCCCTCTACATCAGGCCATTCATGTTTGCAACCGATGAAATCATAGGGGTCAATCCTTCGGCATCCTATAAATTCATGATTATCTTAAGCCCTGTTGGTCCCTATTATGCCGCTCCGATGAGGATTTATGTGGAGGAGCAATTTGTTCGTGCAGTTCCCGGCGGCGTTGGTTATGCGAAGACTGCCGGCAATTATGCCGCTTCACTTCATCCAGCTGCGGTGGCCAAGCAGAGGGGGTATGATCAAATTTTATGGACGGATGCCCACGCGCACAAGTATGTTCAGGAATGTGGCACCATGAATGTTTTTTTTGTGATTGGGGATGTGATTGTAACACCTGGTTTGGATTCCGGAACCATTTTGGAAGGGGTAACACGGGACAGCGTTATAGCTGTGGCCAGGGACCTTGGAAAAACTGTTGAGGAGCGTGAGATTTCCATTGATGAATTGGTGGATGCTTACAAAGCGGGAACGCTTACAGAGGCTTTTGGGGCCGGCACCGCAGCGACAATCGCCAAAATAGCGGAATTGCGGTACAAGGATTTTGTCATGAATTTTGATCCTTCCAGCATGCACCTGGCCGACCAGCTGAAATCAATTTTGACTTCAATACGTGACGGAAATGCCCCAGATCCCCGTGGCTGGATGCTTTCTATCCAAGGGTAGTAGCGGTTTGTATAAAAATTTGGGATTGGCGTTTGGTTTTTGAAAATTAATTCATACTTTTGCCGTCCCGTTAAAAAAAGGGTAGAATGCCTACAATTCAACAGCTCGTAAGAAAAGGAAGAGAAATCATCAAGGCCAAGAGCAAATCTAGGGCCCTCGATGCTTGTCCGCAGCGCCGCGGAGTATGTACCCGTGTATATACCACCACTCCAAAGAAACCAAACTCAGCCTTGAGAAAGGTTGCGAAAGTTCGTTTGACCAACAAAATCGAGGTTATCGCATACATTCCTGGTGAAGGCCACAACCTGCAGGAACACTCCATCGTTTTGATCAGGGGTGGTCGTGTGAAGGATCTTCCCGGTGTTCGTTACCACATTGTAAGGGGTAGCTTGGATACTGCCGGTGTAAAAGACCGCAAGAAGAGCCGTTCCAAATATGGTACCAAGCGCGTAAAAGTCAAAAAATAATATCTAAACATCGAAATCCACATAGATGAGGAAGTCCAGAGCTAAAAAATTACCCCTTGCGCCAGATCCAAAGTTCAACGATACCTTGGTGACACGTTTCATCAACAATGTAATGTGGCAGGGAAAGAAAGATGCATCATTGATTATTTTTTATGATGCCATCGACAAAGTAGCCAAAATGACCGGCGAAGATGGATATGAAGTTTGGAGAAAAGCTTTGAACAATGTTACTCCAGCTGTTGAGGTAAGAAGCCGTCGTATCGGTGGGGCAACCTTTCAGATTCCTTCTGAAGTACGCCCTGACAGGAAAATTTCACTCAGCATCAAATGGATGGTTCGTTTTGCAAGAGAGCGCAACGGTCGCAGCATGGCGGATAAGCTTGCCAATGAAATCGTAGCTGCAAGCAAGGGTGAAGGTGGAGCATTCAAAAAGAAAGAGGACACACACCGCATGGCTGAGGCAAACAAGGCTTTTGCGCATTTCCGTGTCTAACACAAGAGAATATTCAATGGAAAGGGTTGTCGTTTGGCAACCCTTTTTTATTTCGGTTTATGCGGGGCATTTCATAACTTTGCACCCGCAAAAGCAGGTCTCCCCAAGGGGGGGGCAATCGATTGCCTTAAAAACAAAACTTTTTAAACAATAAGCACAGTCATGGCAGACTTAAAATTTCAACGGAATTTCGGTATTGCGGCACACATCGATGCTGGTAAAACCACTACAACAGAGCGTATCCTGCGCTACACAGGAATGATCCATAAAATCGGGGAAGTGCATGATGGTGCAGCCACCACAGACTGGATGGAGCAGGAAAAAGAGCGTGGAATTACCATTACTTCTGCTGCGGTTAGCTGTCAGTGGAATTTCCCGACTGTCTTGGGTAAGGCAACACCTGATACCCAAAAGTATTATTTCAACATCATTGATACTCCAGGTCACGTTGACTTCACAGTTGAGGTTGAGCGTTCCATGCGCGTTCTGGACGGCTTGATTGCACTGTTCTCTGCTGTTGACGGGGTTGAACCTCAGTCAGAGACCGTTTGGCGCCAAGCCAACCGTTACAAGGTGCCACGCATTGGATTTGTCAACAAGATGGACCGTAGCGGTGCAGACTTCCTGATGGTTGTCCGCCAGGTGAAGGAAATGCTTGGAGCCAAAGCAGTACCATTGCAACTTCCCATTGGAGCCGAAGACAACTTTACCGGTGTGGTTGATTTGATCAAGATGAAAGGAATCATTTGGCACATGGAGACTGAGGGAATGACTTTTGACGAGATTCCTGTTCCTGCTGATATGGTGGAAGAAGCCAATGAATGGAGGCAAAACCTCATTGAGGCTGTTGCTGAATACGATGATAAATTGTTGGAGAAATTCTTTGATGATCCAACCACCATCTCTGAAGATGAAGTGCATGAGGCCATCCGCAAAGCGGCAATTGATCTCAGTATTGTTCCAATGATGTGTGGATCTTCCTTCAAGAACAAGGGTGTTCAAACAGCACTGGATGCGGTTTGTCGTTACCTGCCTGCTCCAGTAGACATTGATGCTGTAGAGGGAATCAACCCTGACAGTGGCGAGACCGTGGTCCGCAAGCCTTTGGCTTCTGAACCATTTGCTGCACTCGCCTTCAAGATTATGACCGATCCTTTTGTAGGACGTCTCGCATTCTTCAGGGTTTACTCTGGCCATCTTGATGCAGGTTCATATGTATTGAACGTGCGAAGCGGCAAGAAAGAGCGCATCAGCCGTATCATGAAGATGTTTGCCAACAAGCAAAATCCAATTGATTTCATTGAAGCTGGAGACATTGGTGCTGCAGTTGGATTCAAGGAAATCAAAACAGGAGATACACTTTGTGACGAAGATCACCCAATAGTGCTTGAGAACATGTTCATTCCTGAACCTGTAATCTCTGTTGCCGTCGAGCCAAAGGCACAAGCTGATGTAGACAAGATGGGTATGGCCATCGCAAAGCTTGTTGAGGAAGATCCTACCTTGCGTGTTAGAACCGATGAAGAAACCGGGCAGACCATCCTCAGTGGTATGGGTGAATTGCACCTTGAAATCATCGTAGACCGTATGCGCAGGGAATTCAAGGTTGAAGTCAACCAAGGTGCACCCCAGGTTGCGTACAAGGAGGCCTTCCATGCTACAGTACAACACCGTGAAACCCTGAAAAAGCAAACGGGTGGACGCGGTAAGTTCGCAGACATTGTCTTCGAATTTGGTCCTGCAGACGCAGAATGGCTGACTGAAAATCCAGGAAAATCAATGCAGTTCGTCAACGATATCTTTGGTGGCTCCATTCCAAGGGAATTTATTCCGGCCATACAAAAAGGTTTCGAGCAATCCATGTCTACCGGCGTACTTGCCAACTATCCCGTGGAAAGCATGAAAGTCAGGATTTTTGATGGCAGCTTCCACCAGGTTGACTCTGATTCAATGTCATTTGAACTTTGTGCAAAAGGTGGTTTCCGCGAGGCAGCCCGCAAGGCCAAGCCAGTATTGCTTGAACCCATCATGAAAATAGAGGTAATCACCCCAGAACAATACATGGGAGACGTTACCGGGGATCTGAACAGGAGAAGGGGTATGCTTGAAGGCATGGACAGCAGGGCAGGAGCCCAGGTCATCAAGGCCAAGGTTCCGTTGAGCGAAATGTTCGGGTACGTTACCCAGCTTCGCTCCCTGTCATCAGGTCGCGCTTCCTCAACCATGGAGTTCTCTCACTACAATCCAGCCCCCAACAACATCGCAGAAGAAGTGATAGCAAGGGTCAAGGGCAAATCAAAAGAGTAACATAAGTGATTGATCTGCAGAATATTAGGCCCTGGTTTTTACCGGGGCCTTTTTATTTTTAAAAATAGCTCCGATTCTGTCGAAAAATCAGCAATTTTCTTTTGTAAGTATAAAACAAATCCATACTTTTGCATCCCATTTAAAAAATGGCCATTTAACTATGTCACAGCGAATCAGAATAAAATTACAGTCGTACGACCACAATCTGGTTGACAAATCAGCAGAGAAGATTGTGAAAACTGTACGCAGTACAGGAGCAGTCATTACTGGCCCAATTCCCTTGCCTACACAGAAAAGGATTTTCACCGTTTTGAAATCCCCACACGTCAACAAGAAGGCACGTGAGCAGTTCCAACTTTGCACGCACAAGCGTTTGCTTGATATTTATACCTCTTCTTCACGCACGGTAGATGCATTGAGCAAGCTCGATCTTCCAAGTGGTGTTGATGTTGAGATCAAGGCCTGATGAGGTCAGGTGCTCCTAAAAGCGGCACCACAGTTCTTTATTATTCATCTCCCAATTGATTGCCGTTGGCATGAGAAAAAGGAGCGCTGAAATCAATTTTGTCTCTCAAAAGAGAGTTGAAATATAAACAGGCCCTTCGAGGTTTGTTTACTGTCGGTACTTCCCTCCTGAAGATTTGGGGAAAAGGAAAAGGTCGATGGCAAACTGGGATTGAAGTGTGTTAACAACATGCTGTCCATTTAACCGAAAAGGGTATAAACAAAGTACAATGAAAGGAATTATCGGAAAAAAAATCGGGATGACAAGCATCTTCGGTCCCGACGGGAAGCAGATCTCCTGCACTGTCATCGAAGCAGGTCCATGTGTTGTTACCCAAGTCAAAACGCAAGAAAGCGACGGTTACACTGCTCTCCAGCTCTCCTACGGTGAGAAATCAGAAAAAAGAGCAATTGCATCAGAAAAAGGCCATTTCGCTAAGGCCTCATCCACTCCAAAAAGTTTTGTAAAAGAATTCAGGGATTACAGTCTTGAAAAGTCCCTTGGTGAATCCATCACATGTGAAATTTTCGCTGAAGGTGAAAAAGTTGATGTGGTTGGTACTTCCAAGGGTAAGGGTTTTCAGGGTGTTGTAAAGCGCCATGGTTTCAGTGGTGTTGGTCAACAGTCTCATGGTCAACATGACCGTCAGCGTGCACCAGGTTCCATCGGTAACTCCTCTGATGCCTCAAGGGTATTCAAGGGAATGCGCATGGCTGGCCGTATGGGCGGTGATCGTGTAAAGGTCAAGGGTCTGAAGGTTGTAAAAATCTTTGCTGAAAAGAACTATGTTCTCATCAGTGGTTGCGTACCAGGACACAATGGCTCCATCGTTTATATTCAGAACTAATTCAACGCAGTGATCATGCAAGTAGACGTATTATCAATATCAGGAAGCAAGACCGGCAGGACAGTAGATTTGCCGGAAGATATATTTGGCGCAGAGCCAAACAACCATGTGATTTACCTTGCTGTAAAGCAGTATCTGGCTGCACAACGCCAAGGTACACACAAGGTTAAAACACGTGCAGAGGTTCAGGGTGCGAGCAGAAAACTCCACAAGCAAAAAGGAACCGGTGGTGCCCGTAAAGGCAATATCCGCAACCCTTTGTACAAAGGTGGTGGTACCATTTTCGGACCAAAGCCACACAGCTATGACATCAAACTGAACCGCAGGGTGAAAGATCTGGCAAAAATCAGTGCCTTGAGCCACAAGAACAAGGCCAACGCAATCGTTGTTGTCGAAGACCTTCAGTTGGAAGCGCCAAAGACAAGCAGCTTTGCATCTATGTTGAAAGGACTCAACCTGACCAACAAGAAATCGCTGTATGTAATGCCCGATCTCAATGAGAATGTTTTTGTAAGTGCAAGGAACATTCCTTCTGTGCTTACTTCAGTTCTTTCCGACATCAACACATATGATGTGATGAATGCGGATGTCCTTGTTCTCACTGAGTCTGCAGCAAAATTGTTTGCAGAAATGGAAGAGGGTGCTGAAGCTTAATTGATTTTTTAAAAATTTAAACAAGAGATATGAAACTTGCTGATGTTCTGGTAAAGCCCATTCTTTCTGAGAAGGCAAACCAGCTTTCAGAAAAAAACCGTGTTTATTCTTTCAAGGTTGCCCGTTCGGCCAACAAATTGGAGATCAAGAAAGCGGTTGAAGATTTCTATGGTGTGACAGTTGATGATGTAAGGACTGCAGTTGCTCCTGCCAAGAGCAAAAGCCGTTTTACAAAAGCAGGTGTAATCAGCGGTAGAAAGCCTTCTTTCAAGAAAGCTTATGTAACTGTTGGACAAGGGGAAACCATTGACCTCTACGCAAACATTTAATTGAAAAAGTAGCCCTAAGGGTAAAAAAATAAAAACATGCCATTAAAGAAGTACAAACCCATTACAGCGGGAACCAGGTGGAGGATCGGCAACGCTTATGCTGAAGTTACCACATCAACTCCTGAGAAATCTCTTCTGGAGACAGTCAAGAAAACCGGTGGTAGAAATGCTCAAGGTCACCGCTCAATGCGCTATATCGGAGGCGGAAACAAAAAAATGTACCGCATCATCGACTTCAAGCGCAACAAGCATGAGGTGCCTGCAAAGGTTGCTTCCATTGAGTATGATCCAAACAGGACTGCTTTCATAGCCCTTCTCAATTATGCTGATGGTGAAAAGCGTTACATGCTTGCTCCACAAGGCTTGGAAGTGGGAATGACTGTTATCAGTGGAAATGCGGTAGCTCCAGAAATTGGAAATGCCCTGATGATGAAAAACATGCCATTGGGTACCAATGTTCACAACATTGAAATGCAGCCTGGTCAGGGTGGAAAGATTGCCAGAAGCGCTGGTACTTCAGCCCAATTGACCAACAAGGAAGAGAAATATGCAGTATTAAAAATGCCTTCTGGCGAGTTGAGAAAAGTCTTGATCAATTGTTTCGCGACAGTTGGTGTTCTTTCAAACTCTGACCATAGCCTCGAAAGCATGGGTAAGGCAGGAAGAAACCGCTGGAAAGGTATTCGTCCACGCACACGTGGTGTTGCGATGAATCCTGTTGATCACCCAATGGGTGGTGGTGAAGGCAGGTCTTCAGGTGGTCATCCCCGCAGCCGTACTGGTAAATATGCAAAAGGCGAAAAAACCAGGACACGCGGAAAAGGAAGTGATAAACTGATCATCCAACGCAAGAATGGCAAAAAGCTCGCTAAATAATCACAAGAAAAGAACTCACAACAAGAAACCAATATTATGGCTCGTTCAATAAGAAAAGGTCCGTATGTAGCGGCCAAGCTAGAGAAGAAGGTTGAAGCGATGAATGATGGTAAATCCAAAAGAGCAGTTGTAAAAACGTGGAGCCGCAGAAGCACCATTACACCTGATTTCGTTGGTCATACTTTCGCGGTTCACAACGGAAACAAATTCATACCTGTCTACGTTACTGAATTCATGGTAGGTCACAAATTGGGCGAATTTTCCCCAACCAGGAATTTCAGAGGACATTCAAGCAAGAAAGTTTAATCATTTTTCGGACCGATAAACCCGAAAACAGAAAAAATATATTATGGAAGCAATAGCAAAATTGAGAAATCACCCAACATCCCCCCGTAAGATGCGCCTTTTGGCGGATCATATTCGCGGGATGAAGGTAGAGCAAGCCGTAGCGATCCTCGAGCATCATCCGCAACACAGTGCCACACCACTCCGCAAATTGGTGATGTCCGCAGTGAGCAACTGGAAGCAAAAGAATGAAGGTGGCAACGTTGAGGCATTGGTTGTAAAAACAATCTTTGTTGACGGAGCACGCAGCATCAAAAGAATGCTTCCAGCACCTCAAGGTAGAGCTTATCGCATGCGCAAGCGCAGCAATCACGTAACAGTTATTGTTGACGTAAAAAATTAAGAACTTTCAAACTGAATCATAATGGGTCAAAAAACGAATCCAATTGGCAATAGGTTAGGCATCATCCGCGGCTGGGAGAGTAACTGGTATGGTAGCAAAAAAGATTATGCTCACAAGCTGATCGAGGATACCAAGATCCGTGGTTATCTGAATGCCCGTATCAACAAGGGTGGAATTGCAAAAATTGTTATTGAGAGAACCCTCAATAAACTGATCATCACCATCCACACTTCCAAGCCTGGTATCATCATTGGTAAAGGTGGTGGAGAAGTGGACAGGATCAAGGAGGAGTTGAAGAAGCTCACCGGCAAGGAAGATGTTCAGATCAACATCCTTGAAATCCGCAGGCCGGAGTTGGATGCCCAAATTGTTGGTGAAACCATCGCCAAGCAAATTGAAAACCGCATCAACTTCAAGCGTGCCATTAAAATGGCCATTGCTTCAACAATGCGCTTGGGTGCTGAAGGAATCAAAATAAAGGCGAGTGGTCGTCTGGGCGGCGCTGAAATTGCCCGTTCTGAAGAAATCAAGCAAGGTCGCGTTCCGCTGCATACATTCAGGATGGATATTGATTACGCTTCTGTTTTTGCACAAACTGTTTACGGAAAGATCGGTTTGAAGATCTGGATTTGTAAAGGTGAGGTATTGGCAAAGCGTGACCTGAATCCAAATTTTGTGAGCGGTACCAAGGCTGATGGTCCTGAGAGAAGGGATTCCCGTCCGTCTGGTGGACGTGATGACAGACGCGGCGGTGGCGGTGGTCGTGATGATCGTCGTGGCGGCGGCGGAAGAGATCGCAGGGGATAATTTTATTTTAAAAAGGGTATTCACTAAAAATACTTCAACATGTTACAACCGAAAAGAACGAAACACAGGAAGGCGCAGAAAGGCAGAATCAGGGAAGAGGCCAAGAGGGGTACCACCCTTGCCTTCGGATCATTTGGTCTTAAGGCCATGGAACCTGTTTGGATGACAAACAGACAAATCGAGGCTGCTCGTCAGGCAATGACACGTGCCATGAAAAGGGAAGGAAATGTATGGATCAGGATTTTCCCGGATAAGCCAATCACCCGCAAGCCACAAGAAGTAAGGATGGGTAAGGGTAAAGGTAATCCTGAATTTTGGGCGGCTGTTGTTGAGCCAGGAAGGATCCTTTTTGAAGTTGAAGGTGTCACAATGGAAGTTGCACAAGAAGCAATGCACCTTGCAGCAGCAAAATTGCCAATCAAAACAAAGTTTATTGTACGCAGGGATTTTGCGGCATAAGCAATTAGAAAGATAAACTACTGAAACATGTCAAAAAAGATTGATTTTCTAAAAAGCCTCACTGCGCTGAGTGATTCAGACATCAAGGCAAAGATCACTGAAGATGAATTGCGTTTGAAAAAAATGCGTTTCGCTCATGCAATTACTCCCTTGGAAAATCCAATGAGTATCAGGGATTTGCGAAAGGACATTGCCAGGCTTAAATCTGAAATTAAAAAAAGGGCACTTGCCTAATCAAGGTAAATTTTAAAAATAAATCCGGACAAGGGCCGGGACCTAAAATAAAAAGAAATGGTTGAAAGAAAGCTTCGCAAAACCAAAACGGGTTCAGTTACCAGCGACAAGATGGACAAGACCATCACAGTTGCTGTTGAGAGAAAAGTAAAGCACCCGATCTATGGAAGGTTCGTTAAAAAAACGACCAAGTTCCATGCACATGATGAAACCAACGAGGCAAAACCCGGTGATGTGGTCAGGATCATGGAAACCAGGCCTCTGAGCAAAACCAAACGCTGGAGACTTGTAGAAATTATTGAAAAAGCCAAATAGGTCTTCACGAAAGTCAAAAGACAGATCGTTTAACCAAACGGCAAAAGCCGAATAAAATATAATAAAATGATTCAGCAAGAATCCAGATTGAATGTAGCAGACAACAGTGGCGCCAAAGAAGTCCTTTGTATCCGTGTATTGGGTAACAGTGGACAGGATTATGCCCGCATTGGAGACAAGATTGTTGTCACCATCAAAGATGCTATTCCCGCAGGTGGTATCAAGAAAGGTACCGTTGCCAAGGCTGTCATTGTTCGTACGAAGAATAAGCTCCGCAGAAAAGACGGTTCTTACATTCGTTTTGATGATAACGCAGTAGTTATCCTCAATGCTTCCGATGAACCCAGGGGAACACGTATTTTTGGACCAGTGGCCCGCGAGCTCAGGGACAAGGGATATATGAAAATTATTTCACTTGCACCAGAAGTTCTCTAATTGAGTATAAACTGCGTTACCAACGCTTAAAATAAAGAAGATGAATACTAGATTCAAGGCCAAGTTCAATATTAAAAAGGGCGATACCGTTGTGGTAATCGCTGGTGATGACAAGGATCTCAAGAAGCCACGCAAGATCCTCGAAGTTTTCCCGGAAAAATCACGTGTACTGATCGAGGGGGTAAACATTGTAACACGCCATACAAAGCCTTCAGCCCAAAACACCAAAGGTGGATTGATTAAAAAGGAAGCTTCGGTTCACATCAGCAATGTGATGCTTTGGGATTCCAAGACAGAAGCAGCTACCAAAATCAAGAGAACCAGGGAGAATGGTAAATTAGTAAGAATATCTAAAAAGTCAGGGGAGGTAATCAAATAATGAGCACAGCAACGTACAAACCAAGGTTACAGTCCAAGTATCAAAAAGAAGTGATACCTGCACTGATGAAAAAATTCAGCTATACTTCTGTCATGCAAGTTCCTAAGCTTACCAAAATCTGTCTCAACAGGGGTGTAAATGGAGCCGTTGCTGATAAAAAGCTCATCGACATTGCAATTGATGAGTTGACTACAGTAACTGGACAGAAAGCGGTTGCCACAAAATCAAAAAAGGATATTTCCAATTTCAAATTGAGAAAGCACATGCCCATTGGTGCGCGTGTAACCCTTCGTGGAGTCAAGATGTTTGAATTCCTAGACAGGTTGATATCAGCATCACTTCCGCGTGTTCGTGATTTCAAAGGAATCAGTGAAAAAGCTTTTGATGGTCGTGGTAACTATACACTTGGCGTAACAGAACAGATCATTTTCCCTGAAATTGATATCGATAAGGTAACCAAAATTACAGGAATGGATATTACTTTTGTAACCACCGCCAAGAACAATGAAGAAGCTTATGAGCTTCTCAAGGAAATGGGAATGCCTTTCAAAAACATCAAAAAGGATTAACTGATATAAAATTTGGGCAGTAGCCCTGTTTCAACACAATCAAGAAAATATGGCAAAAGAATCGGTAAAAGCCAGACAAAGAAAAAGAGAGAAAATGGTTGAAAAGTTTGCAGAAAAGCGTGCTGCCCTTAAGGCTGCAGGTGAATGGCAGGCTTTGGATCAACTTCCAAAAAATTCATCAAAAGTACGCTTAAAGAACAGGTGCCAAATTACTGGTCGTCCCAAGGGCTACATGAGATTCTTTGGTCTTTCAAGGGTAATGTTCCGCGACATGGCATTATCAGGTAAGATTCCAGGAGTTACAAAAGCCAGCTGGTAATCCGAAGAAAACAGAACTAGAACAAATCACTTAAACCGAAATAATCCCTTAACAAGGGACTAAGGAGGAACAAAATATGACAACAGATCCAATTGCAGACTTTCTGACGAGGGTCAGAAATGCACAGATGGCGGGGCACAGAATCGTTGAGATTCCAGCTTCCAATCTTAAAAAACGTATCACTGAGATCCTGTACAACCAGGGGTATATTCTCAAATACAAATTTGAAGATGATTCCAAGCAGGGAGTAATCAAAATTGCATTGAAATACGATGCAATCAGCAAAGAACCTGCCATTAGGACCCTTGAGCGTGTGTCACGTCCAGGCCTTAGGCAGTATGCCAAACCTGTAGAATTCAAAAGGGTAAAAAATGGATTGGGTGTTGCCATCCTTTCCACTTCAAAAGGTGTAATGACCGACAAGGATGCCAAATCACAGAATGTTGGTGGTGAAGTGCTTTGTTATATATACTAATCAAAACCATTGCTTGACGATAGGTTCGGATTGCGCACTAAGTTTTCTATACGGAACTGAAACCATCTGAACAATACCTCAAGCATTTAAAACTGAAATGACATGTCTCGTATAGGAAAAAAACTTATTGAACTTCCTGCTGGTGTTACTCTTGCCGTTGGAACGGATAACGTAGTAACTGTGAAAGGACCAAAAGGTGAGTTGAAGCAGGAAGTGGACCGTGATATCACCGTTGAAATCAATGGGAGCACAGTTGAGTTGAAGCGACCAACTGATCAAATCAGGCACAGGGCACTTCATGGTCTTTACAGGGCTTTGGTCAGCAACCTGGTTGTTGGTGTAACCACAGGGTTTAAAAAGGAACTTGAACTGGTCGGTGTGGGTTATAAAGCCTCTAGCCAGGGAAATTTATTGGATCTTTCCTTGGGTTATTCACACAACATCATTTTCGAGATCCCCAAAGAGCTGAAGGTGACAACCACCCAAGAAAAGGGAGACAATCCCCGTATTTTTCTGGAGGGTGCTGACAAGCAACTTCTTGGTCAAGTGGCCGCGAAAATCAGGGGCTTGAGGAAACCTGAACCATACAAAGGAAAAGGTGTGAAGTACAAGGGTGAATTCATCCGCCGCAAAGCAGGTAAAGCAGCTGGTAAATAATTAATCGTTAACGATCCTGGCAGCATCAGGAAAAACAATAAAAGATGAACGTAAAATCATTAAGAAGACAAAGGATCAAGTACACGATCCGCAAGAAGATTTCAGGAACTGCAGCATTGCCCAGGCTGAGTGTCTTCAGAAGCAATGCCGATATCTATGCACAAATGATCGATGATGTCAATGGTGTAACCCTGGCATCGGCTTCATCCCGTGATAAGGATATCAAGGCGCAAAAGGTCACCAAAACCGAAAAAAGCAAGTTGGTTGGTCAAGCCATAGCCAAAAAGGCTTTGGAAGTAGGCCTGGCTGGATGTGTTTTTGACCGCGGTGGTTTCCTTTACCATGGCAGGGTCAAGGCAGTTGCTGAAGGTGCACGCGAAGGTGGTCTGAAGTTCTAATCATTATTTTGTTCAAATCAATATTACAATAGATGTCAAAAGTAAATTACAGCAGAGTCAAAGCCGGAGACCTTGAGTTGAAGGAGAAAGTTGTAGCCATCAACCGCGTTGTCAAGACAACAAAGGGTGGAAGGGCATTCAGTTTCTCTGCACTCGTAGTTGTTGGTAACGAAGAAGGTGTCGTAGGACATGGCCTGGGTAAAGCAAAAGAGGTTCAGGAAGCCATTACCAAAGGAATAGAAGATGCAAAGAAAAACCTGATAAAAGTTCCTGTCATGAAAGGTACCATACCCCATGACCAGCTTGCAAAGGAAGGTGCCGCCATAGTATTGATAAAACCAGCCGCACATGGTACTGGTGTTATCGCAGGGGGCAGCATGCGTGCTGTTTTGGAAAGTGTTGGGGTAACTGACGTTCTTGCCAAATCGCTCGGATCTGCCAATCCACACAATGTGGTTAAGGCAACATTCAAGGCACTTGGTATGTTGCGTGAGCCAATTCATGTATCAAAAACAAGATCTATTGCCCTGAAAAGGGTTTTCAACGGATAATTCCTTCAATACATTTGATAACACGCTAATTCCCCAAGGGGTTTCAATATGAAGAAGCTAAAAATAACAAAAGTAAAAAGTGTCATCGACAGGCCTGAGCGTCAAAAGCGCACCATGGAAGCCTTGGGCCTCGGCAAGATGAATGCATCAGTAGAGTTGGATGCAACTCCACAGATTCTTGGCATGGTTAGAAAAGTCACACACCTGGTCAAGGTAGAAGAAATCTAGGTTCTTCGACCCTTCATCAATCTTATTTTTTAATACGAGTGGTTCTGATAGAACTGCGTTGAGTAAAACAAGCATCATGAAATTACATACTTTAAGACCCGCAAAAGGAGCAACAAAAAAGGAAAAGAGAATAGGTCGTGGTGAAGCATCAGGACATGGTGGAACCTCTACCAAGGGTAACAAGGGTGCACAAAGCCGTGCTGGTTACAAATCAAAAAGAGGACATGAAGGTGGCCAGATGCCAATCCAGCGCCGTATTCCAAAAATTGGCTTCAAGAACCGCGATAGGGTTGAATACAAGGTCTTTAACCTTGGTCAAGTAGAAACCCTCGTGGAGAAATATGCATTGGCTTCCTTTAGCATGGAAAATCTGTACATCAACGGGCTCATCAACCGCACCGATAAGGTCAAGATCTTGGGAAATGGTGCAATTACTGGCAAAGTTGACTTTAAGGTGAATGCCATCAGCGAAAAAGCCAAATCTGTAATTGAAGCTGCCGGCGGCACTGTTGAAATCATCAAATAATTTCCGATATTTAATGGCCATGGCCATTAAATCCCAAAACGGACAAAATATTTTCCAGTGAAGAAATTCATCCAAACATTCAAGAATATATGGAGCATCGACGATCTTCGCAGCAAGATCACGGTAACCATTCTGCTTATCCTTATTTATCGTTTCGGATCTCATGTTGCCCTACCAGGTATAGATCCCAACAAATTGGATTTGCAAACTGCCAAAAAGGGCTTGCTCGGTTTATTTGATACATTTGCGGGTGGATCTTTTTCCAGTGCATCAATTTTTGCATTGGGAATCATGCCTTACATATCAGCCTCCATTTTCATGCAATTGATGACCATTTTGGTTCCTCAAATGCAGAAAGTTCAAAAGGAGGGAGACAGTGGAAGAAAAAAAATCAACCAGTGGACCCGTTACCTTACTGCACTTGTTACCTTGTTCCAGGCAGCAGCTTACGTGGCCTATCTCAAAAATGTTAACCGTGAAGCCCTGATTGATGCATACCAACCTTATTTCTGGCTTTCAACCATCATTGTCCTGACCGCAGGTACGCTTTTCGTTATGTGGCTTGGTGAAAAAATCCAGGACAAGGGTCTTGGAAATGGTACTTCCATCATCATCATGGTAGGTATCCTTGCCCGTCTTCCACAGTCTTTCATAGGTGAATTGGGGGCAAAGCAAACACGCGGCGGTGGTGGTCTATTGTTGTTCTTGATTGAAATTGCTTTTCTCATTGCAATCATTCTTGGTTTGATATTGCTGGTGCAGGGTGTCCGCAAGGTTCCAATAAGCTATGCAAAGCAACTGGTTGGCAGCAAGTCCCTGTCCGGTGCACGTCAATTTCTTCCATTGAAAGTCAATGCATCTGGTGTAATGCCAATCATTTTCGCACAGGCCATCATGTTTCTTCCAACGTTGGCATCTTTCACCAACCTGGAATCCGGTAAAGGATTGGCAAGAATTTTCAATGATCCAAGCAATATTTGGTACATGTTGATCTACGTTGTAATGGTGATTGCCTTCACTTTTCTTTATACGGCACTTATCTTCAACCCCAAGCAGATGGCAGACAACCTGAAGCAAAACAATGGCTTCATACCTGGTGTAAAGCCAGGACAACCCACTGCAGATTATATTGGCCAGGTCATGGACAGGATCACTTTGCCAGGAGCGATTTTCCTTGCTTTGATAGGAATCCTTCCCGGTATTGCACAGCAATTGGGTGTTACACAATCTTTTGCTTCCTTCTTCGGTGGCACATCATTGTTGATCATGGTAGGTGTTATTCTTGATACGCTGCAGCAAATTGAAACACATTTGCTCATGCGTCAGTACGATGGCTTGATGTCCGGCGGCAGGATCCAGGGAAGACAGCCTGCAACAACTACCTCCATCTGATATGATCAGAATCAAAACCAATCCAGAAGTTGAACTGATTCGTGAAAGTTCACTTTTGGTAAGCAGCACTTTGGCTGAACTCGCCTCTATGCTCAAGCCTGGCATTACTACCGAAATGCTGGACAAACGAGCAGAGGAATTCATCCTTGATCACCAAGCGGTTCCATCTTTCAAAAATTACAGGGGTTATCCATTTGCTACATGCATTTCAGTAAATGATGCTGTGGTACATGGCTTTCCAAACAAAAACCTACTCAAGGAAGGCGATCTTGTTTCAATAGACGTCGGGGTGTACAAAAATGGTTTTCATGGAGACAGTGCCTACACATTTGGCTTGGCACCAGTTGCCGTTGAACACCAGCAACTCATGCAGGTAACCCGCGCATCATTGTTGCTGGGAGTAGAAAAAGCCATTGCGGGCAACCGTGTTGGTGATATTTCTTTTGCCATTCAGGATTATACAGAGCGATTGCACCACTATGGTGTGGTCAGGGAATTGGTCGGGCATGGTTTAGGAAAACAATTGCATGAGGATCCCCAGGTTCCCAATTACGGGAAAAAGGGCACAGGTCCCAAGTTGCGCGAGAACATGGTTATCGCCATAGAGCCAATGATCAATCTGGGCACCCGTGATGTAATGTATGATTCAGATGGGTGGACCGTTAGGACAAAAGATGGTAAGTTTTCTGCGCATTATGAACATACGGTTTGCATCAAAAGAGGAAGGGTTGATGTGCTTTCAAGCTTTGGGCAAATTATTGAGCATGAGAACCTGAACTCCTTCCTTTTCAGCGGATACTGATCCAATTATTCTTCAAGGGGATATGCTAACTTTACCCCATGAAGCATTTTCTATTTCTGATTTTTCCCATGTTTGTTCTGGGCCAGTCCAATCCTGTAAATGAGGTCAGGAAGTACAGGATGTCCAATGAACACGAATTGCTGAATGTCTATTTTGATTTTTTACGCATTCCAAACATTGCTGCCGATCTTCCCAATATCCGGAAGAATGCTTTTTGGATAGCAGATCACATGAAATCCAAGGGGATCTCCAATGTTCAGTTGCTTTCCTCCAAAACAAATGACACTCCTCCAGCAGTGTACGGTGAAGTCATTGTGCCAGGGGCAACAAAAACAATCATTTTTTACGCACATTATGATGGTCAGCCTGTTGATTCAACCAAATGGGCCAATGGTTTGCATCCTTTCAAACCTCAACTTGCCAACGGTTCTCTTGCAAGTGGCGCATCATTGATCAAATGGCCATCCAAGGCAACACCATTTGATCCAGAATGGAGAATTTATGGAAGGGGTAGTTCGGATGACAAGGCCGGAGTTTTTACCATCATCAACGCATACGCTGCGTTGGCCAAGCTAAAGATATCTCCCAGTGTCAACATTAAATTTTTTTTTGAGGGCGAGGAGGAAGCAGGCTCAACACACCTGCATGAAATTTTCAACCAAAACCGCGATTTGTTGAAAAGTGACATTTGGGTTATTTGTGACGGCCCTGTTCACCAATCTGGTCAAAAACAAGTTGTGTTTGGTGTTAGGGGCGATACACATCTTGAGCTTACTGTCTTTGGTTCATCAAGGCCCTTGCATTCAGGACATTATGGAAATTGGGCACCCAATCCTGCAATGGCCTTGGCTCAATTGCTGGCCAGCATGAAAAATGCCCAGGGGGAAGTTACGATCAGGGGCTTTTACGAAGATGTCATACCGCTTTCATCAGCTGAAAAAAAAGCCCTGTCACGCCTGCCACCGGTTGAGCAAGCGCTTCAAAAAGAATTGGGATTCAGCAAAGCTGAACGTCCAGGAACACTCAATGAGAACCTTAATCTCCCCTCACTCAATATCAACGGCTTGCAGAGCGCGGGCGTGGGAAAATTATCAGCGAATGTCATTCCTACAAAAGCCATAGCTTCAATAGACCTCAGGCTGGTTGCAGGCAATGATTGGAAAAAACAGCAGCAAAAAGTCATTGATCATATAAAAAGCATGGGTTATCATGTTACCGAAAAAGAGCCTTCTGCTGAAGAAAGGGCTGCACATGATAAACTCTGTATGGTTGTTCGTTCCGATGGGTACAATGCCCAGAAAACACCAATGGACAATGCCATGGCCCAAAGCATTGTCAAGGCTGTTTCTGCTGCCTTGCCTCAATCTCCACTGATGTTGCCAACCCTGGGAGGAAGTTTGCCTCTGTTTATTTTTGAAGAAATGCTGAACACCAAGCCAGTAACCGTTCCCATTGCCAACCATGACAACAACCAACATGCAGAAAATGAAAACATCCGCATTAAAAACCTTTGGGATGGGTTGGAAATGTTTGCATCCATCATGATAATGACAAAATGAGCAGCAGAAAAAAACTGATGGTTGTTGGTGGAGGAGCTTCAGGTTTTTTTTGTGCAGTGAATGCAGCAAGAAACAATCAAAACCTGCAAGTTGTGGTGCTTGAAAAAACATCCAAGGTTCTTGCGAAGGTTCGCATCAGCGGAGGGGGAAGGTGCAATGTCACCCACGCATCGGATGAGGTGGATGATATGCTGGAGGCCTATCCGCGGGGAAGAAATTTTGTCCGAAAAACATTGCACCAATTTTCTTCCAACGATACCATAAACTGGTTTGAAGCGCGTGGCGTTGGGTTGAAGACAGAGGACGACGGTAGAATGTTTCCAGTATCCGATCAGTCCCAAACCATCATCAACTGTCTCATCTCGGAGGCTGATCGTTACAATGTTGAGGTCATCATGCAGGCGGAAGTTGTTTCAATTGAAAAAGACCATGCAGGATTCAATGTTGCAGTTTCTCACAATGGGCAATTGCCCAGCATGGAAACCGCTGATTTCATCTGCATCGCAGCAGGCGGACATCCCAAAATTTCGGGATTCGATTGGCTGGCCAATACCGGACATTCCATAGAGCTGCCTGTGCCTTCATTGTTCACTTTTAACATTCCTGACAAGCATCTTCATGAATTGATGGGGGTTTCCTCAACTTCTGCAATAGTAAGAATTCCATCACTCAAGTTGCAGGAAACAGGCCCTTTGCTCATAACACATTGGGGTCTTAGCGGTCCTGCAGTGCTCAAACTTTCATCCAGGGCAGCCCGAGCGCTTCATGCTGTGCAATATGCTTTTGAAGTGAAAGTGCATTGGATTACAGCGTTTCATGAGAGTGCTATGTTTGAGGCATTGAAGCAAACCAAATCTGTCGCACGTCAGTCCATTGGCGCCAAAAACAATTTCAACCTTAGTACGAGATTGTGGCAATATCTTTTGCTGAAATGCTCCATCAAGCCTGAAACCATTTGGCCCGATGTGCCACACCAATCCCTGGTGAGCCTGGCCCGCACATTGTGTGGAGACAGCTACATGGTGCGCGGGAAAACAACATTCAAAGAGGAATTTGTCACTGCAGGTGGTGTCAAGCTGGAGGAGATCAATCCCCAAACGATGGAAAGTAAAAAACTGAAGGGTTTGTATTTTTGCGGCGAAGTGATGAATGTCGATGGCATAACCGGCGGTTATAATTTTCAACATGCCTGGTCAAGTGGATGGATTGCAGCATCTGCAATCTCTGATGCAATGGTTGATCTGAAAGGAGAAACCGCAACACCGGCCCTTTAAATGTCGCAAAGCAAGTGTATCTTGGAGGAGATGAAGATTGAGAACCCTTAGCAATTCCACAATTTTATTCCCATGCCATATCCCTCTTCCCGCAGAAATTTTTTAAGGTCTGCCGCCGTGTTGCCTTTCATTTCAGCCGTTGATCCAGTATTTGCTGAAGCGGCAAATGCTTACAGAAAAACGACACATGCAAATCAATCGGGCATTGCCCTGGGGGATGAGGATTTTTGGGGATGGGTACGGGAAGCGTACACGGTAAGTCCCAATATCATGAATTTGAACAATGGTGGTGTTGCTCCACAACCCAAAGTTGTTCAAGACGCACATATCCGCTATTACCAGTATGCCAATGAAGCGCCCTCTTATTACATGTGGCAGATCCTGGATCAGGGCAGAGAGCCCTTGCGTGAAAAGCTATCCCTTCTTGCAGGTTGTGACAAGGAAGAAATTGCCATCAACCGCAATGCAACTGAGGGGCTCAATACGGTAATATTTGGCCTTAACCTCAAGCCCGGCGATGAAGTTGTGTTGACAAGGCAGGATTATCCAAACATGATCAACGCGTGGAAGCAAAGAGAGAAAAGGGATGGCATAAAGCTGATTTGGATAGACCTCAAGCTACCCGAGGAAAATGAAGAGGTTTTGGCCGCGCAGTACATTGCTGCTTTTACGCCGCGCACAAAAGTGGTAATGGTCACCCATCTGATCAATTGGTGTGGCCAGATCATGCCGGTAAAAAAAGTAGCGGATGCCGCACATGCGATGGGAATTGAGGTGATTGCTGACGGGGCACACAGCTTTGCTCATTTTGATTTCAAGATTCCTGATCTTGGATGCGATTACTTTGCAACATCGCTGCACAAATGGTTGAGTGCGCCATTTGGGAGCGGAATGCTCTATATCAGGAAGGAAAAAATCAAGCATGTCTGGGCCCTGCTTTCCAACAACGAACCCGATGGGAAGGATATTCGCAAGTTTGAATCCCTGGGAACCCGATCATTTGCTTCCGAAATGGCCATCGGCGCGGCGGTGGATTTTCATGATGTGATCGGAAGCAAGCGCAAAGAGGCAAGGTTGCGTCAACTCAAGGACCATTGGGTGAGCCAGGTCAAAGACCTCTCGCGGGTATCCTTCAATCAGCCCAAATCCAAGCATCTTTCTTGTGCCATCGCCAGTATTGCCATCGAAGGGAAAAAACCTGAGGAAGTTGCAGGGGAGCTCTTTTCCAAATACAAGATTCATACGGTGGCCATCAACTGGGAAAACATCCATGGGGTAAGGGTAACCCCCAATGTCTACACATCGCTCAAGGACCTTGACAAGCTTGCGGAAGCAGTCAGGAGGATAGCCGGAGCATAAATCCATTGAAAATCATTGCCAAGTAGGGTTTGATCTGAAAAAAACGATCAAAAAACATGGTTTTTTGCTGAAAGAACCAGGATTTCTATTACCTTTGCCGTCCCCAAATCAGGCTGACAAAACAGCTTGAAATTCAAACAAAAGGAGGAACTTAATAGTGGAAGAAAACAACACACTAGCAAATCCGTCAACAGTCTCCGCACACGATGATTTCGATTGGAGCATTGACAAGCGCAACGTTGCCCGTTACAACAACGAGGAGCAACTCAAGTATGATGCCGTTTATGAGGGCACATTCAAACAAATCACAGATGGTGAAATGGTTCAAGGCATCGTAGTGGGCCTTACCAAAACCGACGTGGTAATCAACATCGGCTTTAAAAGTGATGGTCTTGTTTCGTTGAACGAATTCAGGGACCTGCACGGATTGAAAACCGGTGATGTAGTTGAAGTTATGGTAGTTGAGAAGGAAGACAGGGAAGGTCACCTGCACCTCAGCCGCAAGCAAGCGCGTATCACGCGTGCCTGGGAGCGTATTGTGGAAATGCACAAATCAGGTGAAGTTGTCTCTGGCTTTGTTACCAGCAAAACCAAGGGAGGTCTTATCGTTGACATCATGGGCATGGAAACATTCCTTCCCGGATCACAAATCGACGTTAAACCCGTTACCGACTACGATCAGTTTGTCGGCAAGACAATGGACTTCAAGGTGGTTAAGATCAACGAAACCATCAAGAATGCAGTTGTTTCACACAAGGCACTCATTGAAAGTGATATCGAAGCACAACGTGCCGAGATCATGGGTAAACTTGAAAAAGGTCAGGTTCTTGAGGGAACCATCAAAAACATCACTGATTTCGGAGCATTCCTTGATCTTGGTGGCGTAGATGGCCTTCTTTATATTACAGACATCAGTTGGGGACGTATCAACCATCCTTCTGAGGTGCTCAAACTGGATCAAAAACTCAATGTCGTTGTTCTTGACTTCGATGACGAGAAACGCAGGATCAGCCTTGGTCTTAAGCAATTGACACCTCATCCTTGGGATACATTGTCAACTGAAATTGTTGAAGGTGCAAATGTCAAGGGAAGGGTAGTGAACATTGAAGATTATGGTGCATTCCTTGAAATCACCCCTGGTGTTGAAGGACTTGTTCACGTCAGCGAGATCACTTGGGCAAACACTCCGGTGAATGCAAAAGAGTTCTTCAAGCTGGGAGATGAGTACGAAGCAAAAGTGGTGACACTTGACAAGGACAGCAGGAAGATGAGCCTTTCTATCAAGCAGCTCACTTCAGACCCATGGAACATCATCGAGGAGAAATATCCTGTAGGCAGCCGCCACACTGGGCTTGTAAAGAACATCACTCCTTACGGTGTGTTTGTTGAACTTGAGCCAGGTATCGGTGGTATGATCCACATCAGCGATCTCAGCTGGCTGAAGCGTTACAACCATCCTACCGAGTTCACCAAATCAGGAAGTCAAATTGACATCATGATCCTGAACATCGACAAGGAAAACAGGAAGCTTCAGCTTGGCCACAAGCAACTTGAGGAAGATCCTTGGAATGCCCTTCAGGAAACCTTCGCAATTGGTTCTATCCATGAAGGAACTGTTGTAAAGAAGGATGATAAAGGTGCTGTTGTTCAGCTTCCTTATGGTCTTGAAGGATTCGCGCCTGCACGTCATCTTGCAAAAGAAGACGGAAAAACAGTTGGTGCTGACGAAACCGCTCAATTTGTAGTGATCGAATTCGATCGCAACGAAAAGAGAATTGTGTTGAGCCATGCCCGCATCTGGGAGCAGGTTGCAGCTGACGAGAAAGAAGCAGTTGTCAAGGAAAAGAAGGCCGATGCAGCCAAAACAAAGAAGGCTGTTAAGGACATTCAGAACAAGGTTGAGAAATCAACATTGGGCGACCTTGGTGTTCTTGCTGAACTCAAAAAGAAAATGGAAGGCGGAGAATAAGGAAACTTGTTCACTGCTTACTCCTAACGATAAGGGTCCTGTGCACATGCACAGGACTTTTTTTATGCTATCAGGTGATGGAATTCGTGTGCCTGCAGGGAAAGCAACGAATCAAGCTTGAGCTCGGCAATTGACCAATGGCGATGATGAAAATCGTCAGGATGCGGAACCACAACGCACTTCATTCTTGCAGCTTTTGCAGCAAGAAGCCCATTGAAAGAGTCTTCAAAACAAATGCATTCTGTTGGGTGACTTCCCAGCGCTATCGCACAATTGATGAATACCTGCGGATGCGGTTTTCCGAATGGGAGGTGCTCAGCAGATGCAACAGCTGAAAACATACCGACCATTTTCATTTTTTGAAGAACTGCATTGATGAGTGATAGGGGAGATGAACTGGCCAGCCCAATTTTCAGAGAGGATTGTGTTACGATTTCAAGGACATTGGCCACCCCATCCATCATTTCACCTTTTTCAACGACCATGGATATTACTGTTTCAGTAATGTCTTTTTCAGCCTGAGGTATGTTTGAAGGGTCAATTGCAAAAACATTGAACCAATGTTGAAGGAATTCCTTCGTTCTCAATCCGGTTGTTTTTGCATATTCCTGCGCCTCAATCACAACGTTGAATCTTGTGAGGCATTGCTGCGCAGCAGCATGCCAAAGTGGTTCAGAATCAATGAGCAGCCCATCCATGTCAAATATCGCAGTTGTAGTTTTCATGTGTGCAGGTCTTTCGATAAAATTAGTGCATTTCAGCACAACGGTTGTTTGCAGAACAGTTCATTTGTGGCTCAACAGAGTAATCTGCTTTATGGATTATTCCTTATCTTGACAGCCTCATGATTGACAAACTCAAGGACATCAAGCTTGTAAGGAAATTGGTATATGCCCTGGTTGGTTTATTTACCTATCCAGGACTTGCAATTGTCAACAAGCTCAAGATCAGCGGCACGGAAAACCTCAAATCCCTCCCGAAGCAAAACGTCTTGTTTGTCAGCAATCACCAAACCTATTTTGCAGATGTCATTGCTTTTCTTCACATTTTTTGTGCCGTAAAATGGGGCAAAAAGAATAGGCTTGGCCTTCCTTTCTATTTTCTGAACCCTTTTGTGGATGTGAATATTGTTGCTGCTGAGGAAACAATGAGAGACAACCTCCTGACCCGGCTCTTCACGTTGGCGGGCGCGATAACGATCAAGCGTACCTGGAGGGCGGCAGGTAAGGATGTCAAGCGCGATGTGGATGTCAATGATGCCTCTAAAATCAATGAGGCCTTGGCCAAGCGCTGGGTCATTACTTTCCCCCAGGGAACTACAAAACCATTTGCTCCAGGCAGAAAGGGCACTGCACACATCATCAAATCAATGCGGCCGGTTGTTGTACCGGTAGTAATCAATGGTTTTTGGCGGGCCTTCAACCGCAAGGGATTGAGGTTTAAAAAAAGGGGAACAACATTGTCCGTGAGTTTCAAAGAGCCACTCAACATTGATTATGAACAATCCGTTGAAGAAATACTTGAACAGGTGATGAATGCCATTGAGCAAAGCAAGACTTTCATGCTGAAGGGCGGACATCACCATGAAACAGTTCGCGGTTGATTCAACTGTTCGTGAAAAGGGCTTTCAATTCTGTTGCCTCCTCTGGTTTCATCTTCTTCGCCAGCACCAACCTGAGTTGCCTTCTTCTTAATGCGCCATCAAAGACTTTTTTTTCTTCCTCTGTCTCAGGAATCAGTTCCGGCACTGCCCTGGGTTTCCCGTTGGGATCTATTGCAACAAAAGTAAAATAGGCTTCATTGCTTTTGTATTTGTATTGCTGGGTCAGGTCTTCTCCCCAAACCGAAATGTGTACTTCCATAGACGACTTGAATGCTCTTGATATTTGTGCCTCTATGTGCACAACCTGTCCAAGTTTTATGGATGCATCGAACGAAATGTTGTCTACGGAAACGGTCACGCATGGAGCATTACAATGTTTACCTGCAGACATTGCTGCTGCTGTATCCATCCAATACATAAGTCTTCCGCCCATGAGGTTTCCATAAAAGTTGGTGTCGTTTGGAAACACCAGCTCAGTCATGATGACTTTTGATGCTAAGGCATTTTTAGGTTTCATCTGTGATTCAATTTAGATGGTTGTTGTTTCGGCATTCTCTAAAAAAGCGGGTGAAATGTCTGCACCTATGCCTGGCAATTCATCCAGCTCAAGAAAATAGTTGTTGTAACGCGCACCTTGCAGCACAGGATCTGTCAGGTGGCCCAGGAGGCAGGTGTCGAGGTCGTAAAAATGGATATTTTCATGTGCCATCGCAAGGTGGACCTTTGCCGTCAGGGCAAGCCTGCTTTCTACCATCCCTCCAAGCATGCAGGGGATGTTGTACCGTGCGGCTGTATTGGCAATTTCAATGGCTTCAAGAATTCCACCCGATTTTGCGAGTTTGATGTTGATACAGCTGCAGCTGTCACTGGTGATGAGTCTTTCTGCATCAAAATGATTGAATACACTTTCATCAGCCATCAGTGGAATAGAAACATTTCTTTTCAATGCAGGCAGCATAGGGTCAAGATGATGGTGCATCGGCTGTTCACAAAAATCGATATTGTATTGTTCAATTGCATTCAATACATGCAATGCAGTTTCATAGCTCCATCCCTGGTTGGCATCTGCCCGCAATTGTATTTCGTTGCCCACTGCTGCCCGTATCAGACGAATCCTTTGGATGTCATCCTTTCCGTTCTTTCCAAGTTTTACCTTGATGATTTTTACGCCATTTTGAACAAATCTACGGGCTTTGTTGGCCATGTTTTCTGGGCTGTCTATGCCTATGGTGAGGTCTGTCTGTATGGGTTTCTTTTTGCCTCCCAAAAAGGCATACAAAGGCATGTTCTTTGCTTTTGCAGCAATGTCATGCAATGCCATGTCAAAGGCACTTTTAATTGTGCTGTTGAACGCAATATGGGCGTGCAACTCCCTCATTCTTTCTGCAATAGAAATAGGATTCTTTCCCTTGATGATGCGGGCAAGTTCTTTTCCTACATGGAAGCAGGTATCTTGGGTTTCTCCCACCAGCATCGGAAAGGGGCTGCACTCACCTACACCGCAAAGTCCCTCATCAGTATTGATTTTCAGGTAAATGTTGTTCGCCGCATAGCAGGTTTCAGTTGCAATTACAAATGGTTCCATTGGAATGGTAAGCCTGCTGATTTCAATTGAACTGATCTTCATCATGGTTGATTTAACTGCCCTTATCCCCTTCAAAGGTAAAGTTTCCAATGCTCTTGGTTGCAATTCCTGTTGATCAAACAAAATCAGATCTATTGTGTTTACATTGAAATCGATTTATGGAAAAACTCAATGGTAAAAAAATAGTGGTGGCAGGTGCCTCCGGTGGCATAGGCAATCAATTGGTGAAGTTGCTGGTTCAAAGTGGGGCAGAGGTTTTTATTACTGGAAGAAATGAAAACAAATTGATGGCCTTGGCAGAAAAATTGTCCATCCCCTCGTCGCATGTTGTTGCAGTAGACCTTGGAAGCGCATCACAGATGGAAGGCTTGGCTTCTGCGGTTTTAACAAACCTGGGTACGCCGGACATCCTGATCAATGCAGCAGGCATTGGAATCATCAAGCCCCTGGAGCAGTTGTCCATTGATGACTTCAATCAATCCCTCCAATCCAACCTTGTGGGTACATTCCTTTTCGTCAAATCTTTTCTACCTGCGATGAAAGAAGTAAAAAAGGGACTGATCATCAATATTCCGGGCGTACTTGGAAAAGTACCCATGGCAGGTGCTGCAGCTTATTCTGCAAGCAAATATGGGATAGTGGGAATGATGCAGAGCATAAGGGAAGAGCTGAAGCGCACAGAGATAAGGATTACGAACCTGTTTTTGGGGGGAGTGGACTCACCTTTTTGGGATAACATTGACCTGAAGGTTCAAAAAGAAAAAATGATCAGAGAGGAAGAGGCTGCAAGGTCAATTTGGTTTTTATGCCAACAGCCAGCAAGTGGAGTGGTCAGTGAAATGGTTTTGCAGCCGTTCAACCACCAGGCCATTTGATCAAAGCATCGTACCCTTGAGGAAGAGATAGGCGCAATTGAAATAAATGATAACACCCGTTACATCCACCAGGGTGGCAACGAAAGGTGCGGAAGACACAGCGGGGTCAGCTCCCAGTTTCTTGAGTACAATGGGGAGCATAGATCCGGTAATGGTTCCAAACATGACGACACCAATCAGCGATACCCCCACTACCATGGCCACAAGAAAATAGTGGATACCATATACTTCAGGAAATATCTGTGACCAAACCATCACCCTGGAAAAGCCGATGATCCCCAAAACGGTTCCCAGCATCAGGCCTGAGACAATTTCCCTCCGCATGACCTTCCACCAGTCAGCCAGGGTAACTTCCCCCACGGTGAGCGCCTGGATGATCAGTGAAGATGCCTGAGATCCTGTATTTCCTCCACTCGATATGATCAAAGGGATGAAAAGGGAAAGAATGAGCGCCTGGTCCAGGGCATGTTCATAACTCGCCATGGCAGTTGCCGTAAGCATTTCACCCAGAAACAGTACAATCAGCCATCCAACCCTTTTTTTGAAGAGCCTGAAAATCGAAATTTCCAGATAGGGTTCTTCCAGGGCTTCAGTACCTCCCATTTTTTGCATGTCCTCACTGAATTCTTCATTGGCCACCCAAAGCACGTCATCGATGGTTACAATGCCCAATAGGATATTGTTGTTGTCCACTACAGGCAATGCAACCCTGTTGTTCATCTTGAATACTTGGTTGGCCTTTTCCTGGTCGTCATACACATTGAGTTCGATGTACCTTCCGTCTGTCAGCTCGCTCACCAATCTTTCAGGAGGTGAAAGCAAAAACTCCTTGATTCTTACGTCATCCAACAATTGTCCCTGGTCGTTGATGACATAAATGACATCTATGGTTTCAGATTCCTGTCCAACTTCCCTGATATGGTCCAAAACTTCTGAAATGGTCCAGTCGGCCTGTACCGCAATATAATCTGGGGTCATCAGACGCCCAACGCTGCCCTCTGGGTAACCCAGCAAGGAAAGTGTGATTTTTCTTTCCTCCGGATTCAGCAGTTTGATCAGTTCCCTTACTGCATTGGTAGACAACTCCTCAAGAAATGAAGTACGGTCATCCGCAGGGAGTTCGTTCAGTAAAGCAGCAGTTTTGAGGGGATTCAGCTCTTGTATGATGTCTTTCTGCACACCGAGCTCAATGATCTTGAAGGTGCTTGCTGCCCTGTGAATGGACAAGTCGGCCATGATTTCGGTGGCATGTTCCTTGTTGTCCTCAATCAGTTGGGCGACATCACTGATGTTCAGTTCATTCAGAAATTCAGTCATGTGCACGCGGTTTTCTTCCCTGAGGAAGAATTCGTACTGCTCCTGAAGATCCATATGCGTGTCGACCTGAATCATGCCTGAATACCGATTTCTGCAAATTTAAACATAGTTTTCTAGCCCGCAATATTAAGTTCGTTTGGTTTCTTGCCCATTGGAGCGTTTAAATGGCGCTTGCTTTAAAAGTGTTTTTAAATGCATACATTAGTACCAAATCAAAAACGAATGATTGTTTTTCTGGTTGGTTTCATGGGATCGGGAAAGTCTTTTTATGCGAAAGGACTCGCAAACCACCTTCATGTTCCAATGGTAGACCTCGACAACTATCTGGAAAAGAAGCAAGGCATTACCATCTCGGGAATATTTGAAAAATTTGGAGAGCAGTCCTTCAGGGACATGGAATCTTTGGCATTGAAGGAGGTATACAGTGAGATGCTGAACAAAATGCCCCAAAATAAGGATCAGAACAGGATTGTAGGGATCGTTTCCTGTGGGGGAGGAACCCCATGTTTCAATGAAAACATGGAATGGATGAACCACCATGGAATGACCGTTTGGATAAATCCTCCCGAAGCGGTGATCAGTGAACGCTTGAAAAAAGAGGCTGCAACCAGACCCCTACTGGCAAATCTTGATGAAGCAGCCTTGACTGATTTTATACGCGAAAGGATGGCGGACAGGATTCCGTTTTATGCAATGGCATCTACCACCATCACCGACCCGCATATTTCCATGGAAGAATTCTTAAATGCAATACAAAATGCAAAGAACATTTTTTAGGCTGGCCTCCTTGTTTGCGATGCTGGCAGTCGTGCTTGGGGCTTTTGGCGCCCATGCCTTGAAGGCCTATCTTTCGGAGCAGTCAATGGCTGGCTTCCAGACGGCGACAACATACATGATGACACATGCCATTGCCATTTTTATTGTGGGAATATTGCACAGGCACTACAAAAAGAAGACAATGGTTTGGGCGGGTAATTTATTCATCACGGGTATCATCCTCTTCTCGGGATCCATTTATTTAAGACAGCTGCTGCTCTTTTTGGGGTTTGAAAAAACCGCTATTGTTGCACTTGTGACGCCCCTGGGGGGATTGATGTTCATCCTTGGATGGCTCTTTGTGTTTTTATCCATCTCACCAAAGGAGAATGCTGAAAAGCATCCCAAAGATGATGACTGAAATAAATTGTATTTTTGAAGGGTATTACAATCAACACCTGTCATCAAACCGTTCAATGCCAAATGGGTAACCGTTTAAAATCTCCTAAAAACACAGCTGATCCTGAAGTTCTGATTGAAGAAAAAGAGGAAACGGTTGAAATCAAATCACTTGTTCATGATGAGCGAACCCACAAGATACTTGGGTTCACACTGTTGTTTTTTTGTTTTTTTCTTTTCGCTGCTTTTACGTCCTACTTATTTACTTGGACAGAAGACCAGGACATGGTAAGGGATATGGGCGCCAAAATACTCATGCCCAATGAGCTGGAAATCAGCAACCTGTTGGGCAGTCTGGGGGCCTATACAGCCTTTGTGTTTTTTGAGTTTGGTTTTGGAATTGCCTCCTATCTGTTTTGTTCCTTGTTCTTTGTTTTGGGAATCAACCTTTTGGTTGACAAGCCAATTTTCTCCATAGCTCGAAATCTCCGCTATCTTATTGCAGGCCTGGTGGTACTCAGTGTCGGGGCTTCCTTTTTTACACCGAACACTGCATTCAACTGGGGAGGCGCATTGGGCAAGTATGCTGCCTTTTGGCTGACTGCTGTTATCGGATGGACCGGCACTTTCGCATTGATTTCACTTGCATTGTTGTCTTATGGAATTTGGCGTTTCAATCCAATCTTCAAGTGGCCTGTTTTTTCTACCTCTCTGAAAAAAGATGACCAAGACCATGCCTTTGATGCCGAGGATACTGCTCCAATCGTTGCGCCTGAAGTGATCCAACCAAGGCTTGACCTGACCGAAGGAAACAGCTTAAAGCAACCCAGTGAAATTGTTGCCCCTTTGGAAGTTGCAGCAGCAGCTGCCCCATTGGAGTTGGTGGAAAAAAATGAAGATCTTGAAAATGAGACGCTGTCTGTTGAGGACGCTCCATGGGAACAAGCGGTGGACCTGCTCGATGAAAGTGCGGATGAAGATCCTCCATTGGAAATCAAGCCCGTTGTCCCGGAAAAAAACCTTTCTGCCAAAGCTGCTGCAGTATTGGCTTCTCCAAAGTATGATCCGATTGCTGACCTTAAAGGATACAAGTATCCTTCCTTGGATTTGCTGGCACAGCATACGGGAGAAAAAATAGTGATGGATCAACATGAGCTGGAAGCCAACAAGACCCAGATCATGAGTACCCTGCGCAACTATGACATCGAAATCCAAAAAATATTTGCAACCGTTGGTCCAACAGTAACGCTCTATGAAATCGTTCCCGCTGCCGGTGTCAGAATTTCTCGGATCAAGAACCTTGAGGATGACATTGCTTTGAGCTTGTCAGCATTGGGTATCCGCATCATTGCTCCAATACCCGGAAAGGGAACCATCGGTATAGAAGTTCCCAATGTCAAGAAAAGCATTGTGGGCATGAGATCCCTTCTGGCCTCAGACAAATTCCAAAAAAATGACTTTGCATTGCCCATTGCATTGGGTAAAAAAATCGACAACGAGAATTTCATTGTTGACCTGGCCACCATGCCGCACTTGTTGATGGCAGGTGCTACCGGACAAGGAAAGTCGGTGGGTTTGAACGCGATATTGGTTTCCCTCCTTTACAAGAAGCATCCTTCCCAGTTGAAGTTTGTACTTGTTGACCCCAAGAAGGTTGAGCTGAGCATTTACCGCACCATCGAGAAACATTTTCTTGCCAAGCTTCCAGGCGAGGATGATGCCATCATCACCGATACAAGAAAGGTGGTGAATACCCTGAATGCATTGTGCATAGAAATGGATGAGCGCTACGATCTCTTGAAGGAAGCCGGTTGCAGAAACATCAGGGAGTACAATGAAAAATTTGCCGACAGAAAACTCAATCCCGAGAAAGGACACAAGTTTTTGCCGTTTATCGTGCTGGTTATTGATGAGTTTGCAGATTTGATCATGACTGCCGGCAAGGAAATTGAGACACCCATAGCCCGTCTTGCGCAATTGGCAAGGGCCATTGGCATTCATCTGATTGTGGCCACACAGAGGCCCTCTGTAAACATTATTACAGGAACCATCAAGGCGAACTTCCCGGCCCGGATCGCCTTTAAAGTATCCTCAAAAATAGACAGCAGAACCATTTTGGATGTTGGCGGTGCAGAGCAGTTGATAGGAAGGGGAGACATGCTGGTTTCCTATCAGGGAGAAGTTACACGGGTGCAGTGCGTGTTTGTAGACACTCCTGAAGTGGAGAAGGTGGCAGACTTTATTGGCGGTCAGCAAGGATATCCATCCGCATTTGAACTTCCTGAAGTGGTGGATGAGAAGGATATGGATGACAGGGAGATTGATTTGCTGAGCAGGGATCCTTTGTTCAACGAGGCGGCGTCCCTGATTGTTCAAAGTGGAATGGGCTCAACGTCACTTATTCAGCGAAGACTTAAACTGGGATACAACCGCGCCGGAAGGTTGATGGACCAGCTCGAAGCCGCTGGAGTTGTAGGACCCAGCAAGGGAAGTAAGGTTCGGGAAGTGCTTTTCAAAACTGAATATGAGCTCGAACAGTTTTTAAAATCAATGGAATAGTCTTTTCTTTGCACCGGTCTCCAATTTGCCGATGGCTTACTCAAACAATAATGATCATGTTTAAACGTTTGTTGTCAGTATTTTTCTCCATAACGGTTGCTTGTTTTTGCACCCATGCACAAGCCCCAAAATCAATGGGCAAGAGCGATCCAGAGGCCAAAAAAGTGCTTGATGCAGTCAGTGCAAAATTCAAAACTTTCAAAACTGTAAAAGCCTCCTTTGCGTTGAAAATTGAAAATGCTGCGGGTAAAGTTCAGGGCACCAAGGCAGGGACCATCATGATGAAAGGCATAAAATACAGGGTTTCCATCACGGGGCAGGAAATATTTTGTGATGGTACAACCATCTGGACCTACGACATGGCTGCAAAAGAAGTGCAGGTTTCAGCTTTGGACAACAGCAGCGGGGCCATCACCCCACAGAAGTTGTTTACCAATTTTTATGACAAGGACTTTCTCTACATGCTCAATCCTGAAGTAAAAAAGGCTGGCAAAACATATCAGGTCATTGAATTGACGCCAATCGACAAGACCAAACCATTTTTCAAGGTCATCCTTGAAGTGGACAAGCTGACAAAAGTGATCATGTCCACGCGTATTTTTGAAAAGAATGGCAACCGCTATCTCTATGCCATCAATACAATGGCCACGACAACCGTAATACCGGATGACAGCTTTGTGTTCAACCTGAAGAAATATCCTGGTGTCGAGGTGATAGACCTGCGTTGATGCAATTTTATGCTCCCCACCGGTAAGCCTTGATATCAAATCCCGCAAGATCGAGTACACGGTCCACAACGGTCATTACTGTTTCCTCAACGGTTTTGGGGTTGCTGTAAAAAGAAGGGGTTGCAGGACAAATGATTCCTCCAGCAAGTGTGATGGTCTCCATGTTCCTGAGATGAACAAGGTTGTAAGGGGTTTCCCTGGCAACACAAATGAGTTTTCTTCTTTCCTTCAATACAACATCTGCCGCTCTTGATATCAGGTCGTTTGAAACACCTGCTGCGATTCTGCCCAGTGTACCCATTGAACAGGGAATGATGATCATGGTATCATATTGGCCTGATCCTGATGCAAAAGGTGCATTGAAATCCTTTTTTCCGAATACAGGAAGATCCAGCATTGTAAAACTGTCGTTGCCAAGCTCTGTGCGCCATACCTCCTTTGCATTGTCGGTTAAAATTATTGACAAGTCGGTCCATTGCTCCTTGATGGCTTTCATTTTCTTGATCAACAGATCGGCATAAATTGATCCGCTGGCTCCGGTTACTGCAACGACAACTTTTCTCATGTAATGGCCTATTTACTTGATTAACAACAAAACAATGCAAAGGTTAGATATGGAGACATTTATTTGGAGGTTTGTGGAAGTTTTAAAAAATTAAACATTGATTCCCCGAACTGGGCAATATCCCAGTACTGCAACGCGTTATTGTCTTGGTCTTTCAAAGGAAATTGGATTTAAAAAGGGGCTGGATTTCTATCCGGTCCTTTTTTGCCAGCGAGCGAAATGCCTTGGCAAAAAAATCCCTGCCGAGGCAGGGATGATGATTTAAATTTCAGCCATTTGTGCAATAGCCTCATTTTTATAGAGCCCTTCATCCAACTTCTTTTTGGTTTCCTCAAAAGCTGTCAGTGTCAATTGGATTTCCAGGTCAGTATGAACTGCAGTGGGTATCAACCGATAAATAATATGCCCTTTGGGAATAACCGGGTACACTACAATAGAGCAAAAAATGTTGTAATTCTCTCTCAGGTCTGTAACCATATGGGTAGCCTCTTCAACACCACCCTTCATGTAAACAGGAGTAACCACGGAATCCGTTTTCCCAATATCGAACCCCTTTTCTTTCAGTCCATTTTGAAGTTTCAGTGCATTTTCCCACAGTTTTGCTTTGAGGGCTGGCTGTGTTTTGAGCAGTTCTAGTCTTTTGAGGTTACCAATGACCAATGGCATCGGAAGGGATTTGGCAAAAATCTGGCTTCTGATGTTGTAGCGAACATAATCAATGATTTGTTTGGGGCCTGCAACGAAAGCGCCAATGGAAGCCATTGATTTGGCAAAGGTTGAAAAGTAGAGATCGATTTCATCCTGAACGCCTTGCGCTTCACCAGCTCCTGCACCGGTTTCCCCCAAGGTGCCAAAACCATGGGCATCGTCTACCAAAAGCCTGAATGAATATTTGGGCCTGAGCGCAGCAATCTCCTTCAATTTACCCTGGTCTCCCGCCATCCCAAATACACCTTCGGTAATGAGCAAAATCCCCCCTGCATTTTGTTTTTCAATCAAGGCGGTAGCCCGCTGAAGTTGTTTTTCGCAGTCATCGATTTCGTTGTGCTTGAAAACAAAACGGTGACCCTGGTGCAGCCTCAGGCCATCGATGATACAGGCATGGCATTCGGCATCGTATACAATGACGTCGTGTCGGGAGCAAAGGGTGTCAATCAGGCTCAGGATTCCCTGGTATCCAAAATTGAGCAGGATGGAGTCCTCTTTCATCTCAAATGCGGCAAGTTGCCGCTCCAACTCCTCATGGTGATTGGTGTTGCCGCTCATCATTCTGGCTCCCATGGGTGAAGCAAGTCCATATGCTGCAGCAGCATCTGCATCCGCTTTCCTTACTTCAGGGTGATTGGCCAGGCCCAGGTAATTGTTCAGGCTCCAGACAATTTTTTCTTTCCCCCTGAAATTCATCCTGGTGCCAATTTCTCCTTCCAGCTTTGGGAATGCAAAATATCCATGTGCCCGTTCACGGTGTTGACCAAGCGGCCCGTAGTTCTTGATCAGTCTTTCAAAAATATCTCCCATTGTCTAGAAATTTTGGTTCTTGTATTCCTGCAAATATAAAAATTTTAAAAATACCATTCTCCGTGAGGATGTTCATAAAATGCGGATATGCATAGCTTTGCATTACCCTACCTTTGTAAGGCAAAATTGAAATCATGTCAAGAAATAAACTTTTCCTCGCAGGAATGATGCTGTTGGGCTGTGCTGTTGGATTCGCGCAAAAAAAACCAGCTTCATCTCCAGCGCCCAAATTGATTGTAGGAGTAATGGTGGATCAGATGCGCTGGGATTACCTTTACCGGTTTCAGCACCGCTATGGGGCCAATGGATTCAAAAGAATCCTGCGTGAAGGTTTTTCATGTGAGAATACACAAATTTCTTACGCGCAGACCGTAACAGCAGCAGGCCATGCCAGTGTGTATACCGGTTCAGTTCCTGCCATCAATGGCATCATGGGAAATGAGTGGTACAACAGGGCGCTTGGCCGGGATGTATATTGTGTTGAGGATGATTCAGTCAAAATTGTAGGTGGAACAGGCAAGGGCGAGCCCATGTCACCCAAAAACCTCATCGCAACCACCATTACTGATGAGCTTGAATTGGCAACGAATTTCAGGTCAAAGGTCATTGGTGTTGCCATCAAAGACCGGGGAAGCATTTTGCCTGCTGGGCATGCTGCAGATGGAGCCTATTGGTATGAGCCCAGTTCTGGTAATTTTGTGTCAAGCACCTGGTACATGAAAGCCTTGTCTCCATGGGCCGCTGCATTCAACAGCAGAAAGGTAGTGGATTCCTTGTATGCCCAACCTTGGAGCCTAAGCCATTCCATGGAAACCTATGCGCAGAGTGATGTGACCAATCCTTCGTATTTCAAAAACCCATTTCCCCGCAGCCTTGCATCCAACATTGGCAAGAACTACGGTGCCATATCCTCTACACCATGGGGGAATACACTGACCCTGGCTTTCTCCAGGGCTGCTGTGGAAGCGGAGTCTATGGGAATGGACAGCATACCCGATTTTTTGGCCATCAGTTTATCTTCTCCAGACTATATTGGTCATGCTTTTGGTCCCAATGCTGTGGAAATTGAAGACAATTACATCAAGCTCGACAAGGAACTGGAATTGTTTTTCAACTACCTGGACATGAAAGTCGGCAAGGGTAATTATCTCTTCTTCATGACCGCAGACCACGCTGTTGCGCACGTGCCTGCTTTTCTTCAGCAGCACCAAATCCCTGGAAAAACAATGAAGAGCAACAAGAAGCCTGAAGAGGCCACCATGAAGAAATTTGGTTTGAAAAAACTGGTGGAGGCATCTGCCAATTATCAATTGTACCTGAACAGGAAATCCATTGATTCTGCAGGCTTGGATTTTTGGACAGTAAAGTCTCACCTCATTGCCGAACTGAACAGAGACGAGGATGTATTGTTGGCTTTTGACAATGAACACATCAATGCAGCCAATCTTCCTGCTGAATTCAAGGAAATGTTCATCAAGGGGTTCAACCACAAATTGGGAGGTGATATCCAGGTGGTATACAAACCTGGGTATTTTTTCAGCAACAGCAGCACTGGAACCACACATGGATCCATGTTTCCCTATGATTCCCATATACCCTTGCTTTGGATGGGCTGGGGCGTGAAACAAGGCCTGACCAACAGGAAGGTGTTCATGAGTGACATTGCCGCTACCTTGGCGGCACTCTTGAAGGTACAAATGCCCAGTGGCAACGTAGGCAGTGCAATTCAGGAACTGATCAAATAAAAAAGCGATAGGCATGCAACAATATTTGGACCTGATAAAGCATATTCTCGAGAAGGGAACTGATAAAAGCGACAGAACCGGCACTGGAACCCGAAGCGTTTTCGGTTATCAGATGCGTTTTGACCTTCAGGATGGTTTTCCAATGGTGACCACCAAGAAGTTGCACCTCAGGAGCATCATCCATGAGTTGCTCTGGTTTCTCAAAGGAGAAACCAACATCAGATACCTCAAGGACAATGGGGTAGGCATTTGGGATGAGTGGGCAGATGAACATGGGGAGCTTGGACCTGTTTACGGCAAACAATGGCGATCATGGGAAGGAGTAGATGGTAAAGTGTATGACCAGATTACTGATTTGATCGCACAGATCAAAAGCAATCCAGACAGCAGAAGGCTGATTGTAAGTGCGTGGAACGTGGCTGAGCTGTCGCAGATGGCATTGATGCCCTGTCATACCCTTTTTCAATTTTATGTAGCCAATGGAAAACTTTCCTGTCAGCTGTATCAGCGATCTGCAGATGTTTTTTTGGGTGTACCATTCAACATCGCCTCATATGCATTGCTGACGATGATGATTGCACAGGTCTGCGGGCTTGAACCTGGTGACTTTGTCCACAGTTTTGGAGATGTGCATCTCTACAACAATCATTTCGAGCAGGCGCAACTGCAGTTGACGAGAACGCCTTTTCCATTGCCAACCATGAAAATCAACCCATCCGTTAAAGATATTTTTGGATTTCATTTTGATGACTTTACACTGGAGGGGTACCAGTCGCATCCCGGCATCAAGGCGCCAGTTGCGGTTTAACAATTGAAAAACTAATAGATGATCATCTCAATAGTTGTAGCAGCCTCTGCAGAAAATGCCATCGGCGACGGCAACGCACTGCTTTGGAAACTTCCCAATGATATGCGGTTTTTCAAGAACCTCACCTGGGGTATGCCCGTCATCATGGGAAGAAAGACTTTCGAGTCCATGGCTTCAAGGATTTTGCCTGGAAGGATCAATATTGTCATCAGCAGGAATCCATCGTCATTGCCTGTAATGGACAACCTTTGGGCAGCTTCAGGACTTGAGGATGCGATTACATTGGCAAAGACAACAGATTGCAATGAAGCATTTATCATTGGAGGGGGTGACATTTACCGGCAAAGCATGGCCCTTACAGACCGCATTTACATGACCAGGGTGCATGGTAAATTCCCAACCGCTGATACATTTTTCCCATCGTTCAGCAATTCCGAATTCAAATTGGCCGATGCAGTTGACATGCCTGCTGATGAAAAACATGTCCATGCCTATACGTTTGAAACCTGGGAAAGGGTTGACAGGGCAGCCCTCTAACATTACCATGTACAATTCAGCACAACTGGCCTGGAAATACTGCGTTTACCTGGTTAAATCTTCCAGTGGAAAAGGCCATGGGGTTCACTCGCCCTTTGTATTTGATTTCATCACCAATGTCTTGCATGGGAAGCAAGTTGATGCCGGATTTTCCCGCATAGAGGCAAAGCGGGCATTCCTTTCAACATCGCAGCAAATGCTTGATGTGCTTGATCTTGGGGCTGGCTCCGTTTCGGGCAACAGCAAGCAGAGATCGGTTTCTTCCATTGCCCGCAGTGCAGCAAAACCTGCCAAATTTGCCAAACTGCTGTTCAGGATGGTCCGTTATTATCGAATCGATTCGGTGCTGGAACTGGGCACCTCACTCGGCCTTACAACAAGGTACCTGTCACTCGCTGCCCCAAGCGATGGTATTGTTACCATCGAAGGGGCTCCTGGAATTGCAGCGTTTACAAAACAATGCCTGGAAGAGGAGGGCGTTCAAAATGTTTCGTTGCAAACCGGAGATTTCAAGGATCTTCTGTCTGGCGCCCTGGCATCCATGCGTGGGAAAAAACTTGTGTTTTTTGATGGCAATCACCAATATCAGCCAACGATGGACTATTTCTATACTGCGTTGAAGATAATGTCCAACGATGACATCCTCATTTTTGACGATGTGCACTGGAGTCCTGAAATGGAAAAGGCTTGGTCAGAAATTAAAAAAAATGAACAAGTGGCCTGCACCATAGATTTATTTTTTATCGGCATCGTTTTTTTTAGAAAAGAATTCAAGGAAAAGCTCGATTTTGCCATTCGCTTCTAATTTGTGGGCACATGGCGCATCAGATATTTGATTAGCTTTGCTCACTCAAACTATCCCCATGATCGTTGGTGTTTTAAAAGAAGCTGCCCCCGAAACAAGGGTCTCCCTTATTGCAGAAGGCGCTGCGCAACTCATAAAGAAGAATACAACTGTTTGGATCGAAAGCGGAGCTGGATTGAACGCATTCTGCTCAGATGACGATTATCGATCCGCAGGTGCAGCAATCAAATCTGCTGAAGAGATCGCTGCTAAGGCGGACGTCATCCTTTCTATTCACGCCCCATCCATTGAAATACGGAATGGTGTAGTATTGATTGGCATGTACCAGGCCAGGTTTCAAACCGATCGCATCAAGGATTGGACCAGCAAGGGTGCTGTTGTGTTCAGCATGGAGCTGTTGCCACGTACAACCAGGGCACAGAGCATGGACATCCTTTCCAGTCAGGCCAATATTGCCGGGTACAAAGCTGTTCTTACTGCCGCAAATGCGTATGGGCGGTATTTTCCAATGTTCATGACTGCTGCAGGAAGCGTTGCTCCAGCAAAAGTATTGATCCTGGGTGCAGGTGTTGCAGGTCTTCAGGCCATCGCAACATCCAAGCGATTGGGTGCTGTGGTCGAGGTGTTTGACACAAGGCCTGCCGTGAAGGAAGAAGTACAAAGTTTGGGTGCCAAATTCATCGAAGTACCCGGTGCTGCAGATGCTTCTGCTGCTGGTGGATATGCGGTTGAACAATCAGAAGAATACAAAAGAAACCAACAGGCCAAAATTGCCGAAAGTGTTGCAAAGGCGGACATCATCATCACCACTGCACAGATTCCAGGCAAAAAAGCCCCAATCCTCATCACTGAGGAAATGATGACTGCCATGCGCAGGGGAAGTGTGATTGTTGACCTTGCTGCATCAACGGGAGGCAATACGCCCGTGACCAAGGACAGGGAAACCATTCATTATGATGGACTGACCATCATTGGAGACAGCAACCTGCCTGCAACCATGCCTTCAGATGCCAGCAAGCTCTACGGAAAAAATATCCTCAACTTTCTTCAGCTCATCACCAACAAGGATGGCCAGTTGGCAACCAATGTTGAGGATGATCTGGTCATAGGGGCAAGGGCGACAATACAATAATACTTAACATAAAATCACTTCAAAATGGATCAGATCTTGCATTGGATTGCTGCACACCAAGAAATGGCTTACATCGTTGTCCTGATGATCTTTGTCGGAATTGAGATCATCGGCAAAGTGCCCAGTGTGCTGCATACTCCACTCATGAGTGGTGCCAACGCCATTCATGGTGTTGTCATCATCGGGGCCATCATTGTAATGGGAAAAGCCGAAGAGGGAAATGTTCCCGCGTTGGTACTTGGTTTCCTGGCTGTCATCCTTGGCACTTTGAATGTAGTTGGTGGATTTGTCGTCACAGACAGAATGCTCGAAATGTTTAAAAAGAAAAAATAATTACGCATAAATCAGGTACTGATGGAATTCAATATATTGGTGTTTTGCTATTTGATTGGCTCCGTAACATTCATTCTCGGTTTGAAAATGCTTTCCAATCCCGCAACTGCAAGAAAGGGAAATCTTGTTGCTGCAGCCGGTATGGCGATTGCCATCCTGGGTACGATTTTTCTCTATGAGGAAGGTGGAGTGAAGTTGGGCAACTATGGCTGGATCTTCTCCGCCCTTGTTATTGGATCCGTGATTGGAACATTGATGGCAAAGCGGGTGCAGATGACTGCCATGCCAGAAATGGTAAGCCTTTTCAATGGAATGGGAGGTGCCTGTGCCGCGTTGATCTCCGTCATAGAATTCAGGCATTTGATGCATGGATATGACGCTGCTACGTATGCCAGCAATGGGTCATCCTATTTCTCAAGCCTTGACGGAACCACAATGCTCATCATCTTCCTTGGATTGATCATTGGATCAGTTTCGTTTTCTGGAAGCATGGTTGCATGGGGCAAGTTGAATGGAAAGCTGAAGGATTTTGCATTCCCAGGCCAACACATCATCAACCTGGTTATCCTTGTGCTCAATTTGGCCATAGCGACATTTGTCATTGTAGCAAGGCCTGAAGAAACCCCCCTCTTCTTTTATGCCATCATTGTACTCTCGTTGCTGTATGGTCTGTTTTTTGTGTTACCCATTGGTGGCGCAGACATGCCTGTGGTGATATCCCTGCTCAACTCCTTTACTGGCGTGGCTGCTGCCTGTGGCGGTTTCTTGTACGACAACAAAGTAATGCTGACGGGTGGAATTCTGGTAGGAGCAGCAGGCACCCTATTGACAATGTTGATGTGCAAAGCAATGAACAGGTCTTTGAGCAATGTGTTGATTGGCTCTTTTGGTGGTGGTAACGCTGCAGCTGGTGCCGGTCCACAGGGCGGAACATATAAAGAAATTTCACTCAGTGATGCAGCTGTTGTAATGGGTTATGCCAACAAGGTCATGATTGTACCGGGTTATGGGCTTGCCGTTGCCCAGGCACAACACATTTGTCATGAGTTGGAAAAGGCATTGGAAGCCAAAGGCGTTGAAGTCAAGTATGCGATTCATCCTGTAGCAGGAAGAATGCCAGGGCACATGAACGTATTGCTGGCCGAGGCTGATGTGAGTTATGAAAAACTGCTTGAAATGGAGGTGGCCAATGAAGAATTCAAGACTTCCGACGTAGTATTGATTTTGGGCGCCAACGACGTTGTCAATCCTGCAGCAAAATCAGATCCATCATCACCTATTTATGGAATGCCCATTCTTGAGGTTGAACAGGCCAAACATGTTATAGTGAACAAGCGCAGCATGAAGCCAGGATATGCAGGTATTGAAAACCAGCTCTTCTTTCAACCAAAGACATCGATGCTCTTCGGTGATGCGAAAAAAGCCCTGCAAGACCTGCTTGCTGAAATACGCAGCATCTGATCTTTTTTAACGCCACAATATCAGGAATTGATTGCTTAATTTCATGCAATAAAAATTCTGCTATGCGTTTTAGTTTCCTTTTGTGGCTCTTGTTGTCCACGCATTTATCCTTTTCCCAGCAAAAGATTACGGGTTTTTTCAGTGCCAATGCTGCAAGGCAGTTGGACATGGAAAAACAATTAGATGCCATGATCAGTGAGTCCAACCAAGACCAGTGGCTGAAGTTTCTTTCTTCCGGTCCACATCATATCGGTTCCGCAAAGGGCAAGGCCAATGCCGATTACATGGCTGCTTTGTTTCGCCAATGGGGATATGAAACCGAACTCGCCGAATACCATGTTCTTTTTCCAACACCAAAATTTCGTTCCCTGGAACTTTTGGGCAACAAACCGTACAAAGCAAAACTCGAAGAGCCTGCCATGGCAGAGGACAAGACTTCAGGAATAAAAAATGAGCAACTTCCCACCTACAATGCTTATTCTGCCGACGGCGATGTTACTGCTGAACTTGTTTTTGTGAACAGGGGCATCCCGGCAGACTATGATGAGCTGGAGCGGATGGGGGTCAGTGTAAAGGGTAAAATCGTACTGGCAAAATATGGCGGATCATGGAGAGGAATCAAGCCAAAGGTAGCTGCGGAGCATGGGGCCATTGGCTGCATTATTTATTCAGATCCCATGGACGATGGATATGTCGCTGGAGATGTCTATCCCAAAGGTCCATACCGTCCTGGCCAGGGTGTGCAGAGGGGTTCTGTGATGGATATGCCGGTTTATCCTGGTGATCCAACAACACCTGGCTATGGTTCAAAGGCCGATGCGAAAAGGTTGAGCCGGGAGAACATCATCACCATCATGAAAATTCCCGTATTGCCGATTTCATATGAGGATGCATTGCCCTTGCTGCAATCGCTCCAGGGGCCAGTCGTTCCTGAAGGCTGGAGAGGTGGTTTGCCGCTTACCTACCATACTGGACCCAGTGCTGCCAAGGTCAGGCTGCATCTTGAATTCAACTGGGACATCAAGCCACTTTACAATGTCATAGCAAAAATGAGGGGAACAGATTTTCCTGACCAATGGGTGATTCGCGGCAACCACCATGACGGATGGAACATGGGTGCAGCCGACCCGCTCAGTGGGATGGTGGCAGAAATGGAAGAAGCAAGGGTTATTGGAGCTTTGGCCCAAAAAGGATTCCGACCCAGACGCACGCTTGTTTTCTGTGCCTGGGATGGCGAGGAGCCAGCATTGTTGGGTTCTACCGAATGGGTGGAAGACCATGCGGAGGAGTTGCAGCAAAAGACTGTTGCTTATCTCAACTCAGACGGAAACAGCCGCGGTTTTTTAGGGATTGGCGGATCGCATGCATTGGAAAATTTTTTCAATGAAGTAGCAGCAGATGTTAAAGATCCCCAGACAGGTGTGAGTGTCTTGGAAAGAAAATATGCCAAGACGCTTGCCACTGCAGACAGGAGTGCAAAAGCAAAAATATTGGGGAGCCGTTATATGAAAATCAGCGCTCTGGGTGCGGGGTCAGATTACTCACCCTTTTTCCAGCACCTGGGTATTCCTTCTGCCAACATTGGTTTTGGAGGTGAGGGTAGTGGCGGCGAATACCATTCAGTCTATGACTCATACGATCATTTTACCCGCTTCAAGGATCCAGGCTTCAAGTATGGTACTGCACTGGCAAAAACTGCAGGACGCTCGATGCTGAGGCTTGCAAATGCCGATGTTCTGCCGTTTGATTACAACATCCTGACAAATACCATCTCAGATTATCTAGCAGAATTGAAACAGGTGTTGGAACAGCTCCGCAGCGATGCAGAAATGGAAAACAAGCTGATCAATGATAAGGTCTACCAGTTGGCTGCTGATCCTGTACTGGGGTTTGCTTTTCCCAAAATAAAGCCTGTAGTGCCTTTCCTGGACTTCAGTTCCGTTGAAAACGCCATGGCTTTACTCAAAAAAAATACAGCATCGCTCAAGATGGCTTTATCTGGTGCAGCAGTTTTGGATGCATCAAAATTGGCAAGCCTGAATGGGATGCTGTACAAGGCCGAGCAAAAGTTGCTGTATGAAAAAGGGCTGCCCCGAAGACCCTGGTACAAGCACCAGATTTACGCTCCCGGTTTTTACACAGGCTATGGCGTCAAAACACTTCCTGGAATCAGGGAGGGAATTGAAGAATCCAATTGGAAAGAAGCACAAGATCGAATCGTCATACTTGCCAATACACTGATGGAGTTTGATGCAACCATAAAGGCCGCACTGGCCATTTTCAACTGATGTTACTCAAGGAGGAATTTTTACAGGCGTTGGAAGGATGTCCGGGATTTCTCAGGGAAGAAATGGTTGCAGCCCACCAACAGGGTTCCCCAGTTTCTGTTCGGCTCAATCCCAAAAAAAAGACAAGCCCATTGGATATTTTTCCGGGTGGAATTCTAAGCGATGCAGTGCCTTGGTGCGAAAATGCATACTATCTTAAAAGCCGTCCCAAATTCACATTGGATCCGCTTTTTCATGCAGGTGCCTATTATGTGCAGGAAGCATCCAGCATGTTCATTCATCATGCGATTTCGGATCTGATGAAGGATGCAGAAGGCTTATTGGCACTGGATCTATGCGCCGCACCTGGTGGCAAGACAACCCTCTTGTCATCAATGCCTCAGTTCAGAATGGTGCTGGCAAATGAAATCATACAAACACGCACCCCGGTATTGCAGGAAAATGTCATCAAGTGGGGCGCTGACCATGTGTTTGTCTCGAACAACGATCCTGTGGACTTTGAAAAATTGGCTGGTTTTTTTGACCTGGTTTTGGTAGATGCCCCCTGCAGCGGAAGTGGGTTGTTCAGAAAAGACAGTGACGCAATGGACGAGTGGAATCCAGGATTGGTAAGCTTTTGTGCCGCCAGGCAAAAAAGAATTCTTGCAAGTGCAATGCAATCTGTCAAAGAGGGCGGGTACCTCTTGTATTCTACCTGTTCTTATTCGAAGGAAGAAAATGAGGACAATTTGGATTATATCCTCCAGTCCGGCATGTTTGAGTCTGTCTCCATCCATATACCGGCAGATTGGAATATTGTCCATAGTGTTTCTGGTGTTGGCAAGGCAAATGGATACCGCTTTTATCCAGATAAGCTCCTTGGCGAAGGATTTTTTTGTGCACTGCTCAGAAAAACCGGAGAGACAACAGGGCTGCACAATGCTGGATTGGGCAAGTTGGAATTGATCAAAGCGCCAATGGTATTGCAAGATTGGATCATTCCCTCAAATAATTTGCAGTTTTTTAAAAAGGAAAATGAGCTTTTTGCTGTAGATGAAATAAACATTTCATCATTGATTCAACTAAAGGATGCATTGAGGATGAGAAAGTCCGGCCTAAGACTGGGCGCAGAAATCCGGACTGATCTTGTTCCAGACCACGAGCTTGCCATGTCTTTTATTCTTTCTGAAAACATTCCAACCCTGGTGCTTGACATGCAAGACGCCATTTCGTTTTTAAGAAGAGACAATGTTGAGGTTGATGGGCTAGGCAATGGTTGGCGCTTGGTCACCTATAACGCAATTGGTTTGGGTTGGGCAAAGATTGTTCAGGGGAGGGTTAAAAACCATTACCCCATGTCATGGAGAATCATGATGCGCAATTGATCAAATGTTAAAATTTCAGTTTACATTCAATTTCCACAGGTCCTGCTTGCAGTTTTAGGAAATATAATTTTAATTTGTAGTGTAACCAATTGGCATGAAACCAGTCATCATCGCATTTTTAGCATTTCTTATAACAAACAGCCATGCGCAACAAAAACTGATTGTTCACCAGTCTGACAATCAACTTTATGTGGACCACAAGGTTGCCCCCAAGGAAAACTGGTACAGTGTGGGAAGAATTTATTTTATCAGCCCAAAGGATATAGCTGCTTTTAATCAGCTGTCCATGGACAAAGGCTTGGGAATAGGTCAGGTGTTGAAGATTCCACTGAAAGATGAAAATTTCTCACAAGTGGCCAATGTGCCCAATGCAGGGGCCCGGGTGATTCATGTGGTGCAGCAAAAAGAAGGTTTGCTCAAAGTTTCAAACCTTTATCGTGTAGACAAGGAACTGTTGAAAAAATGGAATGGCCTCAAAACCGATCAGATCAATGTTGGTGCTTCGTTGACTGTTGGATTCCTGTTGCCCAAATCACCTGTAGCAACAGCAATACCCGTTCAGCCAAACGAAAAAGCAGTTGCTTCAATAGCCGTTGCCACAAACAATTCACAAAAGGAGTTTGCGGATACAGAAAAACCCAAGCAATCAAAGCCTGCAACTCCAGCAGTGACGGTTGCAGCAGCCGATATACCCGTTCTCAAACCTTCTGCTGCACCAGTCAAGGTGGTAGAGGAACAGCAGTCAGTTGTTTCGACGGAGACCAAAACAAGGCCGCAAACGCAACAACCTGCTGAGGGAATGCATCCCAAGGGATATTTTGCTTCCTTGTTTGACCAGCAATCCAAAGAAGGACAGCAACAAAAGCTGGAAAATTCCGCATATGGAGTTTTTAAGAGTACCAGTGGCTGGAAAGATGGAAAATACTACGTTTTGATGAACAATGTGGTTCCTGGTACTGTCGTAAAGTTGATCATAAAGTCAACCAGGAAAGAAATTTTTGCAAAAGTCCTGGGGGCAGTGCCTCCAGGGAAGGAGAGTGAGGGCCTTGCTCTTAGGATGAGCAATGCAACTGTTTCAGCATTGGGAGCAGCGGAAAATGGAAGTGATGTGGACCTTGTGTGGTACAACTAGATACCGAATACAAACAATATAATGTCTACAGAAAGGAAATTTCAAGCACCTCCGAGCCTGAATCCTTACACCGGGCCATGGGACAATGAAGTGGTCAAGCATCTTTTGCGCCGAACCATGTTTGGTGCAAAAAAAGATGACATCAGCTACTTTGCAGGCTTGGGCAGGGCAAAGGCCATTGACCAGATCTTGGACACCAGTCTTCCGCTGCCAGCCCCTCCCGTAAAAGAATATGCTGTTGGCAATGCCGCGATGCCAGATACTTTGATTGGTCCGGGAGAAACCTGGGTGAACGATCCCAACAACGATGGAACAATAGCTTCATACCGAAGGGCATCTTTCAAGAAATGGTGGGTAGGAAACCTGATCAACCAGGACCGTACAATTCGAGAAAACATGTGCATTTTTTGGCACAACCATTTCTCTACAGAAACAAATGACATTGGCAATGCCCAATTTGTTTATAAGCACCATGCGCTCATAAGGGCCAATGCACTTGGCAACATCAAATCTTTGGTCAGGGCCATATCAGTTGATCCTTCCATGTTGGTCTACCTCAATGGACAGAACAACAATAAATTTGCTCCTGACGAGAACTATGCTCGTGAAATTCAAGAACTGTTTGTTATCGGGAAAGGTGTGGGTGCCGATTTTTCAGAGGCCGATGTAAAGGCCGCTGCAAAATTGCTGACCGGATGGAGAAACGATTCGAACAAGATGGAGTCCTATTTTGATGCAACTCGACACGATGTTACCAACAAGCAATTTTCTGCTTTTTATGGCAACAAAGTGATTGCAGGCAAAACAGGTGCAACAGGCGGTGATATCGAATTGGATGAATTTATAAACATGCTGTTTGCCAATAGCGAGGCAGCGCTATTTCTTTGCAGAAAGTTATACATCTGGTTTGTCTATTACAAGATTACTCCAGAAGTGGAATCCAACATCATTGTTCCACTGGCCAAAATCATGCGGGATAACAATTTTGATGTCAAGCCTGTTTTGAATGCCTTGCTGGGAAGCGATCATTTTTTTGATGCGATGAACAGGGGCTGTCAGATCAAAAGCCCGGTTACAATGATGATTGGCTTGTTGCGGGAGTTTGACGTGAAGTTTCCAACTGAGGACATGTACGCCACCAATTATGGCCTTTGGAACCAAATGCTCAGTTATTTTACGAATCTCCAGCAAAACCTTGGGGATCCTCCTGATGTCAGCGGATGGAAGGCATATTACCAGGAACCAGGGTATTATGAATATTGGATCAATACGGACACCTTGCCCAAGAGAATCCAATACCTGGATGCACTGGTCACCAGTGGTTACACTATAAGTGGATTCAAGGTGGTGGTTGATGGATTGGCATATGTGAAAAAGATGGCAGCACCCAATGATCCCAACAAATTGATTGACGACTTGTCCGCCCATATTTTGGGTATTCCGATTTCAGCTTCACACAAGGCCCAATTGAAAAAGGATATCCTGTTGTCAGGTCAGTCGGATGACCTGTATTGGGCTGCTGCGTGGGACCTGTTTATTTCCACACCAACCAATGCAGCCAACACAAAATATGTTACAACTGCCATCACCAATTTGATCAAATACATGGTTGATCTCCCAGAGTATCAACTGTGTTAATCCGAACAACATGAACAGAAGAAAATTCTTAAATGGATACCTGCCTGCAGGTGTAATGGTGCCATCCTTTGTCAACGGGATGGGTTTCAAGGCATTTGAATCCGGCCATACATTCCTGAACAACTTGCTGTTGCCGGGAGGAGACAATGACAGGGTATTTGTTGTCATTCAATTGAATGGCGGTAATGATGGTTTGAACACCGTGATTCCGTTGGATCAGTTTGGAAAATATGCCAATGCAAGGAAAAACATCTTTATTGAAGAATCCAAGGTATTGCGGTTGAACGGAATTGAAAATGTAGGTTTACATCCCGCAATGACAGGATTGCAGCAGCTGTACAATGACGGCAAGTTGCATGTTGTGCAGTCTGTGGGATATGCACAACCCAATTTTTCCCATTTCAGGGCTACTGATATTTGGATGAGTGCATCCGATAGCAAACAGGTGTTGAACACAGGTTGGCTGGGGCGTTTCCTTGATGAAATGTACCCTGGATTTCCCATTGGTTATCCCAACAGCAACATGACCGATCCGCTTGCCATTCAGATTGGTTCGGTAACTTCACTGACGCTTCAGGGTCCTGCTCAGCCAATGGGAATGAGCATTTCCAACCCAAGTTCATTCTACAGCTTTGTCAACAACCAGATTGATACGGCTCCCAATACCTATGCTGGAAAGGAACTGACCTTTGTCAGGGAGATGGCCAAACAAACACAGAAGTTTGGGGATGTCATCAAATTGGCCAATTCAAAAGTGACGACCCAATCGCCTTATCCAACAGGCAACTCTTTGGCTGATCAGCTCAAGATTGTTTCAAGGCTGATCAAGGGCGGTTTGAAGACGAAAATTTACATGGTCAATTATGGTGGTTTTGATACCCATTCCAATCAAACGGTTGCCGGGGATACTTCAATTGGATACCATGCCACATTGTTGGGAAATGTAAGCAATGCCATCAAGGCTTTCATGGATGATTTGAAATTCCAGGGTGTTGAAGATAGGGTGATTGGCATGACCTATTCTGAGTTTGGCAGGCGCATTCTCAGCAATGGTTCAAGTGGAACTGACCATGGTGCAGCAGCACCGCTATTTGTATTTGGGGCAAGAGTACAGGCAGGGGTATCCGGAACTACCCCCATCTTGCCAGCCAATGCAACAGTTGGCGACAATGTGCCTTATCAATATGATTTCAGGAGTGTGTATGCAAGCATTCTGTCAAATTGGCTGTGTGTGGATTCAACAATGCTCAACAATGTGATGTTGAAAAACTTCCAGGAACTTCCTTTGACCAAGCTGGGAACCTGTTCCATCATGAAGCCCGTAGGAAATCCTGATCAGTTGATTGTGCTCTATCCCAATCCATTCCACAAGAAAATCACCATTCAGTTCAAATCTGCAGGAGGCCATATCATGATCCAGGTCATGGACGCTTCCGGGCGGCTGGTCAAGATTTTGATCGATCGCGAGTTTGATCCTGGCACTTTCAGGATTGATTTTGACGGGGAGCATCTTCCTGCCGGACTTTACTATATCCGGTTCCAGAATCAGGTCATGCAGCAGGTGAAGTCTGTTGTCAAGATGTGATGAACATGTTAAATGTTGAACTTGTTTCAATACATTTGGGCTCATTTCATTAAATGCCGAAGATGTCGCTAATGTTCCAACTTTACAGGATGCTTGTGCCCAAGCCGATTAGAACAAGATTGTTGTTATCATCTTTGGCCAAACGTATTCCCGATTTTCATTCAAGGATCAACGATTGTTCGAACGATCCTGAGCGCAAGGCTGTCATGGATTATATCAAGAGAAAGGGGGTGCAAATTTTTCCTTACGATTTCACTGAAAAATATGATGCATCCTCTATTGCTGTTCATGAGGATTCATCCTGTGGATTGAAGTATGTGATGATGGACGGAAAGCGGCTCTACTTCAAACGAAGGTGGTCGGCCAACAGGATCCAAAAGTCCTTTCACGATTTATCCCTTGAACAGGACCCTGAAAGTCCTCACCGCTATTTGTCAGCAGATTTCGACCTTGGTCAGGAAGATGTTTTGGCTGATTTTGGAGCTGCGGAAGGAAACTTTTCACTCTCAGTGATTGAAAGAATCAAAAAAGTTTATTTGTTTGAATCTGATCCCGAATGGAAGGAAGCACTGGAAATGACTTTTTTGCCATGGAAGGACAAGGTTGAAATTGTTCCCAAATTTGTTTCAGACAAGAATGATGAAAAAAACTGTTCAGGAGACAAATTCTTTTATGACAAGGAATTGACCTTTCTGAAAATTGATGTTGATGGTGGTGAGCGAAAATTGCTACAAGGCTTTAAGGATACCATTTGCAATGCGACGAACATCAAAATTGCTTTGTGCACATATCATCAGCACGATGACGAGGCAGAATTCACAAACTTGCTTCAGTCGGCGGGCTACGCAGTGAAGCCATCAAAGGGGTACATGATATTTTATTATGACAAGAAATTGAAAGCCCCTTATATCAGAAGAGCATTGATCAGGGCCAAAAAAAATGGGTGATGGAGTGGAAGCTGATCAAGTCTGACTATCTTTTCAAGGACCTTTGGTTTACGGTGAGGAAGGATACCTGTTCCCGCAAAGACGGAAAAATTGTTGATCCTTATTATGTCTACGAATTTCCCGATTGGGTAACTGCAGTAGCAATAACCCATGATGGCAAATTTATTTTCGAAAGGCAGTACAGGCATGCCAGTGGCATGACCCTTATGGAAATACCTGGAGGCTGTATTGATGACGATGACAAAGACCCGAAAACAGCCATAGCAAGGGAACTGAGGGAAGAGACCGGCTATGAATTCAAGGCAATTGAATATCTTGGAAAAACATCAGCAAACCCTTCAACCCACAACAACTGGATGCATTTTTACCTGGCCACCGGTGGAGAAAAAACAGGCAATCAACAACTGGACGCAAACGAGGAAATTGAAATTCACCTGCTGACCATTGATGAAGTGAAATCTATGCTGAAAAACAATGAGATCTTGCAAAGCATGCATGTTACTGCATTGTTTTATGCTTTGTCAACATTGGGAGAGTTGCATTATTGAACCCATCTTCCGCGATCAACCTCTCCTACAACGAAAACACTTCCGCAAACAAGGATGAGATCATTGCTTCCTGCTTTTTTACTGAAATGTTCAATTGCAGTGTTCACATCCCCGAAACATTCTCCATTCAGACCGATAGCGTTGGCCATTGATGACAGTGTTTCCACTTCCAATGCCCTTGGTATATCCGCCTTGGTATAGCCATATTGCGCAGTAAGGGGAAGCATTTCAAGAACAGCACCAATGTCCTTGTCTTTTGACATGCCCAGGACAATGTACAGGTTATCAAATCCTGATGCATTGATTTGGTGAATGACCTGTCTCATTCCTTCTGTATTGTGGGCTACATCCAATATGAGGTATGGATTTTTGTGGATGGTTTCCCATCTTCCCTGAAGTCCAGTATTTTTTTTTGCATGGGCTATCCCGGATGCAATGGATAACGCATCAATCTTCCATCCTGTGTTGACCAAGATTTCCACTGCAGTGACAACAGTCCGTATGTTTTCTGATTGGTAGATGCCGGCAAGGTCGGAATGGTATACTTTCTTCTCCCTGTTTAAGGGGTTGACCAACTCCACAGCGATTGTTCCGGAGAGACTTGGCAAGGGAATTGCTTCCCATAGCGCGTCTGAGAATACAATGGGTGCTTGCATTTCAAGTGCCTTTTGCTTGAAAACTTCAGCTGTTTCAGGCATTGTCTGACCAATGACTACCGGGGTTTTCCCTTTGATGATGCCCGCCTTTTCGGTGGCAATCAATTTGAAGGTATTGCCGAGCAATTGCACATGGTCCAGCCCAATGTTGGTGATGATGGAAATTTCGGGGTTGATGATATTGGTGCTGTCTAGCCTTCCGCCAAGTCCTGTTTCGATAACCGCCACTTCAACACATTCCTCTGCAAAATGATTGAACGCCATGGCAACGGTCACCTCAAAAAACGAAGGTTCTATTGCTTCAATCAAATGGCTGATTTTTTCGGTAAAGTCAACAACATTTTCTTTGGAAATCATGTTGCCGTTGATCCTGATCCTTTCCCTGAAATCCATCAGGTGGGGCGAAGTGTAGAGCCCGGTTTTGTATCCCGCTTCCTGCAGGATGGATGCGATAAGGTGGCTTACAGAACCTTTGCCATTTGTTCCTGCCACATGAATGGTTTTGAACTTCTTTTGCGGGTTGCCCAATGCCTCACAAAGGGAAATTGTATTGGAGAGGTCCATTTTAAGGGCAGCGGCACCTGTTCTGCTGAACATGGGCAGTTTTGTATAGAGGTAATCAATGCATGATTGATAGTCCATGGTGTAAAGATATTGTATCTTTGCAAGCATGAGTATGTTAATGTGGATGCCCATGCTGGCTTTTTTTCTGGTGACTTCAGTCCAGGTTTTTTATTACTTGCGTTATTTCCGCCTGCTTGCTTTTTACAAGGAAAAGGAAAAGTCTTCTTTCAGGGAGCAGGCTGTAAGCGTAATTGTCTGCGCAAGGGATGAGGCAGATGAAATTGAATCAAACCTTCCAGGAGTTCTGGCCCAAACTTACAGAAGCACACATGAGATTGTCGTGGTCAATGACAATTCCCAGGACGATACAAAGTACCTGCTCGAAGGTTTATACAAGGATTTCAAGCAGCTGCACCTGGTTGAATTGAAACAGGAAGCTCTGCATATTCCCGGCAAAAAATTTCCACTTTCTGTAGGCATAAAATCTGCAAAGCATGAATTGCTCTTGATGACGGACGCTGACTGTATTCCAGCTTCAGAACATTGGATATTGAAGATGCAGAATGCATTCCAGGATGGGATTGAAATTGTCTTGGGATATGGAGCTTACAAGCGCAAGAAAGGCCTGCTCAACAAAATCATTCGTTACGATACCTTTCATACGGCCTTACAATATTTATCCTGTGCATTGGGTGGCCAACCCTATATGGGTGTTGGACGAAATTTGGCATACAAACGCCAGTTGTTTTTCAGGCAAAAGGGATTTGCTTCCCACCACCATTTGCCTGGCGGAGACGATGATCTTTTTGTCAATGCATGTGCAACAGCAGCGAACACAGCAGTCGTCATAGACAAGGAGGCGTTTACCTATTCAACGCCGGCAAGTTCATGGAGTGAGTGGATTGGACAGAAAGAGCGGCACAATGCAACCGGAAAATATTATAAAAGCAGACACAGGTGGTTGTTGGGATTTTATCTTTCATCTCATTTCTTGTTCTACCCACTGATGGTTGCTGCATTGTTTACTTTTGATTGGAGGTGGGTTTTGGGTGTTTGGGGAACACGGTTCATCATTCAAGGCCTTGTTTTTTTCAAATCCATGAAAAAATTGGGCGAAACAGACCTTTTTGTTTTTTATTGGCTTTGGGACATTTGGATGTTTTTCTATTACCTGATTTTCATTTCTTCTTTATGGAAAAAGCCAAGAAACCAATGGAACTGATATCGAAATATTTCAGTGAATTTTCATCAAAACAAGCAAATCAGTTTGGTCGGTTGGGCGAAGTGTACAGTGAGTGGAATGAAAAGATCAATGTGGTATCCAGAAAGGATATAGATGCACTCTATGAGCGACACGTATTGCATTCCCTTTGCATTGCAGCAAAGTATCCATTGGCCAATGGCCTGGAAGTGATTGACATTGGAACGGGAGGTGGGTTTCCCGGAATTCCATTGGCCATCTTTTTCCCAGATGTGCAGTTTCATTTGGTAGACTCCATTGCTAAAAAGTTGAAGGTTGTTGAGGCTGTGGCCGATGCGCTTGAAATTTCAAACATCACAGTTGAGCATACCCGTGCCGAGAACATCAAGGGACGAAAATTCGACTTTGCTGTATCAAGGGCAGTTGCGCCCCTTGGGGATTTGTGGCGGTGGACCCGGCCCTTGTTGCGCAAGGAAAGAAAAATGGAGGAACTGAAAAATGGATTAATCTGCCTAAAGGGCGGGGACCTCACGGATGAAATTGCACTGTCGCAAACACGCCCCCATCTTCATGCTGTCAATCATTTTTTTGAAGAGCCCTTTTTTGATGAAAAGTACATTTTGTACGTTCCTTTGTAAATACGGAAATATAGTTTTTAGGAATTCGCCTGTTGTTTGCAGCTTTGAGATCCTTTGGTTATTTAACTTTATAAAGTATGAGTAAGCAAATTGCAGTGAGCATTGTCGAAGACAATCATTTTATCAGAATTGCTTTTGAACAAATTCTGCTCAACACCGAAGGGTATAAGGTTTTGGCCCTTTATGGTTCAGGAGAAGAAGCCGTTGAAAAAATACCAGCGAATGTTCCGGATATTGTCTTGATGGACATCAATATGGGAAAAATGTCTGGTATTGAGGCTGTGCGTTATTTAAAACAAAAATGCCCCAGTATCCGTTTCATGATGTGTACTGTTCATGAAGATGATGAAAAGATTTTTGATGCACTTGCCGCTGGAGCAAGTGGCTATATTCTTAAAAAGATTAAGCCAGACGAATTGGTAGCAGCCATCCAGGATCTATATGATGGCGGTGCACCAATGACAAGTCAAATTGCAAGCAGGGTAGTGGCAAGCTTCAATCGGAAGGAAGGCGTCCGGGATCTTGAATTGATGGAAAGCCTTTCTGCGAGAGAGTATGAAATCCTGGAATTATTGGTCAAGGGAAGATTGTACAAGGAAATCGCTGTTGCATTGGGCATTTCCGGAGAAACAGTCAGAAAACATGTGTACAACATTTACAAGAAACTTCATGTAAACAACAGGGTAGAAGCCTATAACAAATTTTACGGGAATGCTCAATAATCCTTTCAGGGAAGGGTATTCAGGAATTCTTTTACCATTTTAAATTTTGTATCAGTCTGTTCAATGACATCCTTGAAAAGCTGGTCATCATCTGCAATTGTTCCGCCTGATTTTTTGATTTCCAACAACTCCTCATATTTCTTGACAAGGGAATCCAACTCAAAAATCACAAGACTCGGTTTGATTTTGTGCAGCGCAAACTGAAGTTGATCAAGTGCTTCAATGGAAGGAAGTGATGCAAACATTTTTTTAAAAGACTCGAACTCATTCAAGAAAATTGAAGCGATCCTGCGGTTTAGGACCGGATCCTTTCCTGTCATGTTGTTCAATCGCTTAAAGTCCATTTCGGTTCAAATATTGCATTTCGGTACGATAAACGAATATGCGTAAATACTTAGTAGTAAGTGAAAATACTTATTATTTGTAAGGAATCTTGTTTAATTAGATAAAAAAGAAAAGAATCATTTTTGTAGGCTGTATTCATGATAATGCATGACCATTGGCTCAATTCTATCACCCACTTGCAGTTTTTTCAACCACCGAAATCTCGTTCTGAGCGACTTTTGTTAGCATTTCCACGACTTCCTGATCTGTCAGTTGGGAAAAATCCTGGTAGTAAGCCCCTATTCCGGTAAAACGAAGTGGCTCCAACAGACTAATGGTGTGGTCTGTCAGGGGTTGTATTTTTTTCTGTGTATTTGCAGGGCAAACAGGTACAGCTACAATTATGGACCTTGCCCCAGCTTTGCGGACTTCCCTGATTGCCAGCTCCATGCAGCTTCCTGTTGCAATTCCATCATCAACGATGATTGCATTTTTCCCATGGAGATCATCAGCTGATGCAGCCCTCCCAAATATTTTCTTCATTTCTGCAATCCTTTGTCTTTCCTTTTTGACCTTTTTCTCTAAATAACCCTTATCCAGATTTTCATCTGCATTCAACAGCAGGTCGCTTTCAGAGACTGCCCCCACAGCGTATTCATTGTTTGAAGGATGTCCAATTTTTCTGACAAGGTATAGTTTGAGGGGCAGTTGGAGTATTTTTGCAACCGCAAGTCCGATAGGTACCCCTCCTCTAGGCATTGCCACTACAATGTCCCCCTTTAAATGAAGGTCCAGTATTTTTTGGGCCAAGCGCCGTCCGGCATCTTCCCTGTCCAAGAATATCGATTTGTCCTCCATCGTTTATCGCTTTTCATATCTCCCACTTTTTTCATTGACCTTTATCCGAAACATGACGGGTTTGATGCGTGTTTGATCAGACAATTCATGGCCGCTTCCTTCCCAGTGTTCATGTTGATGAATCACAGATGCTGTCGTCAGCGGAACAACTTTTGAAAAGAGATGTTCTCTCGCTGTTTCTGCCTTTTCGTCTTTTAGTTCTTCAAACTGTCCAAACACAACGGCACTTTGCCAATTGTCAAGATTCGTTGACATGTCAACTTGAAAACAAACGTTTGGATTTTGTCTCATCAATTCCAATTTTTGGCCTTCTGTTGATTGTCCGTAAATGTATTGGCCATCGTATGAATAAGTCAATGGAACAATATAGGGGTGTTTCCCGTCACAGCATGCAATTCTTCCAATTGCCTGACTGGTAAGCAGATTATTGATTTGTTGTTCATTCAGTTCCCCTGTCATGTCAATTTCTTTGTATTGAAATTAAAGGCCGTATTGCTGCATTGTTATGATGACCATCACCCTTTTTCATGATCCTGGTGGCCAATTCCAATTGATTGCTGGTCATTTTTCCTCTTTGTTTTTTGAAAAGTAAAACGTGAAAAGATTGAAAAGAAGTCTTATTGTTTCATAGGACACCCATTGCAACAATCTTTCAGAACGCCTGTAGGTCCTGATGATACTGATGGGAGAAATGCGGGTGCAATCATTTTGGACGATTACCGCAAGCCGCTCCTGTACTGTTCTTGCAAAAGCTCTGTTTTCAACGTCAAGGTTCAACTCAATGCTTGCCAGTGCACTGATGTCATTGATGTTGTAGGACCCAATGGTTACAAACCTTCCGTCACTGACTGCTACTTTTCCATGAAGGATATTGTGTCTGTATTCATGCACCTCTATTCCATGTCTTACTGCCCATCTATAGAGATATCGCTCAGCATATTTTGCAATCCCCACATCAGAAATTCCCGCAAGAATCAGTTTTATTTTTACCCCTTTCTTCAAAGACTTGACCATGTTTTTTCTAAATATATTGCCTGGAATGAAGTAGCTTGACATGATGATGATCTCATTTTTTGCATTCCTGAACATTTCCAGGTAGCTGGTTGAAATTTGATTTTTCCCCATGACCCAATCATTTCTTCTTAACCTGATGGGACAATCTGCATCGATCTTGGGTGTATTTGCAATTTCCTGCGTGCTAAGTCTAACCATGTCTTCTGGTTTTTTGGCAAAGAAAGAATTGCACAACTTGAACAATTCATGAGAAGCCTCTCCCTCAACCATGATGGCCCAATCCAGCCATGCAGGTTCGCCTTGGATATCATTGTATCGGTCCGAAATATTGATACCGCCTACCATCGATGTTCTGCCGTCACAAACCATGATTTTATGGTGCAGCCTTCGGCCAAAATAAAAATTTCCCCCTTTTAGAATGGGCTCAAAGAACCTTAATTTTATCCCACTTTCCCGCATGCGATTTTTGAAGCCATTTGATAGTCCTCTTGATGCGTACCCGTCAAGCAATACCTGCACCTGTACTTTTCTCAATGCTGCATTGATCAGTTTTTCGGCAACATGCTTGCCTGTTGCGTCCTCTTCGAAAATGTAGACTTGCAATTGAATGGTTTGCCTTGCATTGTCAATCATTTCATCGAGGGTGGAAAAATAGATATTTCCGCCTTTTATCAATACAGGCTTGTTCCGGAATGTAAACGAGGTTTTTATTTTGCCGGCCGAAGACATGTAAGTTTTTATGAAACTACCTAAACTCACTCCGGTGCAACATGAGAACAATTACCTGTTTTCATGACCATTGCTCCCTGGGCCTCAATGATTCCTTTCTTCTACAATATATTTTACATCTCATCGTGCGCTTTCGTACTTTTGTCACGAGGCTTCAATTTTTAAACATGAGTAAAAATGTCCATGATACTCCATTGATGCAGCAGCATCGGGCGATCAAACAGAAATACCCGGATGCGATTTTGCTGTTCAGGGTAGGGGACTTTTATGAAACCTTTGGGGAGGACGCCATAAAATCTTCCTCAGTTTTGGGCATCACCCTGACCAAACGGAACAACGGGGCTGCTTCAACACTAGAACTTGCCGGGTTTCCTCACCATTCTCTTGATACTTATCTGCACAAACTGGTCAAAGCAGGTTATCGTGTTGCCATTTGCGACCAGTTGGAAGATCCCAAGTTGGCAAAGGGGATAGTGAAAAGGGGGGTAACGGAAATGGTTACGCCTGGATTGGCCACACACGACAAGTTGCTTGAGCACAACAGCAATAATTTTCTTGCGGGCATCCATTTTGGCGAAAAGGCCAACGGGATTTCTTTTTTGGACATTTCAACCGGCGAGTTTTTTGTTGCACAAGGCGATGCCGAATACACCGATAAACTGCTGCAGACTTTTCAACCAGCAGAAATTGTTTTTCAAAAAGGATTCCAGACCAACATTGGTGAGCACTTGGGTAAAAAAATGTATGGTTACGGACTGGATCCCTGGATCTTTGATCTCAGGTATGCCACTGAGGGACTGTTGAGGCATTTTGGAACCCATTCTCTCAAGGGCTATGGCATTGACGACATGGCAGAAGGCACCATAGCTGCTGGTGCGGTCTTGCATTACCTTGGAGATACTGCGCATCCCAATACAAGCCACATTTCAACCATTCACAGGATCAACAGGGACGAATACTTGTGGATGGATCAGTTTACCCTCAGAAACTTGGAGCTTGTTCAATCCCCTGCAATGGAAGGGACAACTTTGTTGAAGACCATTGACAGCACTGTTTCACCCATGGGGGCAAGGCTGATGAAACGATGGTTGCTGATGCCACTTCTTGGGAAGTCACAGATAGATGAACGTTTGAACCTGGTTACTGCCATTGTAGGGAACAACGAATGGAAAATAGCAATGCAGCAGCACATTAAACGCTGCGGAGACATAGAACGCCTTGTCAGTAAAATTCCATCGAAAAAGATCGGTCCCCGAGAAATGTTGCAGCTGGCAAGGGGATTGGAACAAGTTGAACTGATCAAAGCGCTTGCCAGTGAGCTGGATGATGCATACCTGGTGCGGTTGGCAGAAAAGCTCAACGGCTGCCCCGATATTCAAGGGAAAATTGTCAAGGAAATTTCGGAAGACGCACCTGCATTGACCGCAAAGGGTGGATATATTGCCAACGGGGTTCATTCGGATCTGGACCACTATCGAAGTCTTGCTTCAGGGGGTAAAAATGTACTGGTGGAAATTCAACAACGGGAAGCCTTCAACACCGGTATCAGTTCCCTGAAAATTGGGTTCAACAATGTATTCGGCTACTACCTTGAAGTTAGCAATGCTCACAAAAACAAGGTTCCTGCTGATTGGATTCGCAAGCAAACCTTGACCAATGGAGAAAGGTATATTACCCCGGAATTAAAAGAATACGAGGAGAAAATAATCGGGGCTGAAGATAAAATCTTGCAGTTGGAGTCAGTTATTTATGACCAACTGTTGAACGCTTTGCAGGAGTACATTGTGCCGATGCAACAAAATGCACATGTGATCGCAGTTATAGATTGCCTTTCAGCTTTTGCAACAAATGCACAGCAATACAGATATTGCAGGCCTGAAATTCATGAAGGTGGTGACTTGCGGATCATTGCAGGCCGGCATCCAGTCATAGAAAATATTTTAAAGCCAGGGAATACCTATGTTTCCAACGATGTCTTGCTTGACCAGGAGGAATGCCAACTGATCATCCTGACGGGACCAAACATGAGCGGTAAGAGTGCCTTGCTCAGACAAACCGCAATCATTGCCCTGATGGCACACATGGGAAGCTATGTTCCAGCAACCGCAGCAAAAATCCCACTTACCGACAAGATTTTTACAAGGGTAGGGGCAACGGATAACCTCAGTGGGGGGGAGTCAACTTTTATGGTTGAAATGAATGAGACTGCCAGCATCATCAACAATATTTCATCCAGAAGTTTGGTTATCCTGGATGAAATTGGAAGAGGAACATCCACTTATGATGGCATCTCGATTGCCTGTAGCATTGCTGAATTTCTTCATGATGCGGTTCAGCGTCCCAAGACGTTGTTTGCAACACATTATCATGAAATGAATGGACTTGATCTTCATCTTCCAAGGGTCAGAAACTTTCACATTACACACAAAGAAGTCGATAACAAGGTGATTTTTTTACGCAAGCTTTCGCCAGGAGGAAGTACGCACAGTTTTGGTATTCATGTTGCACAAATGGCTGGCATGCCAACAGCCTTGATCAAAAGGGCAGAAGCACTGCTCAGGGACTTGGAAAAGAAACAAGAGCTCAAGATTTCACCAGCGGGGGGCTCAGAAGTTCCTGAAGTCCAATTGTCCATCTTTGATGCCCATACAGAAGTCTTTGCAGGAATTCGACAAATCATGAATGGTATTGATATCAACAACCTTACTCCCGTTGAAGCGCTGGTGATTTTGAGTGAAATCAAGAAAAAAATCAATTGATCATACCAGGTCGCTGAGCGCATCCATCAACAAGTCAACTTCCTGTTGGGTATTGTATTTGCTAAAGGAGAACCTTACGGTTGATTGGTCCGGCAAGGACAATGCATTGATGACATGAGAACCCTGGTTGGCTCCACTGCTGCAGGCACTTCCTCCAGAAACGCATATGTTTCTGATGTCCAAATTGAAAAGCAGCATTTCTGTTTTTTCCGTCTTTGGGAATCCCACACTCAAGACGGTGTATAAGCTGTCCCCTGTTGGATCACCGTTGAACACCACGCCCTTGATTTTGCCTTTCAGCGATTCCATGAGGTAGGTTTTCAATCCTCTTATCTGTCTTTTTTCCTCATCATGGTTTTGCATGCTTATTTCCAGGGCCTTGGCAAACCCCACAATCCCATAAATGTTTTCTGTACCTGCTCTCATGTTTCTTTCCTGTCCGCCACCATGGATGAATGGATTAACCTTGTTCTTTGCGTTGATGTAGAGGATTCCAACTCCTTTTGGCCCATGAAATTTATGGCTGGCACCTGTGATGAAATCAACATGGATGGTTGAAAGGTCAATGGGGAAATGTCCTACTGTCTGAACTGTATCCGCATGAAAAATTGCATTGTATTTTTGGGTGAGCGCTCCCACTCTTTTGATGTCTGTGATGTTCCCGATTTCATTGTTGGCATGCATCAACGTGACCAGTGTTTTTTCCGATGATGATGAAAGCAAATGCTCAAGGTCTTCGAGGTCAACATGACCATTCGGAAGGATTTTTATCAGCTCCAGGCTGGCATCACCCCTTTCAGCAATGAAATTGCAGGTATGCAAGGTTGCATGGTGTTCAATGGGGGAACTGATGATTCTTTTGCATCCCAATTCTTTTATCGCTGCAAAAATTGCGGTATTGCTGCTTTCTGTTCCCCCACTGGTGAAAAATATTTCAGATGGGTGTGCGTGAAGGGTCGCTGCTACTGACTTTCTTGCCTTTTCGATGGCAAGCCTGTTTTCTCTTCCATAAGAATAGATGGAAGAGGGATTTCCAAAATGTTCGGTAAAATAGGGTGTCATTGCATCAAATACCCTTGGGTCCATAGGAGTAGTTGCTGCATTGTCAAAGTAAATCCTTGGAGTCATCTTCCAGCCTGTTTTTTCAAATATACGAAACAGGGTTTACAGGGACTCCTGTATGTCCCTTATCAATTTTGATGCGATATTGTTTGCAGTGATCTCAAAGTTGCTTTCTGCAATGATCCTGATGATGGGCTCGGTATTGCTTGGCCTCAGGTGAACCCAATCGTTGTCAAACTCAATCCTTAGCCCATCTATGGTATTCAAGGGATTGGATTTGTATTTGTCCTTTAGTCTTTCAAAAACAATGTTAAGGTCTGTGTTGTCATCCAACTCAATTTTGTTTTTGCTGATAAAGTAATCCGGATAACTGCTGCGGAGTTGCTTTACCGTTTTTCCTGATTGGGAGAGATGGGTAAGGAACAATGCTATGCCAATGAGTGCGTCCCTCCCGTAATGGAAATCTGGTACGATAATGCCACCATTGCCCTCTCCACCAATGACTGCGCCAACTTCCTTCATTTTCAGCACAACATTCACTTCACCGACTGCTGCGGCATGGTATTTGCCACCATGTTTTTCCGTAATATCCTTTAATGCCTTTGTGGATGAAAGGTTGCTAACGGTATCTCCTTTGGTCTTGCTGAGCACATAGTCTGCTACTGCCACAAGTGTATATTCTTCACCAAACATTGATCCATCCTCACAAACCAGCACAAGCCTGTCTACGTCGGGATCTACTGAAATGCCCAAATCAGCTTTGTTGGAAACCACTGCTGCGGAAAGTTGATTCAGGTGTTGTGGCAGGGGTTCTGGATTGTGTGCAAATTTCCCATTTACCTCAGCGTTCAGCATGATGATATTCTGTTCCGGGATGCCAAGTTTTTTCAGGAGCAAGGGAACGAAAATTGCGCCGCTGCTGTTGATTGCGTCAACCACTATTTTCAGTTTATGTTGCTCAATTGCGTTCTTGTTGACGAGGGCATGATCAACGATGGCATCAATATGCCTGTCGGCATGCTGCTGCTTTGTTGTGATGCTGCCAGCCTTGTCTACTGTAGAAAAGTGGATATCACCCAGTTCGGCGCTGTTGAGAATTTGGGCGCCAACTTCCGCACTGATGAATTCCCCTTTCTCGTTCAACAATTTCAGGGCATTCCATTCTTTCGGATTGTGGCTGGCAGTGATGATGATTCCTCCTGCTGCTTGTTCAGCCGCCACTTCAAATTCTACTGTGGGAGTTGTTGATAAGCCAAGGTCGATGACTTCGGCACCCATTGCAACCAAAGTTTGTGCAACAAGTCCAGAAATCATGGGGCCACTTATCCTGCCATCTCTCCCAATGATGATTTTTTTATTGCCGTTGCCCATTGCCCATTGCCCGAATGCTGCCGTATACTTGACAACATCCATTGGAGAAAGTGAATCTCCAGGTTTTCCCCCAATCGTTCCCCTGATACCCGAGATGCTTTTAATCAATGCCAAAATTCTGTGTTTTAAGGACGCAAAATTACAAAAAAATGGCAGTTCTGTCAATTAATCATCGTCTGTCTTGGGTTTATGCTGGGATAATGATTTTTATTAATTTTTCTTCAATGCCAATTCCTGTAAATACTGCTTAATTTTGCCTCATGGCCATTTTGCAAACTATCCTGATGTCATTGCCACAAAAGGCATTGCACCTGGACTATCAATTGATGTTGATGGTCAACCGTGAAATGGTTCATCCTCTGTTGGACACTGTTGCCCTTTTTATCAGGGAATCCATTTTTCATGTACCCGTTTACTTGTTCATCATGCTTTTTGCATACCAGGTTTTCGGCAAGAAAGCCATCTGGTTTGTGATGGGTGCAATTGCACTCGTTGCTTTTTCTGATCTTGTCAGCAGCCATCTCATCAAGCCTTTTTTTGCCCGCCCAAGGCCATGTCGCGATCCCTTCATGGCCGGGCAAATCAGGTTTTTAGCCCGTTACTGTGGCGCTAATGGCAGTTTCACTTCTTCCCATGCCGTCAATCACTTCGCTTTCGCAACCTTTGTTGTATCCATAATGAAGGGATTTTCTCGGTGGTTCATGCTGCTCTATGCATGGGCTTTTTCCATTGCATATGCCCAGGTGTATGTTGGGGTCCACTATCCTTCTGATGTGCTGGTTGGGGCTTTTTTGGGGATAGTTTTTGGATGGGGCGGTGCACAAATCACCCGGCAGGCCCTATCTTTACACCAATATACAATATGAACGAGTTGCTGATTCTGTTCTTTCTTATTCTGGTCAATGGTTTTTTTTCCATGGCAGAAATTGCACTTGTTTCTGCACGAAAAGCCCGGCTTGAGGGGCAGGCCAACAAAGGGGATTCAAGGGCAAAACATGCACTGACCTTGGCCCAAAAGCCTGACTCTTTTTTATCGACAGTGCAAATAGGCATTACAACAATTGGCATCCTGACCGGTATATTTTCTGGCGATAAGATTGTAGATGATGTAGCGGAATTCCTGAATGGGTTTCCTGCTTTTGCAGCCTACAGCACTGGAATTGCAACTGCAGCAGTTGTCATCATCATCACCTTTTTCTCTCTTGTTTTTGGAGAGCTGGTGCCAAAGCGTCTTGGCCTCTCAAATCCTGAAAATATTGCAAAAAGTGTAGCAGCTCCGATGCGGCTGATTTCAAGAATAGCGCATCCATTTGTATGGTTGCTTGTAAATACCACTTCACTGATCATGCGCATCCTTAGGGTTCGGACCGATGATTCCCAGGTTACGGAAGAAGAGATAAAGGCAATCATCAATGAAGGTACGGAGCATGGCGCAATTGAAGCGACAGAGCAGGAAATCATCCAAAGGGTATTTCATTTGGGAGACCGGAATGTTACTTCGCTGATGACCCATAGAAGTGATGTGATATGGTTTGATGTCAACGACAACGAGCAAAGCATCCGCGAGAAAATACTGCAGGAGCCGCACTCGGTATATCCCGTTTGCGATAAATCCATCGACCAGGTAAAAGGCATTGTTTCGATCAAGGACATGTATGTTACACCCGATGAAGTCTCTTTCAAGCATACGATGAAAGACCCCCTTTTTGTTCCTGAAAACATCAGTCCATACCAATTGTTGGAAAAATTCAAGGCATCGAAAATTCATACAAGTTTTGTTGTGGATGAATATGGAACCCTGTTGGGTCTTGTGACCTTGAATGATCTCCTGGAGGCCATTGTGGGCGACCTTCCGCAACACGATTTGCAGGACTATGAAATTATAGAACGTGAGGATGGAAGCTTTCTTGTTGACGCACAGATTCCCTTTTATGATTTCCTGACAAGATTTGAAAAAGCAGACTGGATGAACGAGGGAGAGCAGGAATTTGATACATTGGCAGGGTTCATTCTGCACAACCTTGAACATATTCCGGAGACAGGTGAACATTTTGAATGGAAAGGTTTTGGCATTGAGATCATGGACATGGACGGCCGAAGGATTGACAAGGTTCTTGTCACAGTCTCAGACCAGATCAGAAGTGAAATGGAAGAAGAGCAATAAACACGATGGAGCTTTCCCTACAACATAAAACAGCATTGGTTTGTGGCAGTTCACAAGGAATTGGCAAGGCCATTGCCCAGGAATTGTCCTCACTTGGCGCAACCTGTATATTGTTGTCAAGAAATGCAGAAGCTCTTCATCAGGCCATATCAGAACTCGCCACGCCTCATGGCCAGCGCCATGAATTTCATGCAGTTGATTTCACCGATGTTGATGCCTTGAAAAAATTGTTGGAGCAGCTTACGCAGATACATGATGTTGATATTTTGATCAACAATACAGGAGGGCCTTCTGCAGGGCCCATCACAACTGCTGATCCAATGGCTTTTCAGGCAGCATTCAGCCAACATTTGGTCTGTAACCATATTCTTGCCCAGGCCGTTATCCCATCGATGAAGCGCAATGGATGGGGCAGGATCATCAATGTCATTTCAACATCTGTAAGGATTCCGCTCGATAACCTGGGTGTTTCCAATACCATTCGTGGAGCTGTTGCTTCATGGGCAAAAACCATGTCGAATGAATTGGCGTCCTTTGGCATCACCGTGAACAGTCTTTTGCCTGGTTTTATTTCCACTCCACGATTGGAGGCAGTAGCCGAAAGTTTTGCAGCGAGGGAAAACATTGAAAAATCTGCGATGCAAGAGCGGATGAGAAACTCAGTACCTGCAAAAAGATTTGGAACCCCATCAGAAATTGCTGCTGTTGCTGCATTTGTTGCATCACCTGCAGCTTCTTACCTCAATGGAATCTGCATCCCTGTTGATGGTGGCAGAACCGGAAGCATCTGACCAATGAAGCAACTTGAATTCAGCCAGGCAAATGCACAATACCTTGATGCTGCTGATCCATTGAAGGATTTCAGGCATCAGTTTTTGATTCCTGAGCACAATGGGAAACAAAGGGCCTACTTTTTGGGAAACTCACTGGGCCTTCAACCCCGCAATACCGGATCAGCCATCAATGCAGTTTTACAACAGTGGGCAGAAGAAGGGGTTGAATCCTTTTTTCGAGGAGAAAAGCCATGGCTTGACATGCATGCATCCATGCTGGGAACATTGTCTCAATTGGCAGGCACAAAGCCAAACGAAATAAGCGTGATGAACCAACTGACGGTCAATATCCACCTCATGTTGGTCAGCTTTTACAATCCCAGCGGAAGAAGAAAAAAAATTCTCGTAGAATCGAAGGCCTTTCCAAGTGACCAATATGCAGTGAGTTCTTTTTTGGAGCACCTTGGGCTCGACCCTGATGAGATCCTGATAGAAATCAATTCCGGGAATGAAAACGCCATCATCAGCAATGACGACATTTTGCATGCAATTGAAAAAAACGCAGATGAACTTGCCCTGGTTTTTTTGGGTGGATTGAATTATTATACCGGTCAGCTGTTTGATTTGGAATCCATCTGCAGGTCTTCAATTGCTGCTGGTGCAAAGGTTGGATTTGATCTAGCACATGCCATTGGAAATGTAGCTTTGAAGCTGCACAATTGGAACGCCGATTTTGCCTGTTGGTGTTCCTACAAATACCTGAATGCCGGCCCTGGAGCAGTTGGGGCTGTGTTCATCCATGAACGCCACCACGGGAACAATGGGCTCAAAAGACTGGCAGGGTGGTGGGGACATCGTGCTGATGAGCGCTTCAAGATGGACAAACATTTTCTGCCTGAAACTGATGCAACCGGTTGGCAATTGAGTACTCCTTCCATGTTGCTCTATGCCAGCCTTAAAGCATCCCTTGATGTTTTTGAAAAAGCCGGGTGGAGGAACATACTTGCAAAACAGGAAATCATGAAAGCGTGGCTTTCAGGATTGATCGCAACACTTGGGGATAAGCATTTTATTTGTTTGACGCCTGATTCAAAAGGATGCCAGGTGTCACTGTTGTTCAACACGGATGGCAGAAAGATCTATGATCTGCTTTTTGAAAAGGGATTCATGGTTGACTGGAGGGAACCCAATGTGATCAGACTGGCACCTGTTCCATTGTACAATACCTATACCGAGGTATGGCAATTCTCTCAGGCACTCAAAGAAGCAATGCTGGAAGTTTATTCAATTGATGAATGGACTGCACCAAACCATACACATATTTAATTGACAAGCATTTAACATGAACAAGCAATACCTCGTCAATCAGATAAGACAAAAAAAATCATACCTCTGTGTTGGGCTGGATACTGATGCGAGCAAAATCCCGGATTGTTTGCGGCATGAGGACGATCCTGTTTTTGCCTTCAACAAGGCCATTATTGATGCAACCGCGGATTTTTGCGTTTCTTACAAAATCAATACTGCCTTCTATGAGTCACAAGGATTGGCAGGATGGGCATCCATGGAAAAGACGGTGAAATACATTCCGGAAACGCATTTTAAAATTGCCGATGCAAAGCGCGGTGACATAGGGAATACGGCAACACAATATGCCATTGCATTTTTGAAAAATCTTCCTTTTGATGCCATTACCATTGCGCCCTACATGGGCGAAGACAGCGTAAAACCTTTCTTGCAATTCGAGGACAAATGGGGCATCGTCCTGGGCTTGACATCCAACCCTGGTGCAGCTGATGTCGAGTTGAAGGAGCTGAAGGGTGGCGAACGCGTTTACGAGAATGTCGTTAAAACAGTTGCGGGTTGGGGGTCTACAGAAAATCTAATGTTTGTTGTAGGTGCAACAAGGTCGGACGAGTTCATCAACCTTAGGAAAATATCACCGGACCATTTCTTTTTGGTCCCAGGTGTCGGCGCACAGGGAGGAAGCTTGGCAGAGGTTTCACAAAAAGCCATGAACAAGGATGTGGGATTGCTTGTCAATGTCAGCCGGGACATCATTTTTGCATCTGCTGGCACTGATTTTGCTGAGGTGGCCGGCGCAAGGGCAAATGCATATGCCAATGAAATGGCAGCCTATCTTTGACAAACAAAAATGAATCCATAACCTTTCTTAACTGCCACAACAATGAACAACCAATTTAGAAATTTCCTTCAAAAATACAAACTAGAAATCCGTGCAGGCATCGCTGTATTTGTTGGCCTGTTCGCTTTCAAGATCATCAAAGATCTGCTCAATAGGCTATGGCCGGATTGATACCATGACCGCCAGACTGAGTTTTTGCGCTCACCTTGCATATTCATCCCCTGAGGGGTGCAGACCATCCTTCGCCACCAGCAACGGATTTGAGGATATCTCTCTTGTTCCTTGAGTAATAGAGATATACGTGATTCCCTGTGCCTCAGTGATTTTTTTGTTGATGTTGTTGAAAAGATCAATTTCTGCCGCAATTTTTTTCCTGTCCCTGCCCTCGGCAAATGGCGTTGCTCCCCAATCTGGGATGCTCAATACAAATACCTGTTGTTTCTTTCCTGCAGCAAAAGCAATGGCTTTCTTGAGCAGTGCCTCAAATTCTATGGCATAGGCATCAGGACTTTTACCCCTGTATTGGTTGTTGACGCCGATGAGCAGCGTTACCATGTCATAATTTTTTTCGAACACAGTCTTTTCAATGCCGGCCATCAATTCATCTGTGGTCCACCCGGTTTTTGCAACAATTTCAGCCGCATGTACGGCTATTCCTTTCTTCCGCAACAGTTGTACCGTCTGGTATGGGAATGATTGGTAAACCGGAACACTTTCACCTATCGTGTAGGAGTCCCCCAAGGCAAGAAAGCTCAGGGTCTTTTGTGCTTTGCTGTGTTGCATCATGGCGGTCAGAAAGAATAGTGTGGTAAAAAGCTTTTTCATCTTGCTGGTATGAACCCGAATTTAGCCAAAATGCAATTATCTTTATGCAGAACCGAAAACCAGCTGCATGAAAAAGATTTTTTATTGTATCCTACTGCTTGCCATTTCTTTCAATGCCATTGCACAACAGTTTCCTGCAAGCAAGTCCAACTACGAACTTGCTGCAAGGTTTTCTCCCAAAAAGTTGGAGAAAATGCTGTTTTCAACTGCCGTTGATCCCCGTTGGATGAAAGGCGGTGTTAAGTTTTGGTATACCTATGAAACAACTGCAGGAAAAAAATGGTACGTGGTTGATCCTGTAAAGATGACCAGGGTTCCCATGTTTGACAATGACAAACTTGCTGCATCCATCACAAGAATTGTAAAGGATCCATTCGATGGCAAGCACCTTTCCATTGACAACCTCAAATTTGTAAAAGATGAAAACTGGATACAGTTTGAAGTAAAAAGTACATTGGATATCGAGAAAAAAGATACCACCAAGAAAGGACCATCAACCAAAGAGAAAAAGGTATTTTATTTTCAATACAATATTTCAGCAGACTCACTTGTAGAATTGATTGATCACAAGAAGCCAACGCCAAAGCCTTCATGGGCAAATGTTTCACCGGATCAGCAGTGGGTGGTTTTTGCGAGGGAATTCAATTTGTACAGGATGGACTCTGCCAACCTGAGAAAGGCAATGGCAAAGGAGGATGACAGCACCATTGTGGAGGAGAAGCTCACTACCGATGGCATTGAAAATTATGGATTTGGAGAGTCATATGGCGAGACCAACAATGAAAAGTTTGCCAGCCGTAAAAAAAGAAAATTTGCAGGAGTGATGTGGTCTCCCGATTCGAGACATTTTGTGGTCACAAGAACCGACAGCAGGAATGTCAAAGATCTTTGGGTCATCAACAGCATTGCAGAACCTCGTCCAACCCTGGAGACCTACAAATACCATATGCCAGGTGAAAAAGAGGCGCCTGTACGGGAAATGATCCTTGTTGACATGGTCTCCAAAAAAACGGTGAAAATCAATGCTTCCCAGTTCAAAGACCAGGAGATTGGTATATGGTCTGCCAATGTTGAAAAGCGCAACCGGGACAATGAACACCGCCCAATGATCTGGATGGGGAATGACACAAAATTGTATTTCAACCGCACCAGTCGAGACTTGAAGCGCATTGACCTTTGTGTGCTCGATGTCGTCAGCAACCAGGTGAAAGTACTCGTTGAAGAGCGCATGAATACCTATGTTGAAATGCGCAGGCCATTGTTTTTCAACAATGGAAAAGAATTCATCCACTGGAGTGAAAGGGATGGCTGGGGGCACCTCTACCTCTATGATTCTTCAGGCAGAATGAAAGCGCAGGTGACTGCTGGTCCCTGGCATGTTGAAGAAGTGGAGGATGTGGATGACAAGTCAAGAACAGTTTTTTTTACTGCAAATGGAAAGGAAGTTGGTGAGGATCCCTATTACCTGCATTTGTACCGATCCGGATTGGATGGCAGTGGCTTGAAATTGCTCAACCCTGGCGACCAAGACCACGCCGTCAGTTTAGACGATACAAAGCGATATTTTGTTGACAACTATTCGAGGGTAAATACGACTCCTGAATCAGCCCTTTTTGATGCAACAGGAAAAAAGATCATGGATCTTGAAAAAGCTGATCTTTCTGCACTGCAACGTGCCGGGTACAAGTTTCCGGAACCCTTCGTTGCAAAGGCGGATGACGGTATCACCGATTTGTATGGTGTGGTATACAAGCCCTTTGATTTTGATTCCACCAAAAAATATCCCATCATTGCCTATGTATACCCTGGTCCTCAGACAGAAGCCGTGAACAAGGCATTTGGCCGCAGTATGGACCGGGTGGATCGGTTGGCCCAGTTTGGCTTTATTGTTGTTACACTCGGAAACCGTGGAGGGCATCCCTCTAGGTCAAAATGGTACCACAATTATGGATACGGGAACCTGCGCGATTATGGATTGGCGGACAAGAAAACAGTGATTGAACAGCTGGCGCAACGTTTCAACTATATCGATGTTGCTCGTGTAGGCATCCATGGGCATTCCGGCGGCGGCTTCATGTCAACGGCTGCGATGTTGGTCTATCCTGATTTTTTCAAGGTTGCTGTTTCTTCAGCAGGAAACCATGAGAACAATATTTACAACAGGTGGTGGAGTGAAAAACACAACGGAGTAAAGGAGCAGGTTTCAGAAAAGGGGGATACCAGTTTTCTGTATGCCATTGAAAAAAATTCCGAATTGGCCAAGAACCTGAAAGGACACTTGATGCTTTCGCATGGGGATATTGACAACAATGTACATCCTGCAAATACCATCCGGATGGCCAACGCACTGATCAAGGCCAATAAACGTTTTGACCTGGTTTTGCTGCCAGGACAGCGCCATGGATACGGAGAAATGACGGAGTATTTTTTCTGGCAAATGGGTGATTATTTCAGCAAATGGTTGTTGGGTGATTTCTCCCAACCGGTGGACATCATGGAAATGAATCGCGAAATCCAACAAACGGGAAACAAAAAATAATCCTGGGCGTATAGGTTGTATTTTTGCATGGATGAAGTGCAGGATAATATTCGTTTTGTTTTTATTGCACGTGCTGCCGTCTTTGTTGTACGCACAGTTGAAGGACAGCGTTGTCAGCACGGAAGGCCGACAGGTAACACTTTCTCCTGTCGTCATCAGGAGTGGAACAAATGTGCCTGGTTTCATCAAGCGTGTTGAAAACGATACCAGTTTTTACAAGGCATTCAAAAACCTGAGGGTCCTCAACTATTCCACACTGAACGATGTGCGCATGTTTGATAAAAAGGGAAAAGTTGAAGCCAGCCTGTTCAGCAAAACAAGGCAGTGGGCCTCCAAATCCTGTCGTGTAACCAAGGTCTTGGAAGAAAAGACTACCGGTGATTTTTATACCGCCCGCGGCAACTACAACTATTACACTGCTGAACTCTACGCCTCACTTTTTTTCTCAAAAGACACCGTATGCGGACAGTCCAATGTCATTCGGGACATCAACCTCTCCCTCAAGGGAAAGAGGGGGCTTGACAAGCACAAGGAGCAATTGAAGATGTTGTTTTTCAACCCTGGAAAGGACATTCCGGGAATTCCACTGATGGGGGACAAGGTAAAAGTTTTTGACAAAGGACACTCTGATCTCTATGATTTCAGCATAGACATCCAGGACTACCATGGCAAGCCTGCCTATCTCTTTGTGTTGAAAATAAAAGATGGGTTGGCCTTTTACAAAAAAGACGATGTGGTCATTGATGAAATGACCACCTGGTTCAACTACGACAGTTTCGAAGTCATGGCACGCAACTATAGCATGAGCTATAATGCCGGGTTATACAGGTTCAATGTTACCATGCACGTCGAGATTGGTAAAATGGGCAACTACCTTTATCCCAAGGTTATCCGATACGATGGCAATTGGGGTGTACTGATAAAAGGAAAGGAGCGCGGGTTGTTTACTGCAACCATTTATGATCTTGATGCCAACTGAGCATTGTTTGAATAGGCCCTCCATTTTTGGATTACGGCTTTCATGTCATCAGCCAGTTCACTTTCAAAAAGCATCTCTTCACCTGTAGCCGGGTGAATGAATCCCAGTGTTTTTGCATGCAATGCCTGTCTTTTGCAGAGGTCAAAACAATTGTCGACAAACTGCTTGTACTTTGTAAAAACGGTTCCTTTTACCACCCTGTCGCCTCCATACACATCATCATTGAAAAGGGGGTGTCCACGGTGTTGCATGTGAACCCTGATCTGGTGGGTTCTTCCCGTTTCGAGCCTGCATTCCACCAAACTTACATACTTGAGGTCTTCCAACACCGTATAATGCGTTGTGGCTTCCTTTCCGTAATCTCCATCCGGGAACACATCCATCAGTTTTCTGAAACGGGGATGCCTTCCAATATTTCCTGTTATGGTTCCCTCCGTTTCTTCGAAATTCCCCCATACCAGGGCGATATACCTTCTTTTTACGGTATGGTCAAAGAATTGTTTGGCAAGCTTTACAGCTGCCAATTCAGATTTTGCCAAGACAATCAGCCCTGTAGTGTTTTTATCAATCCTGTGCACCATGCCAAACCGTGGAAGTTTACTTTCATCAAGGTCCGGTTGTTGTTCGCGCAAGTGCCATGCTACACCATTGATCAGCGTTCCGCTGAAATTGCCAGAACCCGGATGCACCACCATTCCGGCCGGTTTGTTGATCAGCAAGACATGGTCATCCTCGTAAACGATGTTCAGTGGCAGTTTTTCAGGAATGATTTCATATGTTACAGGATCGGTGTCGGAGTAAAAGATGATTTGGTCAGTGGGCTTGACCTTGTAGTTTGCCTTAACGGGTTGGTTGTTGACCAGTACCATTCCATTGTCGATGGCACGTTGAATTTTATTCCGCGATGTGTTGACAACCCTGTTCAGCAGGAACTTGTCAATGCGCAACGGCTCCTGTCCCTTGTCCACTTCAATGGCAAGCCTTTCGTACAAATCTTCCGAGCCCTGTTCTACCATATCCTCGTTCACCATATCATTGCTGTTCTCCTGCGGCATAATGCGTATTTTTGCAAAGTTAACGCCTTTGTACACCAATTGAAAGAACATGCAGCAAGCGGTTTATATCAAGAACCTGGGAATCATTGAATATGGCGAGGCCTGGCACTTCCAGGACAGCTTGTTGCAGGAAAATACTGCAAAAAAAATCAGGCTCGCAAAAGGAGAGGATGCTGGAGAAACAAGGCATCACCTCTTGTTTTGTGAACATCTTCCCGTCTATACGCTTGGGAAAAGCGGTAAGGAGGAACATGTGCTGATCAGCAAAGAGGAACTGGCCAAGCGAAACATCGGATATTATCCAACCAACAGGGGGGGTGACATCACTTTTCATGGGCCTGGCCAGGTGGTGGGTTATCCCATCCTTGATCTGGAAAAATTTTTTACTGACATTGGAAAATACCTCAGGTACCTGGAGGATGTGATCATCCTCACGTTGTTACATTATGGAATCAAGGGCGACAGGAGTCCTGGAGAAACAGGGGTTTGGCTCGATCCCGGCAACAAAATGAAGGCCAGAAAAATTTGTGCAATGGGTGTGCGGTGCAGCAGGTGGGTAACCATGCATGGGTTTGCGCTCAATGTAAATACCGATCTCAATTACTTCAATTCTATTGTTCCTTGTGGCATTCCGGATAAGCAGGTCACTTCATTGCAAAAAGAGTTGGGCCATGATGTGGACATGGAAGAAGTTCGGCAATTGATCATTAAAAATTTTGAAAAGGTTTTTGCGTGCAGGATCATCGTTGCTCCGGAGGGATAAAAAACCGGTTTTGTTCCTTCAATCTTTCCCCTTCGTAAAGTTCATATTTGAACCACCCGCTGTGAAAGAAATTTGAACGGTCAATCAGCAACTGAACTTCCTTGATGTTTCTCATGTTGAAAAGAGGTGTCCCATCTTCCTTGTAAACATGCAAGCTGAATTTCTTTTTTACCGCATCCGGCAGGGCTATGATCAGGTTGCCATCGTTGTTTGTGAAAATAAGTGCTGAGGGATTGAAAACGTTTTGGCTGACGGCACTGTCCAGTCTTCCTACCAATTCCATGCCATTGAAAGGCACTCTTTTTATTTTCAATGCCTTATCTGGGGTCAGTTTTGGGATCAACTCCTTGGTGACAGCACTCATTCCCTGGTCAGTGCTTTCTTTCGGGAGCACTTCCGGGATGGGCACTGTTGGCTGAGGCAAACTGACTTTTTTTGAAGCTGTAAAAAAATAGCGGCCACCGGGGTTGACGCAATAAATCCGGTAATAATTGTTTGGAGCACCTGGTTTTCTGTCCACAAATCCGTTTGATATCGAAGTTGGGTCCGGCATGGAAACAATGGACCTGAACCCGTTCAGGGAGTCTGTGGATCGCTGTATGATCAATTGTGAAAGCGCTGGAAAAGGGTTGAGCCAGCCGATGATGACCATGCCATTTCTTTCTGTCAATGTAAAGTTGGGTAGGCTGTCCTGCGCCTTGGAGGATTGAACTGCCATGAGCACAAGAACGAAAAAAAGGAAAATGTTTTCTTTTGGAGCCCTCATCTATGACAAAGATAATTCCCTTCGTTTAAAATTTGAGTTCATTGTTTTTCAGTGATCTGTTTCCCTGTAGTCCTCCACTGTGAATCAACAACAGTTTTGAACCAGCTTTGAACTTGCCGGCCCTCAGCATGCTGTAAAATGCATGTACCAGCTTTCCTGTGTAAACAAAATCTGTTGGTATCCCATGCATGGCATAGAAATGATTCATCGTTTCCAACAATGCTTTGTTTTGTTTGGCATATCCTCCAGCATGATGATCAAAAGCATATTCAACACGCCTGCTCTTATTTTCAACATGCCTCAGCAATTGGTCTACTTCATCAACGATGCTAAAATTATTTTTCAAAACCGATACCAGCAACAATTGCTGGTGTGCTGCAAGCCCTGACAAAAGACCAGCCGCCATCGTACCGGTTCCACAAGCAGCCATGATGGTATCAAATTTTTCGACACCAGGAATTTCCATGATTTCTTTTGCACCTTCCACCCCAAGCTTTCCATATCCGCCATGGGGAATGACCATGCTGTCGGGATGGGCTGCTGAAAAGCTTTCCAGGTCAATCTTGTCAAAGGATGTTCTGCTCAGGTAGTTCAGTTGCATGCCATACTCCTTGCACTCCATTAAACTATCGGACAAGTTTTGGGGCGCTTCTCCCCGCACAAACCCAATGGACTGCATATTGTTTTCTTTTGTTGCAAAAGCTGTTGCCACAAGGTGATTGGAGAATGCTCCGCCAAAACTGATGATGCTTTGCTTTTGAAGGCGGATGGCTTCTTTCAAATAGTGTTTGAGCTTGAAAATCTTATTTCCGGATACGACCGGATGAAGTGTGTCCAGCCGCAATACGGCAGCGTCAATTCCCCATTCATGAACCTCCGGGTCTTCCAGGTGTTGTATGAGCTTTTTTTCTAACATGAACACTGCAAAGGTCGCATTTTGGTGCTATGAAAATTCGGGCTAATTTTGCGCCATAAATTTCCCCCAATGAAACCATCTTTGTTGATCCTTGCAGCCGGTATGGCCTCCAGATATGGAGGAATGAAACAGATCGAAGCGTTTGGCCCTGAAGGCGAAACCATCATGGACTATTCCATCTATGACGCCATTCGGGCAGGTTTTGGAAAGGTGGTATTTGTGATAAGGGAAGATTTTGCAGAACAGTTCAAGGCAATATTTGAACCCAAATTGAGGGGTAAAATTGAAACGGCCTACGTTTACCAACACCTGGACGCACACCTTGAGGGCTATCAACGCAGGGAAGACCGTGCCAAGCCTTGGGGGACAGCACATGCCGTATTGTGTGCAGCGGATGTGATCAATGAACCTTTTGCTGTAATCAATGCAGATGATTTTTATGGGCAGGATGCATTTGTGAAGGCATATGATTTTCTTGCAGGCGATTGCAACAAAACGCATTATTCTATCATCGGTTATCAACTCAAGCAAACACTTTCTGAGCACGGCACCGTTAACAGGGGCGTATGCACCGTCAATGCGTCAGGGGACCTTATTGGGGTAACCGAGCGATTGAACATTTCTAAAAAATATGGCATTGTTGGATGTGAAGATGGGTTGCAGCCGGTTGAATTGAGCGAAGACACCATCGTTTCCATGAATTTCTGGTGTTTCGATCCCTCTGTCTTTGCATATTCATCCAGGCTTTTTCAACAATTTCTTGCAGAAAGGGGACAAGAAGAGAAATCAGAATTCTTCATTCCAATTGTAGCAGACCAATTTATCAGGGATGGCGTAGGCAGGGTAGAAGTGATTCCCACAAGCGCCATTTGGTTTGGGGTAACCTATAAAAATGATGCCCCTGCAGTAAAGGCTGGAATCGACAAATTGCTGGAAGCCGGAGAATACCCAAGTGGTTTGTGGCATTGATGTAACCAGCGCAATTAACCCAGCACAACTTTCACCATGTAAACATGGTCTTGCACTTTCTTCACCTGTTGGGTTCTGTTGATGTTCCTGATGCTGGACGCGTTACGCAACCTGATGTTGATGTCCTTGTCGGCCTCTTTCAAGGTTTCTACAAGATGAAAAATATTTTTGGACTTTGTTGCAAACACGACGCCATTTGCAGATGCCTGACGCGCGTTCAGGATCCCAATGACCTCTCCATTTTTGTTGAATACAGGACCACCGCTGTTGCCAGGGTTTGCAGAAATGGTGATTTGGCAAGACATGGTGTCTCCCTCCAGTCCGGTTTTGGCACTCAGGTACCCTTCGTTGTACACAATTTCATCCTTTGGGTAACCTAAGGTATAGACTGCTTCAGACAGGTCCGTTTGGTTGCGGGTAAAGCCATAGGGCAATTGTTTGGGGGATTCAAAATCCCTGTCATTGATTTTGATGACCGCTATATCGGTATTGGCGTCCTGGTAAACAATGTCAGCGAGGAAATCTTCACCCTGGATGCTTTGCACATATACTTTTTTTGCACCTTTCAAGACATGTGAGCTGGTGACCAGGTATCCTTTAGGATCAATCATGAAACTGGTGCCACCGAATTTTACATCTGACCCCGGTGCAATCTTTGTCCTGAATTTATTGAATTCTGCACGTTGGCTGCTGGATTGTTTTTCGAGGTTGCTGACTTTTCTTCTGAGCTCCTCAATATCCCTGAAGGGGGATTTGGGAGTGAAAAGGGTCATCATTCCACTGATGAAAAGTGCTGTAACACCTGCGATAGAGGCCGCCACAGCAACAACCCGCCTGTACTTGTTCCACATGTTGATGATGCGCGTCCCCGTTTTCAGTTGCAGTTCCTTTATTTCACCGGACTCCTGCATGGTGTGGTGGGTGTCATAGAGGGCTGATTTGAACCTCCTGACCTGACCATAGCGCTCCATCTCTTCCAGGAAAAAATGATATTCCACAACGGTTTGATCCAATTCTGGATTATTCTTTCGCATTTCTTCGAAAGCTTGCTTTTCCTCGGCATTCATCTCACCTGTCAGGTACCTTTCAACAATTTCAGCCAATTGCAGTTGATCCATATATATCTACTTAAGCGTTCTTATATTGAGCAAAGAAGAGCTTTTTCAGCCTGACCAGACATTTGTATTTCTGGTTCTTTGCGTTGTCTGCGTTTGTATAACCGAAGAAACCTGCAATTTCAAGCATATTTTTTCGGTGGACATAAAAGGCCTCAATCAGGCTTTTGCAGGGCTCCCCAATTTTCCCCATGGCTGCCCGCATGGTCTGGTATTGGCGGGTCAACTTGTCATGTTCTTCCATGTCCTCTTCTACCTGAACAATCTTGTCAAAATTTTCCACCTGGGTTTCAATCCTCCGGGAGTATTGTAGTTTTTTGAGCCACAATCTCCTGCAAACGGAGTAGAGATAGGTCCTGATCTGACAAGTAAGCTCGAATTCCGGTAACCTTGATTTTTCATACAGAACCATCATGGCTTCCTGAAAAATATCCCTGGCATCGTCCTCTGTACCATTGTTGTTGATGACAAAATGTTGAATCAGGCTGTAGTTTTCCTTGTAAACAGCCTCGATAGCAGCCTTGTCGTTGTTGCCAATGGACCTGAATACCCCAATTTCCTGTTCTGTAATTGCCACAATATTCTTTTTATAATACCCTTAGGGCATTTTTGTAACCCACAAAAGAACAAAAAAAAATCTTTTAAATTTCGGGTTACTTTCTTTTACTTCGCGTATTAATTCACAATTATTCAATTTTAACATTCAAAAACCCAAAAGAATGAAAAAGTTTTTCGCAATCTTGGCTA
>JAURJU010000029.1 GCA_030832085.1 Chitinophagales bacterium | reverse complement strand
TGGTGGAGATTTTGCCAACGATAAAAGGAGCGATAGTGCCATCCTGCTTTTTTCACTCTACCCCAAAGTAACATTTAGTCAACCCATCACACCACCAGCAGGATACAAAAGCGCTGTGGTTTATTTGTCAAAGTCAACAGTTTTGTCATGCGGAACTTCAGGTGTTGATATTTCGACCGATGGTGGATTGAACTGGAAAACCATCAGCAACATTGGCTTCCATGTTGCAGTGAAATCGCCAGACGGAAAATATGCAGTCATGGCAGGTGGCAATGGAAGGATTGCAAAAGTCAAGTATTGAAGATGACTTGATTTTTTGGATCCGTATCATCCTCAATGACAATGTATTGTGACTTTTCTCAATTGCTAACAAACTCTTTACATCAATAGTTGGTTTACTCCGGCTGAACTTCTTAGTTTTGCTCATCAACCAAAAAGCCTAACAATGTGTGGAATCGTTGCCTATACAGGACACCGCGAGGCGTACCCAATTGTACTCAAAGGACTTAAACGTCTTGAATACAGGGGTTACGACAGCGCTGGTGTAGCCCTCATCTCAGACAAGATTGATGTCTTTAAAAAGCAGGGGAAAGTTGCCCGCCTGGAAGAGTCACTTTCAGAAACTCATTTATCTTCAACCATTGGAATAGGCCACACGCGATGGGCTACACATGGTGAGCCAAGCGATCGAAATGCACATCCACATCTTTCTGCCAGTGGTCGGATTGCAATGATTCACAATGGCATCATCGAAAATTATGCTTCTCTCAAGCAAGAATTGTTGAACAAGGGATATCAGTTTAACAGTGACACTGATACCGAAGTATTGCTGAATTTTATCGATGATATATTGGCTAACAACCAATGCTCATTGGAAGAAGCAGTCCGTATTGCATTGAAAAGGGTTGTGGGGGCGTATGTTATTGTAATGCTGGATGCTGAAAACCCGGACACTTTGATCGCAGCGCGGAAGGGAAGTCCTCTGGTGATTGGCATTGGGGAGAATGAACATTTTTTGGCATCTGATGCTTCACCCATCATAGAATATACCAAAGAGGTTATTTATATCAATGATTATGAATTGGCCATCATCAAGGGGAATGATTTGGTGCTCAAGAACCTGGGCAACGAAATCATTACCCCTTTTGTTCAAAAGCTTGATCTGGAGCTGGCGGCCATTGAAAAGGGAGGCTATGAACATTTCATGTTGAAAGAAATCCATGAACAGCCTAAAACAATTTTTGACTGTCTTCGTGGCAGGCTTGATGTTGTGAATGGGGAAATTATTATGGCCGGTGTTCAGGAACATATTGAGGCATTGAAACATGCCAAAAGGATAATTATTGTAGCCTGTGGAACCAGTTGGCATGCAGGCTTGGTTGCTGAGTATATCATTGAAGAACTTTGCCGAATACCAGTAGAAGTTGAATATGCGTCTGAATTCCGTTACAGGAATCCCATCATTGAAAAAGGTGATGTATTGCTTGCCATTTCACAAAGTGGTGAAACTGCAGATACCCTAGTCGCTATTGAAAAGGCAAAACAACAGGGAGCCATCATTTTTGGAATACTGAATGTTGTGGGATCCTCTATTGCTCGTATATCACATGCAGGCGCATATACGCATGCTGGTCCTGAGATTGGTGTGGCAAGCACCAAGGCATTTACGGCACAATTGGTTGTATTGACAATGATTGCACTGAAAATTGCCAAGGCAAAGCAGACCATTAGCAATGAACGGTTTCTGCATCTTGTTCAGGAATTAAATGCCGTGCCAGCGAAAGTGGAGAACGTTTTATCCAATACTGATAATATTCAGGCCATTGCCCAAAAGCATGCATTGGCTGTCAGCTTTCTTTACCTCGGAAGGGGATATAATTTCCCTGTAGCACTTGAAGGTGCTTTAAAACTCAAGGAGATTTCCTACATCCATGCTGAGGGTTATCCGGCCGCAGAAATGAAACATGGCCCCATTGCGCTGGTAGACGAAAACTTGCCAGTACTTTTCGTCGCCACAAAAGATGCCTACCACGAAAAAGTCATCAGCAACATGCAAGAAATCAACGCAAGGAAAGGGAAATTGATTGCCGTGGTAACAGATGGTGACCAGTCCATCGATTCACTCACAGGCGATTTGATTTTTGTTCCTGAAGCTGATGAATTGATTGCACCGATTATTAACGTGATTCCCCTTCAGCTTTTGTCTTATTATATCGGCGTAGCGCGTGGACTGGATGTTGATCGTCCGAGGAATCTTGCAAAAAGTGTAACAGTAGAATAGCATCCAAAATAGTGAACATGAACAACATTACAAAAACTCCGATTGAATCCATCGGATACGATTTTATTGCTTCCGGATATTTGCCAGAGGGGAAAGATGAATACCACCTTAGGAATCGCTTTAATAAAAGCGGTATACAGTACAGAGGCCTAAAGGCTGCAGAGTTGGAGATCCTTGTAAGAAATAATAATTCTTCTGATAATTGGAACAATGTCTTAGTTTCATCTCAATTTGATCCACACCTTGTCAAAGGCTGCAGTTTTTTTGGCTTGATCAGGATTGGTAAACTGGAACCACTTTCATTGGAGTTTCACGGACTCAGGTTGCCAGTAGGACTTTTCAATTCAACCATCATCAATTGCGATTTTGGGGATAATGTCAGCATCCATAATGTCAATTATTTCTCGCATTTTGTCGTGGGCAATGAAGTGATTATTGCCAATGTCAATGAACTGGCTACCACCAGCACTGCCAAATTTGGGAATGGTATCATCAAAGAGGGAGAAACAGAAAGCCAGAGGATTTGGCTGGAGGTCTGTAATGAAAATGGCGGAAGGAAAATTCTTCCCTTTGATGGCATGCTGACTGCTGATGCTTATCTCTGGTCCAAGTACCGTGATGACCAGGCCTTGATGAATGCTTTTTATTCCTTTACGGAGCAGAAATTTGACGCGGCAAGAGGTCATTATGGATTGATCGGAGATCGAACCGTGATCAAGAACTGCAAGATGATCAAAGATGTACAGATTGGTACCGATGCTTATATCAAAGGAGCCAATAAAATCAAGAACGTCACAGTGAACAGTTCTGCAGAAGCCTCTACACAAATTGGTGAAGGTTGTGAACTGGTCAATGGAATCATTGGTGTTGGTTGCAGAATCTTCTATGGCGTTAAGGCAGTAAGATTTTTTATGGCATCGCATTCGCAGTTGAAATATGGTGCGAGACTGATCAATTCATACCTTGGCAACAATGCAACCATTTCCTGTTGTGAGGTCTTGAATTCATTGATTTATCCTTTTCACGAGCAGCACCATAACAATTCGTTTTTGTGTGCATCCTTACTCATGGGCCAGTCAAATGTTGCAGCAGGAGCCACCATTGGATCAAACCATAATTCCAGGGGCGCTGATGGAGAATTGATCGCGGGCCGGGGGTTTTGGCCCGGACTCTGCGTGAGCCTCAAACACAACTCTAGGTTTGCTTCTTTCTCATTGCTTGCTAAGGGCGATTTCCCTTTTGAGTTGAATATTCCCATTCCATTTTCACTGATCATCAATGATCCTACTGCCAATGAACTCAGGATCATCCCTGCTTATTGGTTCCAGTACAATCATTATGCTTTGCAAAGAAACGAGTGGAAATACAAGGATCGTGATGCAAGGGAAACCAAGGAAATTGCGCTGGAGTACAGGAGTCTTGCTCCAGACAGCATCAATGAAATTTTTAATGCACTCGATCTGCTTGCTTTGTTTGCTGGCAAGGCCTATTTTAAACATTCGGAAAAAGAAATTCCTGCTGATGAAATCTGTCAGGCCAAGGGTAGGGAACTTTTCCATAGTGATGATAAACTGTTGGATGACCTTGAAATACTTGCTGAAGGTTTTGAAAACAGCAAAAGAAAGGTTGTGATATTGAAGGCCAGAAAAGCCTATGCCTCGTTCAGAGAAATGGTGCGTTATTATGCAGTTGGTCAAATGGTGACAAAGTTCAGTGCAGCAGATAGAAGCTACAGTTCATTCAATTTGAGGTCAATGTCAAAGCTGCAATCAAGGGAAGAATGGGTAAACATTGGTGGACAGCTTGTTCCCTCATCCTCTGTTGCCGTTTTGTTGGAGGAAATAAAGGCTAAAAAATTGAACAGTTGGGATGATGTACACCATGCCTACAAACAACTTGCATCATCCAGTGACGAGCATCTGTTACAACATGCGGTTGCTGCATTGTTGGAGATTGAACGTATTACCTTGGAGGATCTTACAGCATCAAAGCTTTCCAGCTTGTTCAAGGGATATCTTGCCACGAATGAAAAAGTTTTTCAGGGTATTGTTCAGTCGCGCGAAAAAGACATGACAAATCCCTTCAGGAAAATGGTTTATAGCAATGCGACTGAGATGGAGGCCGTCTTGGGCAAAATGACTGATAACAGTTTTGTCCGTGAAAAAGACCGGGAAAGAAAGGAGTTGTCTTTGCGCATAGAAAATATCCTGGCTAAATTGAATTAGCCTCAAAGCCTAAAAAATATTTTCTTCTTATAAAGTAATTCACACATCTTCCATTCAATGAAGAAAATAGATATGCTGCTGATGATGCCAATGCCATTCTCTGCGATGAAACGATGGAGCAAGCCTTCTGCTATGGTGGAAACATATCCATTGAACCATTTGCCTCCCACGATTTCAAAGAAAAGGTAGATGAAAATTGAATTCATGCCCAGCACACTAAAAAAACTCAATCCTTTTTTGTTTCCTTTTACGTCAATATAAAAATAGCAGGCAGCAAGTCCCAATAAACACCAGCCCAGGGAAACAATGGTGAAAGAGGAAGTGGCAATTCTTTTGATGATCGGTGTAATGCCCGCCAGATCCATCCCATAGCCAATGACGAGGGTTGCCATACTCCAGATCAACAATTGTTTTGTTTTTGCTGGTTGATTGCTCATCAGCAATTTCCCCACCAATGCTCCTGCGATAGTGTGGACTGCAGTAGGGATACAGTTGATGGCCACCCAACCCCCACGGCTGGTTTTCCCCATGAGCAACATGTCCATATAGTTTCCAAAATTATAGTGATTCACATATGTTTGGTTATATCCCGGAACATCCATGAACCGATACAAAATCTCAGTCAGCAAGAGCAAACCAATGCTGAACAATAACTGCCTTTTGAAATTCCACTCAAAGATAAAATAGGTAACAGCGATGGTAAAGGAAAGCTGTGTAAGCACATTCCATAATTCAAACGCAAGTCCATCTTTTTTTACCGCATAGATCAGCACCCCCCAAAAAAATAACCATCCACACCGCTTCAGGATCTTACTTGTCCGCTTGCTGTAACCCAGCGCTTTTGACTTCATTCCTTCAATGGAATAGGCCATGGCCGTGCCAGCAATAAACATGAATCCGGGTTGTATCAGGTCCCAAAAACGAAGGCCATTCCAGGGGTGATGGTGAAACTGGGCAATGAGTCCTGAAAGCCAATGGTCTTCAGTAACATCCTGCAGTACGTCATAAAGCCCCGCGGCTTCCAAAGCCAATAAAAACATGATGAGACCTCTCATGAAATCCAATGAGGCCAATCGTTTTGTGTTGAATTCTTGTTGAATGGATGCTTGCATTGGCTTATTTTTTTGTCCAGTAATGTTCAAGCAGTTTGATGAAATATCCTCCTACAACACTTCTTGCCTGCATGTTGATTTTTTTGCCATTGGTGGTCTCGTGCCAATCGCAAATGGGTACCCTGCTTTGGGTTTGGGTAATATACTTGTGGATGGGAAGCATGAGTGTCCTGAAATCTTCTTTATTGTTGGCAAGTGTTGCACTCCACATCACCCAGTCACTTTTGGTATAGGTGCGCCTGCTGTCAAGCGGAAGGCCAAATTCATTTTGTTTTTTGATGTAATAATTGACTTCTTTCTCATAGACCGATGAAGGGAAAAGGTTTAGCAAAAGCAACTTGTCCCATACAAGGTTGTATTTCTGGCTCCAGGTGCCATTTTTGTCAAACGTCAGTGCATAGTGATCTCCTTCGTCTGCCATCTCCATCCACTTGATGGCGTATTGTTTGGCGATCGCATCAAACTGTTCA
>JAURJU010000028.1 GCA_030832085.1 Chitinophagales bacterium | reverse complement strand
TATGCATCTATAGGATTTTATCTGGCAGAACACTACCCATCAGTAGATCCATCAAGGATCATTGGCCAGATTGCCACGGGCATTGGATTCCTTGGCGCAGGCGCTATCGTAAAATCTGATCAGAAAGTTAGTGGTGTGACCACAGCCGCCTTTATTTGGGCCAACAGCGGCATCAGCATTCTCATAGGTTGTAATTTCTACCTGATTCCCATTTCCATCACCATCATCCTGGTATTGATCACCTGGCTATTTGAAAAATTCGAAAAAAGGGTTCACCGCGAACACATCAACGAATAAACCAAACTCAACATGATTCACTCGATCATCAAAGACAAACCAACCAGACTTTTCCTGATCCTCGGCGGCTTTTTCGTTGCCAATACCTTGATTGCAGAAGTTGTGGGTGTCAAACTTTTTTCTTTGGAGCAAACCCTCGGGATGGCTCCGGCCAACCTAACCTTGCTGGGAGAATCTGGACTTGGATTTACACTTTCTGCAGGCACCTTGACATGGCCCATAGTTTTTATCATGACAGATATCATCAATGAATACTATGGTTTTCGCGGAGTCCGTTTTCTTTCCATTCTAACAGCAGTAATGATTGGATTTGCATTTCTGGTTTTCTATGGCGCCATTCATCTTGCCCCTGACAATTATTGGATAGGGTCTCAAAAAGACAATGGTGTACCAGACATGCAGGCAGGCTATGCACAAGTACTGGGACAAGGTATGAGCATTATTTTTGCTTCACTCACCGCTTTCCTGGTTGGGCAAATGGCCGATGCATCTGTTTTCAAAAAAATCAAGATCATCACCGGAGAAAAAGGCATCTGGATGAGAGCAACCTTATCAACCCTGATCTCCCAGTTGATTGACACTTTCTGTGTGGCCTATATTTACCTGTATTTTTCTCTTGGATTTTCGTTTCCAAGGGTTACTGCCATCGGTCTCACGGGCTATATCTACAAGTTCATCGTTGCGATTCTTTGCACACCATTGATTTACCTCATCCACAACCTCATCGAGGAGTACCTGGGGAAGACCAAAGCAGCAGAAATGAAACGATCTGCTTTGGAGAAATCTTAGGCAGAGTTTCTTCCCGCATTGATGATGCCGAAAGAACAACGCATGACCAGCTTTTCATAACTCTTCCGCAAATCAGACTGCAGGTTGCTCTCCTCCATTTCCCTTACCTTGGTGATGGCAAATTGCTGGATGGTGGTGATGGGCAAAACAATCCTTTCGCGGGTTTGAATCGAAAGCTGCTCTACAGGATAATTGGCCATGAGGTCCGAATTTCCTGATAGCATGAGGATGTATTTTTTTGTCAATTCAAACTCACCCTCAATGCTCCTCCACAGTTCTCCATATTTGGGATGATTCGCCAAAAATGCAGTGAGCGGAAAGAAACATTTTTTCATCGCCATTTCACAGTTGTCGATCAAGGTCCTGAAAAAAGCAGAACGCTGGTATAGGCCTTTGAGCTCTGGCATCAATCCTTTTTCTTCCATGCGTTTCAAGGCCGTTCCTACACCATAATACCCGGTTACATTTTGCTTCATCTGGCTCCAGGCACCTACAAAAGGGATGGCCCTCAGATCTTGCAAGGAGAGCTGACCACTTGCACCACGTTTTGCAGGCCTGCTGCCAATATTGGTTTCTGCATAAAAACGCAGTGGACTGGCGTGAGAGAGGTAATCAAGGAAAAAAGGATGATTCTTCAACGCACTGTAAGACTGAAAACTTTCTTCAGCCAGTTGTTCAATCAACAGCATTTCATTCTGACTGAACGTGCTGGCACCACTAGAAAACAATTCATTGCCAATTCCAGCATGGAGCAATTGCTCAATGTTGAATTGTGCCGCATCAATGGTTCCAAAATTGGAACTAACGGTTTGACCTTGGACGGTCAATTCAATTTCCTTGTTGGAAATATCATTGCCCATGGACGCATAGAATTTATGGGTCTTGCCACCTCCCCTTGCAGGAGGTCCACCTCTACCATCAAAAAAGACCACATCAATGCCATACTTGGCAGAGATGGCAGAAAGTTCCTGTTTGGCTTTGAAAATACTAAAGTTGGCCATCAGGTATCCCCCATCTTTTGTGCCATCACTGAAGCCAAGCATCACGGTTTGCCTGTTGCCCCTGCGTTTCAGGTGATCTCGGTAAAGTGGGAATGTATACAAGACCTGCATCACATCTGCCGCATTTTTCAAATCCCCAATGGTTTCAAACAGGGGTATGATGTCAACAGATATGGCATCCCGCTTCCATCCACCAAAAACAAAGAGTGCAAACACCTCCAGAATATCAACAGCACTGTTGCATTGGCTGATGATATAGCGATCTGATCCGGGCTTGCCGTTTTGCTCTTGGATGAGCTTAACAGCCTTCACTGTGTCAATGGTATCCTTGGTTATGGGAGAAACAGACTCATCAAGTGTAATGGCAGAAGAAAGAGAGGATAACCATTCTATTTTCTTTTCATCATCCATCGCATTGTAATCTCCGTTTCCTGATAGAGTACAAATTTCTGTAATCACACGGGTATGCACAGAACTGTCCTGACGGATGTCCAGCGTTGCAAAATGCAATCCAAATAGATGGACCCTGTTGATAAGGCCGTCCACCATGTTCAGGAATAGGCCATTGTGGTTGAAAACAATCAGTTCCCTGATTTCATACAAGGTATCAAGCACTTCAGCCTTCTTGAGGTCTGCTTTGTAACCTGGAATGAAAATATTGTTGTACAGCTTCTTTTCAAGATCCTGCAGCTTACCCTCTACCCCTTCAAAAGTCAGTCTCCTCCTGAGTTTTCTTACATCAAGGTAATAACATTTGATGATGCTACCGCGCAGGGCATCCGCCACTTTCAGGGTAATATCACTGGTAACAAATGGATTGCCATCACGGTCTCCCCCTGGCCAAAAACCCATCCGGATGACAGGATTTTCCTGGTCGTAGGCATCTGAAAACTGTGAACGCATTGCAGCGGCAATTCTTCCACTTGCAGGATAAAAGACATTCTCGAGATACCAAATCAAACTCACTGCCTCATCATAAGGCGTGGGCTTTTGCTTTTTGAAAAACGGCGTTTTTCCAAGTTGCTGCAAGTAAATATTGATCTGGTTGAGGTTGTTCTCAGCAATTGCCTTTGACAGGTCATTGATGATGCCCAAGACAGATCCAGGATAAAATTGGGTTGGATGAGCAGTCAATACCAGGCGAACACAAAAATCCTTTAATTTCTTCTGTAGCTGAGATTGCTTGTTGTATTGTTCAACCTCTGTTTCCAGGTGTTTTAGTGTACCCACCCCTTTCATGTCATTCAAACGCGGGAAAGCAGCATCTTCCAATGCATCAAACAATACAACCTGACGCTCTACATATTGTACAAAACGAAACAACAAGTCCAACTGCTGCTGTTCTGAAGTATAGGTGGTATGGCGCTCAAAAAAATCTTTTAAAATCTGTTCAGGACTCATTTTTTTCTTGAATCCTTCCTCACAATTGGATTGAAGCAAAGAAAGCATGATACCCGTTTTCTCAATCCGGTGAAATGGAAGAGAAGTGAAAAGGCTGTTGTAGAGCTGGTATCTGATGCCCACCTCGTTATTGAACTTTATCAGCTCAGTAGATAAATTGCTGTTCATTTGATATTTTTATTGGGAAATTTGGGGCAATCGAGGTGTAAAAATAAATAAATTTCAACAAATAACAGAAAATGCTTAGTTTTGTATTGTTACAAGCAAAATGACAGCAAATAATTCAAATATTACCCCATCCAACAAGGCTTACACAGCCCTGTTTGCTGCTGTCACAACAACATCTACAACAACCCGCTAGGGTTGTATCATTCCATATTACCATTGGGCACCAGCTGATTCTCGGATAACATCCTTCCCATTTTTACATTGCAACTCAACCAACATGAAATTGATCAAAATAGAAGGCAATTTGCTTTCAACTCCTGAAATGTTTTTCAGGGCCCTTGCCCACCTTGAGGAATTAAAAAATATTTCGACAACTGTAGTTGTTACCGGATCAACGGATACGGAAAAATCATTGCTTGAGATCGCCATGTCAGCACGTGACCAATCATTGGAATATGCTGATCAACTTTCCAGAATCGAAGTCTCCTATCTTTCTTTGACAAGGGCGATCATACCAGTGATAGACCAAAGTGCCAGCCTCAGTTTTGTAAAACAACGGTTCAACGCATTGGAAGAACTTTGCAAAGGAGTGCAATTGTTGGGAGAGCTGCCAGAAAAAACGATACACGAGATCATCAATCATGCCTCCATTATCTCCTCCTATCTGTTTGCAGCGGCATACAATGCCATTTACAAAAATGGACACTGGACAGATGGAAGAGAAATCCTTGTGGCAGAAAGAATCAATGGAGCAATCTTATGCAATGAAGAAGCTTCCCTAGCAAACATTCAGAAAATAGGGAACAAACTGGAATCAGGGATACATGTCATTTCCGGTAGTGCTGCCAGAGATGCCAGAAGCAATACTATTGGATTTGGAAAAGGTGGTGGAGACCTTTCTGCTTCATTCTATGCAGGACTGCTGAAGGCGAATGAAATTGAAATCTGGTCTTCCCAACATGCATATACAACAGCCGATCCCCTGCTGGTAAAAAATGCAAAAACGATTTCAGAAATCACCTACGAAGAGGCCATCGAACTGAGCCATTTTGAGAACAATCTTGTTGCTCCGGCAGCTTTGAACAATGCAATAAAAAAAAGAATTCCCATCAAGATCCGTGCATTTGACAACATGATGGGAGTTGCGACGCTTATTCACCATGATGTAATGCCAAAAACCGAAATGATCACGGGCATTTCCTCTATGGACAATATTGCACTGATCAGTATTGAAGGGAGTGGCATGATTGGTGTCCCTGGCTTTGCAAAGCGCGTCTTCGCTGGATTGAATGATGCTTCCATCAATGTCATTCTCATCTCTCAGGGTGCTTCTGAGCATTCCATCTGTGTTGCGGTTCACAATGATGCCAAAAACCAGGCCATTCAGGCACTTGAAAATAGCTTTGAAAAAGAAATCAGCAATGGCATCATTCAACCCATCATCAGTTCCGGAGATGTCAGCATCATAGGACTGGTTGGCGAGAACATGAGAAATCATCCTGGCATCAGTGGAAGAATGTTTGGCAGCCTTGGCAGAAATGGCGTCAATGTGCTGGCCATCGCACAGGGATCAAACGAAAGGAATATCTCTGCAGTCATCCAATCATCCGACAGGATCAAGGCACTCAATGTTTTGCATGAATCTTTTTTTGAGGATGCAAAAAAAGAACTCAACCTCTTCATCGTTGGCACAGGAAATGTTGGGAAAAAATTGATTGAACAGATAAGAAAACAATCGGAAAAAATTGGAGAACTGCACAAGATCAAGATGAATGTGGTGGGGCTTTGCAACAGCAGAAAAATGATTGTTCAACAGCAGGGTATCAATCTCGAGCAATGGGAGCAAGCCCTTGACAGTGGAGATACCTCAAATCCAACTGAATTTGCCCATCAAATGAAAGCGCTCAATTTGAGGAACAGTGTTTTGGTAGACATCACTGCCAATGAAATCATTCCTGGACTTTACGCAAGCCTTTTGAAAAAATCAATGTCTGTAGTGGCATGCAACAAAATTGCCGCCTCCGACCATTTTGCACGATACAAAGAGTTAAAAGAGCTTGCCATTTCCTACAATTGCAAATTCCTTTTTGAAACCAATGTTGGAGCAGCACTACCCATCATCAGTACCTTGAATGACATCATCAAAAGTGGAGACAACATAAACAAGATGGAGGCTGTTTTAAGCGGCACACTCAATTTTGTATTCAACAACTATGATGGAAGCAGATCATTTTCATCTGTCGTGAAAGATGCACAGGAGCAAGGATTTACAGAACCTGACCCCAGGCTTGACCTCAGTGGAAAAGATGTCATGCGCAAAATCATGATCTTGTCAAGGGAAGCAGGAGTGGCGATGGAAATGAAAGACATTCAATGCAACGGATTCCTGCCAGAAACCTGCATGAATGGATCAGTAGCCGATTTTTATCAGGAGATGGAGAAGCACGAAGACCATTTCAAATCCTTGTTGAACCAGGCCAATGAAAACAATGCCAAACTCAAGTTTGTCGCAAGCTATGAAAACGGAACAGCGAAAGTAGGGCTCAAGCAAATCAGCCCGGAAAGCGATATGTTTCATTTGTATGGAAAAGACAATATTGTACTTTTTTATACCGAGAGGTATGACCAGCAACCATTGGTCATCAAAGGGGCTGGAGCAGGCGCAGAAGTGACAGCCAGTGGCGTTTTTGCAGACACCCTCAGAACCATCAACAACTAGACATGAATACCCAAAAGATCAGCATAAAATCTCCGGCAACCATTGCCAACCTTGTTTGTGGATTTGACATCCTGGGCCTCGCATTGGAAAAACCGTATGACATCATGACCCTGGAAAATACGGATCACGCAGGACTGGAAATCGTACATCTAGACGACCATGGATTGCCCACTGAACCTGAGCAAAATGTTTCTGGCGCTGCCCTGCTGGCGATGATAGAAGAGTTACCTGAAGTGCCAAAATGGAAACTGACCATCGATAAAAGAATAAAACCTGGCAGTGGACTGGGCTCCAGTGCTGCAAGTGCTGCTGGTGCAGTTTTTGCAGCCAATAAACTACTGGGTAATCCTTTTAGCAATGAGGACCTAATCCGGTTTGCCATGTTCGGAGAAAAAGTAGCCAGTGGGGTAAAACATGCCGATAACATTACGCCCTGTCTCCTGGGTGGCGTGACACTGATTCGCTCCATCCATCCATTGGACATCATCCCTCTTTCCGCACCCGAGCTTTTCATCACAGTGGTTCATCCACAGATTGAAGTACGCACTGCTGATGCCAGACAAATACTCAAAAAAGAAGTACCCCTGAAGCAAGCCATCAAGCAATGGGGAAATATCGCAGGATTGGTTGCGGGGCTGATGCAGGGAGATCATGCATTGATCGGACGATCATTGGAGGATGTCATCATCGAGCCAGTAAGGAGTATCCTGATTCCGGGATTTGAAGAAACCAAACGCAGAAGCCTGGAGGCAGGCGCTCTTGGAGGAGGAATTTCCGGTAGCGGCCCTTCCATTTTCATGCTGAGCAAAGATGAGAAAACAGCAGCAGCTGTAGAGCAAGAGATGAATGAAGTGTACACAGCCATTGGCATTGATTACAAGACCTACCTGACGAAATTGAATGTGAGCGGAATCACCACATTATAAAATGACATCATGAGATATTATAGCCTTAACAATCACCATCATTTTGTTGACTTCAAGGAGGCAACCTTGCAAGGACAGGCACCCGATGGAGGCCTTTACTACCCGGAAAATATTCCGGTATGGAACGATGATTTCATCAAAAACTTGAAGAGAAAATCAAAACTGGAAATTGGTTTTGACATCATGGCGCCCTATGTTGGAAATACCATTCCCGAAAAAGAACTTTATGGCATCATTGAAGAAACGCTGGACTTTGACTTTCCCTTGCAGCCCATCAGCGAAAACATTTACAGCCTTGAGCTTTTTCATGGACCAACCCTCGCTTTCAAGGATGTAGGCGCAAGGTTTCTCAGCCGCTGCATGGGTTTCTTTGCAGGAAAACTGGCCCAGAAAATTGTTGTACTGGTTGCGACGAGCGGTGATACAGGTGGAGCTGTGGCAGACGCTTTCCACAACATTCCTGGCACTGAGGTAATCATCCTTTATCCTTCGGGAAAAGTAAGTCCTGTTCAGGAAAAACAACTGACTGCCCTGGGAGGAAACATTCATGCGCTTGAGATTGAAGGAGATTTCGATGATTGCCAAAAGCTGGTGAAAATGGCCTTTTTGGATGAAGAGCTGAAAGAAAATATACTGCTCACCTCCTCCAACTCGATCAATGTTGCCAGGTGGTTGCCCCAGCAGATTTATTATGCACTTGCCATGATGCAATGGGAACATGATCATGAGCCTGTTGTTGCAGTACCCAGTGGCAATTTTGGAAACCTTTGCGCAGGTGTTGTTGCAAAGCAATCCGGTTTGCCAATTGGACATTTCATGGCTGCTTGTAATGCCAATAATGCTTTCACATCATACATTAATACGGGAACCTACCATCCCACCTCAGCCATCCCTACCCTTTCCAATGCCATGGATGTTGGAAATCCAAGCAATTTTGCCAGGATATTGGCCATTTTTCAACAGGATCATCGGATGCTTCGAGAAACTATCAGCAGTATCGCTGTGAGTGATACTGATACCTTGAACACCATAAAAGCTGTTTTTGAAGAATTTCAATACGTCCTTGACCCTCATGCTGCAGTAGCCTACAGGGCACTCAATGAGTATTTTATTAATCAACCCGAGCGAAAAGGCTTTATCCTTGGCACAGCTCATCCTGTAAAGTTCCCAGATGTGGTCAAAACTGCCATCGGTCATGAACCAGTTGTCCCAAAAGTCCTGGTTGAGCTGATGAAAAAAAGCAAAACTGCCCAATTGATTCCCCCAAAATATACCAGTTTTAAGGCTGCAACACTGGAAATTCTAAAAAACAGGTAAATTTTTGTTTAATAAATTAAATTTTATTCTTATATTCATTAAACGAAAAAATATTCAAAAATTTTTGAACATTTTTTTGGAAATGTGGTTTTAGTAACTCGAGTACAACGAATTGTGTGGGTTTTATCAACGATTGTCATTTCTTAACCAAAACAATACACAATGAGTCCACTTTTCCTCGAGGCCGTCGCGGCCGACAATTATGTTGCCTTTACGTTTTTCATTGGCACCATGGCCATGATGGCAGCATCTGTTTTCTTTTTTCTTGAGTTGAACAATACTGACAAAGCATGGAGGACTTCCGTTCTTGTGTCAGGATTAATCACCTTCATTGCTGCTGTTCACTATTACTACATGAGGGGTTACAACCTCGAAACTGGTGATTCTCCAACCTTCTTCCGTTATGTAGACTGGTTGTTGACTGTACCTTTGATGTGCGTTGAGTTCTACCTGATTACCAAAAAATCTGGTGGTACAACTGGCCTTCTTTGGAAATTGATTTTCGCTTCAGTAGTAATGCTTGTTACAGGCTACTTTGGAGAAACCATCTACAGAGACCAATCTGTTCT
>JAURJU010000027.1 GCA_030832085.1 Chitinophagales bacterium | reverse complement strand
CAGACCAAGTATTCCGCCAATTATTTCTACAAAGCGGAATTCCTTTGACATGATCTGGTTCAGGATGGTTTCCATTTTATCACTTGAAAAGCCATAAACCTTTTCAGTCACAATTTTTTCGAGGTCCAATTGAGATTCAAGGTTTTTCATGTAAGAACCAATAAGTTCAGGAAAAATGACTTCGAGCTCTTTCATAAAAACAGTTTTCAATTGGTTGATGGTGCTTTCACCTATGAACATCGACAGCATTGGAAACACGGAACTGAGTTTTTCTCTTAAAAAAAGATCAATTTTTCTTTCTACAAAAGGCATCAGTTTGGCAATATTTTTAGGGTCAACAATTTTTTCCTCAATTTCCCTGAAAGACAAAAGCTCTGTGCTTACAAGCTTTCCCAGTTTTTCTGCAAACTGTCGTTGTCTTTTGGGAAATATGCCATGAAAAGTGATGCCAAGAATCTTTTTAGGTTCCCTGGGGTGAAAAAGCATTTTTATGGCAATCCAATTGGTAAACCAACCGATAAACGCAGAAATCAATGGGATCAATATCAGCCAATAGTTCATGTTCAGCATTTCAGCGAAGTTAGTTTATCTGTCCAAGTCAAATTCAATTTTGGTGGAGTAAACATTTCCATTAATTTTGCAGTCCACCAATATGGAGGTTGTAGCTCAGTTGGTTAGAGCGTCTGATTGTGGTTCAGAAGGTCGTGGGTTCGAGACCCATCATCCTCCCTCCAAACAAGGGTATTCTCCGAAAGGCAGAATACCCTTTCTTTTTTCGGAGGGCCTGTTGTTTTTCTTAACATATCTTTTAGGCACCACTCATCATAAAATCTTCATTATGGCCTTTGAAAGGTTTAATTTTGGGAATGTCATCCAAATTTTTACAATTTATGTTCAGTAAAAAATCCATACCCGTTGTAATTGTGTTTGTTGTAACCGGACTCCTGATTGCTTTCAATTCTTCAGGAATTGGCAATCCTCCCGACAAATACCAATTGATTTTTCAACAGGTGACAGATATGCTGGAGGCAGCCCATTACAGTCCAAAGAAAATTGATGATGCATTCTCCCAAAACATCCACAAGAAATACCTCGATGCACTTGACCCCGACAAGAACATTTTTCTTTACAGTGACCTCAGGGAGTTGAAAAAATACGAGACAACCATTGATGATGAGCTTCATGGAGCACCGATTGCCTTTTTCCATGCGGTTGACGCCATTTATTTGAAACGCGCCAAAGAACTGGCAGCCATTTACCCCGCACTGCTTCAAACAGCATTCCAGTTTTCAGTGGATGAGTCAATTGTCCTTGAGCCTGAAAAATTGGATTACCCCAAGACTGAAGCAGCCCGGAAGGAGGCTTGGAGAAAAAGATTGAAGTTTATGACGCTGGAGCGTTTATCAGATTTAATGGACCAGCGCAACACAATGAAACCTGGTGACAGTGCATACAAGTCTGATGCATCATTGGAAGCGGATGCCAGAGCCAAGGTTAAGTTGATCATTTCAAGGAATTTTGAAAGAATGTTGACCAAGACCAAGCCGGATGAAAGGTTTGACATGCTGGTGAACGTGATCACAAATTACATGGATCCACATACCACCTTTTTCCCTCCCATTGAAAAGCGATCATTTGATGAAGCCATGAGTGGAAGGTTTTATGGTATTGGAGCTTCGCTGCGCAATGATGAAGGGGGTGCCATCCGCATTGCAACCATAGTGGCAGGTTTGCCTGCATGGAAATCTCAACAACTGACTGTTGGCGATCAGGTACTAAAGGTTGGACAGGGATCAGATGAGCCTACGGACCTGACTGGATTTGAAACAGAGGAGGCTGTTAAACTGATTCGTGGTAAAAAAGGAACTGAGGTCAGGCTTACCATCAAAAAAGCCGATGGATCTTTAAAAGTAGTTTCAATGATCAGGGATGAGGTGGTATTGGACGAAACCTATGCAAGAAGTGCAGTGATCAACGAAGGGGGCAAGAAAATCGGTTATATTTTTCTGCCTGAATTTTATGCCGATTGGGAAAGACCCAATGGGCCAAAATGCTCTCAGGATGTTGCAAAAGAAATTTTGAAACTTAAGGAACAGGCTGTTGATGGCATCATCATGGACCTTCGCAACAACGGGGGGGGATCCCTTTACGATGTGGTGCAAATGGTAGGATTCTTTATTCCGGAAGGGCCAATTGTTCAGGTAAAAGACCGCGAAGGCAATCCTCAGGTATTGCGTGACCGCGACCGGTCTGTTTTATATGATGGTCCTTTGACAGTGATGGTCAATGAATTTTCGGCATCTGCATCTGAAATATTTGCTGCTGCCATCCAGGACTATGGTCGAGGTATTGTAATCGGCAGCACTTCAACATATGGAAAAGGAACAGTGCAGCGGAACATCGGCCTTGAGCCCAACAACAGCATTTTTAACAAAGAGACCGCTGAAATTGGAACCATCAAACTCACCCTTCAAAAGTTTTACCGAATCAATGGGGGCTCAACACAATTAAAGGGGGTTACTCCAAACATCATTCTTCCTGACCAATATGAAACCTTGAAATACAGGGAAAAGGACAATCCTGACGCTCTGCCTTGGGATGAGATACCCAGGGCCTTTTACACAAAAATAGTTCCAGGTTATGACATTGAATATGTCAGGCAATCAAGCCAGACAAGGGTCGCAGCGAATCCCACTTTCAATGCAATAAAGGAATCCAGCGTCCTGATGGAAAAAAACAATGAACGTGTTTATTCCCTTCAGCTCAACAAATACCGAGAAAGCCAAAAAAGCCTAAGGGATTCATTCAAAAAAATTGATGAATCCAATAAAAATACCAAAAAACTTGAGGTCAGTATTCTGGAAATGGATGCGAAAAAACTTTCTTCAGACAATGATAAACTGGAAAGAAGAAAGCAGTGGGTCAGTAACCTATCGAAGGATATTTATATCAGCGAAGCATGCAATATCATTTCAGACATGATAAGGCAGCTTGTGTTGGTAAGGGCTTCTTAAGCAGTGACATCAACTGCCATCAAATTCAAACCCTTCTATGGTCTGCTGGCTTTTGAACGCAATACTTCCATTTGCATTCAAAATTTTATGCCGTAGCGTGTAGCGAGAATCTTTCTGTGGTGAAGCCAATGACCAACTACAATATACCCCAGTGAGTGTACACTGATCAGTTCTCCATTTTCCATTTGACCTGTTCGAGTCATCCATTCCTTGTCGAATCCTTGAAAAAGCAATGCAGTGGCTCTTCTGATGTGCAGGAACTCCTGTGAAAGCAAATGGAACCCATATTCTTTTTCTGCCTCCAGGGCGTATTGGTTTTCCGCAAAACTTCGGATAGGATTGGGATCTTTTCTTGCTATGGAAAGTGCCCTAAAGGCAAAAATCATTTCTGTGTCAATGCAGTGTCTGACCAGTGTGCTTATGCTCCATTTCTCCGGTGCATAAGCAAATGAGCAGTCTGTTTGACCGATGATCTTCAGGTCATGTTCAAGTTGCTGAATTGATTCCGCCAGCAAATTACAGATATCGCCCGGTCCAACCTGTTCTACATAGCGGTTGAAAAAAACAGGATGTCTTATTGCAGATTTGGCAGTTTCCATCTGTCTAATGCTTCGTTTTACCTTGTTTTTTTTGTTCGCTTTTTACAGGCGCATTCTTATCGAAATAATTACCAGCGATTTTACGCTCACCCTTCAGTTCATTTGCCATTTTCATGGCCTCATAGGCACTGATGATACCCCCAGTTGCAGAAATTTTGTCGAGACTTGTTTTTTCATCCTCAGTACCTGGTTTTGTAAAACTGATGGATACGGGCCTGTAAGCGGATTTTTCAATGACCGATTTCACCTGTTGCGGGGAAAGCTCAGGATAATAGGATAGTATAAGGGCGGCCAAACCGGCAACGACTGGGGAAGCCATGCTTGTTCCATCCTTTTCACCATACGCATTTCCTCCTGGCAGGCAAGAATAAATTTTCACACCAGGCGCAAATACATTGACTTCCCTTCTTCCGAAATTGGAAAATGGGGCAGCGAGGTCATTTTCGGTGGCTCCACTTGCTCCAACGTTGATCCAATTGGTAAAAACCTTTAGGGTGTCTTCATTGAGGTTACAAGATGGAAAGTTGTCTTCTACGTCAATGTTTTTGGCGTCATTCCCTGCAGCATGAACAAGCAAAACACCCTTGTCCTCGGCATATTTTACCGCTGCATCAACCCATTTTTTTTCTGGAGAAAAACTTTTTCCAAAGCTCATGTTGATGACCCAGGCACCATTGTCAACTGCATATCGGATGGCATTTGCTATGTCTTTGTCATGTTCATCTCCGTCTGGGACCGCCCTGAGGGTCATGATCTCCACATTGTTTGCCACACCATTGATTCCTAAGTTGTTTTGTCTCAAAGCCGCAATAATGCCCGCCACATGGGTGCCATGTGAAGCATCTGTTCCCATCAGGTCGTTGTTGCCATAAAAGCGATCATTGATATCATTGTAGTTGTCTTTGACCACGATTTCTCTGAAACGAACCGGTTCTTTGTCTACGGCTTCAACTTTTGATTTTTCACCTTCGTAAAACTGAATCAGGTCAGCGATCAAGGCAGTATTGGTGTTGCTCATTTGCCTTGTCTGTTGAAAAAATCCCAACATTGAAGACTTAGCCTTAGCAATGGTTGCATCAGTGGATGTAAAGTCTTGCAGTTCATCCCCGGTATATTGTCGCTTTCCCATTGCCAATGCAATGACACTGTCCGCAGGGGGTAACTTGGTTACCAGGTCCTTCAATATCATCACATACATTGCTGCTTCCTTGGCCTGCGCTTCAATCTGATTTTTTGCTTTTATGTAAAGACGATACTGTAATTTCTTTTCCCCAGTGAGGTTGGATTCATTGATTCCGGCATTGCCAAATTCGGCTTTGAATTTATAGTAAACCCTGACACCCTCATAGCTGTCTTTTCCAACATTTGAGCCATCTTTACCACCAATGAAATTCCAGCCGTGCACATCATCAACATATCCGTTTTTATCATCATCAATTCCATTTCCTGGGACCTCCTTTCGGTTTGTCCATAAAACGGGTTTCAGGTCTTCATGTGCTGTATCAATTCCAGAGTCAATCACAGCAACCACGACTTTTTTCTTCGGTAACCTGTCTTTCAACAATGCTGTGTAGGTCTTTTCCAGCGAAATGCCATAGCGACCAGAAGTTGAAAAATCATCCAAGTGCCAGCCATGCGCATATGGGTCGGCCTTGTCAATGCTGGTTTGTGCAGACAGGGTAGATGCAAGGAATATGCCTGTCAAAATGCAGAAAAATGGTATTTTTTGTTTCATGATGTTCAATGCTGAATAATTAATTTGAAGATATGGTTTTAGAAGGTTTATTCTTTATGAAAAGCAACAGGAGTGAAGCTGGACCCACTAAAAATAGCATCACCGTTTGTACAGACCAAAGCAACCAGCCGAATGCCAGACCAGAGACCTCATTGATTCCATACAAAGCCAAGGTCTTTTGAACGGCAAATTGATAGGCCCCGATCCCGCCTTGGGTTGCGATCATGGCAAAGCTGCCGAAGGTAAGTACTGTAAGCGAGGGGACCCATCCCAATTGAACAAGGTCTTCCAGTGCATAAAACCCAACCCTGATGCTGGACAAATAGAGAAACCAAATGGCCAGTGTATAAAAAACAAACAAAAATGGCCGTTCAACCTTTTTGATGCTGACCAGTCCTTCTATCACTCCTTTCACCATTTCCTTGATTTTAACCCCCAAAGCTGTATCACCTGCTTTTTTATACAGCCAATATACAAGTATAGTCAATCCCATTATCAAAATCACCACATAGAAGATTGTGGCAGGCGATGCCTTTATTTTGGAAATGACTTGTAATGATAGCTCCCTTGCATATTCACCTACCAGACCCATTTGTGACGATATTGTAAGCAAAATTACCACTATAAGGCAAAGCAGGTCGATGACACGTTCTGCCACCATCGTGCCAATTAGCCTGTCCACCGGAATTTTTTCATACTTCCCCAACAAAGAGCATTTCATCACTTCGCCAAGCCTGGGAAAGAGCAGGTTAAAAAAGAATCCTGTGAGAACAGCAAAAAAAACATTCAGGGTGCTTGGGTGTTTACCCAGCGGCTTGATCATCATTTTCCATCGGATTGCCCTGAAATAATGGCTCATCAACAAGATTAAGATGCAAGGAACTACGATACCCAATTTTGCATTGAATACCAATTGTTTAACTCTATTTATCTCATTTTCTGTAAAGGACCTCGTTGAAAACCATATCAAAAAAACACCCAGTGAAAGGAAAATGATGAATTGCAAAACCGTTTTGGTTCTTTTCATGATCTGTGAGCGTGTTTCTACAGGCAAAGTTAACCAAATACTCAGTTGGTGAAATGGTAAATATTTATTCCAAAACTGCTCAAAATCAGTCCGGTAAGCCCCTTCGAGGGCAAATCCGATAAAATTTCTTATTTTTGCATCCGATTTCGTCCGCCTCATTAATCCAAACAAATGGTAAGCAAAAAAAGAATTCTCTTTATAGCCAACGAAATGTCGCCTTATCTGGAGCTCACTGAGTTCTCAGAGATTGTAAACAAGCTTGCAATCAAGGCAAATGAAACGGGTTATGAAGTCAGGTGCATCATGCCAAGATTTGGAACCATCAATGAAAGAAGGCACCGTCTTCACGAAGTTGTCAGGCTTTCAGGAATCAACATTTCCATTGAGAATGATGATTATCCGCTCCAAATCAAGGTAGCATCCCTACCAAATGCAAGGCTTCAGGTGTATTTTCTTGATAACGAAGACATGTTCAAAAGAAAGTATGTTTTTCAGGATGAAAATGACACATGGTACGATGACAATGGAATAAGGTCAATTTTCTTTTGTAAAGGAGCTTTGGAGACCGTTAAAAAATTCGGATGGCCTCCAGACATCATCCATTGCAGCGGATGGATGACAGGATTGATTCCGCTTTTTTTGAAAACTGCCTATAAGAAGGAGCCTGTTTTCAGCAACAGCAAGGTGCTTTTTACAATCGGACAAAATACCTTCAACGAAAAGCTGGGAAAAGATTTTCTCAAACTGAGCATGATCAATGCCGGAGTCAAGGAAAAAGACATGGAACCATTCGGCAAATTGAACAATACTGCCATCTTCAATGGCGCAGCCACCTATGCTGATGCCATTTCATTTGGAGATGGGGAAGTTGATAAGGAACTTGTTGACCTCTTCACAAAGGTTAAGGGAAAGAAAGTAATTCCATACAACCAGGATTCTGATTTAACAGAGTATTTACAATTGTATAGCGACCTTGCAAACAAATAACAAATCCGTCAGGAAAAGTAAATTATACCAAGTGAGATATCGAAGTTTGTTGAAAGTATTGGTTCTCTTTTTTTTTATTGCATTCCTTTCCAATTGTACCAAGATAAAAGGCACTGATATTGGTGCTGACCTTCTCCCGCCAATTGATAACATCGTAACTTTCGATACCACGTTTGAAGTGGTAGCTTCTACTTATGTTACCCCGGATTCTTTGTTGCCAAGGTTGGGTAGGGATATCAATGGAAATGCCGGACAGTTTATTCTTGGTCATGTTTCCAATGATCCCCAGTTTGGCAAGACCACTGCATCAATTTTCTTCGAATTAAAGCCTGCTTCTTACCCTTTTTATTTTGAAGCAGTAGCGGACAGCCTTTATCTCGATTCTGCAGTACTTTGCCTGAGATGGACGAGCACGTTTGGTGATTCCAATGCACTTCAAACCATCAATGTTCACCGTGTTACCGAAAAATTGAAATCTGATTCTGCATACTTCACCAACAAATCTGTTCAATACGGTGAATTGATCGGGACTAAAACTTTTTCCCCCTCAGTATTGAACGATTCGTTGTTTTTGTTCCGCCAAAGCCTCAACAACCAGCTGCGCATTAAACTCAACAACAATTTCGCCCGCGCCTTGCTTTCTTTTGACACGACTGGTGTCAGTCCTTATAAATCTGACTCACTGTACCGTGACTTCCTCAAGGGATTTGCCTTGGTGCCTCAAACAAGCGGAAGCAATGCCAATGCTTTGATGAGTTTTGCAATGAGTGACACCGCCACACAATTGAGACTTTATTACAGGTATAAAAAAGCGGGTGTTTCTGACACAACGTTCAAAAATTTCATTTTTAACAATGGTATACCCGGGGCTGCAGCAAACCAAATTGTACATTCTTATACCGGAAGTGAGATATCGCAACACTTGGGAACCAAGCCAAGGGGAGACAGCCTTCTTTACATCCAATCCGCTCCTGGAACTTATTCGATGCTGAAAATTCCAGGATTGGATGAATTCAAACAAAAGAAGGGAAATGTAATGGTTCATCTCGCACAACTTTCCATGCAGGAAGCGACAACTCCCGGGCGGCGTCAAAACATCTTTCAAACCCCTGAATATTTATACACTGAAATCTTTGATTCGACCAACAAAAAATTTATTCCTTTTCTGTCAGATGGTTTTGTAAATGGAAAATTTGAATCACTCCTTTTTGGTGGGATGAGAAAATACTCATCCGACAACGCAGGTCAATATCTTTCTAGCTATAACATGAACCTCACCCGTTATCTGCAGGGAATCATCACAAGGAACGATCCCAATTTCCAATTGCGGTTGTCAGCACCTTACAGTATTCGTTACGAAGACTTATACATTACTTTTGCCCTTAATAACCTTTCAAGGGGAAATGTAGTATTGGGCGGAGGCAACCATTCGACGAAAAAAATGAAATTCAGGGTAGTTTATTCTAAACTTTGATTTTCACTTTATATTTGTACAAACCAAACCAACATCATGCCATACCTGTTCACATCAGAGAGCGTTTCAGAAGGACACCCTGACAAAGTAGCAGATCAGATATCAGACGCCCTGATCGATAATTTCCTTGCATTTGACCCTATGGCAAAAGTTGCCTGTGAGACCTTGGTTACTACTGGGCAAGTTGTGCTTGCAGGAGAAGTAAAGGCCAGCTGCACGCTTGATGTTCAAAAAATTGCCAGGGATGTAATCTCCAAGATTGGATACACCAAGAGTGAATACATGTTTGAAGCGAACTCTTGTGGGATACTTTCTGCAATACACGAACAATCTGCAGACATCAACAGGGGAGTAGAAAGAAAAAAGAAGGAAGACCAGGGTGCGGGTGACCAGGGGATGATGTTCGGTTATGCAACCAACGAGACAGAAAACCTGATGCCTTTGCCTTTGGATTTGGCACACAAGATTCTGATTGAATTGGCAGAAATCAGAAGGGAAAAAAAGAGTAAAATGCCCTATTTGCGCCCTGATGCCAAAAGCCAGGTTACCATTGAATATGATGACAACGACAAACCTTTGAGAATCGATGCAATTGTTGTTTCAACCCAGCATGATGATTTTTCAAAAAGCGATAAAAAAATGTTGGACACCATCAAGAATGATGTCATCAACATTGTCATACCACGCGTAAAGGCAAAGTGCAAGAAAGATATCCAGAAACTCTTTAAAAATATTACCTATCACATCAATCCAACCGGCAAGTTTGTTATTGGAGGACCTCATGGTGATACCGGGCTGACCGGAAGAAAAATAATTGTTGACACCTATGGTGGCAAAGGCGCTCACGGTGGTGGTGCATTCAGCGGAAAAGACCCATCAAAGGTAGACAGGAGTGCAGCTTATGCAGCCCGTCATATCGCAAAAAATATGGTTGCAGCTGGTGTTGCTGATGAAATACTGGTGCAGGTGTCTTATGCCATTGGTGTAGCCAAGCCAATGGGAATCTTCATTGACACCTATGGAACGTCCAAAGTGAATTTGACAGATGGGCAAATAGCAAAAAAAGTTGAAGCGCTGTTTGACATGCGTCCTTACGGCATTGAAACAAGGTTGAAGCTCAGAAATCCCATCTACCAGGAAACAGCTGCATATGGCCATATGGGCAGAAAGAACGAAATCGTAAAAAAGACTTTTGATCAACCCGGAGGTGGTACAAAAACAATGGAAGTTGAACTTTTCACTTGGGAAAAGCTCGATTTCGTTGCCAAGGTGAAAACTGCTTTTAAAATCAAATGATCAATCTCATTTAACATACCGTAAACCCTCCCCAATGGAGGGTTTATTTATTTTGAACCATGACCAAAATGAACAACAACTGGATCAAGCTTTCTGAAAAGAAAGCCTATGAAAATCCTTGGATTTCTGTTTCCGAACACCAGGTAATCAATCCCTCTGGAAACAATGGTATTTATGGCGTTGTCCATTTTAAAAACCTTGCCATTGGAATAGTACCCATTGATCAGGAAGGCTATATCTACATGGTGGGACAGTTCAGGTATGTTCTGGGAAAATACAGTCTTGAAATTCCTGAAGGTGGAGGTCCGATTGACGATGATCCGCTCGAATCTGCAAAACGGGAATTGAAGGAAGAAACAGGATTGGAGGCAGCCAACTGGGAGAAATTGCTTGAAATGGAGACCTCCAATTCAGTGACCGATGAAAGGGCAATTGTTTATCTTGCAACAGGGCTTGTACAGGGTGATGCATCTCCAGAGGAAACAGAAGAATTGATTGTTTCGAAAATTCACCTCAACGAAGCCTACCAAATGGTGCTTGATGGAGAAATAACAGATTCCATCAGTGTTGCAGCCATTTTAAAAATGAAGATCAAATCGCTGGAAAATGAGAAATGAAATGAACCGGTCATCGTCTAACATCATTGGACGTCAACCTGTAATTGAAGCCCTAAGAGATGGCGTAAAACTGGAAAGAATTTTTTTGCAAAAAAACATTGGCGGAGATGGTGTTGAGGAAATTAAAAACCTCGCACAAAAGTTGCAAATTCCAATCAATGCAGTACCCATTGAAAAATTACATGCAATGACCAGGGCCAATCACCAGGGAGTGATCGGCATCAACAGCATTATTGAATACTTCGATTTGCAGGAATCAATCAACAATGTTGTTGAAAGAGGCGAAACACCTTTGTTTGTTATGCTGGATGGCATTACAGATGTACGGAACATTGGCGCCATTGCGAGGACCGCCCTTTGCTGCGGGGCACAGATCCTGATTATTCCAGACAAGGGAATTGCTGCCATCAATGACGAAGCCATGAAATCATCTGCAGGCGCCTTACAGAAACTGCTTGTTTGCAGGGTCAACAGCTTGCTCAAGGCTGTTGATACCCTTCATCTCAATGATATCAAGGTCTACACTGCCGAAATGAAATCAAATATCAATGTATTTGACGTGGATTTTACCCAACCTGCTTGTATTGTAATGGGCAGTGAAGACAAGGGAATCCAACCTTTCATCACAAAAGCTGCCGATGTTCATTTGACCATCCCTATGCAGGGCAATTTTGATTCTTTCAATGTGGGTATTGCAACCGGTATCATATTGTTTGAAGCCAGCAAACAACGAATGGGATTTAAGCAATAAATACATCACCATGGATTTCAGACTGGAATTTGAGCCTGCACCTATCGATCTAAAATTGGACCTGGATGATCAAATCATGCTTATCGGGTCCTGTTTTACGGATCACATGTACAGCCATTTGACAGCATCCAAATTTCATGCGCTTCAAAATCCGAATGGAGTGCTTTTCAATCCTGTCAGCATTGCTCAAGCCTTGACAAGGTACATGGAGAACAGGCATGTTGAGGGGGGGGAATTGTTTGAAAGAAACGGACTATGGAACCACTGGGAGTTTCATTCTAAAATGAGTTGTACAGATCTTGATGAAGCCGTCCTTTCAATGAACCGGCAGATTACAGCAGCACACAATTTTTTGAAAAATGCTCAATGGTTGATAATCACCCTGGGTTCAGCTTTTGTGTACGAATTGGAAGGAAAAAAAATTGTTGCCAACTGCCATAAATTGCCGGCTGCGTCCTTTACTAAAAGAATGCTGGGTGTTGATGAACTGGTTTCCTTGTTCAACAGGGTCATCACTCTGCTAAAATCATTCAATCCATCCATCAACATCATGTTTACAGTAAGCCCAGTCAGGCACTTGAGGGATGGTTTTGTGGAAAACAACAGAAGCAAGGCTGTTTTGATCCACGGTGTAGACAGGATTGTTCAATCGGGAGAGGGTCTTCATTATTTTCCCGCTTATGAACTCATTGTTGATGACCTGCGGGATTACAGGTTTTATGCAGAGGACATGGTTCATCCCAACTATCTTGCAACACGGTATGTCTGGGAAAAATTTTGTGTGGCATGCATCAATGGCAAGACCAGAGAAGTCATGAAAGAATTGGAACAGTTGAAACATGCTGTTCAACACAAGGCGCTTCATCCTGATTCTGCTGAACACAGAAAATTTTTAGAGAAATTCAAAAAAATCAGCCAATCCCTTTCACAACGGTTTCCCAAGCTGGACCTGGCCGCTGAAATCAATCATTTCAGTTGAATTATTGTAATTAACTTTAAGACACATTTACAGACATGAAATATGTAGTTTTTTCATTATCCCTTTTGTTGAACATCTCCCTCATTTTTGTATTGGGTACCAGGAATGTTTTGCCATTGCCTCTCGGAAGTTTCCTGAGTGTACAGGAAGGGGTTTGGCAGAATGCTGAACCAGTAAATTTGGATTACAATGCCTCCATGAATTTTGATGGTCTACAGGGCAATGTGGATGTGTACCTGGATGATCGTCTTGTGCCGCATGTATTTGCAGAAGTTGAAAATGACGCATATTTTGTACAGGGGTATTTGCATGCAAAATTCAGGTTGTGGCAGATGGAATTTCAAACCCATGCGGCTGCAGGGAGAATCAGTGAAATAGTTGGGGAAAAAGCCATCAAATTTGACAGAAATCAACGCAGAATGGGAATGGTCTTTGCTGCTGAAAATGCCTTGGCATCGATGCAGAAGGATGCACAAACCATATCGGCACTTGATGCCTACACCGCAGGTGTAAATGCCTATATCAGCACCCTGAACGCAAGTGATTTACCCATCGAATACAAGTTGTTGGGATACCAACCTGAACAATGGACAAACCTGAAGTCTGCACTTTTTACAAAGCAAATGACCCAAACATTGGCTGGTTATGATCGTGATTTTGAATTCACCAATGCACTGAAACTGCTTGGCGAAGAAAATTTCCATATCCTTTACCCCAGCTTGCCCGATTCCCTTTATCCTGTAATCGCAAACGGTACAGTTTACAATCAACCCACAATAGCGGTTGATGCGCCTGCATCTGCAGATTCACTTTATTTCAAGAGAAAAGACACGATACAATTTGTTGAAGACTACAAGCCCAATCCCGCCAATGGAAGCAATAGTTGGGCAGTATCCGGGGCCAAAACAAAAAGTGGGAAACCAATTTTAAGCAACGATCCCCATTTGGGACTTACTTTGCCTTCCATTTGGTATGAGATTCAAATCAAAACACCAGCATTCAATTCATATGGCGTTTCTTTTCCTGGGTTACCCGGAGTGGTGATTGGTTTCAATGACAGTATAGCTTTTGGCTTTACGAATGCAGGTCGTGATGTCAAGGATTACTACGAAGTTCAGTTTAGAAACGCAGACAAGGCTGAGTATTGGTTTGACAGTACATGGAAAAAAACAAGCAGGCGTATTGAAAAAATTCAGGTAAAAAATGGAGCACTTGTAAATGATACGGTAGCGTATACTGTTTTTGGACCGGTGGTTTACGACAAAAGTTTCAAGACTGAACTTTCTGATGAAAAAGCCTACGCATTGAGGTGGGTGGCACATGATTCATCCAATATCCTGAAAATGTGGATGTTGCTCAATCGTGCAAACAATTACAATGACTTTCACGAAGCCATAGGGCACTTCAATGTACCCGGACAAAACATGATTTTTTCATCCAAGGCGGGCGACATTGCACTTTGGCAACAAGGCACTTTCCCAATGCGATGGAAAGACCAGGGGCTTTTTGTGATGCCTGGTTCCGATAGCAGTTATATGTGGAAAGGATATATTCCAAATGAAGAAAATCCCCATAGCGTAAACCCTGTACAGGGCTTCGTCAGCAGCGCCAACCAGCGTGCTGCCGATTCCACATATCCATATTTCATCCCTGGCAGTTATGAAGTCTACAGGCCAATTGCCATTAACCGGATGCTTGCTTCAATGAACAACATCACTGCCCTGGACATGCAATTGTTGCAAAACAACAATTACAATGTTTTTGCAGAAGATGCAAGGCCCATACTCTTGAAATACGTCAAGAAGGAAGGACTTACAGCCGAAGAAACAAAATATCTCGATTTGGTAACGCAATGGAACCTCAGAAATGATCCCGGAGAAACAGGGCCAACCTGCTTCACTGCCTGGTGGGATTCTTTGCATGCTACAGTGTTCAATGATGAATTGCTGATGGGTAAATCGCCAATGATCAAGCCGGAAAAATTTGTACTTCTTGAGGCTTTGGAGCGGGACAGCTCATTCAAATTTGTCGATAACATCAATACCCCTGAGCAGGAAAACATATACCAGCAGGTCACAATCGCTTTGAAAAAAGCTGCCGTACAGCTGGTGCAACTTGAGAAAGAAAACAAGTTGCAATGGGCAAAGTACAAAAATACTACTGTATACCATTTGCTCAAGAACAATGCCATGGCATTCGCAAGGGAAGGTTTGATGAACGGGGGTGGAAATGGAATCATCAATGCCTCACAGCATGACCATGGTCCAAGCTGGAGAATGGTCGTTGAAATGACAACACCTACCAACGCATATGGAGTTTATCCCGGAGGGCAAAGTGGAAATCCTGGGAGCAGGTTTTACGACAGCTTTATCGAAAAATGGACGAAGGGGATGTATTATAAACTTTGGTTCATGGAGTCAGCAGCAACTGATGGAAAAAAATGCAAGTGGAAAATGAGTTTCGCATCCAAATAAAACAAACATCGAACATGAAATTTATTGTCTCTTCAATCATAACCGCAGCCCTTGCTTTTGCCTTTGGTTTATTTTTGCCCTGGTGGAGCATTGCGCTTGCCGGTATGCTGACGGGGTTCTTTATACCACAGAAATTATCACTTTCCTTTTTATCCGCTTTTTTAGGTGTTTTCTTGTTTTGGGGGATCATGTCTTTTTTTATGAGCTATTCTAATGACCACATTCTTGCAAAACGCATTTCAATGTTGGTCATAAAAAGGAATTCCCCTCATTTGATCATTTTGCTGACTGCATTCCTTGGGGGAATAACTTCAGGCGTATCGGCAACAACTGCCCGAGCCTTTGCAGTACTGGTCAAAAAATAAGCCTTATCAAGCATCCCTTAATGATTACCGGAAAACATTTCATTTTTCTTTTTGTTCTTTCCTTTTCCTTCCTTACCGGCAATGCCACGCGAATCAATGGCAAGGTCGTTGATCAATCCAATGCGCCCATCGGGTTCTGTTCCATCACCATCCAGCAAACCCAAAAAACAGCGCTCTCCAACGATCAGGGAGTTTTTTTTCTGGATGTGCAACCAGGCAGATATTCCATTATCGTTCAACATGTAGGATTTGAGACCCAACTGTTGGATACACTTGTTTCTGGTCGTGAAATGCAACTGAATTTTAGAATGAAGGTCAATAGCCTGACACTTTCCGAAGTCAGGGTAAAAGCAGGAGGGGAGGATCCAGCATATGAAATCATTCGGAATGCCATTAAAGCCCGCAAGGCACATCAAATGGCCATTGCCTCTTTCACCTGTCAAGCATACATAAAGGGATTAATACGCACAGCGGATTTTCCAGATAATTTCTTGGGACAGCCAGTTGATTTTGAAGATGGGGATTCCACCAAGCGTAAAATCATATTTCTCTCCGAGTCCATTTCTGACATTGCTTTCAGGCAGCCTGACGACATCCGCGTGGTTGTCAATTCCACCCGGGTAAGTGGGCAATCCCGGGGATTGGGTTTGGCCAATCCCATTTTGATATCCTTTTATGATAACATTGTCTCACTGCCAAAAACGTTCAATCCCCGTGGTTTCATTTCACCCATTGCTGATGGGGCCCTTGCTTTTTACAGGTACAAATACCTTGGCGTTTTTTTTGAGAATGGATACCAAATCAATAAGATACAAGTAATTCCAAAGCGAAAATGGGAACCGTTGTTCAGTGGCTATATACAGATCATTGAAAATGAATGGAACATTCATTCCGTGAATCTTTCTGTTGACAAGGAATCGCAATTGGAATTGGCAGACAAGATCAGCATTGTGCAACAATACAATCCCATTGATAAAAACAACTGGATGGTGGGCACACAGACCATCTATCCCGAGGTTAATATTTTTGGATTTGCCGCCTCAGGGTATTTTTCAACCATTTATTCCAATTATCAAATCAACATTGCTTACGATAAGAAACTGTTTGGCAGAACTGTTTTAAAATTTGACTCTCTTTCCAACAAGAGAACTGAGAAGTTTTGGAATGATGCCAGGCCAATTCCGCTGGTAAAGGAAGAAGTAGATGATTTCAGGAAAAAAGATTCCCTTGAAAAGCGAAGGGAAGATCCGCGATACCTTGACTCGCTTGATAAAATCCAAAACCGGATTACCGGAATGGGTATTCTCATCAACGGCCCACGTTTCAATTACCGCAACAGCAAATCTTCCATCGAAATGGACCCGCTGCTCAAATCCATCAGTTTCAACACAGTTGAGGGATGGGTGTTGCAGGGATCAGTAAGATTTCAAAAGAACCTCAAAGGAAGACGTCAACTTTCATTGATTCCTGTTTTACGATACGGTACATCCAACAATCGTTTCAATGCATCATTGGCATCCAGTTACACATTCGGAAAAAAATTTGCCAATAGAATTTCGCTGTCATTTGGGAGCAGAGTTTTTCAGTTCAACAATGCCAATCCCATTCCCCAGATCATGAATACCGCATCGACCCTACTTTCGGGATACAACTACATGAAACTGTACCAGGCTGGATATTTACAGGCCGGTTATTTTAAGGTTCTCGGACATGGCCTTGATATGGATGCAGGAATCAATTTTCAGAACCGTAAAGCCTTGGTCAATACCGATACAACTGTTTCATGGGGCAACAAGATCAATCTTAAAAACATTACGCCCAATTATCCAACTGAGGTCGGATCCGGCCCTATGGTGGACCATCGCTCACTGGTTGCATCAATAAGGCTACGCTATAGGCCAGGGGCGCGTTATGTAGAATTACCAGATGGGGAAGTCAATACGTTTTCAAGATCACCTGTTTTTGCATTCCAATATGCCAAGGGTATTGCTGCACCTTTTGCCGAAGGTTCAGGTTTTGACAAGTGGAAAATGTCTGTTACCGGAGACCTTAACTTTAAGATTGGGGGTGCATTCAAATACAAGGTTCAGTTGGGAGGATTCATCGACGCGTCCCAGGTCCAACTTCCCGACTACAATCATTTTATTGGAAATCTTACCCGAAAAGCAACTCCCTATGTGGAGAGTTTCCAAGTCGCCCCTTTTTATGCCTTTTCCAATAAGGCACCATTCTATGCCGAATTTCATGCGGAGTATGGGCTGAATGGCATGTTGACGAACAAGATTCCCATTGTCAAGAAACTGAACTTGCGTATTGTAACCGGTGCAAACATCATTGCACTCAAAGACAAGCATTACCAAGAGTTCTTTGTTGGCATTGACAATATATTCAAGCTCATCAGAATTGATTACATCAAAGGGCATGGGCAATCTACAGGTCTCACACAGGGAGTACGCGTAGGCTTGCGTGGATTTTCCTCCCTTTTCAATGACAATTGATTTGCCCATCGTCGCTTTTCACTAATTTTGTAACGTTTCGGATTTTGTCTGGCCTGCAACCAGATTTCCATTTTAAACAGGAATTAAAATCAGATTATGGCAACGCTGCACAACAGGGTTTCAAGAAAGGTATTGAAAGAAAGGGCAGAAAATGATCCTACCCCAAGAAATACGGTTTCATTTTACTGTTATTTCCCCATTTCTGATCCGGCATCCATGAGAGATCATTGGTATGTTCATTTGAATGGACTGGGTGTTTATGGGAGAATTTATATTGCTGAAGAAGGCATCAATGCCCAGATCAGCTGCCCGGTCAGCCAATTTGAAAACCTAAAATCCTTCATTTATGCCATTCCATCAATGAATGGACTCCGACTCAACAAGGCGGTTGATGAAAACAGGAATTCTTTTTATGTGCTTGACATCAAAGTCAGGCAAAAAATCGTTGCCGATGGAATCATAGATAATGACTTTTCGATGAACAACAGAGGTCGATATGTCAACGCCCTTGAGTTCAATGAGATGGTGAAGGAACCTGACACACTTGTAATTGACATGCGCAACCATTATGAGTACGAGGTGGGGCGTTTTAACACTGCGATTGAAATACCCAGTGACACTTTTCGTGAACAGCTTCCCATGGCCTCCAGCATGTTTGAAGAGGAAAAAGAAAGGAAAATCATCATGTATTGTACCGGGGGAATCCGTTGTGAGAAAGCAAGCGCCTGGATGTTGCATAAAGGGTACAAGAATGTTTTTCACCTGGAAGGGGGCATCATCAACTATATCAACCAGGTTCGTGAATTGGGATTGGAAAATAATTTCATTGGCAAGAATTTCGTATTTGATGAGCGTTTGGGGGAGCGCATCACAGACGATATCATTTCAAACTGTCATATTTGTGGGACTCCCTGCGATGTGCATGTGAACTGTAAAAACAGCAGTTGTCACTTGCTTTTTATTCAATGCGATGCCTGTCATTCTGCAATGGGGGGATGTTGCAGTAATGCTTGCATGGATGTTGTACAGCTTGACCCGGAACAACAAAAAGAAATGAGGAAGGGGTTGGACAAGGGGCGCAACATTTTCAACAAGTCCAAACAACGCATGACTTTGCTCTCAAAAGATCAAAACGTTGACTAAGCCATTTTTTCAAGTGATGCCAACACTTTTGAAAAAGTTTCCTGCTCGGAGACAGAGGACGGAATAAATTTTTCGCCAATCAATTGCTCATACAATTCAATGTATCGACCAGAAATGGTGTTGATCCAATCTTCTAACATTTCCGGCACTGCTTGTCCTTCTTTTCCCATAAACCCATTGGACATCAACCATTCTCGCACGAATTCCTTGCTCAATTGAAGCTGCCTTTCTCCACTCGATTGTCGCTCCTCAAACCCATCTGCAATAAAATACCTGGATGAATCTGGTGTATGGATTTCATCCATCAATACAATTTCATTGCCCAATTTTCCAAACTCATATTTCGTATCTGCCAGGATCAATCCGCGTGCTGCAGCCAATTCCTTGCCCCTCTCAAACAACCCAAGGGTATATCTTTTAAGTATTTGCCACTCTTCTGCAGTCGCAAGCCCAGCATTGATGATTTCGGTTTCACTGATGTCTTCATCATGTCCTGCAGCAGCTTTTGTAGAAGGTGTGATCAGGGGGGTGGGGAAAAAGTCATTTTCTTTTAAACCATCGGGCATGGTTTGTCCACACAAGGTTCTGCCTGTTTGGTAAGTTCGCCACGCATGTCCCACCAGGTTACCCCTGACAACCATTTCGATTTTAAAAGGGGTGCAGAGATGACCAATGGAAACGCTTGGGGCCGGAACATCGATGAGCCAATTGGGACAAATGTCTTTTGTTTTGCTTAACATGTAAGCGGCTATCTGATTGAGAACCTGACCTTTATAAGGTATTTCTTTTGGTAAGATGACATCAAAAGCAGAGATCCTGTTGCTGGCAACCATGACAAGATATTTGTTATTGATGGTATAAACATCCCTGACTTTTCCAGAATAGAAGGCAGTTTGGGCTGGAAATTTGAATTGATTCATCCCACTAAATTAGAATCAGCAAGTGAGATTTCCAATTTTCAATCTGTTGAAACTTGTATTTTAAAAACTCCTTTTATTGCATCAAAATTTTTTTATGACTTTAACAATGCCTATTTTGGCTGAAATTTGATCAAAACTACTGCTTATGAAAAGATTAGCTTGCTTTGCAGCCATGCTATTGTTGATGCTGCCGGCTATTGTTAACGCGCAAAATGTAATTGTTTCTGGAAATGTGAAGAGTGCAGCTGGGGGAGAACCCCTTGGCTCAGTTTCTGTAACCCTAAAGGGAAACAGCAATGGAACTTTCACTGATAGCAAGGGCAACTTCAGGCTCAGCTTGCCTTCAAATACCAAGTTCCCTATAACCATCCTTTTTTCGTCCATTGGTTATGGCATTGTTGAAACGAATGTTGCAGGGGCCGGTGAAATCAAGGCCGTTTCGCTCAACCCCACATCAACTTTAGGGGAAGAAGTAGTTATTTCAGCAACCAGAACTCCAACAAAAATTTTGGAATCACCCGTTTCAATTGAAAGGGTCAATACTGCTGCGCTCCGCAATGCGCCCGCTGCAGACTATTTTGACATTGCAACCAACCTGAAGGGAGTTGACATGGTTGCCTCAAGTTTGACCTTCAAAACAGTTACCACAAGAGGTTTCGCAGGAAGTGGAAATACCCGTTTTACCCAAATTGTAGATGGGATGGACAACCAGGCGCCGGGCCTGAACTTTTCTGTGGGAAGCATAGCTGCCCTCAATGAATTGGATGTTGAAAGCATGGAGCTTTTGCAGGGTGCATCTTCAGCATTGTATGGTCCTGGAGGAATGAATGGTACATTGTTGATCAACAGCAAGGATCCTTTTAAATACCAGGGGCTTTCTTTTCAAATGAAAAACGGCCTTATGCACACGGATGGCAAATACCGTGATCCTTCTCCCTATTACAATTGGGATGTTAGGTATGCAAAAAAGGTTTCAGACAGATTTGCTTATAAAGTAACTGCAGGTTTGATCCAGGCCAAAGACTGGCTGGCCGCTGACAGCAGAAATATCAACCGTGCACCCGGAAGCAATTTTAACACAGTGATTTCAGGCACAAGAAACACTGATCCCAATTATGATGGCTTGAATTACTACGGTGATGAGACCAACCTTGATTTGAACCTTGTTCTCAATGGTATCGCAGGTCAAGCGCCATTCCTGGCTCCCTATATCTCTACCTTGACTGGATCACCCAACATGGTTTCCAGAACAGGATATTCTGAGAAAGAGGTCACCAATCCCAATACCATCAACTTCAAATTGGGGGGGTCATTGAACTATAAATTGACCAATTCAATTGAGGCAATCCTTTCCGCCAATTGGGGAACGGGAAATACCGTATATACCGGTAGCGAAAGATATTCCATCCTTGACCTGAAGCTGGGGCAATATAAACTTGAACTCAAGCACAAAAATTGGATGTTGCGGGCTTATACCACACAGGAGAATGCAGGCCAGGCATACAATACAACTGTAACTACCCGTCTTTTCAATGAAGCATGGAAGCCTTCCCTCCAATGGTACACTGAATATGGCCAGGCTTTTCTTGGTGGAAAGCTAAATGGCATGTCCCATATCGATGCCCATAACCTGGCGCGCTCAGTAGCAGATGTTGGAAGACCAGTTGCAGGAACTGCTCAATTTCAAGGCCTCTATGATGCCATCAGGTCGAAGCCCATTTCAAAAGGAGGAGGTCTTTTGGTTGACAGGACAAACCTGTATGCCGTTGAAGGACAGTACAACCTGAGTGAACTTACCGGAAAATTTGCAGAAGTACTTGTAGGTGGAAATTTCAGGAGATTTGTATTGAATTCAGAAGGTACGCTTTTTGCTGACTCAGCCGGAACCATTCCAATCAATGAATATGGCGCTTATGTTCAACTCGCAAGAGGTTTTGCCAAGGATTTGATCAAGTTCACTGTTTCAGGCCGTTTTGACAAAAATGAAAATTTCAAAGGAAGGTTTACGCCAAGGGCTACGATGTTGCTGAAGGTGGCAAAAGACAACCACATCAGGTTCTCTTACCAAACTGCTTACCGTTTCCCTTCAACCCAACAACAATACATCAATCTTGCTGTAGGTGGTGCCATTCTATCTGGTGGTGTACCTGCCATGAAAGATTATTATAAGGTGGCAACCAATCCAGTGTATTCTGTCGCAGCACTTGGAGCAGGTCAATTGAAAGTGCAAGAACTTCCTGAATTCAATCCTGAGGCGGTTACATCATTTGAACTCGGATACCGCGGATTGCTGGCCAAATCCCGGTTGTTGGTGGATGCTTATGGATACATAGGAAATTACCAAGATTTCATTACCCGCGTACTTGTTGCACAGTCCATCAAAAGCTCACCAAGCCCGGCAGATGTCATCAATGCAGCAACAAGAAGGGTAATATCTTTCCCTATCAACTCTCCAACCCCTGTCAAGACATCTGGATATGGTATATCCTTGGAGTATAGATTCAAGAAAGGTTTTTATGTCAATGCCAATTACTCTTCAGATGTTTTGGGTGATGTGCCCAATGGGTACATTACTTATTTCAATGCCCCCAAGCATCGCGCAAACGGAACATTTGGTAATTCTGGATTGGGCAAGAGCAAGCGCATAGGTTTCAATTTTGTATACCGATTCCAATCTGCATTTGAATACCAAAGTGATTTGGCAAATGGAACCATACCCGATTACCAGGTCCTTGATGCACAGATCAGCTATAAACTGCCTTCAGTCAATTCTGTCGTCAGGTTTGGTGCCAACAATTTATTGAACCAATATTATATAACTGCATTGGCTAACCCTTCCATTGGAGGTTTGTATTATGTTTCATTTGGATACAATATTTTCTAATTGACCAGAACAAATCATTCAAATCAAAACAAATTATCATGAAAAAAATATGCAATTCGTTCAGCCTGATGCTTCCGCTCCTTGTGTTGACGATCATCGTTTCTACTTCTTGCAACAAGGATGTTCCAGCCGCAGAACCCAATCTGTTTCCATCTTCTGGATCCACCATTGGTGAAGTACTCAATACCAATCCCAACTTTTCCATCTTGAAAGCCGCTGTAACAAAGGCTGGCATGTTGGCTGCGGTGTCGGATAAAAACAATGTGTTTACTGTTTTTGCTCCCAGCGACGCGGCATTTACCGCGTCTGGCATTCCTTTGGCCGCAATCAATGCATTGCCAGCAGCATCAGTTACAAGCATTGTACAATACCATATCATCCCAGGAAGGAAGTTGATGTCTTCAGCAATCCCAACTTCCTTTCCAAATGTGCAAATGCCAACCTCTTTCATTATTCCAGCACCCAATACAAATCCACTGGTGCGCTTCAGCAATTTTCCATCCAAAAGAGGGGACAAGCTCTGGGTCAACAATATTCCCATTGTAACCCCTGATGTTGATGCTGCCAATGGTGCCATTCACGTTACAGCTGCAGTTGTTTCTCCGCCTTCAAGGGTCTTGTTGGATACAATCTCACGTGAGGCTGACATGTCATACCTGGTTGCAGCAATATTGGCTGCAGATGCTGGTGTTCCTACCGGTTCACGCTTCCAGGATTACTTGGCCAATCCATTGGCCAATTTCACCGTTTTGGCACCTACCAATACTGCTTTCATGGCCATGTTCACAGCCCAGGGGTTGCCGGTTTCTCCTGCATCCTTTTCAAGGCTTCCTGCAACCACAGTTCGTGCAATAGTTGCCTACCATGTGTTGATGGGACGTGCTTTTGCGGCCAATTTGCCTACTGCAGCTACACCTGTTCCAACATTGTTGTCAGCATCTTTGCCGACTGCTCCATTATTGACCATCGATGCAACCCAAGGAGCCAGGGGTGCAAAGAACCCTTCATACTCCAAAGTCACAGCACCTGATAGACATGCCATCAATGGTGTCTACCATAAAATTGACCGGGTTCTCTTGCCTCAATAGGCTTTGTAACCTGCAACATAAAAAAGACCGGTCTCATTTGAGCCGGTCTTTTTTTATAAGCAATATTTTCTTTTCGCAGGGTCTATGTTATGGCATTTAAACAGCAAACCTGAAATGCATGATATCGCCATCCTGAACAACATAGTCTTTCCCCTGAACAGCCATTTTACCTGCTTCTTTGCATGCAGCCTCAGAGCCCAGGGTTGTAAAATCATTGTATCCAATAACCTCTGCCCTGATGAATCCCTTTTCGAAGTCGGTATGGATTACTCCAGCAGCTTGAGGAGCCAACATGCCTTTTGTGATTGTCCAAGCACGAACTTCCTGAACCCCTGCTGTAAAGTACGTGGCCAGGTTGAGGAGGGTATAGGTTGAGCGAATGAGCCTTACAATTCCACTTTCGGAAAGGCCCAAATCCTCAAGGAACATTATCCTGTCTTCATAACTTTCCATTACAGCAATCTCACTTTCTATTTCTGCACTTACAAAAAGAATTTCTGCATGCTCATTTTTGATTGCCTCCATGACCTGTGCTGTATATTCATTGCCACTTACAACGCTTTTTTCATCCACATTGCAGACATAGATGACTGGTTTTATGGTCAGAAGAAACATGTCACTGATGTATTTCTCTCTTTCTTCTGCGCTGATTTCAAAGGCCCTGGCGTTTTTTCCTTGCTCCAGGTGAAGCTTCAACTCCCTTAACACTTCTATTCCCCTTAAAACATCACGATCGTTGCTCTTGGATAATTTTTCTGATTTTGACAATTTTTTATCGACACTGTCCAGGTCTTTCAATTGCAGTTCTGTATCGATGACTTCCTTGTCACGGACTGGATTTACAGTTCCATCGACATGAATAACATTGTCATCTACAAAGCAACGCAGCACATGAATGATGGCATCTGTTGCCCGGATGTTTCCGAGAAACTGGTTTCCAAGCCCTTCACCTTTGCTTGCACCCTTGACCAATCCGGCAATATCAACAATTTCAACAGTTGTGGGAACAACGCGTTGCGGTTTGACAATTTTTTCCAGTGCAATGAGCCTGTCATCCGGAACGGTGATGACCCCAATATTGGGTTCTATGGTACAAAAGGGAAAATTTGCAGCCTGAGCTTTTGCACTGCTCAATGCATTAAATAGGGTTGATTTTCCTACATTTGGTAATCCAACAATGCCAGCCTGTAATGCCATAATTATGTTTTTGCGTGGCAAAGATAGCATGATTGGTGTGATAAGGCACCCTTTGTCGGAATAACATTTTCAAAGCAATTTTCCTTTCATGGCTCTAAATTACATATGGTTCTTTTTTTTCATCATTGCTTTTGCCATTGGCTTCGGAAAATGGATCATTACCGGAGATCCGTTGATTTTTAAAAGCATAACGGAGGGTATTTTCAAATCCGCCAATGACAGTGTTGATCTTTCCTTTAAATTGATTGGTATCATGACCCTGTTCCTTGGTTTTATGAACATTGGCGAGCGGGCAGGAGCCATCCGTTTTCTTTCAAAATTGGTTGCACCTTTTTTCAGTAAATTATTCCCTGAGGTTCCTCCCAAACACCCTGCATACGGTCATATGATGATGAATTTTTCGGCCAATTTGCTGGGGCTCGACAATGCTGCCACGCCTTTTGGCTTAAAGGCAATGGAGAGCCTTCAGACCTTGAATCCCAATAAGGAGACTGCAAGCAATGCGCAGATCATGTTCCTGGTTTTGCATGCATCCGGGTTAACCCTTATCCCCATCAGCATCATTGCCATGCGTGCAGCGGTAACGCCTCCTGCAGCCAATCCAACAGATATTTTTATCCCTTGCATGATTGCCACTTTCGCTGCAACTGTTGCTGCTTTGACGATTGTGTCCATCCGTCAAAAAATCAATCTTTTTCAACCCGTTATACTTGCTTGGATTGCTGGAATTTCCTTGTTGATAGGGTTGTTGATAGCCTACCTAAAAATATTCCTGTCACAAATCCAAATCGAGACCTTTTCAACGGTACTCAGCAATGGCCTGATTCTCTTTATTTTTCTTGTTTTTCTGGTAGGTGGTATCTACAAGAAAGTCAATGTTTTTGAGTCATTCGTGGAAGGAGCAAAAGGTGGTTTTGAGATTGCTATCAAGATCATCCCGTACCTCGTTGCCATGTTGGTTGCCATCAGCGTCCTCAGAACTTCAGGAGCTTTTGAGTTCATCACCAGTGGCATGAAATCATTTTTTGATTTTTGTGGGATGGATACACAATTTGTATCAGCACTCCCCACAGCGATGATGAAACCCTTGAGTGGAAGTGGATCCAGGGCAATGATGGTGGATACCATGAATACCTATGGTGCCGATTCTTTTGCAGGAAGGTTGTCTGCAATCTTTCAGGGAAGCAGCGATACAACCTTTTATGTTGTTGCCGTATATTTTGGAGCAGTCGGCATCAAGAACACCCGTTATGCCATTCCAAGCATGTTACTGGCCGACTTGGCAGGAATCATCACTGCCATTTTTGTTGCATATCTTTTTTTTGGAGCCTGATCTATGGAAATAATCTTGAAAAATATTCGCTTACAGGGTTTTCACGGTGTTCACCCGCTGGAAAACATTGTTGGTACTTCTTTTATGGTCAATTTAAAAGTAAGGATCAATGCTGATGATTCAATCGAAACCATTGAACAAACAATTGATTATGCAATGGTGTTTGATCTGCTGAAATCAGAATTTGCAAAAACTGAGAAATTACTTGAAGTTTTGGCCGAAAGAATCATCAGGTCCATTTGGATGAATTTTGCCCTTGCATCCGAAATTGATCTTGAAATTTTAAAATTAAACCCGCCAATTGAAGGTTTTTTGGGGGAAGTGGGTGTTCATCTCAAAAAACGACGAAATGAAGTTTAAGTTCCTTTTTTCAATTTTACCATTGATTTTATTCGAGTTGCATGCCCAGCCCACCAACCTCTTGGAAGAAGCCAGGCTTTTGGAGCGCCAATTCAAAACAATGGATGCCATTCGGAAATATGAAATGGCCCTTGTCTCAATGCCCAATAATGTTCCAGTGTTGGTTCGGCTGACTGAACTGTATTGCATGGAAGGCAATTCCAATCCAAATGAAAGCAAATCCTTGTATGCCCTGGCCAATCAATTTGCCACACGTGCCTTTGAAGTGGATTCCAACAGGGCTGATGTGCACTATGCCAAAGCGCTTGTTCTGGGTCGTTTGATTCAACATGCCTCCATCAAGGAAAAAACAAGCCTTACCGTTCAAATCCTTGAACAGGTAGAAATAGCCTTGAAAATTGATTCGCTGTTTACAAAAGCAATCTATACTTTGGCCAAGTGGCATGATGAGGTTTCCTCTCTCAATCCGGCTGCCAGGGCAGCCCTAAAGTTCATGCAAAAAGGCTTCCCCCCAGCATCGGCAGAAGATGCAATTGCGCTTTATGAAAAAGCACGTAAATTAGACCCTGGCTTTATGCCCAATAATCTTGATCTTGCCATGGCCTATAAACGGCAAGGCAAGTCTGACAAGGCAATTGAATTGCTCAAGTTTCAGATAAAATTGCCCATGAAGACAAAGGAGGATCAGGAAATTAAACTCAAATCAAAACAATTGTTAGAAAGTCTCCAATAAATCAATTTTCAATCAAAGCGTATGTTGAAGTATTTTTCAGCCCTCATCCTGATTTCTCTTTTTTTATCGACCAATTCTTTTGCCCAAGACCAGGAAAAGCAAGCATCAAAGTATGATGCAAATGAACTTTTCAACCCACTTTTTTACAAGCAATACGGCAACACTTTTCGTTCGGGCAATGGTGAGCCGGGCAAGGCATATTGGCAAAACAAGGCGGATTATAAAATCATTGCCGAGTTGAATGACCAAAACAACCAGATTACAGGTTCTGTTACCTTGACCTATTCCAACAACAGCCCACACAACCTCAATTTTCTTTGGTTTCAATTGGACCAGAACCTTTTCAATCCAAATTCAAGGGGTTTTGCAAAACTTCCTGTCAACGGAAGGAGCCGTTATGGAAATGCCGCCAATCCTTTTATGGGGGGCTATGAAATAAAATCGGTAAAGGTCATTTCAGTAGTATCCGGAAAGTCAGTCGAAACTTCCGTAGATCCTGAAATTACAGATACACGCATGAGAATTGATCTGCCAAAATTGCTCAAGGCTGGAGGAGACAAGGTGGTGGTAAAAGTTGATTATTCATACACAGTTCCTGAATATGGAGCAGACAGAACAGGCATTCTGAAGAATGCAGATGGAAACATCTATGCCATTGCGCAGTGGTACCCACGCGTATGTGTCTTTGATGATATCCAAGGCTGGAATACTTTGCCCTACCTTGGTGCAAGTGAGTTTTATCTTGAATATGGAAATTTTGATGTTTCCATCACAGCCCCCGCCAGCCACGTTGTGGTGGCATCGGGTGACCTGCTCAATCCAGCCGACGTAATGACCGCTGAGCAACTGAAGCGCTACCAAAAAGCCCATCAAAGTGATGAAACAGTATTGATCAGGAGCAAGGAAGAAGTGAAAGATCCCGCAACAAGGCCTAGCAAGGAAAAACTTACCTGGAAATATTCAATCACCAATTCCAGGGATTTTGCATGGGCATCTTCTACTTCTTTCATTTGGGATGCTGCAAGGATCAACCTTCCCAGCGGAAAAAAGGCATTGGCGCAATCCGTGTATCCCAGCAGTTCTGATGGAAAAAACGCTTGGGGTAGAAGTACTGAATATACCAAGGCCAGCATTGAAAATTATTCCAAAAGATGGTTTGAATATCCTTATCCCATCGCTACGAATGTGGCCAGCAATGTTGGCGGAATGGAATATCCTGGAATTGTATTCTGTGGTTCAACTGCAAAAACCGGTGGACTTTGGGGAGTGACGGATCATGAATTTGGTCATACATGGTTTCCAATGATTGTCGGCAGCAATGAGCGAAAATATGGATGGATGGACGAAGGCTTCAATACCTTTATCAACGATATTGCAGCAAAGGATTTCAACAATGGTGAATATGCCCAAAAAGAGGGAAGTGCACACAACATGGCCAAGTTCATGTATGGCGACAGATCTGAGGCCATCATGAAAACCCCTGATGCATTGAAAGAGAACAACATCGGCCTGTCCCTTTACATGAAGCCTGGTTTTGCACTCACATTGCTAAGAGAGCAGATTGTTGGACCCAAAAGATTCGATGCTGCTTTCAAAAAATACATCCGGGATTGGTCCTTCAAGCACCCATCACCCTGGGATTTTTTCCGGAGCATGGAAAACGGCGTAGGTGAAGACCTGGGATGGTTTTGGAAAGGCATGATTCTTGAAAACTGGAGACTGGACCAGGCCATTACAAAGCTGGAATACCAGGGCAACAATGCCAAGAATGGTGCAATACTGACCATAGAAAACCTTGAAAAAGCAGCCATGCCAGTGGTGATCGAATATGAGACAGTTTCAGGCAACAAGGGTAGGGTTAAGCTCCCCGTTGAAATATGGCAAAACGGCCCCCTTTTCAAAACAAGAATTGCTGTCAATGAAGAAATTTTAAAAGTAACCATTGATCCAGACAAGGTTTTTCCTGATTTCAACAGCGAAAACAACGTTTGGTCATCACAAAAGCAATAAAATGGATTTTTGGGGATAAAAATCTGATTTATCCCCAAAAACCATTAATTTTGCACTCCTTTCAGTTCATCAACTGAGGGCTATTCCCAAACGGTTCCACAAGTTCTTCGTCTGTTCGAAGGCACCAGAAGGGGTAAACAAAAAAATACAGTCATGCCAAAAGTTAAAACCCACTCGAGGGCAAAAAAAACTTTTAAAGTTACCGGCAGCGGTAAAATCACCTACAGAAAGCCAACAAGAGGCCACCTGCTCACCAAGAAAACCAACAAACGCAAACGCGCCCTCCGCGTTCAAGGTGTAGTCAATCCAGCAAACCTTGATTTCGTCAAAAGACTTCTTCGCCTGAAATAAGGTATTTCTTTTTTACTTCAATTTAAACTCGTTACAATATGCCACGTTCAAAAAATGCGGTAGCTTCCAGGGCCCGCAAAAAAAGAATCCTCAAACAGGCCAAAGGATTCTACGGAAAAAGGAAAAATGTTTATACGGTAGCCAAAAACGTTCTTGAGAAAGGCCTTACATACAGCTATGTTGGCCGTAAACTCAAGAAAAGGGATTACCGCAGTCTTTGGATTGTTAGGATCAATGCCGCCGTAAGGGAAGAAGGAATGAAATATTCCGAGTTCATCAACAAGTTAAAGGTCAAGGGAATTGATCTTGATCGTAAAATGCTTGCTGAACTTGCAATGAGCAATCCTGAATCATTCAAGCAATTGGTGAATTCTGTAAAATAATTCACACAGACACTATCAAAAACCGGATGTCAAATAAACATCCGGTTTTTTATTTTCAGATGGCTAAAAAATTTATTTTTGTTCCTTTATTTCATATTAATCTCAATTGATTTCAACGGGAAATGAGCAATACCTATACAGACCTCGTCAAACAGACTTTTTACTTTCCTCAGGAAGGATTTGAAAACAAAGATGGTTATCTCCATTTCAATGATTTGGACCTAAAGGCCCTTATTGATAAATATGGTACCCCATTGAAGCTGACGTATCTTCCCAAAATCGGTTCCCAAATCAACAAGGCCAAGGATCTGTTTCAAAAGGCATTCAAAAAACACAATTACGAGGGTAAATACCATTACTGCTATTGTACAAAAAGTTCCCATTTTTCGTTTGTTGTTGAAGAGGCTTTGCAGCATGACATACATCTTGAAACCTCTTTTGCATATGATATTGAAATCATCAACAACCTGTACAAAAGGAAAAAAATCACCAAGGATACCTTTATCATTTGCAATGGCTTCAAACAGAAAACCTATACTTCAAGGATTTCACGTTTGATCAATACTGGTTTTAAAAACGTCATTCCAATTTTGGACAACAAGGAGGAGCTTGACCGCTACAAACGCGGTGTCAGGGTTCCTTTCAAGCTGGGCATCCGCGTTGCTGCCGAGGAAGAACCCAATTTTCCCTTTTATACATCTAGGCTGGGTATTAGGGCGAAGGATATTCTGGAGTTTTATGTAGACCAGATCGAAGGATACGAAGAAAAGTTTCAGTTGAAGATGCTCCATATTTTTCTCAACAAGGGAATAAAGGATGACATCTACTATTGGAGTGAATTGAACAAGGTCATCAACCTCTATTGCCAGTTAAAAAAGATTTGTCCGGAGCTTGACTCCATCAATATTGGTGGTGGTTTTCCCATCAAGCACTCATTGGGGTTTGAATACGATTACGGTTTCATGATCAATGAAATTGTTGGGACCATCAAAAAGGCATGCAAGAAGGCAAAGGTTCCGATGCCCAACATCTTCACAGAATTTGGAAGTTTCACGGTTGGTGAAAGCATGGCCCATATTTATTCGGTTCTGGCTGAAAAGGTCCAGAATGACAGGGAAATCTGGTACATGATCGATTCATCATTCATCACTACGCTCCCCGACACTTGGGGTATTGGGGAAAAGTTCCTAATGCTCCCCATCAACAAATGGCAAAATGAGTACCAGCGGGTAGTATTGGGTGGACTTACCTGTGACAGCCACGACTATTATGATTCAGAGGAGCACATCAATGAGGTATTCTTGCCCAAGATCACCAGTGATGATTCCAAGGAACCGCTTTATCTAGGTTTTTTTCATACCGGTGCTTATCAGGATCAAATCAGCGGTTATGGAGGCATCAAGCATTGCATGATACCTTCACCCAAGCACATTATTGTTGGTCGAGACAAACATGGCAAGCTCCATGATTGGGTATATGCGAAGGAACAAACTGCTCAAAGCATGTTGAAAATCCTGGGCTACCTCTAGAAGATTGTTGGTGCAAGCTTCATGGTCATGATCAATTGACCTTGAGCTTGTATTTCTTGTTTACTTTCGGATTGTTGAAATATTTTTCTGCATCTTCCTGAGAGTATCTTGGGTCGAATTCGACCAGAGGAAGATCCACCAATTGCAATTGGGACTGTTTCAGTTCTTCCCTCAGTTTCTTGGTTTTTGCCAAAATATCCGGGTCGCGGTCACCGATGACCATGTTCTCTGTCAGCATGTAATCAAGACGCTTGATGGTAGCCCTCACCTGGGATGCAGTATTTTGCTCCTGAACCTTGTTGGGTGATACAGCTTCCTTGACAGGTACCAATGTCAAGCCCACCGAGGGCAGTACCTTGCCCATGTTTTTCGAACTTACCGACGTTCCTGTACTCGATATGATGGTACCGAGCATGGCAGTGGAGGATCCTGTAATATCAAAACCTGTTCTTGTATTTTTGGTTTTTTTGATATTGGTGCTGATGACAAAAAAAGTAAGCTTCAGGTTGGTGACATACTTTTTCATTTCAGCAGACACCTGAAAATGTTCCTGGTTTTTTTGGGGATAGTTGATGCCTGGCTTGATGAAAACCCTGACTGTGGCAGTATCACTGTTTCTGAACTTGTCAGTACCAATGAACTGCAAGATGAGTAATTTTTGTCTTGCCGTGTCATTTTCACGGATAAAATCATAGGGTACCATCCATTCAAATTCATCATCACACTTGGTAACGGACTTGAAATTGCTGATCGGTTGGTTGGTGTTGATGGTGACTTGTTCAACCGGAAAACTTCCTGTTTCACATTGTACCCTGAACCGGATGGAGTCACCTTCTTCGAGCAATACCGTATTGCCGATGGTTGGTTTTAGCCTGGATATTACCACTTCGGTGCTGTAAAACATGATGGTAAATCCTTCTTCAATCCTGTCCTTTGCATCCCTCAGGTTCTGCACCCCCACCTCAACTTTGTACGGGATATCGTATTTTAATTTTCCGCTCTTGAAATATGGCTTTTCTGCCTTAAAATACAACAAGCCTGTATTCTTGTCAATTTTAACACCAATGGGGGCATTTTTGAGGTACCAAAAGTAGAACTCAGAAGGTTTATTGATCTGGAGGTCATAAATAAGGGTAGAATCTACTTGTAGGGTGAAAAACGGATTAAGGTTGATGATCCGGAGTGCTGTATCAACATTGACTGGTTCCGCGGGAAGCGGAGCAATTGTATCTTGTTTGACGACGAGGGTGTCAACTTTGGTATCCTGGGAAAATGAGGTTCCCCATAGAAATGCGGTCAGCAGAAAAACAAGTGTTCGTTTCAAATCAAACTTTGTTTGAACGAAATTAACTCAAAACCGGCAATTGTGTAACTTCGCTTAAAATCTTAACATATGTATCCAGCAGAGATAGTGATTCCAATGAAAGAAGAGCTCACCGAAAATGGTTTTGAAGAGCTGCTCACGCCAGCCAGTGTAGATGAAATATTGAGTGCACCCGGAACTACACTGGTTGTAGTCAACTCAGTTTGTGGTTGTTCCGCGGGTAGTGCAAGACCCGGTGTGTTGATGTCTGTACACAATTCCGAAAAGCGCCCGGACCACCTTACCACAGCATTTGCAGGTTTTGACATTGATGCTGTGCGCCGCTTGAGAGAACACCTGTTGCCTTATCCTCCTTCTTCTCCTGCAGTAGCCCTTTTCAAAGATGGCAAACTTGTACACATGATTGAAAGGCATCAGATAGAAGGCCGTCCAGCACAAATGATTGCGCAGAACCTGATGGCTGCCTACGAAGAACATTGCAACTGATTCCATGTATCCAAACCTTTACTTTTTCCTGAAGGATGCTTTTGGTGTTGATCCATGGGGCTTCACCCGTTACATCAACACTTTTGGTCTTCTTGTTGCCATAGCATTTGTGGTGGCTGCAGTGCTTCTTTCAAAGGAACTGAAAAGGAGAGAGCAGGCTGGTTTGTTGCTGCCCATGGAAGAAAAAATTGTGGTAGGAAAGCCTGCGGGGAAAGCTGAATTGCTGTTCAACCTTGCTTTTGGTTTTATGGTGGGATATAAAATCATAGGCGTTTTTCTCAATGACAGCCAGGTCAATCCACAGGAATATATTTTTTCATCCAAAGGCAGTTTTTTAGGTGGAATTTTATTGGGAGGACTTTTCTCTTGGCTCAAGTACCATGAAAAAAAGAAACAGGCCTTGCCCAAGCCAGAAGAAAGAAAACTAAAAATATTTCCCCATGAGCGGGTAGGGGACATAACCGTTTATGCTGCCATCTCTGGTTTTATAGGAGCTAAGGTTTTTGACAACCTCGAAAACTGGGACAGGTTCATACAAGATCCCATTGGAAACCTGCTGGCTCCCAGCGGTCTTACATTCTATGGTGGTTTGATCGTTGCCGCATGTACGGTCATCATTTTTGCAAGGGGTAAAAAAATTGGCATACGCCATTTGATTGACTCAGCCGCACCGGCGTTGATGATTGCCTATGCCATCGGCAGAATGGGTTGTCATTTTTCAGGTGACGGGGATTGGGGCATTTTCAATACGGCCTACCGGGTGAATGAAGCCAACAAAATAGAACTGGCTGCTCCGGGTGATTTTGACAAATCTCTTTTGCAATATCCGGAATATACCCGCCAACTTGTAGCTGAATATGGAAGCCTGGACAACATACCCCATGTTGCCTTCAAAGGGTCTTCAATCCTACCCAATTGGTATTGGGCCTACAATTATCCCCACAATGTCAATGAGGTTGGCATACCAATGAAAGATTGTGCTGGAAGTTATTGCAGCCAACTCAGCCCCCCTGTTTTTCCAACGACCCTGTACGAAATCATCGCTTCAACTTTGCTTTTCTTGTTGTTATGGGCGTTGCGCAAGAAAATTAAAGTACCTGGAAGGATGTTTGGACTTTACCTCATTTTGAATGGGATTGAAAGGTTCATGATTGAAAAAATTAGGGTCAACTCAACATATGATATTCTAGGATTTCACCCTACCCAAGCCGAATTGATATCCGTGGCACTTGTTCTTTTTGGCATTTGGCTTTGGATGTACGCCGGACGAAAATTTCAAACCGTTTAAAATAGTAATTTCTATGCCTTCATTTGATATTCTTAGCAAAGTGGATGCCCAAATGCTTGACAATGCTGTAAATGTTACCAAGAAGGAGGTTGCCAACAGGTATGATTTCAAGGATGCTGTCGTTGAAGTGGATTTCAACAAGAAAGACATGAAAATAAACCTGGAAACTTCAGATGACATGAAAATGCGTCAGCTGGTTGAAATCCTGATCAATCGGGCCAATAAACAGGGAATTTCCCCCCACGCTTTCGATTTGTCCAAGGATGCATACCCAAGTGGGAAAACCGTTAAACAGGAAATTTTGGTAAAAAATGGCCTCAAGCAGGAGGATGCCAAGAAAATCAACAAATTGATCAAGGATTCAGGCCTGAAAGTGCAGACCCAAATCATGGATGATATTTTGCGGGTCACTGGCAAGAAAATCGATGATCTTCAGGAAGTTATGCAGATGTGCAAAACAGCTGACTTGGATCTTCCCTTGCAGTTTGAAAACATGAGAAGTTAGTTTCAGGGTAGAGTTTTTAATTCAATCCAAAAAGACTATATTTGCAACTTCATCAATGTCATGGCCAAATCCATGCAGTAAAAAACCAATCAAATGAAACAAGGCATCCATCCAGACAATTACAGGTTCGTGGTTTTCAAAGACATGAGTAACGGAACTGCATTCTTGACACGTTCAGCTGCACAATCCAAAGAAATGGTCAAATGGGAAGACGGTAACGAATATCCAGTCATCAAACTTGAAATTTCAAATACCTCACACCCCTTCTTCACAGGAACAAACATCCTGGTTGATACGGCCGGTAGGATTGACAAATTCAAAAAGAAATACGCCAAAAAGTAATTTCAACAAAACCCTCCAAATGGAGGGTTTTCCTTTTGCCCTCAAGCCTCAAGGTTGTAGCTTTGATCTACTGAAAGAACATGCCCAAGCTTTATTTACAATATTCCACTGTACAGAAAGACTTTTTACCGTTAACACTGACAAGGCCATTTACAGCGCTGAGGCTCGGCATCTTAACGTTGGAGGAAAAATGGCTGCACATGGCCAAACACCAGGAGATTGAACTTGAGCTGATCGCAGACGACAACACTGAAGCTGCAGACATCATTTGGGATGTGCAACTTGTACCAAAGGCTTCCATCAACCTTCATGATTTTTTTAACCGAAAGAATATTTCGGAAAAAGATTTCGTCGAAATGAAATCTCCATGGGACATTGTTCACCAGAACATCTCCCTCATGTTGGATGATATGGAACTGGTCAAAACTGATTTTTCAGATCATAGACCACAAGAAGGAATTTCATTTTCTGGTCAATTCCCGTTGCTGGTTCATCCTACAGCAAACATGGAGCAATGTTTTGTCAACACAACCGAAGGTCCGGTTGTCATTGATGAAAATGCCACTGTAATGCAGGGTGCCATGCTCCGAGGCCCCATCTACATTGGTAAAAGAACAGTAGTGAAAATGGGAGCGACGCTCTATGCAGGTACCAATGTTGGAAATGACTGTATTGTTGGTGGAGAAATCAAAAACACCATTTTTCAGGCCTTTTCGAACAAAGGACACCATGGCTATCTGGGTGATAGCTATATAGGGGAGTGGTGTAATTTTGGTGCAGGTTCAAGTTGTTCAAACCTAAAAAACACCGCCAGCAACCTGAAGGCATGGAGCATGTCAGAAGGTGAATTTCATGCTGTAGGGAAAAAGGCAGGCATACTGATGGGTGACCATGTAAAAACGGCCATCAATTCCAGTTTCAACAGTGGTTCTGTGATTGCTGGGTTCTCCAATGTTTTTTCGCAAACATCTCTTCTCCCCAAATTCATTCCTCCGTTTCAATGGGGCGTAGGACAGGATAAAGCATATGATTTTGAAAAGATGTTGGAAGAAATCGAACGATGGATGCAGATGAAAGGCCAAAAGCCTTCAGAAAAACAAATACAGGCTATAAAATCATTATACATACAAACCAAATTACCATGAGGAAAAAAATCGCAGCAGCGAACTGGAAAATGAACAAAACATTTCAAGAAGGAACCAACCTGATCAATGAGATATTGGGGGCTGACATACATCTCGACAACAATCAGCAGGTTGTATTTTCTGTTCCATTTCCTTATCTGATGCCAATCCAAGAACAGATTGGTGGAAGAAGCAATTTTTTTGTTGCTGCCCAAAATTGCCACCACAAAACATCAGGTGCCTTTACAGGTGAAACATCAGTGGACATGATTGCCTCGATGGGTGTTCAATTTTGCGTAGTTGGCCACAGTGAACGCAGGGAATATTTTGCTGAATCCAATGCCACGATTGCCGAAAAGGTAAATCTTTGTCTTTCAAAAAATATCACGCCTATCTTTTGCTGTGGTGAACCCCTGGCGATCAGGGAAGACGAAATCCAAAATGATTTTGTAGCAGTTCAGCTCGATGAATCCTTGTTTCATCTTGATCAGGACGCCATTCAAAAGGTTGTTATTGCATACGAACCCATTTGGGCCATAGGAACCGGGAAAACCGCAAGTGCTGACCAGGCCCAGGAGATGCATGCACACCTCAGGTCTGTCCTTGCTTCAAAGTATGGGAAAGATATCGCCAACAACATTTCCATCTTGTATGGAGGAAGCGTAAAAGGATCCAATGCCAATGAACTCTTTTCGCAACCGGATGTTGACGGAGGATTGGTCGGCGGTGCTTCATTGGTGGCCAGCGAATTTATCCAGATCATCACGGCGCTGAAATAATATTGATTAACTTCGCATTTCAATGAAAAAAATTAGGAATTTTTGTATCATAGCCCATATCGACCATGGAAAATCAACCTTGGCTGATCGCTTGCTTCAAACCACCAATACCATCAGTGACCGTGAAATGATGGACCAGGTGCTGGATGATATGGATCTTGAAAGGGAGAAAGGCATCACCATAAAAAGCCATGCCATTCAAATCAATTACAAGCATACTGATGGCGTTGAATATATCCTCAATCTTATTGACACACCCGGCCATGTTGATTTCAGCTATGAGGTAAGCCGTGCTCTTGCTGCATGTGAGGGAGCTTTGTTGCTGGTTGATGCTACCCAGGGGATTCAGGCTCAAACCATTTCCAACCTTTACCTGGCAGTGGAAAACAACCTTGAAATCATTCCTGTCATCAACAAGATTGACATGGATGGAGCAATGATTGAAGAAGTGAAAGACCAGATCATTGACTTGATCGGGTGCAAGCCAGATGATATTCTTTTGGCCAGTGGAAGGTCTGGTATTGGCATTGAAGGGATTCTTGATGCGATAGTAAACAGGATTCCCTGTCCCAAGGGAGATCCTGAAGCACCACTTCAGGCCCTGATTTTTGACAGCGTATTCAATTCTTTCCGCGGCATTATCGTATACTACCGCATCATGAATGGTAGCATTGCAAAAGGAGAGAAGATCAAGTTCATTTCTACTGATCAGGATTATGTGGCAGATGAAGTGGGTATCCTGAAACTGTCGATGCAGGAACAAAAGAAAGTGCAATGTGGTGATGTAGGATACCTGATCACTGGCATCAAAAACGCAAAGGAAGTCAAGGTGGGTGATACCATCGTGAATGCCATTAACCCTGCACCAATGATCAAGGGATTTTCAGAAGTAAAGCCCATGGTTTTTGCAGGTATTTATCCGGTACAGACAGAGGACTTTGAAGAACTGAGGGAATGCATGGACAAACTTCAGTTGAATGATGCTTCTCTCACTTATGAATTGGAAACATCCCAGGCGCTTGGCTTTGGTTTCCGCTGTGGTTTCCTGGGTCTGCTTCACATGGAAATCATTCAGGAACGTTTGGAAAGGGAATTCAACCAAACCGTCATAACGACTGTTCCAAACGTGAGCTTCATCGCATACAGTACAAAAGGTGAAGTAATCCAGGTCAACAACCCAAGTGAGATGCCGGATCCAACCCAGATGAAAGGGATTGATGAACCCTATATCCGGGCCCAGATCATTACAAAACCTGATTATATCGGCAATATCATGACACTCTGCCTTGGTAAACGCGGCATGTTGATCAACCAAAGCTATCTCACACAGTCTCGGGTTGAATTGATTTTTGAAATACCGTTGACCGAGATCGTTTTTGATTTTTATGATAAACTAAAAAGCCAGACAAGGGGATATGCATCTTTTGATTATGTTCCGATCGAATACCGTGAAAGCGATATTGTAAAAATGGATATCCTGTTGAATGGAGAAAAAGTGGATGCACTTTCTGCGTTGATTCACCGCAGCAGGGCACAGGACTTTGGAAGAAAACTCTGTGAAAAGCTGAAGGAGCTTTTGCCCAGGCAACAGTTCCAGATTGCCATCCAGGCAGCCATTGGTGCAAAAGTAGTTGCCAGGGAAAACATATCTGCCATGAGAAAAGATGTAACTGCCAAATGTTATGGTGGAGACATCAGTCGAAAACGCAAATTGTTGGAGAAACAGAAAGAAGGCAAAAAACGCATGAGGCAGATCGGCAATGTTGAAGTTCCGCAAGAAGCATTTCTTGCTGTACTCAAGTTGGATGATTGATCCACTGTTTTGCCTACAACGATCCCTTTTTATTGGGCTTGAGCTTGTTCTCAATCATTGGTTTCTCAACCGGCGCTTGTCCATCCTGCAATTGCAAGGTAAAAACCTTGTCAATGTGCTGCCATTTTCCATTGATCCATTTAAAGGCTTCATAGTCTCCATCAGGAACATAGGTAAATTTCTTCTGCGGTTCATTGGTCTCTGAGATGAGATGGTCATACATGATCATTTGCATGTCTTCATCATAGAGCATCCTGCCATTTCCATTTTTTTTGTATTCAATCCAAAACCTTGATTGGTCTTTTTGTGGTACCGTATCTTTTGCAAAGCTGAAAAAATTCCCTCCAAATACTGGTAGTCCATTTTCATTGAAATGCAACACCTCGATGCGTTTCTTGGTACTTCTGATTGAATTTTCATCATAGCCCAGGAGGGTATAATATTTATGGTTGTTGTAGGTGTTCAGAATGATCTTGTAATAGATGGCGCCAATCCACCATTCATGGTTGGTGACCGTATCTTTCTGGTTATTGATGAGAAAGCTGCGGTCAATCAACGGAAAAATTTTCAGGCTCCCATCATCTGTTTTCATTTGTATGGCGCCATGCCGCCTGTGCAGGTTTTCATCCCTGCTGACCTGCCAGGTGAAAAGCCTGAAAAGGCTGTCTGGTGCGTAAATTCTTGAAGTGGTTGCAAGTGAATCAAAAGGGAAATAAAAAGAGTTCTTGGTTTTCAATGCCCTTACCAAGATTCTTGTAAAAAAGCTATCTGCCCTGAACCTTGCTGCGGGGTCAGATGATTCTTGTATCAGTCGTCCATATTGAACCAGGCTATCCTGTTTTTGCATCAACAACTCCCGATCCCTGGAATCAGCCAGCATTTGCCCTTGAATATTTTCTTTGGACACCAGGGCAGCAATGAGTAAAAACAGGTATTTTCTCACAGAAAAAATTTATGATCCAAAAATCGGAAAATTAAGGCTTAAAAAACAGGATGGATTTTTATTTAGCATTCCTTTTGCGCTTGAGCAACTCCCAAAAAGATATGATTCCATTGGCCATTACTGGCCATGCGTATGTTTTCTTTTGCGCTAGAATTGCCGGGGCATAAAAATTCTTTCCCTTTTCAAAGTATTCAACAATGCCATTTGCTATGGACAATGGGTTTTTTTCAACGACCAGTCCTGTAATGCCATCATTGACCATTTCTTTAAGTCCGCCTGCATCTGTTACAATCATGGGCAATTCAAAATAGATGGACAATGGGGTAACACCACTTTGTGTTGCATTTCGATAAGGTTGAACCAAAACATCTGCTGCACTGAAGAAAAATGGGATCCTGCTCTCTGGAATAAATTCATTGAAAAGAATAATGTCATCAGCCAAACCAAGCTGTTGGATGAGTTTCAAGTATTTGGCCTGGTCCTCATAGAACTCGCCGGCAACAACCAATTTTAAACCTTTTTCTTTTATTCTTTCATCAGCCATGGCTTCCAGCAACATGTCAAGCCCCTTGTAGTGACGGATGAACCCAAAGAAGAGCAACAATCCCCCTTGATGAACAATTCCAAGTTCTTTTCTTGCCATCATGCTGTCCACAGGTTTGCCGAAATGATCAAAAAGGGGATGGTGAAGCAGTTGCACAGGCTTTTTCAAGCCAAGCTGTTCGATATCACCCTTAACCTTTGCACTCATGGTAATATAGCCATCAATGGCACTGCTGAAATATCTCGTCAGCAACCTGTCGCCAGGCCTTTTTTCGTGTGGAATGATATTGTCTGCAATGCAAATGACTTTGGTTTTCTTTTGTTGTTTGGCAATCTTGAGAATGGTTCCAAAAGCAGGTGCCATGAACGGCAGCCAATACCTTACGATGATGAAATCTGGTGCAATGCGCTTGATTTCCCTGCCAACCCTGATCCAATTGAATGGATTGATGGAATTTACGGCTTCAAAAATGTTGAGATCTGAGGGCCTGGTTTCGGAAGAATATTGGGTCTTTCCAGGAAATAAAAAGGAAGGATATTGAAGGGAAAAGGTATACAACAAACAATTGAAACCATGTGTTTGAAACTCCCTTGCAAGCCTTTCTGTAAACGAAGCTATTCCTCCTCTAAAGGGATAAGATGGTCCGAGAAAAACAATGGTTGGCTTATCGGACATGGAATGTGTTTGAAGGTCAGATTCCCTTGGTGGATTCAATGTTGTAATTGTTTCTGTCAGTGGCATTTCTTGAAACCAATTCGCCAACAAAACCTGCAAGGAAAAGCTGTGAGCCAATCATCATTGAGGTAAGTGCAATGTAAAAACCAGGGCGGTTGGTAATGCTGAAATCAATATCAATGACTTTGGCAACAATAAGGTATAGGCTGATCAGAAAACCAATCATGAAAAAGGCTGTACCCAGGAGGCCAAAGAATTGCATGGGTTTCTTGCCAAACTTACCAATGAACATGATGGTTGTAAGGTCCAAAAAACCATTGATGAACCTTTCCCAACCAAACTTTGAGGTGCCATATTTTCTTGCGCGGTGTTCTACTTCTTTTTCACCGATTCTTCCATATCCAGCCCATTTCGCCAAGACAGGAATATAGCGGTGCATCTCTCCGTAAACATCAATGTTTTTGATGACCTCATTCTTGTATGCCTTCAATCCACAATTGAAATCATTCAGCTGTATACCAGACATCTTTCTAGTTACAGCATTGTAGAATTTGGAGGGAATGTTCTTGGTCAACACATTGTCAAACCTTTTCTTTTTCCACCCACTCACCAGGTCAAAATGCTCATGCATCACTTTCCGGTAAAGAGAAGGAATTTCATCCGGACTGTCTTGCAGGTCGGCATCCATGGTAATCACTACATCACCCTTTGCTTCCCTGAAGGCAACATTCAAGGCAGCGGATTTGCCATAGTTTCGTTTGAATTTGATTCCTTTGAACCGGTCATCTGCCCCGTGAATCGATGAAATCACCGACCATGAAGCATCCGTACTTCCATCGTCCACCAGAATGACTTCATAGGTGTATGCATTGGCTTCCATTACCCGTTTGATCCAATCGGTCAATTCAGGCAATGACGCTGCTTCGTCTTTCAGGGGTATGATGATGGATATGTTCACTTATTGGTTTTGAAATGGATGTGAAGGATTCTTTTTTGTAACAGCCGCACCTATCAACGATCCAATTGCACCAACCAACATTGTGCCAAATATGGTTCCACCGATCAAAATGGGAAAGTAAAATTTCCGCGTAATTTCCAAAGCTGCATCTATGTTCTCCTCGGAAAGATTTTGCTGGGTTGACATTTGTTCTCTTGCCAATTCCATTGCCTTGTCTGCTGCATTAGGGAAAGCAAACGAATAAATGACCATGAAAGCAGTGAGTATGAGCGTGGTGAAGGCTGTGGCCTTAAAACCATAGCTGAACAACTCGCCAAATGTTTTTTGATGGTCATGTTGTTTGCCTAATTCAACAATGAAATAAATCAGAAGACCGATGTTGATCACCGATCCAATCCATGAAACCTTGGTATTGCCGGTTAGGTCAAAGATGATAAAAATGACATTTATCAGTACCAGTACGGCCCCTGTAATGCCGCCAGCAAGGAGGTGCGATATTTTATTTTTCATTTTGTGTTTATGTTGAATTTATTTCCAAGAACAGTTCCGATGACTTCTGCTTTTAACAATCTGCCTATAACAGGTGAGTTTGAAGATTTGGATTTTATATCGGTGTCAGAAAACAATTTTTCCGTATTGGGATTGAATACCGTAATATCAGCGCTGCTGCCAACATTGATGCTGGCGTCCAATGAGAAAATTTTTCTTGGATTAAAGCAAATGGCTTTCAAGATTTCATCTTCCTGGAGTCCGGCAGTGCCGAGAAGTCCTACAGCGGATTCCAATCCCAACATACCAAAACCAGCGTATTCAAATTCACAGACCTTGGCATCTTTGTTTTGTGCCGAATGGTGTGTGGTGATGCAGTCAATGGTGCCATCTTTTACAGCGGCAATCAGTGCCAATCGGTCTTTTTCAGTCCGAAGTGGGGGATTGACCTTTAAATTGGTATCGTAACCATCCAACAGGGAGCTGTCTGTAAAAACAAGGTGATAGGGTGTTGTAGAACAAGTTATATCAAGCCCTTCATTCTTTGCCTTTCTGATCATATCTACCGAAGTCGACAAGCTGATTCCTGTCAAATGGAGCTTGGAATTGGTATACCTCAACAGTTCAATGTCTCTTGCAACCATAATTTCCTCGGCGAGTGCAGGCTTTCCTGGCAAACCAATCTGGGTAGATACGATACCCTCATGCATCAACCCATGGGGTGCGACCGCATGATCGTCAGGTATTTGAACCACAATTCCCTCAAATGCACTCACATATTGTAATGCCTTGATGAGGATGCCTGCGGATTGAATGCTTTTTGTTCCATCCCCAAAAGCAATTGCACCATTTTGCTTCATTTCAAACATCTCTGTCAATTCCTTGCCCTCTGTGTTTTTGGTGACTGCACCAATGGGATGAAGTGACACTGGGCTCGAAGAAAGGTGTCCCTTGATATACTGAACAGCTACCTTGGTTTGGGTAACAGGTTGTGTATTGGGTGTAAGAAAAACATGTGTGAACCCCCCTTTTGCAGCTGATGCGCATACCGATGCCAAATCGTCCTTGTATTCAAATCCGGGATCTGTACCATTTACAAACAAATCCAGCCATCCGGGTGAAACTGATATTCCAGGAACATCAATCAGTTGATCGGCATTGACTTCAATATTGTCGGAAATTTCTGCAATGGTACCGCCCGAAATGAGCAAATCCATTCTCTTGTTGTGGTGTAAGGAATGAATGTCTTTGATCAGGGCTTTGCGGACGAGAATCGTCATAATATGGGAATTAAGCGAAGATAAACCATTTTGGGAATATCAAAACCACATACAACCGGTTACAATACCATGCGCAGTCCATTGGTTTTTGGTATTCTATCAAGATGAATGATAAAAAGGCAAGATGAACGCATGCCCAAAAAAAGAGCCTTGACATCTGCCAAGGCTCCTGATTATCTGTCGGGACGACTAGATTCGAACTAGCGACCTCTTGCACCCCATGCAAGCGCGCTACCGGGCTGCGCTACGTCCCGAACGGGTTGCAAAGCTAATAAAAATTTGTTCAAATAATACCTTCCAAACATCCTCCTTTGGTAAAAAACCTATCGGTTTTTCTGACAACCTCAGGATCCAGCTTCACTGCAGGAGCGTGGTGTGGTTTAATCCGCGCATCGAGAAGAATGGGTCCGTTTGTGCCCCAATGCTTGTGGTGTTGAAATGCTTTGATGCCATGGATATCATGGGATGGATTGCACCTTGTGAAAGCAACCCATAAAAAGTTCCTGAGATTGGCAGCTGTAAATGCAGCATCATCACACCAAATCAAAAGGGGAGTACCAATTTCCTTTTCAATCCTGTCGCCCAGCCGGGCATTGAGTTGATCAACCTCTTTTGCTGTTTCTTCCTCATTTGCATATGGCCTGGTTTGGATGGCAGCTACTCCTGGCATGATCATCCTGCAGTCAGCTATGGTCGACAGGTCTTGCAGATAGGAGGGTAAATCTGTATCCAAGGTCCTCATGGGGTCGCCATACGCTGCAAAAACTACCTTACTGCCGGTATTCAGACCTGTACCAGAATAATCCAGGGTGTCAATGGTGGTATGGGTGTGAAAATGAATGTCCCTGTCGGTGTGCAATCGCTCCAACATAAACGTAAAGAAAGCTTCTTCGTGGTGCGCAGTAACCTTGTTGTTGTCGTCTGCGGTGATGAACAAGAATTTTGCCAAGCTGAGTTGACCCGTTCCCAAAATATGGTTGGCAATGGTGAGCAATTCTGCTGGTTGTTTGGTTGGATTGTAGGGTGTGTAACGCTCACTTCCTACCGCGAGCAGCAGCGGATGAACCCCTGCAGCATCAACAGCATGCACTTCTTTGACGCCAGGGATTTCCTTTGGTATGGCTGAACCTGTTATTTCATGGATCAATTGCCCAAAGCTTGTATCTTCTTGTGGCGGTCTTCCGACTACAGTGAATGGCCAAATGGCATTCTTGCGTGCGTACACCTTGTGGACACGCATCAACGGGAATGCGTGGGTGAGGCTGTAGTAGCCTAGGTGGTCACCAAACGGGCCTTCAGGCTTGTTTTCACCAGGCAAAACCTCACCAGTTATTACAAAATCTGCATCTGTACTGATGGCGTAACCATCCCTGTACACATAACGAAACCTTCTTCCCCCTAGAGCTCCCGCAAAAGTCATCTCACTGAGCCCCTCCGGCAAGGGCATCACAGCTGAAACCGCATGGGAAGGAGGACCTCCTACAAAAACACTGACCTTCAGTGGAACTCCTTTTTTATTTGCTTTGGTTTGATGAACGCCGATGCCCCTGTGCAACTGATAGTGCAGACCAATTTCCTTGTTGGGTATGTATTCATTTCCGGAAAGTTGAATGCGGTACATCCCAAGGTTGGAATTCATGATGCCTGGATGGTCAATGTCTTCGGAATACACTTGTGGGAGCGTCACAAAAGCGCCACCATCATTGGGCCAGTGTTGTATTTGTGGGATATCCTGGATACTGATTTCCTGAAACAGGACTGGTTTTGACAGGGGATTTCTCAGTGGTAGTGCTTTTGTGGCTGCCAGCACTGCACCAATGTTTTTGAACGGATTCTTTAGTGCAGACATTGGATCATTTTTGAGGTTGATCAATTGCTGTACTTGTTCCAGGGTATCCCTGAATATGAAGCGACTTCTCTCCAATGAGCCAAAAACATTGGATGCAGTTCTGAACCTGGAACCTTTGACATTTTCAAACAAGAGTGCAGGACCACCCGCTTCATAGACCCTGTGGTGAATGGTTGCCATTTCAAGATGGGGATCCACTTCTTCCCTGATTCTCACCAATTGGCCATTCGTCTCCAGGTCAAGCAAGCAGGCTTCAAGCGATGTGTAGGCCATATGAATGTTTGTATTGCGAATATAACATCGCGCGGATTCGAAAGTTCTTAAAAAAATCATTTTCTCCGCAATGTCAAGGACTTAAGCTGTATTTGGACTTAACCGCACAAAAAAAGGGTGACAATCATTGTCACCCTTGTATCATTCAAATGGATTGCTCAGATCTTTTCAAATGCAGAGAAGAAAAAGCTTCCCTCGATGGCCGCATTCTCGTCACTGTCACTGCCATGAATTGCATTTTCACCTACTGATTTTGCATACAGCTTGCGAATGGTTCCTTCATCGGCATTTGCAGGATTGGTAGCACCAATAAGTGTTCTGAATGCTGCAACTGCATTTTCCTTTTCCAGAATGGCCGCAACGATAGGGCCACTGCTCATGAATTCAACCAGTTCACCATAAAAGGGCCTTTCTTTGTGTACTGCATAAAATTCACCTGCCTTTTCAGCACTGAGTTTGGTCAATTTCATCGCTACAATCTTGAAGCCAGCAGCTTCGATGTGCTTGAGGATTGAACCTGTGTTTCCAGCTGCAAAAGCATCTGGTTTGATCATTGTAAACGTCTTGTTGGTCATGTTCTCATGTTTTTGGAATGCAAAGGTAGCCCAACAGAAGCCAAGCCCCAAGAAAAGGTTTATTGATTTTATCACCCAGGATTGTACATTTGCTGTCCAAGATGAAAGAAATCAGCGCCGTTTTTGAACATTTGTCTCCATCGGACCCTGTTGTGATCACCATGCACCAGAAGCCTGACCCTGATGCCATGGGTTCTGCCCTTGGTTTATACCATTTTTTTAAAAAACAGGGTTACCCGGTTAAAGTGGTTTCACCAACCAATTGGGCTGATTTTTTGAAATGGATGCCAGGCTGTTCCGATGTGATCGACTTTGAGTCAAAGGACAACAAGGCAAATGAATACCTTTCATCGGCAAAATGGTTGTTCTGTCTGGATTACAATCATTTTAGCAGAACAAGGCACATGGAATCCCTGCTGACCAACCTTCCTTGTAAGAAGGTTTTGATAGACCACCACAGGGAACCACAAACAGAATGCTTTGATTTTGGTGTCAGTGACATCAAAAAAAGTTCAACTGCAGAAATGGTCTATGACTTTATTGTTTTGTCAGGGAAAAAGGATCTTCTCGATAAGGATATAGCTTCCTGTCTCTACGCTGGCGTAATGGCCGATACGGGTTCCTTTCGGTTTGCATCCACTACGCCCAGTGTCCATCACATGGTGGCTGAACTGCAGATGCAGGGAATTCAACACGCTAAAATTCATTCCTATACCTACGACAATTTCCAGGAAAACAGGCTGCGTTTCATTGGACATGTGCTTTCGAACAGGATGGAAGTATTGTATGAGTACAACACGGCACTGATTTGTATTCCCAAAGCCGATATCCTGCGGTTTCACATCAAAACAGGTGACACTGAAGGGCTGGTCAATTATCCTTTGTCCATTCAGGGGATAGAAATGGCGGCTTTGCTGATCGACAGGGATGAAGAGCGGAAATGGTCATTCCGCAGCAAGGAAACCTTCGATTGCAACACGTTTGCCCGAAAATACTTCTCAGGTGGTGGTCATTACAATGCATCAGGAGGAAGAAGTACCGATTCCATCGAAGAAAATGTAAAACAATTCAAGCAGGCATTAAAAGAATTCTCATCTTTACCATAACAACAATACAATGAAAAAAACAACGCTGCTGCTAAGCGCCTTATCCATCCTCATGCTCAATGCATGCAAGAATGTAGGGTTTGAAAAAACAAAGTCAGGTCTTGAGTACAAGATTTTCCACGAAGGTTCAGGTGAAAAGCTTGAGCATGGTGATTTTGTAAAATTCCAGTACAAATTGACGTACAAGGATTCTTCTGTCATGAATTCCTATGATTTCATGCCTGTCTACGACCAGGTGGACAGTGTAGGCCGTTTCCATGACTTTTCTGAGTTCCTCACAAAAATGAAAGTGGGTGACAGTGCTGTTTGTTACCAGTTTTTCGATACCCTTCAAAAGGGCGCACAGTATGGTGTTCCGCCATACATGAAAAAGGGCGATAAGCAGCAAATGACCATCAAGATCCTTTCTGTATTCAAAAACAAGGATGGCAGGGCCTCACGTGATTTTGCCGTTGATGATTACAAGGCCGAAATCGATAGGTACAAGGGCAAGGAAATGGCTGCCATCGAAAAATACCTTTCATTGAAAAGCATCAAAGCAGACAAGGTCAACAACAGCGTATATGTTCAGATTGAACAACAGGGTACTGGTAAACAAGCCGATTCTGGTCAGCTGGTGGGTGTGCGTTACAATGGATATAGCTTTGAAGGAAAATATTTTGATTCCAACATTGATTCTACCAAGCAATTTTCACCCCATGGGCTGGATACCTTCTTCTTTGTTGCAAAGCAGGAGGGAGCCATTCAGGGCATGCTTGAAGGAATTACGGTTTTCAAGAAAGGTGGAAAAGGCAAGATGTTCATCCCTTCCAGCATGGCTTATGGCCCTCAAGGAAGTCCTCCCGCCATCCAACCAAACCAAAACCTGATTTTTGACATTGAAGTTGTGGAAGTCAAGGATTTGCCCAAAGCTCCTCAAGGTGCTGCACCTCCTCCGCCTCCTCCAGCAGGCAAATAAATAAAAAAAAGGAGCATTCAACATGCTCCTTTTTTTATACTTCTTGAAACTTCCCAACAATTTTTATGGTTTCCCTTGCTTCTCTAACATCGTGTACACGAAGCATTGAAGCCCCTTTCAGCAAGGCAATGGTATTTAAAACAGTTGTCCCATTCAAAGCTCCTTCTGGAGATCCTTCCAACAATTTGTAAACCATAGATTTGCGAGAGAATCCTGTCAATACAGGATATCCCATTGATACAATTTTATCCAAGCCCCTGACCAATCTGTAATTATGGTCCAGTGTCTTTCCAAAACCAAAACCTGGATCAAGGATAATGTCATGGATGCCAGCCTTTGCACACTGGGAAATTTTATCGGTAAAAAAGGACAGAATCTCTTCTGTAACATCGGTGTACTGTGGATTTTCCTGCATGGTTTGAGGTGTTCCTTGCATATGGGTACAGACAAAAGGCACACCCAGCATTGCGACCGTTGGAACCATGTGTTCATCCATCTCGCCACCGCTGATGTCATTCACGATATGCAGTCCATTTTCAATGGCATAACGGGCAACAGTGGAATTGGTGGTGTCAATAGATCCCCAAATTCCAGAAGGGTGACCTGCCAGGTACTCAACAGCATGAGCAATCCGCTCAATTTCCTCTTCAGCACTTATTTCCAAACTTCCCGGTCTTGTGCTTTTGCCGCCTATATCGATAATATCAGCCCCGGCGTCAATCATCGCGTCAATCCTTGTTAAGATTTCAGGATAATGGGTCGATCTGCTTGCTTCATAGAAAGAATCATGTGAACAATTGAGCACTGCCATGATCAATGGCTTTTCCGATCCAAAATAACGTCCCCGGGAATTTAGTGTAATCATGTTGTTTCTTTGCTATTTTTGCCTTGTGGTACTGCAAAAATGGACTAATTTAACCAATAACCGGACCCTGTTCGGGTTTTTATCCCATCTACAATCATGAGCACAGCAACAAACCTTCAATATGACCTTGCCGTTAATGCGTGTAAGGATATTTTTATCAAGAAGACACGCGACTATGGCACTTCATGGCGATGCCTCCGCATCATTTCCATTACAGACCAGATTTTCATCAAAGCCATGCGGGTCAGAACGCTTCAGGAAAAAAAAGTGCAAAAAGTGGGGGATGATATCACCGGTGAATTCAGGGGCATTGTCAATTATGGTGTGATAGGTTTAATCCAACTCGCAATTGGAGACAGTGAAATGGAGGAATTGAATCCGGAGGATGTTGAAAACAGGTACAACCATTATATCGGGTTTGCAAAAGATACCATGCTCGACAAAAACCACGATTATGGGGAGGCCTGGCGTGATATGAGCCAGGAAAGTTTCATCGACCTTATACTCATGAAACTCAGCCGTATCAGGCAAATTCTATCCAACGATGGAAAAACAATCATCAGCGAAGGGATTGATGCGAACTTTGTTGATATCATCAACTATGCCATTTTTGGTTTAATCCTTATTGCTGAAGGTAAACCAGGCCACTCATCATAAATTTTATTACATGCGTTTTTTACTTGGTTTTTTAAGGGTCATTGTTGGCACATTGTTCATATTCAGCGGATTGATAAAAGCCAATGACCCACTTGGACTCAGCTATAAAATGCAGGAGTTTTTTGAGATCTGGGGAATGGGATTCCTTGATGACTACACCCTTTCACTTTCCATCGTTATGATTGCCTTTGAAATCATAGCCGGTGTTGCAGTGCTTCTGGGATGGCAGTTCAGGTTGTTCAGCTGGATGTTGTTCATACTGATTGTATTTTTCACCTTTTTGACAGGATATGCTGTTTTTTCAGGGAAAATAAAAGAGTGTGGATGTTTCGGAGATTGCATTAAACTCACTTCGAGACAATCTTTCAACAAGGACTTGGTGTTGTTTGCCATGATTGGCTTCCTGCTTTACCAGCGGGATAAAATACGTCCATTTGCAAAGCCTTTTCTCTCATTCATGTTACTTGTACTTGTGACATTTTTTTCTTTTTGGATTCAGTTGTATGTGCTGAAACATCTCCCATTGGTAGATTGCCTTCCTTATAAAAAAGGTGCAGACATCAGGGAAGAAATGCAAATACCGGCAGGGGCCATCCCAGACAGTACCGTCATCAATTTTGTTTACCAACATGCAGGCAAAGAAGTAGAATTTGATGCAGAACACTTTCCCGCTGATTTCAACGACAGTGATTATGTTTTTGTGAAGCGTTATGACAAACTCATCCGGGAAGGCAATGCGAAACCAGCCATCAAGGATTTTGCCATCATCACACCATCAGGACTGGACACGACATCCCAAATATTGAGTGATCCGCGCCAGTTGTACATCCTTTTTGCAAAAAAAATCAATGATGACAACCAGGAATGGCTCAATGATTTCAAAGAAATTGTTGCATTGCTCAAAACAAATGAAAGACCAATTCTGGCTGTATCTTCTGATGCAGACAACCTGCTGGAATTGTTCAAGACTGCTGGAATCGATGTACCAGTTCTAAAAGGAGATCTTGTGGCCATCAAAACTGCTGCGAGGTCTGTTCCAACATTGTACGAGATACAACAGGGTGTAATCCTGGACAAATGGGGGAAAGCTGATTTTAAAAATGCAAAAACAGCCATTTTAAGATAAGTTTTTGAGATTTTAAACCTGTTTTGAGCATAAGTTTCCGTACTTGTGCTCATGAAATCATTATCCACAATCGTTGCATGCTTGATTTTGTTAGCAAGCCAACACATCAATGCACAAGACAATTCTGACAGTTATAACAATGCAATTGGTGTAAAGCTATACCCAGGAGCAATCACCTACAAGACCAGTAATGATGGAAGAAAATATTTTGAGGGCCAAGCCGCCTTTTTTAAAAAGGGATTCAGGGCTACAGTCCTTTATGAAATACACAACGAAATCAGTGCATTGGATGGTTTGAGATGGTATTATGGCACAGGGCCACACCTAGGATTTTACAGATCAAAGTATTACAACGGAAGTACCATGATAGGGATTGATGCAGTCCTTGGACTTGATTATAAATTACCTGGTACACCATTGAACTTTTCCCTTGATTGGCAACCATCATTTGAATTCGGTGATGGCTCCGGCTTTGATGGTTGGGGCGGATTGGCAGTGAGGTTTGCGTTTTAGCCTACGAAACGACAACATCCCTGACCAACACTTCACCAAAACTTTCATTGACGCGTTCAATGATCAGCGCTTTTTGAAATACCAATTCATTCCTTAATGGCGCAACCGCAGTGTAGATGAAGAGTGTGCCATTCCTGATTTCAATCTTGTCGGTAAGTCTTGAAATGGCTTCACCCATTATATTGGCCCAATGCGCTTCAATCTGAAGCGATTGAATGTCGTTTTTAATCCTGCTTTTTTCAAGGAAATTCTTCAAGGCATCGCCGAGTGAAATTGCATCAGACATTTTTTCAAAGGTTTATCAACTGGAAAGGTAGTGAAATGTCACCCAATGCCTGGCTTACCCTTTGGTGATGGGTGTCTGTTAAGATGACCTGCCCCTGGTTCTTTATGGTAACCCATTCCAGGAGTTTTTTCAACCTTTCCTGGTCAAGTTTTTCGAAAATATCATCCAACAGTAAAATGGGTTCGTAACCAAAATGAAGCCTTAGTGATTCGAATTCAGCAAGTTTCATGGCAAAAAGCAGGCTTTTTTTTTGACCCTGTGATGCCACCTGCTTAAAGGGCATCTCATTCAAAAGTATCTCAATCTCATCTCTGTGAATACCCACGGAAGTCCTTTGCAGCATGATGTCCCTTTGTCTTGCCTTTAGAACATCAGCCTTGTAGTTGTCTTTTGATGTTGATGGAGCATAAGTCAACATGGGGATTTCCTTGTCGCTCGAAATATAAGAAAACAGCCCTTGAATATTGGCTGTTAACCCTTCAAGAAATACCTTTCTTTTTTCCAGCAGGAACTGACCGGAAGCAATCAACTGTTCGTCAAAAGCGTCGAGCAGCACATCATTCACAAATCCACCCGAAACATTTTTTAAATAACGGTTTCTGTCTTGCAGGTGCTTATTGTACCGAATCAAGTGTGCCAGATAACCATGGTCCAACTGGCAGAGAATGGTATCAATGAACTTTCTTCTTTCTTCACTTGCCCCTGTGATCATAATCACATCATCCGGTGCAATGAAAACGACTGGGAATTTCCCGATATGGCTTGAAAAAGGGGAGATTTGGACCTTGTCAACCCACAGTTCTTTCCGGTTGTTTTCGCGTAAAATGACCGAAACAGGAATTTCATCGTTTGTTTTACTGAACATTCCCGTAATCTTGAAACCCAAGCTGCCTTTTTCAACACTGTTGGCATCGGTTTTGCTGAAATAACTTTTCGTAAAACAAAGAAAATAGATGGCATCCAGCAAATTAGTTTTCCCAACACCATTCAGCCCGCATACAGCCGCAATACGGCTTTCAAAAGAAAATTCGGCAGAATGCGAATTTCTGAATTGGACAAGCTTGATATGTGTGATTTTGAACAAGGTAAAGGGAGGATGTAAAAATACACGATGTGTTGAAAATTAATGGTTTTGAATCGACAAAAGGGTCAATTTTGTGTTTTTCGCAGTATATTTGCCCATCTTTAAGAAAAAGAATCATTAACTGCTATGGCTGCAACTAAATTCACAAAAGAAACTTACCTGTATTGGTATGAAATGATGCTCCTGCTCCGCAGATTTGAAGAGAAAACAGGTCAGTTGTATGGAATGCAAAAAATAAGGGGTTTTTGTCACCTTTATATTGGCCAGGAGGCACTTGCTGCAGGATGCATGACTGCAACAAGGCAGGAAGATCCCTTCATCACTGCTTACCGCGACCATGGTTTGGCATTGGCCAAGGGAATGAGCGCCAATGCATGCATGGCAGAGCTCTATGGAAAAGCAACAGGATGTTCCAAAGGCAAAGGAGGAAGCATGCACTTTTTTGGTGTAAATGAATACTTCTTTGGTGGTCATGGCATAGTTGGCGCACAAATCGGAACCGGTGCGGGATTGGCTTTTGCTGAACAGTACAAAGGAACTGACAATGTCAGTCTGACTTTTTTTGGTGATGGTGCCTCTCGTCAGGGAATGCTGCATGAAACTTTCAACCTGGCCATGCTCTGGAAACTGCCTGTAATTTTCATCTGCGAGAACAACAACTACGCAATGGGAACTTCAGTTGAAAGAACCTCGAACGTGACGGATATCTATAAATTGGCCGATGCCTACGACATGCCAGCAGATAAAGTTGATGGCATGAGTCCAGAGGCTGTTCATGAAGCTGTTGCAAGGGCCGTCAAGCGTGCAAGGGCAGGAGATGGTCCAACCCTTTTGGAGATGAAAACTTACCGTTACAAAGGGCATTCAATGAGTGATCCCCAAAAATACCGCTCGAAAGATGAAGTAGAAGAATACAAGGAAAGGGATCCGATTGACCATTGTAAAAACAAACTCACAAACGAATTTTCAGTTGCAGAAGCAGAAATTGAAGTCATCAATGAAAGAATCAGGCAAGTGGTGGAGGAATGTGTACGTTTCGCCGAAGAAAGTCCATGGCCAGATGACAATGAATTGTTGAAAGACGTATACAAACAAGAAGACTATCCATTTATCGTAGATTAATTTTAAACTCCATAAAAATGTCAGATAAAAAAACAGTAGATACCACAGATCAGGATGTTGCAAATAAGGCCATTGGTTTCTGGGAAGCCAACAGCAAAAAAATCCTCATCGCAGCAGTTTCTGTGATTGTAGTTGTCGGTGGTTATCTTGGATATACCAATTTCATCCAATTGCCAAAAGAGCAAAAAGCCAATGAAGAGCTTTTTGCCGCGGAGAACAATTTCAGAAAAGATTCTTTCAACATAGCCTTGAATGGAACTGGTTCCAGTGCAGGATTTTTGAAGGTCATCAGCAAATATGGTGGAACAAAAGCAGCAAACCTCGCACACTATTATGCTGGGGCGTCCTACTTACAAATGGGAGAATTCCAAAAGGCCGTTGATCAATTGAAAGCATTCAATTCAAATGGTGCGAAGCAGGTTGAAGCAAAGGCGGAAGGTTTGTTGGGTGATGCTTATGCAGAATTGAAAAAAACTGACGATGCCATCAATCATTACAGAAACGCAGGCACGATCTTTGAAGAAGACCAGGCCATCTCCTCCGAATATCTTTTCAGGGGTGCGATGCTTGCCGAGATGAACGGCAAGGCTGATGTGGCCATTGAATTGTATCAGATCTTAAAGGACAAGTATCCAAGAACCGATAAGGGTTTCATCGTAGACAAATACCTTGCCAGATTGGGTATTGTAAAATAAGATGAACGTTCACGTTTTCATACCCTGTTTCATAGATCAATTGTATCCGACTGCAGGATTCAATACAATCAAGGTGTTGGAAAAAGCGGGTTGTATCGTAACGTATAATCCTGATCAAACATGCTGTGGGCAACCTGCTTTCAATGCGGGTTACTGGGGAGAATCAAGGGAAGTATGCAACAAATTTACCAATGATTTTTCTGACGCTGAATACATCGTTATTCCAAGTGCATCCTGTACTGGATTTGTGAAGAATTACTATTCAAAAATTTACGACAACGCTTCCAATCAAAAAGACATCAAGGGTCTTCAGGAAAAGGTTTTCGAACTGAGTGATTTCCTGGTCAACGTTTTGCAAGTGGATGATTTGGGTGCTTCATTTGAAGGCCTGGCAGCTTACCATGATTCTTGTGCTGCATTGAGAGAATGCAAAATCAAATCAGAGCCCCGAAGGTTGCTTGAAAAAGTAAAGGGACTTCAATTGGTTGACTTGCATGACAATGAAACTTGCTGCGGTTTTGGAGGCACATTCGCTGTTAAGTTTGAGGGAATTTCTGTTGCAATGGGAGAACAAAAAGTACAAAATATTATCAATACACAAGCTGATTATCTCATTTCTACAGATCTCAGTTGCCTGATGCACATTGGTGGTGTAATGGAAAAAAAGGGATTTTCCGTTAAGAGTTTGCACTTGGCTGATGTTTTGGCAAATGGATATTGAACTGCATCTTAATTCATTTTATGGCAAATTGGTTGATCAAATCTGAGCCTTTCAAGTATTCATGGGATCAGTTTGTAAAAGATGGTTCCACTTTTTGGGATGGAGTCAGAAATTATGGCGCCAGGAACAACTTGCGCAGCATGAAAAAGGGAGATCTTGCCTTTTTTTACCACAGCAATGAAGGGATGGAAATTGTTGGGATCGCAAAAGTCATCCGGGAGTTTTACCAGGATCCCACAACTGAAGAAAGCGCATGGGTAGTGGTCGATTTCAAGCCCTATAAAAAATTAAAAAAATCAGTTACACTTGCACAGGTAAAGGCAACTCCAGCACTCTCCAACATGGCCTTGATTCGTCTTGGTCGCTTGTCTGTTCAGCCAGTGCTTGATGAAGAATGGGAGATCATCCTTTCCATGTCTGAAACAAAATAGTCCTCTTTTTTCTACAGCCTTTTTTTCATTTTTTCAAATGCCCGCAAATGAGCGATGATTTCGCTGATCTGCCTGCTTTATTGCATTGATGTACAGTATAAATTAACGCACATTTTTGCTGTAAAAAGTGGATAAATGTTCACTTGTCGATCGTGGAATTACGCCCAAAAAAAGGTAAATTTGTTAACTATCTTTTTATATAAACCAGGCTCATTTTAACCTTACATGGAAGAACAGAATCTCCCGGAACAAACAAACGACGAAAACAGGATCATTTCCATCAATATTGAAGAGCAGATGAAGTCTGCCTACATTGATTACTCCATGAGTGTAATTGTAGGCAGGGCACTTCCAGACGTTCGGGATGGTTTGAAACCTGTACACAGAAGGATACTTTTTGCAATGAATGAACTGGGTATGGATTATAACAAACCCACCAGGAAATGTGCAAGAATTGTCGGTGAAGTGCTTGGAAAGTATCATCCACACGGAGATACTGCGGTATATGATGCCTTGGTGCGCATGGCCCAAGAGTGGAACACCCGCTACCCAACCATCGATAAGCAAGGGAACTTTGGTTCGCCCGATGGGGAAGGCCCAGCTGCCATGAGGTACACTGAAGCAAGGATGCAGCGTCTTGCAGGCTTCATGATGGATGATATTGACAAGGATACGGTTGATTTTCAACTCAACTTTGATGACTCTATTGAAGAACCAACTGTACTTCCAACAAGGATTCCACACCTCCTGATCAATGGCAGCAGTGGTATCGCTGTTGGAATGGCAACGAACATGTTGCCCCACAATCTCTCTGAGGTGATTGACGGATGCATTGCCTACATTGATAACCGTGAAATTACCATTGATGAACTTGTTCAGCATGTAAAAGCCCCAGACTTCCCCGGGGGTGGAATCATTTTTGGCATGGAAGGTGTTAAGGCTGCCATGCATACAGGAAGGGGACGTGTTGTGTTGAGGGGTAAGGTTAGCATTGATACCAAACCGAATGGGCGTGAACAAATTGTCATCACCGAGGTGCCATACCAGGTCAGCCGTGATGTCCTTACAGCAAGGATTGGGCAGTTGGTGGTTGAAAAAACAATAGATGGCATCACGCATGTCAACAATGAATCCAACGAAAAAGAAGGCACGAGAATCGTAATTGATGTCAGAAAAGACGCAGTTGCAAATGTGATTGTAAACCAATTGTACAAGTTCACTGATCTTCAAACTTCTTATGGCATCAACAATGTTGCGATCGTAAAGGGAAGACCTCGCATTCTCAACCTGAAGGACCTGATTTCTTGCTTCATAGAGTTCAGGCATGAGGTTGTTGTAAGAAGAGCAAAATACCAATTGAAAGAAGCAGAAAAGAAGGCGCATGTTCTTGAGGGATACTTGATAGCACTTGACCACCTGGACGAGGTTATCCAGTTGATCCGCAAAGCAGCAAATCCAGAACAGGCGAAAGAAGGATTGATTGCATCCTTTGGCATGTCTGAAATTCAGGCCAAGGCAGTGTTGGAACTTCGTTTGCAACGGCTTACAGGGATGGAAATCAACAAGATCAAAGAGGAGTATGCGGAGATCATGAAATTGATTGCCTATCTGAAGGACCTTCTTTCAGATGAACTGAAAAGATACGACCTGATCAAGACCGAACTGCTGGAAGTCAAAGAAAAGTTTGGAGATCCAAGAAGGACTGAAATTACCTACCTGGACAATGAAGTTCGGATTGAAGACCTGATCAAGGAGGAGGATGTAGTCATTACCGTTTCACACCTTGGCTATATCAAAAGAACCCCCGCAGATGAATACCGTGCGCAAAAGCGTGGTGGTCGTGGTTCCATTGGCGGTAAAACCCGCCAGGAAGACTATATTGAGCATCTTTTTGTTGCTTCGACCCACCATACTTTGTTGTTTTTCACTGAAAAGGGCCGGTGTTATTGGTTGAAAGTTTACGAAATACCAGATGGGGAAAAGCAGGGTAAGGGCAGGGCCATCCAAAATCTGATGCAGCTTCCCCAAGACGACAAGATCCGCGCCATCATTGACGTGAAGAATCTTCAGGATGAAGAATTTGTCAACAGTCATTATATCGTGCTTTGTACCAAGCAAGGAATCATCAAGAAAACTGATCTTGCAGACTTCAGCCGCCCCAGAGCAAATGGAGTAAATGCCATCACCATTGTTGAAGGCGATCAGTTGTTGAACGCAAAAATGACCGACGGCAATTCCGAAATCATGTTGGCAGTCAAATCTGGAAGAGCCATCAGGTTCCCAGAAGCCAAAGTCAGGTCAACGGGCAGGGGAGCTATCGGAGTAACTGGCATAGAAGTGGATGATACCAATGACGAAGTGGTAGGAATGATTTGTGTGAATGTAGAAGACAAAACCCGAACAGTATTGGTTGTTTCTGAAAAAGGGTATGGAAAAAGAACAGCCGTTGATGAATACCGTGTTACCAACAGGGGAGGCAAAGGTGTTAAAACCATCAGCGTTACAGAAAAAACCGGTAAATTGGTAGGGATTCTGGAAGTAACTGAAAAAGAGGATCTGATGATTACCTGTGTTTCTGGCATCACCATCAGAACCAGCATTGCCCAAATCAGCGAGCAGGGAAGGGCTACACAAGGCGTGAAACTGATCCGCCTCGATGATGAGGATGAAATTGCAGCCATCACAAATCTTGATGTTGTGGCTGAGCAAACAGAATCAGAAACTGACGAGAACAGTGCACCGACGGATTCCTTTGTACCAGAAAACAAAACAAACGAAACCCCTGATGCACCGCAAGAATCCGAAGGGAACAACGAAAATTAACATCTTTAAATACCAAACAATGAAAAGGATCATTTTTACCCTTTTGGCAGCAACCGGTTTGATGTCTGTCAGCGGCCAGAACCTTAACAAGATCAAAGAATCGATTGCAGCCAACAAGTTTGGAGAAGCAAAAACAGCCATCGAGACATTGCTCACCAATCCCAAAAACCAGAAAAACCCCGAGGTGTACTACCTGAAGGGAAAGGTGTTGAGTGCGATTTCCATGAGTGCTACTGAACGTGCCTCCATGCCTGAAGCAAGGATGCTGGCGTTGGACGCTTTCAAAAAGGCCCTTGAAATTGATAAAAACCAAGCGACGCTTTTTTTTACGGTTGACAATTACAAGCCAGTATTTGATCTTTACTCAGGAGGATTTGAAGAGGGTGCAGCACATTACAATGCATCAAAATTTGATGAGGCATTGAGCACCTTCAAAAATACTGGTATGATTGGCGATTATATATTTACCCAGGGATGGGGACTCTACAAGCTTGATACAACCCTTACGTACTATATGGGCTTGTCTGCGCTCAACGCCAAGAAAGAAGACCAAGCCATTGCCTATTTCACCAAACTTGCAGATGCCAATGTAGCGGGAAATTCTGACATGGCAACGCCATACCGTTATCTTGCCAAACATTACTTTGACAAGAAGGATGATGCAAACATGAACAAATACATTGATGCTGGCCTGAAGCATTTTCCCAAAGATGACTACCTTCCTTTGTTGGCGATTGACCATGCCAGGGACAAGAATGACATTGCTTTTCTGTTGAAAAAATTTGAACAATTGTTGGCCATCAATCCTGAGTCATTTGACCTCACCTTTGATTATGCCAGTGAATTGTTTGGAGAAACACATGTGTCAGAAGCATCAAAAAGACCCGCTGATTACACTGAAAGGTGCAGCAAAATTGAAGGGCTTTACAACAAGGCGCTCGCCATGAAGCCAGACTCTTATGAGACCATGTTGTCCTTGGGCAAGCACTTCTACAACCAGATGCTTTTCATTGAAGAGGATTCATACAAGGTAAAAGGTACAACGCCAGAAGCTGTGAAAAAGAAGGCTGAATACGCGGCCTTGATCAATGAAATGGTCGACAAAACCATCCCTCAATTGGAAAAGGTATTTGGTCATTACGACACAGCTGGAAAATTGAAGGTAGGAGAGCGGTCTAATTTCAAGTCTGCCTGTTCATTGTTGAACTATTGTTACGACAAGAAAAAAGACAAGGCCAAGTCTGAGTTTTATCAAAAGAAATATGATGAAGCTGACAAGGCTCATCAATAATCAATGGATAACATTTCAAGAAGAGAGAAGCCAAAAACTTCTCTCTTTTTTTAAACTCAATTTGTATGTCACTTCAACTTGGAAGACAAATTTTTGGAGAGCCTGCCAATGCCCGAAATGTGCTGACCCCCGAACAGACTGGTGCACTGCTCAACGATTGGGTTTTGAATGAACGCCTTAAGCTGCATATGGTACAGGTAGGGGGATTGATGGGCGCTTGGGCGTCGGAGGTGGAAAAGCTGAATGAGGAAGATTGTTGGCGCTGGAAAATGGCAGGATTGCTGCACGATGCGGATTGGGATCAATGGCCTGATCAGCACTGTAAAAAAATCATTGAACACCTGGAACAGCTTCAAATCGATCCAGAGGTTATTCATGCCATTGCTTCACATGGGCCTGTTCATTTTGGGGTGGATCCCATCACCAAAATGGATAAAATGCTCTATGCCTTTGATGAGTTATCAGGCCTGATGCACGCATATTCACTGATGCGCCCCAATGGATATGAGGGAATGGAAAGGAAAGGAGCCATGAAAAGGATAAGGGAAAAAACCTTTGCAGCCAACGTCAGCAGGGACGATATCAGGGATGCATGCGAAAGGGCCGGAATTTCTTTGGAAACATTGGTGGACTTTATCATTGTCCACCAGGCAGGTTTTACATCTCTTTGATCTTGTTTTTTATTTTACCACAAATACAGCAGGTACAGGCCGTTGACCATTGGGATCAGATGGCTTTATTGTTTCTTTTCCGTTGATCAACAAACAGGAACTGCCACCTCCATCCAGGTTCATGGCTTCAACACATCCAAGTTCAACCATGATTTTGGCCATTTGAGGCAGGGTAGCACCTTCTGCCAAGCCCTTCATGCGCCCCTGGACTGCCAGGATGATCAACTTTCCATCCATGGTATAGCCGATGGCTGTTCTCGGATGCTTGTCAGCAATAGCCTTACCGGCAAACTTTCGTTCTTCATTGTTGGTGATGTGGATTTTCCCATCCAGCACCAGTACAGGACCTCCGCCAAATGCATGGGAAACTTTCCATTTTTTTAAACCAACCAAACTGGGGTCTGATATCGCCAGTTTGCGGCTTGAATCAATTTTGGGTATATAGGGTGATTGTAATACGAACGGAACCATGATGCTGGAATCATTGTAATTGTATGCAATGTCCATTTTTCTGTTTTTAAAGATCCCGAAGGCGCTGCCCAGCGTATGCAGATAAGTTAATGTATCAGGTCCTTTGCGGGAGACTGCCGGAGTATCATAACCAACAATTTTGCTGTTTTGGACAATCAGGTTCACATTCCGGTTGTGGACAAACTCAAAAAATGAACAGTTCACAACGATCAGGGGCTGGTTGTTGCGTGCATGGTATTGCGATGGCGTCAGTCGTCTTTTGGCAGCAGTGTCGACAAAAAAGTCAATATTTTTATCCTTGGTATTGATTTCTGCAACATACATGACAGAGGCGAACCCGTCAAGCATCTCATCTGATTTCAATACCCGAATGCTTTCAGGCAGTTTACCAAACTGATCGGTTGCATTTTTCCAGTTGGTCTGGCTCAACGCATCAGTAGGATGTACAAAGACTATCATCATGGATAACACAAAGAAGAATGCCAATTGGTATATATCATTGATTTTCATTGTAAATCTATTTAACATAATATAAATTATAAGTTATTTAAGTTTGATTATGGTTGACCGGTGAATGATATAAAATGAACAAACATCTCAAATATTTAAACTTTGCAGTAAATTGAGGATATAAAAATAAAGAATGATCCGTAGAGATTTCCTGAAAAATTCACTGCTTACATTGCCCGTAATTTCATCGCCAATTCATTCAACCAATCAAATAGCCAAGCTTACAAAGCCCATCATCATTTCAACATGGGATTTTGGCAAGGCGGCCAATGCTGAGGGCTGGAAAATTCTGGCTGCCAATGGACGGGCCATTGACGCCATTGAACAAGGTGCCCGGGTAACTGAGGCTGACCAAAGCAACAAAACTGTTGGATATGGAGGCTATCCAGACCGCGATGGCCGGGTTACACTGGATGCATGCATCATGGATGAAAAAGGCAATTGCGGATCCGTGATGTGCCTTGAATACATCAAACATCCCATTTCTGTCGCCAGAATGGTCATGGAGAAAACCCCGCATGTGATCCTTGTAGGCGATGGTGCTTTGCAGTTTGCATTGGCGAACGGGTTCAAAAAAGAAAACCTGCTTACTCCAGACAGTGAGGAAGCATGGAAAAACTGGCTCAAGAAGGCCAATTATGCGCCTGTCATGAACATAGAAAACAAGCAATACCAACAGCAACCTGAAACTGGATTGTTCCCTGGAAGCATAGATAACCACGACACCATTGGAATGCTGGCACTTGATGCAGCCGGAAACCTCAGCGGTGGATGTACCACCAGTGGAATGGCATTCAAGATGCATGGACGTGTTGGAGACTCTCCGGTCATAGGAGCCGGGCTTTTTGTAGACGGTGAAATTGGTGCAGCTACCTCAACAGGAGTTGGAGAAGAAGTGATACGATGCGTTGGTTCTCATTTGGTTGTAGAATATATGCGACAAGGAAATTCCCCGCGGGAAGCCTGTAAAAAGGTTGTTGAAAGGATTGCAAAACGCGATCCTATCAAGGCAAAAACAATACAGATTGGATTCCTTGCCATTGATAAATTTGGAAATTATGGTGCTTATGCACTTCAAAAAGGGTTCTCTTATGCTGTAAAATCATCGGATGAGGAAGTCGTTATCCCTGGAGAAAGTTATTTCAATTGATATGAAGTTTGAACTTGAAGTGATTGCCTTTGATGTCGAATCCTGTCATTTGGCCGAAGAAAACGGCGCAGACCGGATAGAATTGTGTGCCAATCCACACGAAGGAGGAACTACCCCATCGTTTGGAATGATGAAAGCGGCCAGAAAATCAACAAGCCTTCCAGTTTTCCCCATCATACGTCCACGGGGAGGTGATTTTCTTTATTCAGACAAGGAATATGAAGCAATTAAAGACGACATAAAATCATCACAAGATGCTGGTTGTGATGGCGTAGTAATTGGGATATTAACTAAAGATGGAGATATAGACCTTGAAAGATGTCAAGCGCTGGTTGAGATGGCGGGCACGCAAGAGGTTACTTTTCATCGTGCTTTTGACAGGGTCAAAAATCCTGAAATATCACTTGAGCAAATTATTGCAATTGGTTGCAAGCGAATACTCACAAGCGGTTTGTGTTCAACTGCCATCGAAGGTAAAACTTTGCTGAAAAAATTGATTGATCAGGCCAACGAAAGGATCATCATCATGCCCGGATCAGGCATTCGTTCGGAAAATATCATTTCATTGGCCATAGATACCGGTGCAAGGGCTTTTCACAGTTCTGCCAGAACATTGCGCAAAAGTCAAATGGCTTATTTCAATCCACGCATGAATGAATCTCTTGAGCAAGTATCCCTGGATGGAGAAGAGGTGAGCCGCTTGAGACAGAACCTGAATGATTACTTCAATAAAAAGTCTTAAATAATGACCTGGCTTAAATCACCCCTTGTTCTTACAATGGTTGGACTAACGGCAGTCCTCTCCTGTTATTTCCTGTTCTTTACCCATCATCCGATCGACTACAATGCAGAGGTCAAACCCATCATCAACCAAAAATGCATATCCTGTCATGGCGGCGTAAAGAAAAAGGGGGGATTCAGTCTTCTTTTTAGAGAAGAGGCGCTCTCTCCCACTGCTTCAGGTAAACCTGCAATCATTCCCGGGGATGCCCAAAACAGTGAAATGATTAAACGCCTTCACCACAAGGATCTTGAGGAGCGCATGCCATACAAGGAGGAACCCCTGACAGCAGGTGAGATCAGGATTCTTACCCGATGGATTGATGAGGGTGCTAATTTTGAAACGCATTGGGCGTATAAGCCGGTTCAAGCCCAGGCTGTACCCAGTCCGGGATTGCTTTCCTTCTTCAGTAGCGAGGACAAGAACGAGATCGATCATTTCATCGATAAAAAACTAAAAGAGAAAGGTCTTAATAGATCGCAAATAGCTGATAAACAATTATTAATGAGACGCATCTCATTAGATATTATAGGTATACCAGCACCCGAAAACATTGCCCAAAAATACCTTTCTGATCAATCACCCAATGCGTATGAGCACTTGGTAGACGCTTTATTGGCATCAAAATATTATGGAGAAAGATGGACTTCACTGTGGATGGACCTTGCTCGCTACGCAGACACCAAGGGTTACGAAAGGGATTACATACGCTCCATTTGGCGTTACCGTGACTGGTTGATCAAATCTTTCAATGCGGACATGCCCTACGATCAATTCCTGACCGAGCAGCTTGCCGGCGATCTTCTACCGAACGCTACTGATGAACAATTCATAGCAACAGCATTTCACAGGAATACCATGACAAATGATGAAGGGGGGACAGACAATGAGGAGTTCAGGACTGCTGCAGTCATCGACAGGGTGAACACTACCTGGGAAACACTGATGGGCACTAGTTTTGCGTGTGTCCAATGCCATAGTCACCCTTATGATCCCATTCGACATGAAGAATATTACAAATTCATGGCCTATTTCAACAATACAAGGGATGAGGATACTTATGATGACTATCCTCTTTTGCGCGAATTCAGGAACAAAAGCATAGGCCAGTTCGACTCGGTAATGAACTGGGTCAAATTGTATGGGACCCCAGAAGAGGAAACTTTTTACAGGAGATTGCTCAAAACGGGTCAACAGTGCATAAATAGCCTGTTGGCTGATTCAATGGTGAATGCTGCTTTGGCGGATACAAAATTTCTCATGTTGCGAAAATCTTCTTGGGCAAGGATCAAAGCGGTCAGCCTTACCAACAAGTCAACCTTGCTCATTCGGTATACTTCTGGACATGACAAGGGTGTACTCTCCATCATGCTGGATTCGCCAGGTGCAAAACCATACCTGAAAATCAAGGTTGACAAGGACAAGGGTGGCTGGACCTTGCTTGAAGTTGAATTGCCCAAAGGATCAACCGGCGTTCATGATCTTTACCTTAATTACGAAAACAGCAAATTGAAGTCCAAAGAGGACAATGGGATGCGGTTTGATTGGTTTGCACTTACCCCTTCATTTCCCGGGAAAACATTGAAAGACTTCACTGTTTATCACGATCTTTTTGTGCAAACATTGAACCGCCCGGATGCTGAGTTTACACCCATCATGTTGGATAATCCGGCAGACATGAAACGCAGTACCCATGTCTTTGAAAGGGGCAACTGGTTGTTGAAAACGACCAAGGTTGAGCCGGGATTACCAGCTTTGTTCATCAATGACAAGGACATCAAATTGCGCAACAGGCTTGGGTTGGCACAGTGGATGACGGATAAAAGGAATCCGCTTACTTCCAGAACCATGGTCAACAGATTATGGGAGCAACTTTTTGGTCAGGGATTGGTGGAAACCTTGGAAGACCTTGGATCGCAGGGAGCACAACCAACCCATCCAGAGCTATTGGATTATTTGGCCTACCAGTTCATGCACGAGGACAAATGGAGCATGAAAAAAATGCTCAAAAGAATGGTCATGTCAGCCACATACCGCCAATCTTCTGAAACCAGCGAAAAGGCAAAAGAAAAGGACCCTCTAAACAAACTCTATTCACATGCACCTAGGGTACGTCTAAGTGCAGAGCAAGTAAGGGATCAGGCTTTGGTCATCTGTGGTGCGTTGAGTGATAAAATGTATGGACCCAGTGTAATGCCATACCAGCCTGAGGGAATTTGGCGTTCCCCATACGATGGAAGGAAATGGAAAAAAAGTGATGGCGAAGACCAATATCGTCGTGCCATTTATACCTATTGGAAAAGAACCAGTCCCTACCCTTCCATGGTAAGTTTTGATGGTTCTGCAAGAGAAGTATGCAATACGCGCCGTATTCGAACAAATACACCCCTGCAGGCATTGACCTTGCTCAATGATTCCACCTATTGGGATCTTTCGGTCAAATTTGCTCAGCAACTGATGAAGAACAATGGGCTTTCGATTCAGCAAAAAATTGGCAAAGGGTACGCAAAGGCCACCGGGCATCCTATCGACCCACAAAAAACAAATGCACTGGAAAAACTGTATCAGTCCAGTTTTCAAAGACTTGAAAAAGACAAACAGAGGATTTTAAGCATGTTATCCGATTCAGTTTACCAGAAAAAAGGAAAGGAACTCGCTGCCTTGTCAGTAGTAACCAATGCAATTCTCAACCTCGATGAAGTAATCACAAAGAACTAGATCAAAAAATGACAAAAGAAAAAATACACCAAGAGGCACAGACAACAGCCCTATCCTACCAAACCAGAAGGCATTTTTTGGGTAAATGCAGAACAGGAATGGGAATGATGGCATTGGGTTCTGTCTTGGATGGCTGCAACCTGTTTTCTGCCAATGAAGATGAAAACTCCATAGGCTACAATCCACTTTCGCCCAGGTCACCCCATTTTCAAGGAAAGGCCAAGTCTGTGATATTTTTACACATGGCAGGGGCACCCTCGCAATTGGAAATGTTTGATTACAAGCCTGAATTGCAAAAAATGGATGGACTGGATTGTCCAGATTCTTTTATTCAAGGTAAAAAATTTGCTTTCATCCGGGGCGTTCCGAAATTGCTTGGTCCTCAGGCCAATTTTAAACAGTATGGCCAAAGCGGGCTCTGGTTATCCGACAACCTCCCCCACTTTCAGCAAGTTATTGACGATGTTTCAATTCTGAAAGCGGTTAATACGGACCAATTCAATCATGCTCCAGCACAATTGCTCATGCATTGTGGAACCCCGCGCCTTGGAAGGCCCAGCATGGGTTCTTGGGTGACATATGGACTTGGTTCCGAAAACAGCAATTTGCCTGGATTTGTGGTGCTTACATCGGGTGGAAGAAATCCGGATGCTGGAAAGAGCATTTGGGGAAGTGGGTTCCTGCCATCTGTTTACCAGGGTGTTCAATGCCGGTCGGAAGGTGATCCTGTTCTGTTCCTGAAAGATCCAAACGGATTTGACCGCGACATGCGCAAGGCTTCCATTGAAGCAATCAATCATGTCAATGAGCTTGCATATACAGAGTACAAGGATCCTGAAATCCTCTCCAGGATCTCACAATATGAGATGGCTTTCAAAATGCAAATTGCCGTTCCGGATGTCATGAACATTGCGGATGAACCTGCATATATCCATGAAATGTATGGAACAAAGCCTGGTGAAGAATCCTTTGCAAACAATGCATTGCTGGCGAGAAAACTTGTAGAAAAAGGGGTGCGTTTCGTGCAGCTGTTTGATTGGGGATGGGACAGCCACGGCACTGGTGAGGATACAGCCCTTGACAAGGGGTTTATTGGCAAATGTTTACAAACCGACAAAGCGGTATCTGCACTCCTGTTGGACCTGAAACAAAGAGGGTTGCTGGAGGAAACATTGGTTGTCTGGGGAGGTGAATTTGGTCGAACTCCGATGCAGGAAAACAGGGATGGAAAACAGAACAGTTTCAAGGGCCGTGACCATCATGCAGATGCTTTCAGCATGTGGATGGCCGGCGGGGGTATAAAAGGTGGATTCAGTTATGGTGAAACAGACCCTATTGGTTACAATGCCATTGATGGTAAGGTTTCCGTTTACGATGTTCAAGCCACCATTTTAAAGCAACTGGGCTTTGACCATGAGCAACTCACCTATCAATTTCAAGGCAGGCCATTCAGGCTCACGGATGTGTTCGGCAAGCCCATTGATCCAATCATCGCATAAAACATTGTATGGGAAACAGAAGAGATTTTTTGAAAAATGGCTCCATGTTCACCGGATCAATGATGCTTCCGGGATTGGCACCTTTTCCAAGCCATGATTTGTCGCATCCCCCAGCTGATTTGGTTTTCATGGCCACCAACTGGGGATTCAAATCAAACCTGACAGATTTCTGTTCAGCAGCCAAGAGGGATGGTTACGATGGTATTGAGGTTTGGGTGCCAAATTCGCAAAATGAAATGAATGAATTGAATGCTGCAGTTGTGAAATATGGACTCAAGCTTGGGTTGTTGACAGGTGGGTCGGATTCAAACCCGTCAATCCACAAAAAACAATTTTTTGCAGCCATTGAAAGGGCCATATCCATGAAGCCCATCTATATCAATTGTCATTCTGGCCGGGATCATTTTGAATTTGAACAGAACCTTGAAATGATGAAGTATACCATAAAAAGGTCTGATGAAACCGGTATTCCGATTTACCATGAAACACACCGCGGCAGGGCCCTATTTGCAGCACATGTAACCAGCAAGTTTATAGATGCTTTGGAAGGGCTGAAGCTTACACTGGACATCTCCCATTGGTGCAATGTTCATGAAGGATTGCTGTCTGACCAGCAAACGAATGTTGCTGCTGCTTTGAACAGGGCAGAACATATCCATGCAAGGGTTGGACATGCTGAGGGCCCTCAGGTAAACGATCCAAGGGCACCGGAATGGAAAAATGAAGTTGATGCGCACATGCAATGGTGGGACAGGATTGTTTCGCGAAAAAGAAAAGAAGGCAAAACCATTACTATACTGACAGAATTTGGACCAGCCAATTATATGCAAACACTCCCATTCACAGCACAACCTGTTTCTGACCAATGGGACATCAACAGGTACATGATGAATACTTTGCGAAAAAGATACAGTTGAAACAAGGAAAATGAACATGATTGATTTGATCGGAAGATTTCACCCCGTATTGGTACACTTGCCCATTGGCATTTTTACACTTGTACTTTTTATGGAAGCCATTGCAAGCGCGGAGCGATTTAAATTTCTATTGGCTTCCCTGAAATTTATGCTCCTTGCAGGAATCATAACAGCAATTCTGTCATTGGTCACTGGGTATTGTCTTTCGCTGGAAGGCAGCAACAATGAAGACCGCGTAAGCAACCACCAGTGGACCGCCATTGCTACTACCCTTCTGTTTGTTCTTTATTTATTGTTTAGGGAAAAGTTACTGATCAGGCGTTATGTTCAATTTTTATCATTGGCCTTGTTGCTGTCAATGCTTGTCTGGACAGGTCACCAGGGAGGTGCTCTTACCCACGGCGAAGATTTTTTGACAGCAGGACTTTTACAACCAAGTCAACCGTCAAACGATGCATTGTCCTTTACCGATATCAATCGAGCTGTTGTTTACAAGGATATTGTTCAATACACACTGAACCAGAAATGTGTTCAATGCCATGGCGCAGAAAAGCAAAAAGGGAAATTAAGGCTTGATGCCCAGGAGTGGATTGCGGCAGGAGGGAAAAGTGGAAAAATTATCAACACCAGTGAACCTCGTAAAAGTGAATTGATCAGACGAATTTTATTGGATGACATTGATGAGCACCATATGCCTCCAAAAGAGAAGGAACAACTCACAGACGCAGAGAAAGAAATATTTCGATGGTGGATCAATACCGGGGCTTCTTATGCAAAATCCGTTGTTGCCTTGAAGCCTGATGAGCGAATCATAAAATCCCTGAACAGTTTCAAGGAAAACAATTCATCTGAATCCAAAGATGTCTTCAAGCAAAGGCCTGCAGTTGAGCCAATAGACCAAGCTACAAAACTAGTATTGGAAAAAATGGGATGGGTTCTCTCACCTGTCTCAAAAAACGACAACCATCTGCGGCTCACGGCTTATAACCTAGAGGTTCCATTCAAGGAAGCCTTTGAACCGCTATCCCGCATCGAAGAGAACATTGTTGAATTGAAACTTTCTTTTACAAAAGCTACTGATGTTGACTTAAAGCGCTTGGAGAAATTGAAAAATGTTGAAAAATTATGGTTGGACCATACTGATATAACTGATCTTACAATTCAGCAGTTGCTTGCCATGAAACAATTGGAATACCTCAACATTGTTTCTACCAATGTCACTGCTGCGGGCACAAGACAATTGTTCAAACTTGCAAATTTGAAACAGCTTTACCTGCAAGGAACAAAAATTACTCCTCAAGATCGTTTGGATATAGAAAGAACAGGCAATTCCATTAAAATGAATTTTGGAGATTCAATGAAGCCAGCAACAACCGATACCATTTTTCAGAAAAAGACCGGGTAAAACCGTCAACGCGTCACCGCTTTGTATTGGTCCAGCAAGGCCAGTTGGTTGATGGTTCTGTTGTAATTGTTCAAGGGATATCGAATGCCATAATATTGATCACCCATCAGATAGTCTGTTAAAAAGCGCAAAGCCTGCATGTATATCATGAATTCGCCTGCATAATTTATAGCATTCAGTTCCTCCTGGTGGAGTTGATCTCTCATGCTTTCAAGATATCCCTCTATGATTGCTGCATGAAACGCTGGCCTGACAAAAACCTTTGAAAGATCAACCTCTTCCTCATTTCCGGGGGAGAGATAGGTTCTGAACATGTCTCCCAAGTCACTGATCAGCAGTCCAGACATGACAGTATCGAGATCAATTACACAAACACCTTTCCCCTCCTCATTCAAAAGAACATTGTTGATTTTGGTGTCATGGTGGGTGACCCTTTGGATAAATTCAGAAGACGATAAAATTGCTTGGTATCTTGAAACAATTGAGTAATCATCCTCTATCTGTCTGATTTGGGTTGATGCATGGCTGATTCTTGATGGGTCTCCCTTTTTCATTGCTTCACAAAATTGTTCCCACCTGAATGCCAGGTCATGAAAACGGGAAATTGTCGGCCTTAAGGTACTTACATCCATTCCCTTGAATGCAGCAGTAAATTTTCCAAATTGAAAAGCAGCCTCATATGCTTGTTCGACTGTGGTACATGCATCTTCTGTATGGGTTCCTTTCACAAATGGGGTCAACCTGAAATAAACACCAGCTTCAGTTGCATAAGGGTTGCCATCCAATGTTGGAATAGGGCTTGGGAAAAAAACATCTCTGCCTTGTTCACGCAGAAAACCGGATAGTGCTTCAAGGTTGTACGAAATATCTTTCGGGGTTTTAAAAACCAATGTATTGATTTCCTGTAGGATAAAATCAGGATCACCTGACCGGGATACAGTAAATGTCTTGTGTATCAACCCATTGCCAAAGGCTTGAATATGGTATGCATCGCTATCTGTAAAGAATTGGGATAATAACGTATTGCCGGTCATGTTCTCAATATAAAAGCCTGACTTTTAGGGTTTCCTTTACTTGCCTGAGCAACTGGACGGCATTTTTGGATAGTTTTTTATCTATGTCCAACACTACATAGCCGATCTCATCATTTGTTTTCAGGTATTGCCCTAAAATATTGATTTTATTGGCAGACAAAGTGCTGTTGATTTCCGACAAAACTCCAGGGACATTGGAGTGAATGTGTAAAATGCGGTGAGTTCCCTCTTGTGGTGAAAGGCTCAATTCTGGCACAGTATGTGATCCTGTTGTTGCTCCCATTTCAAGATACTGCAACAATTTGGCACTGACATCCTCACCAATATTGTATTGGGCCTCTTCAGTTGACCCACCCACATGGGGCGTCAGCAAAACATTGGATAAGTTCTGCAATGGCGTGCTGAAAGGATCGCCATTTTTTTCCGGTTCAACAGGAAAAACATCAATGGCTGCACCTGAGAGTTGTCCATCCAAGAGCGCGCTGCGCAAAGCATCAAGATCGACGACCTCTCCACGGGCATAATTGATGAGGATTGAACCTTTTTTAAATTGCTTGAGCAGGCTTTTGTTGATCATGTTTTTTGTCTGCTGCGTTTCTGGAACGTGCAGCGTGACAATATCGGCTTTTGAGACAACCTCCTTGAGCGTTTTCCTTGACTCCGCATTTCCAAGGGGTAATTTGGTAACTGCATCGTAAAAAATGACTTTCATTCCCAGGGCTTCTGCAAGTATGCTCACTTGGGAACCTATATTTCCATACCCTATTATGCCCAAAGTTTTACCTCTTATTTCAAAGCTGCCTTTGGCATCCTTGTTCCATTGTCCTTCATGTGCAGCCTTGTTTTTGTCAAGGATTTTTCTAATCAAGATGATGGAAGCTCCCATCACCAATTCGGCAACAGAGCGTGTATTGCTATAGGGGGCATTGAAAACCACCACTCCTTTTTTTCTGGCAGCGGCCAAATTGACCTGGTTGGTGCCTATACAAAAACATCCAATTGCCTGTAGCTTTTCTGCATGTTGCAAAACCTTTTCCGTGATTTGTGTTTTGGACCTGATGCCAAGCATGTGAACATGCTTGACCTCATTGATCAATTGATCCTCCGACAGGGCGCCACCTATTTTTTTTATGTCAGTGTAGCCTGCATCCCTAAATACTTTTATGGCGGCATCACTAATATTTTCAAGCATTAAAATCTTGATCTTATCTTTGGGGTAACTGGTTTTGTTTAGATTAACCATTTTTTATATCTGTAGATTTAAACAAATTTAACAACTTATTGCTCCGTTTCCAACTTAAGCACTGCGATGCAGAGATTTAAACTTTTCATTTTATTGTTCGTGGCATTTGCTGCCATATTTTATGGCGTTGACAGGTATTCCTTGTTCTCTATTCCGTCAGAACCTGCCATTGTCATTGAACCAGTTCCGGTAAATGCAGCCTTTACCGAAACAGATGTTGCTTTGAGGAAATCCAGTGAGCGATTTTACGAGGAAAAGCTAATCCGTTCTCGGTTCAACGGAGCCATACTGGTTGCAAGAAATGGAAAAATCGTTTTTGAAAAATATGTTGGATTAGAAAATGTATTGCGTGGAGAGGCCATTGATTCAAATACTGCTTTTCACCTTGCCTCAGTTTCCAAAACTTTCACTGCAATGGCTGTGCTCAAGCTTTGGGAAAGCAATTTGCTTTTGCTGGATGACCCTGTAGGCCAATACCTAACGGGGTTCCCTTTTCCATCCATTACCATCAGGAACCTGCTGAGCCACCGCAGTGGTTTGCCCAATTATGTCCATTTTGCTGAAAAAATGGGTTGGGATGCCAAACGCTTCCTCACAAACGAAGACATTTTACAAATGTTGATATCCAATCCAGAAAAATTAAAACCTGGTAGAGCGGATGCTTATTTCGACTATTGCAATACCAATTATGCTTTGCTGGCATTGATTATTGAGAAAGTAACCAAACTTGCTTTTTCTGAATATTTGGAGCAAGTTTTCTTCAAACCACTGGGAATGAGCAATAGTTTCGTTTTTGGTATTGAGATGGCCGAATCCGTGCTCCCCTCCTACCGGTTCAATAACCAAAAGGAGCCTTTGATGTTTCTTGATGCGGTTTATGGTGATAAAAATATTTACAGTACACCCAGGGACATGATGAAATGGGATATTGCCCTTTCCCAGGGAAAAATCTTCTCTGCCAAAACACTTGAGGAGGCTTACAAAGGTTACAGTTACGAAAGACGGGGAACAAGGAATTATGGTTTGGGATGGCGTCTGGTCGAAATGCCGACTGGAAAAAAGATCATTTACCACAATGGATGGTGGCATGGCAACAATACTGTGTTCAGCCGTCTTCCTGCTGATTCGACAGCCATCATTGTCTTGGGCAATAAGTTCAACCGAAGCATTTACCAGGCAAAGAAAATTGCAGGAATTTTCAAGGGTTATGGCATTCAGTCTGATGAAGATGAATGATGATTTCGGGCACCTGCATATGCGCTAAGGCATTTCAGTGAACCACTGAACCTGCTTTTACATTATTTTCTAAATAAATTCCTTGTTTTGGTTTTTCAGCTGTCTTTTGAGCAAATACCCAATTTCGGTTGACACGAGAGAGCGTTAATGGCACAAGTATTAAGTTCAGTTTTATATTATAAAGTCAACAATATCAATATGTTAGATCATATTGCTGCTCCTTTCTGCTTGTCCAATCTTGTCAGTGTTTACATGCAATCGCCTGATCATATTTCATTTTTATCACATGCATTGTATTGAGTGGTTATCCGATGTTTTTTGCCATTATGATTTCTGTCAAGGCAAGTAAAATGATTCGGCAAAAAGCTGTTTTTTCATCACTTTTTTTTCTATTTTTGCTGCCCCTAAGTCAGTAAAAAACTGACTGGTTCAATAACCAAACGCACTAGAATTGTTTATGGAAAATTTGACTTATCTCGTTCCCCTTATGGGAGTTGTAGGACTGCTGTATACACTTTTGAAGTTCAATTGGGTATCAAGGCAGGATGCAGGATCGGCAAGAATGAAAGAAATCAGCACGTTTATTGCTGAAGGTGCTATGGCTTTCTTGAAGGCTGAGTGGAAAATTCTTGGCTATTTTGTTGTAATTGTTGCCCTGCTTTTGGGCTTTATGGCGCAAAGCAATGCAGACAGCCATTGGAGCATAGCAATCTCTTTCATTATCGGTGCAGTTTTCAGTGCAACGGCAGGTTATATTGGCATGAAGGTTGCCACCAAAGCAAATGTGCGTACCGCGGAGGCAGCAAAAACAAGCTTGAGCAAAGCACTCAATGTTTCTTTTACTGGTGGAGCAGTTATGGGCTTGGGGGTCTCTGGCCTTGCTGTTTTGGGTCTTGGCGGATTGTTCATCATTTTGAAGCATTTTTTTGCACCCGATGGTGATGCTGAAGGTATGCTGCGTACCATTGAAGTTCTGACTGGTTTTTCATTGGGAGCTGAAAGTATTGCCCTTTTTGCCCGTGTTGGTGGTGGAATTTACACCAAAGCCGCTGACGTGGGTGCTGACCTTGTTGGTAAAGTGGAAGCTGGTATCCCAGAAGACGATCCCCGCAATCCGGCTACCATTGCTGATAATGTTGGAGATAATGTTGGTGATGTTGCAGGCATGGGAGCGGATTTGTTCGGTTCTTATGTTGCAACTGTTTTGGCAACCATGGTTCTGGGGCAGGAAACAAAGTCAATAGACAATTTTGGGGGGTTTGCTCCCATCCTTTTACCAATGGTGATCGCAGGCGTTGGAATAATTTTATCCATAGTTGGCACTTTGTTCGTTAAAATAAGTGACTCAGTTGGCGCGAGCACAGAGGCCGTTCAAAAAGCATTGAACATGGGCAATTGGGGATCAATGGTCCTTACTGCAATTGCTGCTTACTTCATCGTTTCATACATGCTCCCTGAAACCATGTCATTGCGCGGTTTGGAATTCACACGCAATGGTGTTATCGGTGCTATTGCTGTTGGCCTGGTTGTGGGTGCCCTGATGAGCATCATTACGGAATATTATACGGCCATGGGCAAACGTCCTGTGTTGAGCATTATTCGCCAATCGGCTACAGGTCATGCCACAAACATCATTGGTGGCTTGGCCATTGGGATGGAAAGCACATTTCTGCCTATTCTTGTTTTGGCAGGTGGTATTTATGGATCCTATGCATGCGCAGGCCTGTATGGTGTTGCCATCGCAGCTGCAGGAATGATGGCCACTACTGCAATGCAATTGGCCATTGATGCATTTGGACCAATTGCAGACAATGCTGGGGGAATTGCCGAAATGAGCGAATTGCCAAGCGAGGTTCGTGAAAAAACCGATATTCTTGATGCAGTGGGAAATACCACCGCTGCAAGTGGGAAAGGCTTTGCCATCGCATCTGCTGCTTTGACCTCTCTCGCACTTTTTGCAGCTTTTGTTGGTGTTGCCATGCCAGACAATCAGCACATTGACATCTACAAAGCAGATGTACTTGCTTCTTTGTTCATCGGCGGAATGATTCCATTCATTTTCTCATCTTTGGCCATCAGGGCTGTTGGTGAAGCCGCCATGTCAATGGTTGAAGAAGTTCGCCGCCAGTTTCGCACAATTCCAGGAATCATGGAGGGAACAGGAAAACCTGAATATGACAAATGTGTAGCCATCTCCACTGAAGCATCCCTCAAAAAAATGATGTTGCCGGGTGCCATCACCATTGTATCCCCCTTGTTGATTGGTTTCTTGTTGGGACCTGAAGCACTGGGAGGTTTCTTGGCTGGGGCTACTGTCAGTGGCGTTTTGATGGGAATTTTCCAGAACAATGCCGGTGGTGCATGGGACAATGCCAAAAAGAGTTTTGAAAAAGGCGTTGAAATCAATGGTGAAATTTTCTACAAAAAATCTGAGCCCCACAAGGCTTCTGTAACCGGTGATACCGTTGGCGATCCATTCAAAGACACTTCTGGTCCTTCCATGAACATCCTGATTAAACTGATGTCCATCGTTTCCCTGGTTATAGCTCCTACCCTTGCCCAAATGCATCCAACTGATGCAGTTGAAAAGAAAACAGAACGCAAAATTGAAATATCTGTAACAAGGACGGATACAGTAAAAACTGATATAAACATTACAGAAGCGCCTGATCAAGGCCTTGTTCAAGCCTTGAAAGCCGACGGATTGATTGGCAGTGGGTCAAATACCATTGACTTTGAAAATGGTGTGCTCACAGTAAATGGCAAGGCAATTGATGCTGAGAAATACAAGTCAATGATCAAAGGTGACAAGGTTAAAATTAAAATAGAGGAAACTGAAGCCAAGAATTAGTATTCTACAACATGTTCCAATAAGAAATCCCCTTCATTTGAAGGGGATTTCTTATTGCGGTAAGGTTGAGAGAAATAAACTTATTTTCTTGCAACCTTGAATGTTTTTGTAAGTGAATTGCTGGCTGTTTTTTGGCTGGTAACAGCTACCGTTACACTGTATAGGGCCCCTGATGCTAAAGTACCTGTTGTAATATCGTTGGCAGCTATGGTAGATTTTACATTTTTGCTGTCCAACAGGGTTCCGGCTGGGTCTGTCTTTGTGGTAATGTCAATACTGATACCCGAACTCGGCATTTTAGAAATTAGCGTTACTTTAAATGAATAAATGCCAGACAAGGCCGTTGCAGTTGTGGTTCCAGGATCTGGGTCCAAGGAAAAGGATATGTTATCTTCCACTTCAACCACTGGTGGTGGTGGTGTTGGAGTAGGGACAGGCTTAGCAGGCTTCTTGCATGCAATGGTCATAGAGACCAAAACCAAGAAAATAAAACTTAGGGGCCTTTTGTGCATTGTTTCTATTTTTTATAAAATTAAGTAGAATTAAGTGATTACCAAATATTCCTTGGACAAAGGTCACCGTAGGCGTTGTTCAAGGTGAAACCCAATACGATTTCATGGGTACCCCTGTTCATGGTACTGAGCATGTATTTCCCCTTGTTTAAATCATATGCATAACTGACATTGAAGGTTTGTGCGATATTCAAGCCAACCATTCCTGAAAATCCATCCCCTTTCCGATAATTTCCCCCCAGCCACATCAGGTCCCTGTACTGAACTTTGAGGTTAACATCCATTGCTGTTGGAGTCGAGGCAATATACCTGAACATCACCGAGGGAATTGCTGAAATATCCTCATTCAGGAAAAATCGATATCCTGCGGTTGCAAAAACGTGGGGGACCAAGGTTGATTTGTATACTGAGCTGTCAACCAAGTTGAATTTCACCGGAATGATTTGTTGCGCTGAAAGTCCTGCAAAGTAATTAGATGAATAGAGCCACAAACCTGCATTCAGCTCTGGCTTGACCTTGCTGATATCATTGGTTGCCGTTCCAATGGCAGGATCAAATGCAGTGGCAAGGGTGATTTTACTTCTGTTTACATTGATGGAGGAAAATCCAGCGCCAAATCCGGCTGCCAGACTGGTGGTTCCATTGATCCCAACATGGTATGAATAGGTGCCATAAGTGGTCATCCTGTTGATATATCCTGTAGAATAATTTACAGCCGTAAACCCTAAGCCATGGTGCGGAGGTGCAGATGTATAAGTAGCCCAATATTCTTTTCCCCTGGGATTTTGCCCTTTCATGTCAAATGATGTGGCGCTTTCCCGGTGGTCGGATTTGCCGATTGCGCCATGTATGGTTGCATAAAAAGTTTTGGGTGCACCATCAATTCCAATCCACTGGTTCCGCGTACTCAATTTTATGTCCACATAATTTTCTATACCGCCGATGGCAGGGTTAACGATATAGTTGTTCATGATATACTGGGTATAATGAGGCCTCTGCTGGGCCTGGATTAAACCTCCACAACACAAAACAACAAACATCAATATCAGTCTTCTCATTGATTCTATTTAAAAATGGTTACGTATCCAGCTACCTTGCTTCTGCCTGATTTTGGATCCATGACAAAATAATATGTTCCGCTGGGTAAATTCTTTCCTTTGTAGGTGCCATCCCATGGCTTCGAATATCCTTCCGACCTGAAAACAAGTTGGCCTTGAGGCGAATAAACCTCTATGATGCATCCAGGATACTGATCCAGGTATTTAATGTCCCAAACATCATTGATACCATCTCCATTCGGGGTAAAGGTATTGGGAGGTTTGGGCATTTTAAGGACGGTTATGGCGATATCGTCGGTACTTGTACAATTTCCCCTACCCGTAACACTCAACGTGTAAACAATATCATCCTGTGGCTTTACAACAAGGGGTTGAAGAATATTGGTGAAATTCAAGTACGTACTGGGAGACCAACTAAAGGTTAGCGCATTTCCTGACGCAACTGCAAGAATGGGTTTTTGACCATTGTCCAATACGTACATATCAGGTCCGGCTGAAATCCGCGGATATGGGTGAATCGTGATTGATTTTGTCGCAGTATCAGAAATACACCCCTCTGAGCTTACTACATACAAGCTGACATCATAGGTTCCAATGGCACGGTATGTATAGGTCGGATCACTTAGTGTTTCCAGTGTACCATTCCCAAAATCCCAGTTCCATGCATTGATTGGCCTGACAAAAGCATTGCTTTTATCCGTGAATTTGATTTCCTTGCCCAAGCATGCCGAATCAAGACTTGTAAAAATGGCTTTGGGTTGGGGGAAAACATCAACAAGCTTTCTCGTAAGAGAATCTTTACAATTGTTGCTGCTGGTCACTATGAGCTTTACATCGTAAGTACCCAGCGAAAGATAATTGTGAGTGCCATCTTTTGTAACGGATGGATTGGGGTTGGCCGGATTTCCAAAGTCCCACAGGTATGTCATCAATGCGCCTGTTCCATCAGGAATGGTTGAATTGTTGAGAAAAAATGCTTTCCCAACTGGAAGGCAAACCTTAGGGAGATCAAATTTCACAATCGGCAATGGGTGTACAAGCACCGGTAAAATTTTAGGCTCGCTCGTGCAACCATTGTTGGTAACAACATCCAATGAAACACTGTAGGTCTTGAATGCTGCAAATGTATAATTCACTGGATTGGCAGTTCCAAACGATTGTATTGGTGATCCGTCACCAAAATTCCAATTCCATTTTACAAGATTTCCAGCATTGGGAACTGCCTTGCTTGTAAATGCTATTGGATTTTTTTCACAATTCAATGTACTGAAAACAAAATCAGCAGTCGGCCTTGGCCATACAACAATGCTTTTACTGACAGTATCCTTACAGCCATTTGAGGCAGTGAAGGTGTATTGAACGACATAAGTACCTGCACCGGCATTCAAAGGAGTATAAAGCCCCTTTGCACTCACTCCTCTTCCAACAAAAATTGAATCACCAGGAGCAATTCCAGTTACATCCGTGTACCTTGTTTGACTGATTTGACGTGGTGCAGCATCAAGACAGATGCCTGGAAGCTGGTCCATTTGGACTGTAGGACTGCCCAAGAGTTTTACTTGGCTGTTTTCGTCGTCAAAGCAACTTCCACCCGAAAAAGCCCTTACCACAATCCTGATGGGTTTGAATGGTTGACTTGAAAATTTGGGATATACATGTTTGTATATTTTTGCAGAATCGGGTGTCAAATCAATTTCTTTTTGTGTTGGATTATTGTCATAATCCCAATACACTTCAAGTTTTCCAATGAAACCAAAGTCGACCGTCGAAAGATTTTTAATTCTTACAGTATCATTGCTGCAAAGTGAATCAGGAAGCAACACCACAAAGTTTGATTTGGGAACAGCCCCGCTCACTATAAAGGAAGTGGATTTGGTTGATACACAGCCAGCCATGCTGGTTACCCTGTGGGACATTGAATAAGTCCCTGCTGCAGTGTATTTGTGTTTGGGATCCTTTGCGTTAGAACTATCAGGATTGGATGCATTCGCATTCACATCACCAAATCTCCACAGATGAGCAAATCCCGTTGAGTTATCTGCAATTTTAGTACTGTCATAAAAATCGGCAAATGCATCATTAAGACACACTTCAGGGATGCTATTGTTCACCAAAGGTTTTGGATGTATTCTTATCGTCTTGATGATGGTATCGCTTTTGCAACCTTTGCTGTTTTCTGTCATCATCCGTATAACCTGATCTCCCCAAACAGAAAATGTTTTGGACACTGGATCGGGAGTTGTAAAATCCTTTGGAGCATCAGCATTGCCAAGCCTCCAGTTCCATCTTGTGAGCGTACCAACATTTGCAGTAGCCATTTGGACAAAAGATGTTGTTTCTGATTCGCATGCCGGATCAACAACCTTAAAGTCAGCTGTTGGCAATGGATGAACCACAAAAGACCTTGTACTTGTATCACTGATGCAACCGTCAGCGGTGAAGCCAAACAATTTGGCGGTATATGTACCTGCTGACAATAGGGTAAGCACAGGATGCTGAAGGGTGTCTTTGAGTCCATTTGACAATGACCAATTCCATTTAGCCATTGTCCTGCCTTGGGGGTTTGTAAGATCAGTAAATCTTGTATTCTCCCTCAGGCATACTTCAGGTGTTACGGAAAAGTCCGATTTGGGTTGTGCATACACCTGGGTAAGTTGTTGGCTGAGGGAATCGGAACAGCCATTGTTGCTTTGTACAATCAACTTAACTGTATAAGGACCTAGCGCACTGTACTTGTGAGAAGGTGCAATTTTGTTCAATACCGTATCAGGATTTGCAGTGGTTGCATTTGGATCTCCAAAAATCCACTTTCTAAGGAACAATGCCTGACTTCCGTCTGTGATACTGGTCAAGTCATTGAAAACACCTACCCCATCTGGTAAACATATTTTGGGCAATGAAAAGGCAAGATTTGGATTGGGATTGTTCGTGAATGTCAATGACTTGATTGGACTTATACAACCATTTTCAGTGGCTACCCTCAATTGCACCGTGTACTGTTGCAAAGCGGAAAATTTCTCAATTACCGGGGCATTGGTTGAATTGGAAATCGAATTGTTGGTAACCCACAACCACTTGACCATTTTAGCACCACCACCCACACGCGATGCATCCACAAACGTAATATCCTTGTTTTGACAAGCAGGTCCCACAATGGAAAAATTGGGAACTGGGACACTGTCAACAAAAATATCCTTGACAATGGTGTCGGTAAGACAGCCCACATCGGTATAGGCAAAATATTTTACTGTATATTTTCCTGGATTCTTGTATTTGTAATTGAAGTTTTTAAGCGTACTAAAAGTTCCATCTCCCAAATCCCAGGAGTATCCTATGACAGGCCGGGCAACTGAGGAAGTCGTATCAATGAACGCAATGGAATCCGTAATGCAATTGGTAGAGTTGAATTTGAAACCTCCCTTTGGGGGCTCAAAAACCTGCAAGTCAAAATCAATTTGCTGTTCGCCAGAACAACCGTCCGTTGTAGGGTTGTTGGCGATGACCTGTATATTGAAAGTATTGACGGTATTGTAGACATAGGTTGTCTTGAGCGAATAACTATAAATGCGCTTGCCATTGACCAGATAGGTTGAATCATATTTGGGACTGTTGTCTTTGGGTATAGCTGAAAATCCAGGTACTTTCCATTCTAGGGAAAGGGGCTGATATGGCAACGTAATGGAAATATTGAAAGGTGTTCCCCTACAGGTCGCAGGCAGTTTTACTGTTGCAAGTTTATTGCTGGTGGTCAATGTTTGATAAAGGTCCCTTACGTTCGCTCCCGCATTATAACCGTAAGTCTCTGCACTACCATATCCATAGGCTATCGCATTGAAGCCAGAATCTGATTGAATTGTGTGTGAACCTGCTCCCACTTGCACTTGGTAATAATGATAGTTGGAATCTTGTGGATGTGGAGTGAAAGGAATTGATGGAACTGCCCCATCAATTTTCAAGGAACTTGAACCATTTTTATGGATGGAAATGTTGATGTAATGCTGGGTAATTCCGGCATTGGGCGTTGAGTTTACAGTGACTTTATCAATGGTTTGTTCAATGGGGCTCAAGTAAATCATTTCCGGATCGCCATTTCCACCTATGAGTGTATTTCCACAACTGTTGGCAGTCGTAATATATTGGGCAACCATCACCGGTTGATCTGATTCCAGTAAATCAGGGGTATTGCTTTGATATTCGTAGTAAAAATTGTTTTGTAATCCCGTCAATACAACTCCATTTCTTTTTACCACTGTATTGGGCTTGCTCACGGCAATTCTATAAAAATTATTGGGCATTTTAGATGTGGGTACAGTTAAATACTTTTTACCCCATGCATTTGCAGGAAATGCCTGTTGCATATAGTTGTCAGCACTTCCAGAGCCATTGTTACAGGAAATGCTCAATTTGCCAGAGCCAGAGAAAACTGCAATCCGTTTACATGGGCTTGTTGGAGTTGCAACAGACCTTATTTTTGTTCCAGTCAGGTCTTCTCCTAAAAAAGGATTGGTAGAAGTATTTAACTTTCCAAGGATATTGTAAACTTCACCTTTATTGAGGTTGACTTTGATGGTATCACCAGCATTGTTCAAAATAGTTCTTGCACTTGGAATGATTTCAATATTGGTATCATCTTCCGTCGCTATCACATAAGAAAAGCAATAGGAATAATTTGAATTGGAAACTTGCTTGTAGTTTACAGAATAGTATTCCCTGGCCAATGTATTCACGGGGAACAACAAAGTAGCACCCGAGATGGAAGCATTGTAAATATGGGCATAGGCGATAATGGGAAAATCCGAAGTGATATGAATTCCCTTAGCACTTTTGCCTTCATCAGTAATTCTGGCATCCTGTGATCCGGATTTAGGCAGTCGTGCAGAAGTAGTGACCTGATTTGCTACAACCGAATACGTGTTTGTCCATCCCATTGAGGGTATATCAACTGTTACTGTAGCATTTCTGTCTGATGTAAAATAAAGTACCATGTCTTGTGCACCACCTGTTGAAACTATTGTACCATTTGCATTGTACATGGACACGTGGCTCCCATAACCAACCCAAAACTCCTTTCCCTTGTTGGAAAAGTCCTGTGCAGGGGCAATGTTTCCAATAAAAATAAAAAAAATACAGGCAATCAGGTATCTCATGAGCATGTTATCGGCTGTCTGGTAAATTAAAGAAAAAATGAATACAACATCTCTCTTAGACAATTGATTTACAAGGAGGTTTACTTGGAATTCACCAAATGGTTGATTCCCTTTGGCCCGAGGTTGAACAGCAGGTCCAAAACAGACATATTGGGTTGAAACCCTATTTTATCTTCAAAAATTTGGGGATATTTTTCAAATGGTCCTTTTTCAGTGTTTTTATGGTTTGATGGTAAATAAAAGTCATTCCTTTCCTGCAATAGATAAGCCTCCCCTGGGTCAAAGGAAGAAAGAAAATTGGGAGCCGCTAACTTGGTTTTAGAAAAAATCCAGTTCAAACAGCAGAGGTTCCAATCAACCAGTAATTTGATTTGGTGTTGGTATAATTTACTGAGTTCATCCCTGTATTGGAAAAAAAACGGGGCATTACCATAAACCGATTCAAGACTTCTGAAATGATCACGTTGCCAAGTGGAGGAATAATCAATGTTGATTTTATGAAAGGGTAACTTTACGGAACGTCCTCCTTCCAGAGGGATGGACAGTGAAACAATGCCATTTGAACCCGGAACAACCATTCGGTTCCTGAATGTTGATCTTTTGAACAAGCGATCATTGTTGAACAAAACGCCATCAGCAGCGATAACATCCATGAACCAATTGATGCACGGAAAGTAATGAAGCTCAGTGCTTAAAAAAATTTTCAAGATGCAACCGTCTTATTTGGATGGCTTCTTACAACATTTTGGAAGCTTCTCATATGCATCAGGGGCCGCTTTTATCTCTTCGGCATCATAACCAGTATTGGCAATGGCAGTCTTGATGTTCTCAAGGTTGGTCCTGTCTGTCAAATATGTCACCGTAGTTTTTTTTTGCTTGTAATCAACAACAACTTTTGTAATTCCTTCCTCATACATCAGGTATTCTTCAATTTTCTTTTTGCACATCTCGCACTGCACAGTGGGTGTATTGACCTTTACAGTTACAGGCTTTTTTTGCTGTGCCATAGGAACAAGTCCAATAAAAATGGCAAAAAAGAGAATCATTGACTTTTTCATCTTGCGAAATTTTAAACTAAATTATGCTTATCTCCCCCATTCTGAAGGGTTTTTGCTCCAGTTTAACAATGTATTTTGATCTTCAGGATCTATGGTGCCTTTTTCAATTGCCAAATCGATCAATGTGGGATAATTCGTCAGTGAGACGGCAGGAACACCTGCAGCTTTGCATGCATCTTCTGCGGCTTGAAAACCATAGTTGAAAATGGAAACCATACCCACTACCTCGAGGCCTGCATTCCTTGCTACATCCACCACCTGCAAACTGCTTTTACCTGTAGAAATCAGGTCTTCAATGATCAGCACCCTCATCCCCTTTTCATAATACCCTTCGATTTGATTGCCCAATCCATGCTCCTTCGGCTTGGGCCTTACATAGATGTAGGGAAGTTTAAGTTGGTCCGCGGCCATGGCTCCCCAGGCAATTCCTGCAGTCGCAACACCTGCCAAAAGCTCTGCTTCCGGAAATCTTTCAAAAATGACGTTGCACATTTCACTTTTGATGAAATCCCTTACATAGGGGTATCCCAATAATTTCCTGTTGTCGCAGTAAATCGGACTTTTCCAACCTGATGCCCAAGTAAATGGTTCTTTGGGGTTCAGCTTTACTGCATTAACTTGTAGCAGTTTTTCAGCAACTGTTTTTTCATTTGTCATACGGCAAAATTGAATCATGCCCTTCAGAAAAGAAAATTAAGTTATGTACATAATTGTTCACGAGCCCCAGGGGCCATTGGTGTTAAATGACAAGGATAAATTGGCAGCATTTTGCAAGGGAAAGTTGATTGTAGAAGCATCAGGCGGTATGGTGTACAATGAAAATGGACAACTGTTGATGATGTTCAGGCGCGGGCAATGGGATCTGCCCAAAGGCAAAATTGACGAGGGAGAAACCATTGAAGCATGTGCAATTCGGGAAGTTGAGGAGGAGACTGGACTAAAGGGGATTAAATTGATTGAACCATTGCAAATCACCTACCATACCTATACCTACAGGGGCAATGATGTACTCAAGCCTTCACATTGGTTCAAAATGGAATGCTCGGGTAGGCAGCAATTGATACCACAATTGGAGGAAGACATCACAGAACTGCGTTGGGTTGACAGGCAAGAGGCAGCAGAATTGATGAAGCACGCATACCCGTCCATCAGGGAATTGGTGGTAAAATACTTTTTAGGAGAAAATTCAACTGGTTTTGAGGGACGTTGAAACTGCTTCAGGCAGGAAAAGTGATGCATCTCCCCCATTTCTGATGATATCCCTTACAATGGTGGAGGCTATTGAAGTGTACTTTGGCTCACAGGTAAGGAAAAAGGTTTCAATTTCGGGATCCAACGTCCTATTGGCATCTGCAATCGTTTTTTCATATTCAAAATCACTGACATAACGGATACCTCTTAAAATGTATTTCGCACCTACCTCTCTGCAAAAATTAACGGTCAACCCTTCGTAAACAGCAGCTGAAACCTTTTCCTCCTCCCTGAAAATCTCCTCAATCCAGGATTGACGTTGTTCGGGACTGTACATCGGCGCCTTGCCTGCGTTTTTGCCCACTGCTACGATGATCTTGTCAAACAATGGCAAAGCTCTTTTGATCACATCCACATGTCCAAGTGTAATGGGGTCGAATGTGCCAGGAAAAAGACAGATTTTTTGCATTGCTTGGTTTTAAGAAGTTGAATCTTTCCTTCCAGACAAGAGGTAAAGTACCGCCATTCTGACAGCAACACCATTTTCAACCTGGTCAAGAATAAGCGATTGTCCACTGTCGGCAACATCAGAATCCAGCTCAACACCTCTGTTGATAGGACCTGGGTGCATGATGAGTATTTCTTTGTCTATGGTATCCAACAGTTTTCGTGTGATGCCATATGCCTGGTTGTATTCCCTCAGGGAAGAAAACAACACCTGATTCTGCCTTTCAAGTTGAATGCGCAACACATTGGCAACATCACACCACTTGAGGGCTTCTTCCACACTATAGGTTACATTCACTCCGAAAGAATCCTTGATGTGTTTGGGGATCAACGTGGGCGGGCCAGCAAGGGTAACTTCAGCACCCATTTTTGTCAACAGGTAAATATTGCTCATGGCGACCCGGGAATGCATGATATCTCCAATGATGGCAATCTTTTTTCCTTGAAGCGTACCCAATTTTTCTGTAATGGAAAGGGCGTCCAACAAGGCCTGGGTCGGATGTTCATTGATGCCATCCCCGGCATTTACAATGGCAGCAGGTATGTGCTGGGCCAGGAAATGTGGAGCTCCTGTTGCACTGTGGCGCATCACCACCATGTCTACTTTCATGGACAGGATGTTGTTGACGGTATCCAAGAGCGTTTCTCCCTTGGATACGGAAGAACCACTGGCAGAAAAATTGATGGTATCTGCGCTCAATCTTTTTTCAGCCAATTCAAAGGAGATCCTGGTCCTGGTTGAATTTTCGTAAAAAAGATTGACAATGGTAATATCCCTGAGTGACGGCACCTTTTTGATCGGCCTTTGAAGTACTTCCTTGAATTGGCGGGCTGTGTCTAAAATGAGATGGATGTCTCCCGGAAGGAGGTCTCTAATGCCGAGCAAGTGTTTTGAGCTTAGTTGCATTAGGGAGCAAATTTATGGTATCGCGTTATAAAAAGCGGACAAATTTTTATGTGAACTACATACTGTCGTATAATATTACCCTTTTTTCGTCTCCCCATATCACTTTTACCTTTTGCGTTACGATGGAATCTATTGATTTTCCCACATAATCGGGTTGAATCGGGAGTTCACGGCTGAATTTTCTATCCACCAAAATGCACAATTCGACTTTTTGCGCCCTTCCGTTGTCCAGCAATGCGTCCATGGCAGCACGGATGGTGCGACCTGTATACAGCACATCATCAATGAGGATCACCTTCTTTCCTTCGATTGAAAAAGGAAGATCCGTGATGTTGGGGATGTGAATCTGGCCCCTGAAATCATCCCTGTAGAATGTAATGTCCAATTTTCCATAGTTGATTTTCACTTCCGGATGGATTTCCTGGATATACTGAGTGATAAAATCACTGATGGCTATACCGCGGGGTTGTATGCCGATGATGCAAGTATTGTCAAATGGAAAATGATTTTCAATCAATTCGTGGGCCAGCCTTTTAAGGGTTAGCTTGAGTTGATCCTCTTCCATGATGGTATTGACTCCTTTCATTGTTGCGGTAGCTTGTTGCAAATGTATGGCTTTCAGTGCTTTTATATTATTCTGGTTGCATGAATGGATACCTGTAATCCTTTGGAGGATCAAATGTTTCCTTGACAGTCCTCACACTCAGCCATCTGTAAAGGTTGATGGAAAAACCAGCCTTGTCATTTGTGCCGGAACCCCTTGCGCCGCCAAATGGTTGCTGGCCAACAACTGCTCCAGTTGGTTTGTCATTGATGTAGAAATTACCCGCCGCATTTCTCAAAGCATGGGATGCCTCTACAATGGCTGCCCTGTCCTGTGATATGATCGAACCGGTTAAGGCATATTGCGATGTTTCATCAAGCAATTTCAGCGTTTCCGAAAATTTCTTCTCAGGATAAACATACATGGTCAAGACTGGTCCAAAAATTTCTTCACACATGGTTGTGAATTTAGGGTCAGTTGTTTCAATCACTGTAGGCTCAATGAAATAGCCTATGGATTTGTCACAGTTTCCTCCTGCAATTACTTTGGCTTTGGAAGACCGCTTGGCCTTATCGATGTATGACTTGATCTTGTTAAATGATTTGTCGTCAATGACAGCAGTGATGAAATTGCTGAAATCTTCAACGGAACCCATTTTAAAGCTTTTGATGCCCGCAATGAGCCTTTTCCTTACGGCCACAGCAAGGTTTGACGGGATATAAGCCCTTGACGCAGCAGAACATTTTTGGCCTTGGTATTCAAATGCTCCCCTTAGCAGTGCTGTTGCAACAACGTCTGGATCTGCCGAGGAATGCACCATGACAAAGTCCTTCCCACCGGTTTCTCCAACGATTCTTGGATACGATCTGTATTTGCCAATGTTTTCACCAATGGTTTTCCACATTTGGTTGAAGACCCCAGTTGACCCCGTGAAATGTACACCTGCAAATTGGGGATGATTGAAGCAAATGCTTCCCAGCGTTGGGCCATCAACATAGATGAGGTTAATAACCCCATCTGGCAAACCGGCTTCCTTCAGGATGCGCATAAACATCTGTGCTGAATAAACCTGCGTATTGGCACATTTCCAGACAACGGTATTTCCGCAAAGTGCTGCTGAAGCTGGAAGATTACCTCCTATTGCTGTGAAATTAAAGGGACTGATGGCCAGCACAAATCCTTCCAATGGGCGGTATTCAAGCCTGTTGTGAATACCTGGTGCACTCAAAGGTTGTTGCTTGTAGATTTCACCTAAAAAATGAACGTTGAAACGAAGAAAGTCAATGAGTTCGCATGCACTGTCAATCTCTGCCTGAAAAACATTTTTGCTTTGACCCAGCATGGTCGTTGCGTTGATATAGGGTCTGTAACGGGTTGCAATCAGGTCAGCTGCCTTCAAAAAAATCGCAGCCCTGCTCTCCCATGGCATGGCCTCCCAATCGGCTTTTGCTGCAAGTGCAGCATCAATGGCCATTTTAACATGCCTGGCTTCACCCGCGTGAAAATGACCAAGAAGGTGCTTGCGTTCATGTGGAGGGCGCATTGCAACCTTGTTGTTTGTTCTTATTTCCCTTGAACCAATGTACATGGGTACATCAATTGTTGATGATTTGAGTTCAAGAATAACATCTTTCAATCTGCTTCTTTCTGGTGAGCCTGGGATATAACTTTGGATGGGCTCATTTGCAGGGATGGGCAAACTGTAGTGTCCGTTGTTCATGTTGTGAGATTTTTTAGCTTGTTACATTTTCTTTTTCCATCATGAGATAAGCCTTGATAAAACCATCAAGGTCACCATCCATTACGGGTTGTATGTTGCCAACTTCATGATTTGTTCTGTGGTCTTTGATCATTTTATAGGGATGGAAAACATAACTGCGGATTTGACTTCCCCACTCAATTTTCTTTTTTGACGCGTTGTTGGCATTTTTCAGCTCTTCGCGTCTTCTCATTTCCTCTTCGTAGAGCTTGCTTTTTAGCATTTTCAAGGCTTTCTCCCTGTTTTCCCCTTGGGTCCTTGCCTGTTGACATTCAACAATAATACCACTTGGGATGTGCTTTAGCCTGACCGCCGTTTCAACTTTGTTCACGTTTTGACCACCCTTACCGCCCGAACGATAAAATTCCCATTCAAGGTCTGCGGGATTGACTTCAATTTCAATGGAATCATCCACCAACGGATATACATAAACAGAAGCAAAGGAGGTATGCCTCCTCGCATTGCTGTCGAAAGGTGAAATCCTCACCAAACGGTGAACACCATTTTCGGCTTTCAAAAAACCATAGGCAAAGGGGCCTTCAAACTGAAGAACTGCAGACTTTATTCCTGCGCCATCTCCATCTTGCCAATCCAGCTCAGTGACAGTCCAGCCCTGCTTTTCTCCGTACATTCTATACATCCTAATGAGCATCTCCGCCCAATCCTGGCTTTCGGTGCCACCGGCTCCACTGTTGACCTGAAGAACTGCAGGAAGTTCATCTTCGGGTTGGTTCAATGTACTTTTGAATTCCGCTTCATCAAGCGCTGATATTGCCTTTTCATTGGCAATTTTCACCTCTTCTTCAGTACATTCCCCCTCTTTCCAAAATTCAAACAGGATTACAAAATCTTCCACTGCTGCTTCGGTGGAAGAATAAAGGTTTAGCCAATATTCATTCAGCTTGACGGTTTTGAGGATTTCCGTAGCACGTTTGTTATCATCCCAGAACCCAGGTGATTGTGACTTTAGCTTGTCCTCATTTATTTTATATCGTCGATTTTCGACGTCAAAGAAACCTCCTCAAGACGGATAGGCGGTCTCTCATACTCTTTATTTGTTCGATGGTCATACCCTGTAAAATTAAGTCAATTCATTGAATGTCAACCCAAAATAATATTTTTAGAACCAAGTGGTAAAACTTTTGTTGATATAGGATGATCCAAGCATATAATTTTCTCTACTCCTGGCAGTTGTTTCCCGAAAAAGGTATTTATGAGAAAGGTGAAAGGCCAAAATCAGGCATTTATAAATTGAATGCAGCGGGTGAAAGAAGCAGGCTTAGTATAGAAATGAATTGGGTTACACTCGAAAACCAGGCCTTTTCATCATGCTATGAATTGGAGGCGGATGGTGATCTGCATCCCTTGGAGGATCAAGAAGTCGCAGAAACTGCAAAAGTGCAGTTCATTGATAGCATCAGCTTCGAAATCCTGCTGTTGATCAACAAGGAAAAGACGGTTCGAATTTTTCACGAAATTCAACCCAACGGATACCTGAAAGTAACGGAACAAGGCAAATCTGAAGACGGATCTGATTACCAAAACATATCCTATTACCACAAGCAGATGAGTGTACTGCCCTACTCTACGTCTGTATCCGGAGCTGTAATAAGGCCTACAGAAGAGGGAATGATCAGGCACAAATCACTCACTGCCATGGAAGAGCAAACGAACATGCAGCTTACCCAAATCAGGCAGCAGATCGAATTGCTGGCACTTCAGGCACAGGAAATCCAACGCAGAAAAGAGCTTTCAGTCCTCATTTACAGTGCGAAATTGAATTTTACACCTGTAATAGGACAACAATACTACCTGTATGAGAAAAAAGACGGCAGTCATTTTCTATCATTGGTGAGCCCCAAAGAATGGGGTCCTTCAGGGCCATTTAAAAAATGTACTGCTGCGGTAAAATTACTAGCAGATCATACCTGGATGGAATTGGTATAAAAAAGGGGATCTTTTGGATCCCCTTTTGATTTGAATGCTTATTTGACTTCTTCAAACTCTGCGTCAGTGACATTGTCTGTCTCAGGCTTTGCGCCACCCGCTTCGGGTCCAGCCTGTTGTGCACCAGCCTGTTCAGCGCCTTGGGTAGCATTGTACATGTCTTGACTTGCAGCCATCCATGCATCATTTAACTCTTTAGTTGCTACCTCTATCGCATTGATATCCTGAATTTTGTGTACTTCTTTCAACTTTGTCAGCGCAGCATCAATGACTTCTTTTTTCTCTGCAGGAATCTTTTCACCAAACTCTTTCAATTGCTTTTCAGTTTGGAAAATAAGGCCGTCAGCGGCATTGATTTTTTCTATTTTTTCACGGGCTTCCTTGTCAGTTGCTTCATTTGCCTTGGCTTCGGCCTTCATTTTTTCAATCTCTTCCTTTGTCAAGCCACTGCCTGCTTCAATCCTGATTTTTTGCTCTTTGCCGGTACCTTTGTCTTTTGCACTCACATTGATGAGACCGTTTGCATCGATATCGAAGGTAACTTCAATTTGAGGAACACCCCTTGGGGCTGGAGGAATGTTGTCAAGGTTGAATATGCCCAGGGTTTTGTTTTGGTTGGCCATGGGCCTTTCACCCTGAAGAACATGAATCTGAACCCCTGGCTGGTTGTCAGCAGCAGTTGAAAAGCTTTCTGATTTTTTGGTCGGAATCGTGGTATTTGAAGGAATCAAAACAGTCATTACACCACCAAGGGTCTCAATACCAAGACTGAGTGGAGTGACATCCAAAAGAAGCACATCCTTCACTTCTCCAGAAAGCACAGCGCCTTGTACGCCTGCACCGATGGCAACAGCCTCATCAGGATTTACGCTCTTGTTGGGTTTCTTTCCAAAGAATTTTTCCACGATTTCTTGCACTTTTGGAATCCTTGTGGATCCTCCAACCAATATAACCTCATCAATCTGTGAAACATTCATTCCCGCATCCTTTAGGGCTTGCTCACAAGGTTTTAGGCAACGTTCAAAAAGCTTGTCTGCAATTTGCTCAAACTTTGCCCTTGACAGTTTTTTTACAAGGTGTTTGGGAACACCGTCAATTGCAGTGACGTAAGGAAGATTGATTTCAGTTTCAGATGAACCAGAAAGCTCAACTTTCGCTTTTTCTGCAGCCTCTTTTAAACGCTGAAGTGCCATTGGGTCTTTCCTGAGATCAACATTTTCCTCCTTATGGAATTCGTCAGCCAGCCAATCCATGATCACCTTGTCAAAGTCATCACCGCCAAGGTGGGTGTCACCGTTGGTCGATTTTACTTCAAACACACCATCACCCAATTCAAGTATGGATACGTCAAAAGTTCCACCGCCAAGGTCAAATACCGCAATTTTACTGTCAACATTCTTTTTGTCAAGACCATAGGCCAAGGCTGCAGCCGTTGGTTCGTTGATGATTCTTTTGATGGTCAGACCAGCAATTTCACCAGCTTCCTTGGTCGCCTGACGTTGTGCGTCATTGAAATATGCGGGAACTGTTACCACCGCTTCGTTGACTTCTTGACCGAGATAGTCTTCAGCGATTTTTTTCATCTTTTGAAGCACCATTGCACTGATTTCCTGAGGGGTATACAAACGGCCATCAATATCAATTCTAACGGTATTGTTGTCTCCCTTTGCAACATTATAACTCCAATGCTTTATTTCTTCTGTAACCTCATCAAAACGCCTTCCCATGAAACGTTTCACACTAGAAATGGTGTTGATGGGGTTGGTGATGGCCTGACGTTTTGCGGGATCTCCCACTTTGCGCTCGCCATTTTTGAGGAATGCGACGACACTGGGGGTGGTTCTTCTTCCTTCATCGTTGGCGATAACAACTGGTTCGTTGCCTTCCATTACGGAAACGCAACTGTTGGTCGTTCCTAGGTCAATTCCAATGATTTTTGCCATATATGTGATTTTAGATATTGGTAATGTACAAGAGCTGTGCCGCTGGAAAAATCAGGAAATCTTGTCAGTTTTTGGCCCAAAAGGGTGACAAACAGTTCTTTATGGTGATTTTTAGGGTAGCAAAATGGCATATGAAGGAAGAACATGATCAATGTTACCCTTTTTGGAGGATATGTGCCATGATCAAATCAGGGTGGTGCCGTGAGTTTTCGATGAACCATTTGTTTGTTTTAAGCCCGCCGCAGATGACCCCTGCCAGATAGACGCCATCGATGTTCGACATCATGGTATCAGGGTCATGCAATGGAGTACAGTATTCGTCATTTTCTGTTTGAATTCCTACGGAAGCCAGAAACTTAAAATCAGGGAGGTAACCGGTCATGGCCAGTACAAAATCGTTGGGGAGGGTAATTTGGCCAGATGCTGTCATGATGTCAACCTCTTTTTCCCTTATGGCAGCAATGGAAGCATGATAAAATGCCTTGATTGAACCTTCCTTGATCCTGTTTTCGATGTCAGGACGAATCCAATACTTGACCGATTCCCTGATCTGTTCTTCCCTGATGACCATTGTAACATCCGCCCCTTTTCGCCAAGTTTCCATGGCAACATCAACTGCAGAGTTGGCTGCACCAATAACTACAATTTTCTGGCCAAAATATACATGTGGTTCTTTGTAATAATGGTGCACCTTGGGAAGATCTTCACCTGGAACATTCATCAGATTGGGAATATCATAAAAGCCTGTGGAAATGACGATGTGCTTGGCCTTGTAGGTAGTTTTTGTTGTAGTGACGATGAAAAGTCCATTCTCCTTTGTTACGGTTTGAACAGATTCATACAAGGCAAGGTTCAGATTCCAATGCAGCGTAACACGCCTGTAATATTCCAATGCCTCAGCCCTGGTTGGCTTGGGATTATGGGACACAAAAGGAACTTCACCGATCTCTAACTTGTCTGATGTAGAGAAAAAGGTCATGTTCAATGGATAATTGTAAAGTGAATTCACCAATGCCCCCTTTTCAACGATGATATAGGATAACGCGTGCTTTGTGCAGGCAATGCCAGATGCCAAGCCAATCGGTCCTGCACCAATGATAAGGACGTCCAGCATATTTTGATTTTTCATTTTGTGTCTGACTTGGCAGTTTTAAAGCTAAAATTCCTTTGTGTAATGTAACTGAAGGCAATGACAAAAAAGGTGGTGATGAGCTTTGAAACTGTTGGGAAAAGATGAAAATATTCTACCAGTGTTTTTAAAAAAACATAGTTCAACAAGAGGCTGACACAAACCATCATGAAATAGCGAAAGAGCTGAACCCTTCCACGGAGCTGAGACTCCTTGAAAACAATAAAACGCATGAGAGCGAATCCAGTGGGAAAACTCAACATGAATGCCATCAGAAATGCGGCAATGTGCGGGCTTATGACAAAATAAACAAGATCCAGATTTTGCTTATGAAGAATGAAATTGTAGCTGATAAAAAACAAAAAAATATCAAAAATGGTATTGAGACCACCGCAGGCGGCGTATCGAAAAGTAGTCTTGTCAAAGAATTTTCTAAAAAAAGGATAAAAAAAATCAAGCGTATTTTCTATAAATTGTTTCAAAGGATTTCTGTTGCTTTAAAATTTGCAGAGATAGGTGCTGTGTTTTTTTGAATACCTGGCACCAACAGCTTCATGAAGAGCCAGCATTTTAGCATTGAAATCACCCACCCAGGACAATTCAAGTTCTTCGTACTGGTTAAGGGGCAAGGTATATTCCTGTAGCTTCATGAAAAGACATGATTCAAGACCCTGGTTTCTGAATTTTTCTTTTGTTCCCATGATTACTGCGCGCATCCTGGTGTGCTTGACCGTCAATTTGTTCCATATGAACTTTAGCTTACCGATCAGGTTCAAACGACCTTTCAGCCCCTTGATGAGCTCATTTGTATCAGGCAAGATCATGACAAATGCAACAGGTTCATTGGCAGGGGTATATGCAAACCATATCAATTTGGGATCCATCACAGGTTTTATTTTGTTGATGGTCTCTTCTATTGTGGCATCAGTGACTTCGGTAAAGTTTTCAAAATCTTTCCACGCATCATTGTAAATTTCCTTGAAGTCCCTTGCATATTTAGAAACATTGGAAGTATCGAGATGCCTAAAAACATAGCCATTCCGTTTAACCACCCAATTGGATATTTTTATTACTTTTTCTGGCAATCCCTTTTTGACATCAATCTTGTTGGATATCTGAGCATATTTCTCTTTGAATCCATAGGATTCAAACAATGATTTGTAATAAGGAGGATTGTAATTCATGCCATAGAAGGGCTTTGAAAAGCCGTCCACCAGCAGGCCCCACCACATGTCATTTTCACCAAAATTGATTGGCCCGTTCATTGCCTGCATACCATGGTCAATGAGCCAGGATTTTGCCTGATCGAACAACATGTTTGCTGCATGCTGGTCATTGATGCATTCAAAAAAGCCACAACCGCCTGTCGGCTGTATTTCATTATAGGCCTTTTTGTCGTTGATAAAAGCGGCTATGCGTCCAAGGGTATTGTTCTGTTCATCAACAAGGATCCACCTTGTACATCTTCCGAAACTGAAAAAATTGTTTTTTTGGGGATCAAAAACCGATTCAATATCGTTCAGCAGAGGACAGATCCATTGTGGATCATCCCTGTAAATGGAAAAGGGCAGGTCCAGGAACTGTCTTTTGGCATGCTGATCAGAAACTTCAATTGTGCGCATGGGCTTAAATAAGCTACAAAATTACCAAAAAGCCAGGAAAGCTGATGTTGAAATGCATAATTAACGTTTGTTCAGTATTGAAAACCGGTTTGGGTAATCCGAAATAATGCCATCAACACCCATGGCTGCCATTGCAAGAATATCTTCTTCTTCATTTACGGTCCAGGCAATCACTTTTACCTTTAATTTCTTGCATGCTACGAGATATTCTTTTGAAACCAAATGAAATTCGGGACTCAGGTAATTTGGACGAAATCCAAGATTGCCAACCAAGTCTTCAGGCGACTTTTTATTGTTGCCCTCTATCAAAAAGGATGTTTTGACCGAGGGAAATTGCTGGTGTAAGACCTGTAATGTTCTTTTATCAAAGGATTGGATGATGGTTCTTTTTGAAACTCCGGCCTGATGAATGACCTGCATCAGCAACTCAACAAAAGGTTCCGGTGCGGGATGATAAATTCCGTCTGTTGCTTGTCCAGATTTCGTTTCTATGTTGTAGCGCACCGGTTTCAAACGATGGGTCTTTGTGTATTTCTCAACCGAATCAATTACATCTTTTAGCAGGGGCTTCACTGCCGGAATTTTCTTTTGTTGGGGAAATTTGGGGTGTGGTTTCATTCCAACATCCCATCTGCACACTTCATCGTAGGTCATTTGGTAGATGTTATGGGACCTGTCTTTGGGCGATGAAAATACATGTCCTGAAGGACCTGTAGCAATTTCTGGATGCATGAACGGCTCGTGTGACAAAATAACTTTATTGTCCTTTGTGATGACCACGTCCATTTCGAGGGTGGTTACACCCAGTTCAATCGAATGAATAAAGGCCGGAAGGGTATTCTCAGGATAAAGCCCCCGACAACCCCGGTGACCCTGAAGGTCAATTTTTGGCGTTTGTCCACATGCAGTTTCAATAACCATTGCAATACAAGATAAACAAAAGAAAAAGCGCAATATGGGTTTCAACATGCAATAAAATTAAGGGAATCGTACCTTTGCAACAATCTAATCATGTATGCTGAGTAAAATTGTCCGGGAAAAAGCAGTTGAAGCTATCGAATCAGTTTATGGAATCCGTTTTACGGCGCGCGATTTTCAGGTAAATCCTACAAAACCCGAATTTGAGGGCGATTACACAATTGTTTTGTTTTCACTGGTAAAACAGTTGAACACATCTCCTGACCAGCTCGGAAATGCATTGGGTGCAAAAATGATTGCGGATGATCCTGTTTTTTTTGAATCTTTCAACATCATCAAAGGTTTCCTGAATTTCACCATCAAGCCCGCCTTCTTGATCGATATGCTCAACAGGCACTACCAAGATCCCTGTTTCGGCAAAGCACCCATGAACGGAAAAAAAATCATGGTAGAGTACTCATCACCCAATACCAACAAGCCACTTCACCTTGGACACCTGAGAAACAATTTTCTGGGTAGAAGCATCGCTGAAATTCTCAAGGCCAATGGTTATGATGTTTTAAAAACATGCATTGTAAACGACCGTGGCATACATATCTGCAAGAGCATGATTGCCTGGAGCCGCTATGGAAACCAATCGACACCGACTTCCACAGGTACTAAGGGAGATCATTTTGTAGGAGATTTTTATGTCAAATTCAATGATGCCTACAAATTAGAGGTTGAAGGGCTGGTGGCAAAAGGCATGGACAAAGCAACTGCAGAAAAAGAGGCCCCCATCATGCTGGAGGCACAACAAATGCTGTTTGATTGGGAAAATGGAAAACCCGAAGTGATTGAACTTTGGAAGACCATGAACCTATGGGTATATGAAGGATTCGACACAACCTACAAACGAATTGGATCGGATTTTGCCAAAACATATTATGAAAGTGAAACCTACCTATTGGGAAAGGACACCATTGAATTGGGTATCAGAAAGGGTGTTTTTTTTAGGAAAGAAGATGGCAGCGTGTGGATTGACCTTACTGCTGAGGGATTGGATGAAAAATTGGTTCTGAGAAAAGATGGTACATCTGTTTACATTACCCAGGACATTGGTTTGGCACAAAAAAAATACGATGAATTTGGCATGGACCAAAGCATATATGTGATTGGAGATGAACAGAATTATCACATGAAAGTGCTTCAACTGATTTGCAAAAAGCTTGGTCTTCCTTATGCAGATGGCATTCACCACCTTTCCTATGGCATGGTTGAACTTCCTACCGGGAAAATGAAAAGCAGAGAGGGAACAGTTGTGGATGCGGATGACCTTGTAGACGAAATGATTTCCATTTCAAGGAAACATACCCAAAATCTTGGAAAGGTCAATGATTTCAGTGAGGCTGAATTGGATGAATTGTATAACACGATCGGTTTGGGTGCATTGAAATATTTTTTGCTTCGTGTTGACCCCAAGAAAAAAATGATTTTCAATCCTGAAGAGTCCATCGATTTCCATGGTTTTACGGGTCCATTTGTGCAATACACACATGCCAGGATTCGGTCTGTACTGAAAAAATCTATAATTGACAGCGGGTTGAAAGATTACAAGCTGCCACTCCTAAAAGGTGAAAAGGACTTGTTGCTTTTGGCAGAGCAGTATGAAGTTATTCTTAAGCAAGCTGCTGATGGCCTTGATCCTTCAGCAATAGCCACCTATCTTTTCCAATTGGCACAAACTTTCAATTCCTTTTATGCAGCGCTAAGCATCAACAATGCAGAAAATGAAGAGAAAAAACAATTGAGGTTGAAAATTTCAAGCCTTGTTGCAACTATCATTGCAAGTGGCATGGAGATGCTGGGAATAAAAGTGCCTGAAAAAATGTGAGTGATTACATTTCTCCAGGCAATCAAATCATCTTCTAAGCCCACTGAATTTTACCTTCCAAAAGGACCACCACCTACATGTCTGAACTGCTTAAGGCTGGGATCCATGTCGATTGCCTTGTTGCAAAGCATGGCCCCTTTGTTCTTGTCTCCCATTTTGATATAACACATGCCAATCATGTACAGTGCTCTTGCTTCTTCCCGGTCAAGGTAAAGAACCTTATCCCAATAATTTATGGCTTCTTTGTAGTTGCCAAGCGAATAGTAATTGTTGGCTAGATTGTTCAGCAAATCAATGTCACCAGGTCTTTTTTCAAGGAGTTTCAACAACATATCCATCCCTTTTTGGGGCATTCCTGCTGCTATATATGAATTGGAGAGGTTTTCAATAAAATTATTGTCTACTTTGTAACCCTTGTCCATGGCCATTTCGTAATACTTTACAGCATTCCTTTCATCGTTCATGGCTGAGTAGGTCATGCCCAGCTCGTTCAACAGCCTGTTGTTTGTGGAATCAAGTTTTATGGCTTCCAAATAATACCTGGCTGCAGCTTTGAAGTTGCTCATGTCAACCAATGCCCGGGCAAACATGCTAGGAATTTCTCCATTGCTGGGCTCTTCCACAAAAGCCGCTTCTAGGTATTTGAAACACTGTCCAAAATCCTCTTTCTCATAGAAGCTCTTTCCAATCATGAAGTTGATCCGCTTGCCAGCATTCAGGGACAATAACTTTTGGCCGTATTTTATGGTCTCGTCCCACTTGCGAAAATTGTAAAAAATTTCAGTTAACTTTTCCAGTGAAACAGGGTCATTGGGTTGATTCGACAAAACGGAAAGAAATGATTGACGGGCCAGTTCAAATTGTCTTAGCTCAAGTGCTTCAATACCAAGTGCCCTTTGCGCATCAATAATATTGGGGTTTACGGCAACCGCCATCTGCAAGTATTCAAGTGCCATTTTGTGACGGCCTGCGGCCTGTTCTATTTTTGCTTTTTGGATAAGAACTTTTACACTGTCATCTTCATTCTTTGCAAAAACCAAATAACCTGTAAAAACTGCAGTAAAGATGAAAAAAAACCTTTTCATTGGGTTGTGTTTAGGATTGGATTGATTCTTTTTAGAATACATCCACCTAACGGAGGCAATGATAGTTTTATTTCATGCGAAAGGTTATTTTTTTTGCGAACAGGGGCTATGATTTCCCTGTTTACGTAGTTTCCCGTACCCCAGTATTGGGTTTCATCGCTATTGAATATTTCTTGCCAATCAGCAGCTGACTCTACTGGAATTGTCCAACCCACCCGCTCCTTGGGTGTCATGTTCAATATTACAAGCAAGGTCGGGTCCGAAATGTTGCCTTTCCTTATGTAAGCAATCACGGATTCCTCTTGGTGATGCAGGTCGTGCCACTCAAAACCCTGTTGATCAAATTGATGGACGTACAGTGATGGTTCTTGCTTTAGGAGATGCAGAAGCGCACTGACACATGATTGCATACCAAGGTGGCTTTCATGTTTCAGCAGGTCCCAACGCAAGGACGTTGAATAGTTCCACTCCTCTGTTTGTGCAAATTCATTGCCCATGAACAATAGTTTTGCCCCAGGGTGGGTAAACATGTAGGTGTAGAGCAGTCTTAAATTTGCAAATTTTTGCCAATCGTCCCCTGGCATTTTGTAAATCATCGGCGATTTTCCATGAACTACCTCATCATGACTCAGTGGCAGCATAAAATTTTCGTCATAATAATACATCATGCTAAAGGTCAATTGATCCTGTTGGTGTTGCCTGAACAATGGATCCTGCTTGAAATACCGCAGTGTATCATGCATCCAACCCATCATCCACTTCATGCCAAATCCCAAGCCATCCGCATATACAGGTCTTGATACGCGTGGCCAGTTTGTTGCTTCCTCTGCAATCGTTTGCACTCCGTTGAAATCCCGGTATACCATCTGGTTCATGTCTTTGAGGAAGGAAATTGCTTCAATGTTGCCATTGCCGCCGAATTCGTTTGGCTCCCACTCCCCTTCATTTCTTGAATAATCAAGTTTTAGCATGGAAGAAACCGCGTCAACCCTAAGTCCATCCACATGAAATTGGTCCAGCCAAAAACGGGCATTGCTGATCAGGAATGATCTTACTTCTCCTCTTTTGTAATTGAAAATATAGCTGTTCCAATCGGGGTGATACCCTTTTCGCATGTCTCCATATTCATAGGTATGTGTTCCATCGAACATGAAAAGTCCGTGGCTATCGTATGGAAAATGGGAAGGTACCCAATCCAATATCACACCAATTCCTTCGCGGTGACAGTAATCAATCATTGCCATGAATTCCTCAGGATTTCCAAAACGGGAACTTGGAGCAAAATATCCTGTTCCCTGGTATCCCCAACTACCATCAAAAGGAAATTCCATAACTGGCATCAACTCAATGTGCGTGAACCCCATTTCTTTTACATAGGGAACAAGCCGTTCGGCAATTTGCCAGTAGCTGAAGTAAGATGTTTCGTCAGATGGATCGGGCCTCATCCAACTGGCAAGGTGCACTTCATACACAGCATAAGGAGATTGTAGGGAATTGTGTTTTTCCCTGATTGACATCCAATGCTGGTCATGCCATTGGTATTCAAAATTCCAGGTTATGCTGGCGGTCAATGGCTTTTTTTCCCAAAAATGAGCATATGGGTCGCCTTTTTGTATGATTTTCCCTTCAAAACCATGGATCGAGTATTTGTACACTTCGCCCCTTGAACAACCTGGAATAAAACCTTCCCAGATGCCGGATTTGTCGAGACGCACAAACAGAGGATGACGTCCATCCTGCCAATTGTTGAAATTACCGACAATGCTTACGCGTGTAGCGTTCGGGGCCCAAACGGAAAAATATGTTCCTTTCTTTCCCAGCACTGACAATTGTTTATTGCCAAAATACTGGTATGCATTGTACAAGGTGCCTTGCTGGAAATGTTGGATGATGTGCTCGTCGAAAAGAGAATAATTCCATACCGGACCAGATGTCTCAATGAAATGGGTTTCCTCATAAGGCAGCATTCCCATAGCATTGCTTTCTTCACCGGTATTGTTAATGTTCATCAGATGTTTATTGGATGAATGCGCGCCCAGAAAGTATCATTTGGGATTGCTATTGCCCGATTAAATGTTTACAAACCGTTGCAAATCTTTGCGGCAACAGGAATCAAATGACAAAACCATTGGGGATTACAGCACCCTTTTTTACAACCACAATGCCTTCCTTGATGGTATACAAGGGGTGTTCGGTATTGGCCAAATGTTTGCCGCCATTGATGCGAACATCATTTCCAATTCGACAGTTTTTATCGATGATGGAATTCTTGATGTAGCAGCGTTCTCCGATGCCAAGTTTGGGAAGGCCATTGCTGACTGAAACATTCATTTCATCCAGTGTCTCATAAAAATCAGTTCCCATGATATAGCAGCTTACAATGGTAGATCCATAACCAATTCGTGTTCTAATGCCAAGAACAGAGTTCTCAACCCTTGAAGCATTGATGATGCAGCCCTCTGCCACAATTGTTTTTTCGAGTGTAGTACCACTGATTTTTGCAGGAGGAAGCATCCTGGCCCGGGTATAGATGGCCTTGTTGTTGTCAAACAAGTTAAACTCTGGAACATCTTGTGTTAGGGCAAGATTGGCTTCAAAAAAAGAATGAATGTTTCCTATATCGGTCCAGTAGCCTTCGTATTGAAAACTGACGACATTGTGTTTACTGATGGAATATGGAATGATTTCCTTGCCAAAATCAGTTGCATCCTTGATTTCTTCTTGCAACAGGTCAAAGAGAATTTTACGCCCAAAAATATAAATCCCCATACTGGCCAGGTAATTTCTGCCTTGTGTTTGCATGGTTTCGCCTGTATCGCTGACCCACTGACCCAGTACTTCTGCTTTGGGTTTTTCGATGAATGATTCAATGATTCCCCCTTCCCCTTTTTTCAAAATGCCAAATTCAGTAGCTTCTTTGGCATTTACAGGAATGGTGGCAATGGAAATATCAGCCTTGCTGTTGATATGATTGTCAATCATTTCCTGAAAATCCATTTGATAGAGCTGGTCACCGGAAAGGATCAAGACATGCGTAAAATCCTGTTGGCTTACATGTCGCAATGATTGCCGGACGGCATCTGCAGTGCCTTGAAACCAGGCTGGATTGTCTGGGGTTTGTTCAGCTGCAATGATGTCAACAAATGCTGAGCTGAAAGCACTGAAATGGTAGGTGTTTTTTATATGTTTGTTCAGCGAAGCGGAATTGAATTGTGTTAACACATAAATCCTGCCAATATTTGAATTGAGGCAATTGGAAATGGGGATGTCAACAAGTCTGTATTTCCCTGCAATGGGAACCGCAGGCTTGCTCCTTGTTGATGTCAATGGAGACAGTCTAGACCCTGCTCCCCCACCCAAAATGACTGCAATTACATTCTTGTTCATGTTTGTTTTGAATATTGTCTAATTTACTGAAAAGTTTGATAAAGGGAGACATATTCCTCAGCGCTGCGGTGCCAACTGAAATCCAGTTCCATGATCTTTTGCCGTATACTGCGAAAAATTTCTTTTTGGTTGTATATACCAACAGCCCTGTAAATGCCATGGGTAATGTCTCCTACACTGGCATTGTTGAACGTTATGCCATATCCGTTGGTTTCCCCCATGTCAATGACAGTATCCCTCAGCCCTCCCGTATTGCGAACGACCGGGATTGTGCCATACCGCATTGCATAAAGCTGGTTAAGCCCACAAGGCTCCACCCTTGACGGCATGATGATGAAATCTGCTGCAGCATACATCAAATGACTCAAGGTTTCATTGTAGCCAATGTATACATTGTAATCACTCTTTGCAATCGAATTGAGTTGGGAAAGTTGATGTTCTGTTTCTGACTCACCATTTCCAAGTACAAGGAAATTCATTTTTCGTCCAATGAACTTGAAACTGTCCACGATCATGCCGGGCAAGAGGTCAGCACCCTTCTCGCCGACAAGTCTTCCAATGAAAATAAAAAGAGGTTTTTGGGGATCCAGTCCAAAGCGGTCGCAAATGATATTCTTGTTTTTTTTCTTGCCCGCATCAGCATCCACTAGAGAGAAATGCTCGTCCAGGTATTTGTCATTTTGGGGGTTCCAAACCTTGTAGTCAATGCCGTTCAGGATTCCACTGCATTTGCCTTTTTCATATTCAAACAGGGGTTCCAATCCATTGCTCATGTGTCTCAGTTCACCCAGGTAAGAATTGCTCACCGTGGTCACTTTCCAGGCGCATTTTATACCAGAAGCCAATGGATTGATGGTTCCCTTCCACTCCAATAAACCACGTTTCCAACTGTCCCATTGGGGAATGTACAAGGTCTTCTCCCATCCAAAAGCACCCTGGTATTGTGCGTTGTGAATCGTAAGTATTGTTGGAATGTATTGAAGCCGTTTGTATGCATAAGCATGCTGCATGATAAAGGGCAATAATGCGGCATGGTGATCATGGACATGTACGACATTGGGAAGTACATCCCATGAATTCATCCAATGGGCTACAGCAATTTGAAAGGCACAAAACCTTTCAGTGTCATCATCATATCCATACACCTTGTCCCGGTCCAGCAGGCCATTGATGTCCAGCAAAAAGAGTTCAAATCCCTGTGCATTTGACTTTTCCCTGATCACAGTATAATCAAACCACCAATGTCCCAGGTTCGAAGATGATTTGTGAACAACCTCCCAGTCGTGTGCGTAGAGGTAAGGTGTTCTGTACATGGGCATCACAACCCTGGCCTTGTGACCCAATTCCTGCTGAAAACGGGGTAAAGAACCAACAACATCACCCAATCCACCAGCCTTGGCAACCGGATAACATTCAGCACTTACATGCAAGATTTCCAATGAAGTTTTCATCCTTTTCGAATGTATGAATAAATGAGATGCAATTGTTGATAACAAAATGTTTTGCAGGCAAAAAAAATAATTATTTTGGGGTTTCATAAAACAACCTTCCATATGAGCCAACAAACAAAGTGGTCGCAATTCGGTGTACTGATCATCGTTTTCTTTTTCTGGGGATTTGTAGCTGCATCCAACAGCATTTTCATCCCATTTTGCAAAACATTTTTCAACCTTGATCAGATTCAATCACAATTGATCGGTTCTGCGTTTTATGGCGCTTATTTTTACGGCTCGTTGATTCTTTATGTTTTTTCAACGGTGACCGGCACGGATTTGCTCAACAAGATCGGATACAAAAAAGGTATCATTTACGGACTGCTCATCTCGGTGGTGGGGGCACTGGCACTCGCCTATATCAGCGGATCCGGCACAGCCACTTTTGGTTTGGTTTTGGTGTCTTTTTTCATCATTGCATTGGGTTTTTCTTTGCAACAGACAGCGGCTCAGCCGTTTGCCATTGGGTTGGGGACACCTGAAACCGGAGCACATCGCCTCAACATGGGCGGAAGCGTAAACTCTTTCGGTACCCTGCTTGGCCCATTGGTGGTCAGTTACCTGCTGTTTGGTAGTCTTGACAGCGGAAAAGTGGCATCCATTGAAAACATTCAAACACTGTATTTCTTTTTGGCAGGGCTCTTTATTATCGCAGCACTGATCTTTGCATATGCAAAATTGCCCAAGACAACATCAGACGAAAAACTTGAAAAAAGCCCAAAAGCAATGTATGTTTTGCTGATCATAGGCATCATCTTCCTTCCCGTGCTTTTCGCTGATTGGGCAAAGGAAGTGAGTGGACTTCAAAAAAGCATGATTATCAGTGGTTCATTGGTGGTAATTCTTGCCATACTTTTCTGGACAATGGTTACAGCCAAGAAAAATCCTGCCGGATGGGGTGCCATGGCATATCCACAACTGGTATTGGGCATGATTGCCATTTTTATCTACGTAGGCGTTGAAGTGACGATTGACAACAATTTTGGTGCATTGCTCAAAAAGAATGCCTTTGGAGGCAAAGAGGACTCTGAAATTTCTCACCTCATTTCGCTCTATTGGGGATCCATGATGATTGGAAGATGGACTGGCGCCGTGAGTGTCTTCAATTTCAGCAAAATGGTAAAAAGAATACTGGTCATTGTCGTTCCGTTTGTTGCTTTTGGTGTCATTCTTTTGGTGAACATCATCAAAGGGAACAACATTGATGAATTCATGATGTACCCCATTTGCATTGCCCTAGCAGTGATTGCATTCCTGTTTGCTGAAGACAAGCCAGTTAAATTACTGCTGACAGTATCTATTCTGGCTGCAGCTGCAATGCTTATTTCCATCACTGCAACCGGCATGTTGGCAAATTATGCAATCATCAGTACTGGTCTTTGTACAGCGGTCATGTGGCCATGCATTTTTGCATTGGCCATCAACGGTATTGGAAAATACACCAGCCAGGGATCCGCATTCCTCATCATGATGATTCTTGGTGGTGCCATTATTCCACCCACACAGGGTTCCATCATTGACCTTGATCCTTCAGGAGACAGCAGCGTATATACCTATACACAACTCTCCTACCTTATCCCCTTCCTCTGTTTTGCTTACCTGGCTTGGCACGCTTTGCAAACAAAATCAGTATTGAAGAAACAAGGGTTGGATGTGGATGCACAAGTGGCTGCAGCCCACTAAATTTTCTTGATTTATTTGTATCTTGGCAGCCACTTTAACAGTGGCTGCTTTATTTTATCCACATAACTTTCAATATGAATTCAAACGAATCGCTGGCTATAGGCATAGACATAGGCGGAACTGGCACTAAATTTGGCATTGTCGACAAAAATGGAAACGTTCTTTTTTCTGGTGAGATGTCAACCAAAAAGCACAAGGAAATTGAGGGCTTCATTGAAGAACTCCATGGCCATTTGGAAGTCTTGATTGGCAGGGCCGGAGGCATTGGGAGAATAAGGGGAATAGGTATGGGAGCACCCAATGGAAATTTTTATACTGGTACCATTGAATACGCACCCAATTTACCCTGGTCGGGAATCATTCCCATAGCGAAAATGATGAGTGATAAATTTCAGTTGCCTGTTACCCTTACCAATGATGCAAATGCAGCAGCGATTGGTGAAATGATGTACGGCGCAGCCAAAGGGATGCGCGATTTTATCATGATAACACTCGGAACTGGTGTTGGCAGTGGGATTGTTGCCAATGGACAACTGATCTATGGTCATGATGGATTTGCTGGTGAACTGGGCCATACCATTGTAATCCCAGATGGCCGGATGCACCAGGGAACTGGTAAAAAAGGCTCATTGGAAAGTTATGCATCAGCCACCGGGGTACGTTTGACTGCTTTGGAAATGCTTGAGAACAGCAAGGAAGACAGTCTCTTGCGGGATGCAGACAAGGATACGCTTGATTCGAAAGTTGTGTACAATGCTGCCATCAAGGGTGATAAGCTTGCCTTGGAAATATTTGATTTCACGGGAAAGATCCTGGGTCTTGCACTCGCCAATGCAGTAATGTTCAGCAGCCCGGAAGCAATCATCCTCTTTGGAGGCCTTACCAAAGCCGGTGACCTGATACTGAAACCCACCAGAAAACACATGGAAGAGAACCTCATTCAGGTGTTCCAAAACAAGGTTAAAATACTGGTAAGTCACCTAAAGGAGTCAGACGCGGCAATACTCGGTGCAAGCGCATTGGCCTGGGACAAAAAGTAAGTACTTCTAATGAATTTCAATAAGACTTTAAAAGGTGCATAAGTTCAGTTAGAAGAGAGAAGGACTTTTTGCTTTTCCCATTCATTTTTACCATAACCTGGTATCACATGCTTTTCGCTGTGATAGGATGATCGAACCAATGGACCGCTCTCAACATAGTCTATACCCAGTGCATAGCCAATTTCCTTGTATTCATTGAATTCATCCGGATGAACAAAGCGTTGAACTGGAAGATGTTTTCGTGTGGGCTGAAGGTACTGCCCAATGGTTACAACATCTATGCCATTGGCTGAAAGGTCTTTCAAGGTTTGCACTACTTCTTCTTTTGTTTCTCCCAATCCAAGCATGATGCCTGATTTTGTTCTCATTCCTCCCTGTTTCAGCTTTCTCAAGACTTCCATGCTTCGCCAGTATTTTGCCTGAATCCTTACTTTTCTTGTCAGTTGTTCAACTGTTTCGATGTTGTGTGAAACCACTTCAGGAGCTGCCTCTACTATTCTTTGTATTTGGTCATCGATTCCCTTGAAATCGGGAATCAGTGTCTCCAATGTGGTGTTTGGATTGAGTGATTTTACCGCTTTGATGGTATTAAACCAAATATTGCTACCACCATCGGGGAGTTCATCCCTGTCCACAGAGGTGATTACTGCATGTTTTACTTTCATCAAATGAATGGCTTCTGCGACGCGTTGAGGTTCATCCCAATCAACTGGATCAGGTCTTCCTGTAGCAACAGCACAAAAACCACAGCTCCTTGTGCAAACATTGCCTAGAATCATGAAGGTAGCTGTACCCGCACCCCAACATTCACCCATGTTTGGACAATTGCCACTCTCGCAAATGGTATGCAACTTATGGGTATCAACCAGGGAACGCACATGCTTATATCCTTCTCCTACAGGAAGGCGGACCCTCAACCAGTCAGGTTTCTTTTGCTTTTGTTCAGGAATGGATCCTGCAGTGTTCACATCACAACTCATGGGATAAATAAAGTGCGAAGGTACATCACTTGCGGTTACCAAAAACCAATCCTACATAACCCGTTGGGAAGAAAGACTTTCCAGGATTGTCAACCATTTGGACAATCTTTTGGGAATAGTAATCAAACCCAAAACCAAATTCTATGGCAGAAACCACCTGATTGAACCTGGCCCAATCAAAACGGAGGCCCCCTTTGGCGTAGGCTCCTGGAGAAAATTTCATTTCATTCCACCCCAACTGAAGGCCCGTACCTCCAATTATTTTGTCTGCACTCAAAAAAGTTGAGCGTCGGGCTTCGGTAAATTTAATTTTTTCTGTGCCGCCAGGCGATGCGAATTCCATATAATATGGCCTGGACAACCCTGCGGAGAATCCACCTACAAGCAGTGCATAGACCGCAACACCATTTTTATTGCCTTTTCCACCGATAAGGAGTTCTTGTCCAGCTCCCAGCTTGAGTTGGTAAAAGATATTTTTCTTTCCAAATACGAAGGGTCTTCCAAAAATGGCAAAACCGCTGTTGGTGAATTCAGAACTGCTTTGCTTTTCTTCTTTTGCATGCCGCTTTTCGCCAAACTCAAGTTGAAAGATTGAAGACTTGTAGGCTGACTTGGATATCCCCTTCTCTAACAAGATACCATAGCCATCATGGTTGTTCGTGAAACTGAAAATAGAATGTTTGGAAAAGGCGGGAACGCCTTCCTCTTCATTCCTGATCATTGCGTTGATTTTATTTCTTTTCTCAAGCTTTTGGGTCTCTTTGGAACCAGCCTTTGATAAAGATAGGCGCTGGGCATGAACGAGCAGCACCAAAAAAGTAAAGGGAATGAATAAGGCCGTTTGTTTAAACATGGTTGCTTAATGTTATGTAAATTTATAAAAAAAAGCATGACTTCTACGGTAACTTATTCTGGTGATCTGAGAACTTTAGCAACACATTTGCAATCTGGTTCAAGCATAGAAACCGATGCACCAACCGACAACCAGGGAAAAGGAGCCCGTTTTTCTCCCACCGACCTCATAGGTACCTCACTTGCTGCTTGTATGTTAACAACCATGGCCATCCGTGCAAGGGACTTGGAAGAAAAACTGGTCGGGACGGTGACTGAAACCCAAAAAACCATGTCTGCTTCACCCAGAAGGATTGCCGGCATCCACATTCGCTTCAACTGGCCCACTGGGCGTTATTTTTCTGATGATGAAAAAAAGCGTTTGGAAGAGATAGCATGGTCTTGCCCCGTCAAGGAAAGTATTCACCCGGATATTCAATTGACCGTTGACTTCAACTGGTAAATCAGCAATGAAAAAATGCTGGGATCTACAAAAACGCTTCCTGAAGCGTATGGAGCAGGCGACTGACCGGTAATCCCATTACATTGTAAAAATCTCCTTGAATGGATTTGATGCCCACCACTCCTATCCATTCCTGTATGGCGTAAGCTCCAGCCTTATCATAAGGTTTGTAAAAATCAACATAATGCGTGATTTGCTCATCTGAAAGTGGATGAAAGCACACAAGCGTAATGTCATGAAAAACTTTTTCCTGTTTTTTATTCCTGACACAAACAGCTGTAATCACTTGGTGTGTCTGATTCGACAGCCGTTTTAAAATTCCAATGGCATCGTCCCTGTTTACAGGTTTTCCTATCACTTCTCCGTGCAAAACAACAATGGTATCAGCCGAAATGACGATGGAAGTTGCTGCATCGTCTTTCAGGTTATTGACAACAGCAGCATTCTTTTTTTGTGCAATTGCAATGGCAATTTCAACGGGTGGCATGGTGGCGTCAAATGACTCATCGGCGTCAGAAACGACTACGTCAAAGGGAATTTCCGCCCATTCCAACAGCATTTTTCTTCTGGGTGAACCAGATGCCAGGATAATTTTTTTCATTGGAAACTGTATAAAAGCATAGAAAGAATGCCCATCAGCATGAGAATTTTTATGTTCATGCTAATGTTGGTATAATCAGGAGCAGCACTTGCCCTATAGAGTCGTTGAAGGATAAACAAAGTATAAGCAAACAGCATAAACCCCAATACAGGAATCATCCAAAACCATGCATTCAAGATTGCATAAAGGGTAAATGCTGCAATCATTGCTGCCAGCACGATGATCCAAACTCCGGCAAAAATCTTGGTGGAGGGAATGCCCCAAACAATGGGCATTGTCGTGCATCCAAATTTCCTGTCGCCTTGCAGGTCTTCCATGTCTTTTACCACTTCTCTGATCATGGAAACGATAAAGGCAAAGCCACCATAAACAAGCGTGTATTTGTAAATCGTAGTAAGCGCATCCATGTGATCTCTCCGGAAATCAATATCGTTAAACTTCAATTCGGTGATGAACAACACCCCTACCACCCATGCAGTAAGCACAGATATGATGATGTTTCCTATCAGCAAGCGCTTTTTGAAGGTGGAAGAATACAGCAACAGGAGCAATACACTCAAGAAATTCAAAGCCAACAGCACCAAATTGTTCAGGTGCATGGCCACGATGGCAGTAAGGTATAAGCCGACCAGCGATAAAATAAGGTGCAAGAGCATTGCCCAGCGTCGCTTGATTAATTTGCCAACAATCAACCTTTCGGGTTTATTGACATTGTCAATATCAATGTCAAAATAATCGTTGATGATATAACCTGCGGCGGCTATCAGGATTGAAGAAGCTAGGAGCATTAGAAAATCGTCCTGCTGCAATAAATGTCCATATTTGCCATCAATGGAGCAAAAAGGAACAATTATTTGGAAATAAAACAAACTCTGCGTGAGTGCAATAAAAAGAAGATTGGGATAACGGATCAATTGAAAAAACGCCAATAAAGGTTGATTGCGTCTCATTTAAATGCTTTGTATGGTGGAACCCATCACCCATTTTCCCTGTGCCCTCAATATTTTTTCAATCACATCCCTGACGCAACCATTTCCACCATTTTTGGGAGAAATATAGTCCGCCATTTCCAGGACATCGGATGCTGCATCTGCCGGGCAGCATTTGACTGACACAGCAGTAAATGCATCAAGATCAGGAATGTCGTCTCCCATGAACATAGCAGCAGATTTATCAATTCCATATTTTGATAATAAATCATTGATAATTATAGACTTGCTGACTGCATTCTCAAAAAACAGTTCAATTCCCAATCTCGACAACCTTTGTTTAACCGGGATCGAAGATGAACCGGTGATGACGGCTATGATCAAGCCAGCTTTAACGGCGTATTGCAAGGCAAATCCATCCTTGATATCCATTTCACGGACCCATTCGCCATTGGGCAGGATCAATAATTTGCCATTGGTCAAAACTCCATCAAGGTCAAAAACCAACAAACGCAAATGGGATATTTTTTCTAGTAAATGCATGCTGAATAGTAGTAAAGTTAAACTATTCGATATAAATACCATAGAACAGCGTTGGGTAGTGGCGTATATTTGCATTTTCTTTAAAAAAACTACATGATCACAGCACAAGAGCTGGTTATTTTTTCATTAAAGTCTAAAATCAAAATTGCGTCTGCCATATCGTCCAGGTGGGGTGCAGCAATAGCTTTCAATATTTTTTGCACACCATTCAGAAAGCCAAGGAATGTTCCACCCCCAATCTTCGATGAATGTGAAGAATTCAAGATCATTGTGAATGGATTTAAGATCCATGGATACTGCTGGAACCCACGATCAGCCAAAAGAGCCCTGATCCTCCATGGTTTTGAATCACGTGCATACAACTTTGATCGTTACATTACTCCCCTTTTGAACAAAGGATATGCAGTCTTTGCCATGGATGGAAAAGCGCACGGAAAAAGTGAAGGAAAAAGAACAAATGCACCGGAATATGCTGAGATGATAAGGGTACTGGAGGAAAAAACAGGCAAATTTGACACTTACATTTCTCATTCCTTCGGAGGAATTGCCCTTTGTCTTTTTCAGGAAATAAACAACAACCCTCATGCAAAAATGATCTTGATTGCTCCTGCAACCGAAACAAAATCTGCAATTTCACTTTTTTCCTCATTTTTTGGGTTGGGAGATCATATCAAGGAAGCCATTCACCGACACATCTTGGAAAAATCTGGAAAAGCAACCTCCTTTTACTCCATCAATAGGATTGCACCATTGCTGAAGAATCCTATCCTTTGGATACATGATACCGAAGATGACATCACCCCCCTTTCAGATGTAAAACCTTTGATGGAAAGGTCTCTGGCCAATATCGAATTCATGGTAACTTCTGGCTTGGGACACCGAAAAATTTACAAGGATCCTATGGTTATGCAAAGAATATTTGATTTCATTTGAGCGCAGATATGTTATAAATCATTCTCTTTATCTTATTATTGCATCCTCATGCAGATGTTTTTATGGGGAGTTACCACATGATATCATCTGGAACAATGGAGCGAAAACAAACCCGAAGAGCAAGAAAAAATGGCAAAAAACCTATTGATCGTTGAGTCACCGGCAAAAGCAAAAACCATTGAAAAGATCCTTGGTGCTGACTTTGAAGTGAAGAGTTGTTATGGTCATATCCGTGATCTTGAAAAGTCCGAAATGGGTATTGACATCAAGAAAGGCTTCAAGCCAAGGTATATTGTACCTGAAGAAAAGGAAAAGGTGGTCAAAGAATTGAAACAAATTGCCAAAAAGTCAGGTGAGGTATGGCTTGCAACGGATGAGGACCGTGAGGGAGAAGCCATCAGCTGGCACCTTTGTGAGGTTTTGGGACTTGACCCTATCTCCACAAAACGAATTGTTTTTCATGAAATTACCAAACCTGCTATCCGAGCAGCAGTTGAAAAGCCAAGAACAGTCAACATGAACCTGGTGAATGCGCAGCAGGCAAGGCGCATTCTTGACAGAATCGTGGGTTTTGAAATATCCCCCATCCTTTGGAGAAAAATGAGCATGCGTGGAAACCTCAGTGCAGGACGGGTACAAAGTGTTGCAGTAAGGCTGATTGTTGAACGGGAAAGGTCCATCAATGGATTCGCTGCTACAGGCAGTTTCAAAATAGAAGCATTTTTCAAGGCGAAAGACATCAATGGCAAACAGGTAATTTTCAAAGCGGAGGCAAGTAAAAAAAATACCCAGCAAGATGCTGAAAAGTTTCTGCAAGGATGTATTGGTGCAGGCTATACTGTCAATGACGTACAAAAAAAACCTGCCAAGAAATCACCCGCTGCCCCATTCACCACTTCTACCCTTCAACAAGAAGCCAGTAGAAAGCTGGGATATGGTGTAAGCAAAACCATGCTGATCGCCCAAAAACTATATGAGGCAGGTCATATAACTTACATGAGGACCGATAGCGTCTCATTGAGCGAAACCGCCATGGTTGACATCTCTAAACAAATTACAGACAGCTACGGAAAGGAATTCCTGCAAACAAGAAAGTTCAAAAACAAGAATGAATCCGCCCAAGAAGCACATGAGGCAATAAGACCCACCTACATGGACAAACCCAGTGTTGACATTGCAGATGGGCAGCGTCTCTATGACCTGATTTGGAAAAGGACCATGGCATCTCAAATGGCTGATGCAGAACTTGAAAAGACCATTGCTGAAATTACCATATCAAGCCAGCCCGAAATGCTCAAAGCTGAAGGAGAGGTGATGAAGTTTGAGGGATTTCTCAAGGTTTACAATGAAGGAAAGGATGACGAGGAAGAAAACGAGGAGACTTCCACAGAAGGCATGCTGCCACCCTTGGTAAAGGGGCAAAGCCTGGAATTGAACGAAATGCTGGCTACTGAGCGTTTTACAAGGCCACAGCCAAGGTATACCGAAGCCTCCCTTGTTAAAAAAATGGAGGAACTGGGTATAGGACGTCCTTCCACGTATGCACCAACGATTTCTACAATTCTAAAAAGAGGATATGTTGAAAAGCGCGATAAGGAAGGTGTAAAAAGGGATTACAGGGTATTGAAACTCAGCAATGATAAAATTTCAAAATCCATCGAACAGGAAAATACCGGTGCTGAAAAATCAAAACTATTTCCCACTGATTTGGGTGCAGTCGTCACTGATTTTCTCATTCAGCATTTTGACCAGGTATTGGACTATGGATTCACTGCAAAGATTGAAAGTGAATTTGACAGCATAGCAGAAGGAACTGAAAACTGGGGCAAAATGCTCAAGGATTTCTACTCTCCATTCAAAAAGGATGTTGACAATACAATGGAAAAGGCTGAGCGCATCAGCGGTGAACGTGAGTTGGGTCATGATGAAGCCACTGGAAAACGTGTAATTGCTCGAATGGGACGATATGGTCCGATGGTCCAAATTGGAGAAACCACGGAAGAAGAAAAACCCCGTTTTGCCAAACTAAAGACTGATCAGAGCATCGAAACCATCAACCTTGAACAGGCCATGGCATTGTTTAAACTACCAAGGACACTGGGTGAATTTGAAAATCAGCCAGTTCAGGTAAACATCGGAAGGTTTGGTCCTTATATTGCCCATGACAAGAAGTTCTATTCCCTCTCCAAAGAGTTTGACCCCTATGAGATAACACTTGACGTGGCGATTCCCATGATTGCTGAAAAACGCAAGGCAAAAGACGAGAGAACCATCAAGGTATTTGAAAAAGAGAAAATCCAATTGCTGAAGGGCCCATATGGTCCTTATATCAAAAAGGGTTTGAAGAATTTTCCCATTCCCAAGGAAAAACAAGAAAATGTTCAGGATTTGTCCATAGAGGAAGTACAGGCCATGATAGAACATGCCATTGCCAATCCTACGCGCGGCAAAAGAAGGGCACCCAAAAAATAAACGTAAAGATCACTTGATGATCAATAAAAACGGTGAAATCAATGCATTGCTGAACCTTATCGAGGATCCTGATGAGGAAGTGTATCAATCGATCACAAAGCGGTTCATGGGTTTCGGTCAGGCAGTCATCCCAATTTTAAGCGAATACCAACAACTCACCGAAGACCCGGTTCAAACAGCTAAGATCTCATCCATTATTTCCGGAATTTCTATCAAATGTCTCGAAGATGCAGTCATTTCATGGAAGAACAACAACGATCGGTCTGTCCTTGAGGCATCCTTGTTTGTAGCTTCATACCTGAATCCAGAAAATGACAGGGATCAACTTTTTTTTGAAATCGAGAAAATAAGGAAAACCATTTGGCTTGAACTCAATGATTACCTCACTCCTTTGGAAGAAGTAAATATCATCAACAAAATCATTTTCGGCCATTACAACTACCGTGGTGTAAAAATGGATCTTAATGCGATTGCAGATTTTGATCCTGGCAATTTATTGACCAATAAGGTTTCAAATACGTATCCATTGGGTTCATTGTACTTGATTGTTTGTGAAATGCTCGGGATCTCAGTATTACCCGTCCATATTCCCAAGCAAAATCTTCTTTGTTATGCTGAAGAGGGAAGTTCAATCATCAGCCTTGAAGGCAATGATATCCTTTTTTACATCGATCCTTTGAGTGGACAAATCTATACACACAAGGACATTGAGACCTATGTCAAAAAAATGAACCTGGTGCATCCTCCTGCTGTTTTCAAACCTTCCTCCTCCGTCAACTATGTTCAACGCTGGCTGAAATCAATTGCTGAAGCTGAACAACTGAGTGGTTCTACAGACCGACATGATGGTCTTCAGCGCATCATTTCAATGATTGAACAATAGCAATCATACATTTTTAGCACTGTCTTCTGATGTTTTGGTTATTTTTATCAAAACCTTTTTAGATGTCCATTTCCTGGGATGATTTTGAAAAAATTGATATTAGAACGGGCACCATTCTTTCTGCCATGCCATTTGAACGTGCAATTAAACCAGCATATCAATTGGAAATTGACTTTGGTACATTGGGAATAAAACGTTCCTCAGCACAAATTACCCATCACTATACAATTGATGCTTTGGTGGGAAGACAGGTCATTGCGGTTGTCAATTTTCCCCCAAAACAAATCGCCAACTTCTTCAGTGAATGTCTTGTCTTGGGGATTTATGACACCAACAGACAGGTGGTTCTCCTTAAACCAGACATGAAGGTTGAAAATGGGGCTCAAATAGGTTGAACCTACTATTAATTCGTCATTGTTTGTTTTTTGAGTCATTCAGGGAACAATAACAAGATTTTTATCATAAAATCATCAAATTCAATGTGTTTTCAAGTCAAATTCAACTTATTTTCGTCTATATGAAAAAGTACAGCCTAGCCCTTGTCCTGATCTTGGCAATGCTTGCATGCGAAGAGAAAAAAGATGCAAAAAAGTCTCCTGAAAATTCGAAATCAGGTCCATTATCTGTTGAGGCCATCGTTATACAACCCACTACAGTTTCATCAGCCATTGAAGTGGCAGGTAATGTTCTCCCTTTTGAGCTGACAGAAATCAGGCCTGAAATTTCGGGCAGGATCATTGGATTAAATTTCAAAGAGGGTGCAACCGTTGCAAAGGATGCTTTGCTCGTGAAGTTGTTTGACGGTGACCTTCAGGCACAACTCAAAAAATTGAATGTCCAATTGCAAATCGCTGAAAAAACCGAAGAGCGTCAAAGAGAACTCCTCAAAATTAGTGGCATCAGCCAGCAGGACTTTGACCTTAGTCTATTGCAGCTCAACAACATCAAGGCTGATATTGAGCTGACCATGGTAAACATTGGAAAAACAGAAATACGTGCACCATATTCAGGAAGAATGGGATTGAGAAACGTAAGTCTTGGGGCTTACATCACACCTGCAAATGTCGTTACAACCCTCAGTCAGGTGGACAAGAAAAAAATCAGTTTCAGCATTCCTGAAAAATACAGCAATGATATTCGACCTGGCATGACCGTTGCTTTCGGTATCGAGGGAAAAGAAGGCGAATTCAAGGCTACGATCATTGCATCAGAAACGGTCATCGAGGCTGAGACCAGGAACCTCAAGATTTTAGCCACGGTCAACGATGAAAAAAACAACTTGGTTCCGGGATCTTTCGCAAAAGTAGGTTTGGCACTGGGCACAAACAGTGCAGCAGTAATGGTTCCCTCGCAATGCATCATTCCCAATGCCCGAACAAAACAACTTCTGCTGTATAGGAACGGAATTCCTGAATTTGTCAATGTGACCACCGGACTTAGAAATGCCGACAATGTTCAGATAACCAGTGGACTTCAACCTGGAGATACTGTAATTACCACAGGCCTGCTCTTTATCAGAAAGGATTCCAAATTGAAATTGAGTAAAGTCAACTAGAACCCATCAAATCCTGGCGAAATGAACCTTTCTGAGTTAAGCATAAAACGACCGGTATTTGCAGTAGTCTGTAGTATTGTCATCATCATCTTTGGTGTTATTGGTTACAGCTTTTTGGGTGTTCGGGAATATCCCGCCATTGATCCACCAGTAGTGAATGTAAGAACCAGCTATGTTGGTGCAAATGCTGAAATCATAGAACAGCAGGTCACTGAACCCATCGAGAAGGCTGTTAACGGTGTTGAGGGAGTTAAAAATATCACTTCATCCAGTTCTCAGGGCAGCAGCAGCATAACCGTAGAGTTTGAGTTGGGTGTTGACCTGGAACGTGCTGCAAACGATGTGCGTGAAAAGGTTTCACAGGTTACAGGAAGACTCCCGCAGGACATTGATGCGCCTCCAACAGTTGCCAAACAGGACTCTGATTCTGACCCTATTGTGTTCATGCAAATGCAGAGCAACAAGAGGACATTGCTCGAACTCTCTGACCTGGCTGAAAATATTGTTCAGGAAAGGTTACAAACCATTCCTGGTGTAAGCGGTGTCAGCGTCTTCGGCCAACGGCCTGCCATGAGAATCTGGTTTGATCCTGTAAAGCTATCTGCTTACAAACTCACCATCCAGGATGTCAAATCTGCCCTTGACAGGGAAAATATTGAGCTGCCTGGCGGAAAAGTTAGGGGCAACACCACAGAAATGACGGTCAAAGCCTATGGTAAACTCACATCCGAGGAAGATTTCAATGACCTCATCATCAGGCAGACAGAAGGCAAAACCATACGGCTCAAGGATATTGGCTATGCCATCATTGGCCCTGAAAATGAGGAGTCCGCCACCAGAAAAAACAACATCCGTTCTGTCAACCTGGGTGTAGTAGCCCAGCCTGGGTCCAATCAGGTAGAAATTGCCAATGAGTTGTACAAAAGGATTGACGTTATCAAAAAAGACCTGCCTTCCGATATAATACTGGAGGTTGGATACGACAAAACCCAGTTTGTAAGAAAAGCCATTGCGGAAGTCAAAGAAACACTGATTATTGCAATTTTACTGGTTGTCATCATCATTTATCTTTTTTTCAGGGAATGGTCAATTGCATTCAGGCCATTGATCGATATACCAGTGGCTCTTGTGGGAGCTTTCTTCATCATGTACATTGCCGGTTTTTCCATCAATGTATTGACCCTGTTATCCCTGGTACTTGCTACCGGATTGGTGGTGGATGATGGAATTGTGGTAACGGAAAATATCTATAAAAAGATTGAACAGGGAATGGACAAGTGGAAAGCTGCGCGCGAAGGGTCCAAAGAGATCTTCTTTGCCGTAATTTCAACATCCATTACCCTCGCTATTGTTTTTCTTCCCATCATATTTCTGCAGGGATTTGTGGGAAGGTTGTTCAGGGAGTTTGGCATTGTGGTTGCGGGGGCTGTGCTGATTTCAGCTTTTGTTTCGCTCTCACTTACACCGGTGTTGAACATTTACCTGACCAAGAAAAATGTACACAAGCATTCCTGGTTTTATACCAAAACTGAACCCTTCTTCAAGGGGATGGAATCAGGGTACCAACGTTGGCTGGCAGCATTCATGCGAAACCGTTGGATTGCATTCCTGATTGTCATCGCATGCGTTGGCGCGATTTACTTTGTGGGTAAAAAGCTTCCTTCTGAGCTGGCTCCCATGGAAGACAGGAACAGGCTGAGAACAAGTATTCTTGCACCTGAAGGCACTGACTTTGACTATATGGACCAGGTTGTGTATGATATATCCGAAAAGATCATGGACTCTGTTCCTGAACGCTATGTTGTCCTCTCTTTTGCACCAAATTTTTCAGGATCGGGTGGAGCAAATGCCGCTTCTATCAGCATGGGTTTGGTT
>JAURJU010000026.1 GCA_030832085.1 Chitinophagales bacterium | reverse complement strand
TGCGTTGAAATCTTTATGTCTAAAGCCTGTAAGTTATCATTTCTACACCAAGCAACAATTGAAAAATCAGTGAAATTCTTCAATCCTTTAAACCTCTAATCCTTCAACCTATAGCCCATAGTCCCAAAATCCATAAGCTAAACCCACAACCCCTTCACCTCATGCCCAACCTCATCCAATTGCTCCCCACCCATATTGCCAACCAGATTGCTGCTGGAGAAGTCATCCAGCGTCCTGGAAGTGCTGTGAAGGAGTTGCTTGAAAATGCGGTGGATGCAGGGGCTACTGAAATCAGGCTGATTGTGGAAGATGCCGGCAAGGCGGTTTTACAGGTAGTAGACAATGGAAAGGGGATGAGTGAGGAAGACGCAAAGAATTGTTTTGAAAGACATGCCACTTCCAAGATTACTGGAATTGAAGACCTCCAGAAAATCAAGACCATGGGGTTCCGGGGAGAGGCATTGGCTTCTGTTGCCGCAGTATCCCAGGTATTGTTGCGCACCAGAAGGGAAGGAGATGAACTCGGTACCGAAATAGAAATAGAGAATAGCAAGGTCCTCAAACAGGGGCCCTGCAGCTGCAGTGTGGGCACTTCCATCAGCATGAAAAATCTTTTTTTCAATGTGCCTGCAAGAAGGAATTTTTTGAAAAGCAATGTTGTTGAGCTGAAACACATCACAGATGAGTTCATACGTGTGGCATTGGCCTTTCCTGAAATATTTTTCTCGCTCTCCAGCAACGGGCAGGAGGTATTTCACCTCGACAAGGGAAATTTGAAACAAAGGGTGGTGCAGTTGATGGGAAATACATATGCCACAAAGTTGGTTCAGGTAGATGAGAGGACCGATTATCTTGACATTACAGGGTTTATTGGAAAGCCAGAAACGGCCAAAAAAACCAGAGGTGACCAATATCTTTTTGTTAACAACAGGTTTGTTAGAAATGCCTACCTCAGCCATGCCATCGTCAGCGCCTATGAAGAACTGATTCCCCAGGGCAGCTTTCCATTCTTTGCCTTGTATATTGATCTTGATCCTGCCAACGTGGATGTCAATGTACATCCGACCAAACAGGAGATCAAATTCCAGGATGAGAAGCTGGTCTATGCATTCATCAAGTCTGCGATCCGGCATTCTCTGGCGCAATTCAGTATTGCTCCAGCCATTGATTTTGGCTTGGATGCAGGGATACAACAGCTTGATGCAATTTCAAAACCATTCACCCGACCTCAACAAGATGAAGTGAGGTCGAGTGGTTTGTATAAATCATTTGTAGGCCGTGACCAGGCTCACCGGATTGAATCATCCAGCAATCTGAGCAGTTGGAGAGATTTTTTTGATCAGGCTCCAAAGTCTCAATTAGCTGAGCAGTCAACTTTTCAGGATTTTCAACCCAAGCCCGGCAATACGATTCAGGCTTCCTCCAACAACGAGGTGCCAAAGGCGCTGGCTGTAAACGGCCAATCATCGATTCATCAATTGCATCTTACCTATATTGTTTTTGAACAGCCCAATGGCATGACCATCCTGCACCAGCAACTGGCGCACCAACAGGTCTTGTTTGAAAAATTCAGTGATGCATGGACGGGTAAGGGGATGCCCGTTCAACAAGATTTGTTCCCTACAGCCATCAACCTTTCTGTAGCTGATGCTCAGCTGTTGCAACATATTTTGCCCGACCTTCTTCACATGGGCTATCAGCTGGAACCCTTTGGCAACAATACTTTCCTCTTGCAGGGAAGCCCGGCAGACCATCCTTCAGAGAACAACCAATCTGTGATAGAAATGATTCTTGAGGATGTAAAGGATGCAGCATCAACCCTGCACCAATCCTACAAGGAAAAGATGGCCAAAACACTGGCCAGAAAACATGCCGTGAAAGCAGGAAAAAAATTGGACGAAATGGAAATGCTTGACCTGGTCGAGCGCCTTGCACAATGCAGCAACAACACCACGCATTTTGATGGCAAACCCATTTATGTAGAAGTGAAGAATGATTATTTAAACGATATCTTCAGGGTTTAACGTGCATCTCTACTCCTTCGTTAGTCAAGCGTAACCGCTCAACCCTCATCCCTCATAATTTCTCCAAAAACGCCTCAATCCTCTTCCTCAACACTGCACCAGATGCATTATGGTTGTTGATCATGATGGAGAAGGTAAGCCATTTTTTATCTTTCGAATACACATAACCACTCAAGCAAACCACGCCGGTCAATGAACCTGATTTTGCATAAATGAATGGTCCGTTCTTAGTTTTGTACATCCTAAGGGTGCCAGTTCCTGCTGGGGCAAAAATCCCGGTGATCCTTTCCCATGGCTGTTCTTCCTTGATTTTGTTCAGCACCTTGATCATGTCTTCTGGTGTAAACTGGTTGAAACGGCTGAGGCCACTGCCATCCACCCATCTTGGTGTTTGGGGGAGGTCTGAAAGATCCTTTTTCAACAACTCCTGGATAACAGCCTGCTCATCCATTTTTTTCAACAATACCTGGCTGACCATTTCTACGCATTGGTCTGCATAGAAATTATCGCTGCGGTACATCATGTTCTTCAACAAGGTATCCGTTGGCTGGGAATAGATGGTTTCACTGAACTTGCCTTTGGCGGAATTGACCAAGCCCTCACTGGCAAGCCGGATTTCCTTGTGCAGGGTATCTTTCAGGAGCTCGAGACCAGTAAGGTTCCCGTTGGTGATGTAGGGCACAGCCACGGTTGCCTGCTGTTCTTTTCCCTCGAACAATTGAAATGAGTTGCTGCTTTGGTTTCTTTGCACTGAAAAACTGTTTCTTGATTTCCCGAAATCAACAGGCCAGTTCACTTCCGGGTTGGAGTAAACAAACAAATCAACCGTATCGCCGGGGTAGGTTGGATTTTCTTTTTTAGATTTTTGTTGAAACCATTGAACCTGGTTGCCGTAAACTGGAAATGCACTCCGCTCGGTCATGTATTCTTCTGAATAGTCATCCCAGCTCCAACCCATGCCCAGCGCCTTGCTGTTCCAATTGTTGTTCACCAGGTAGAGGGGCTTCTGAATTGACTTTAATTTTTCAAAAAGAGGTTGACGGGAAAATTCAGGATGAAGAAAGCTCGGGTCTCCGGTAGGTGTAATCAAAACGGCCGTATCCAGGTCAGTGATAATGGCGGCAGGGAGCTTGTTGGGCAAATGTTTCATTGCCGCGTAGGCGCTAAAGATCTTGGTATTGCTGGCCGGTGTAAAGAACTTGTCTGATTGGTATTGATAAAGGAATTTTCCGGTTGCAGGATCCTGAACAGCAATCCCCACATGGGCCTGCACCAGGCTTGAATCCCTGATCAGCAGTGTGTTGGCCGATTTACCGATTTTTTGTTGCATTGAGCAAGCTCCTAAAAACAATGTCAGGATTGCAATCGCAAAAAGACGGATTGTTGATATGCGCATAAACAAATTTTTTTAAATGTATCACAACCCATAACCCACAACTCAAAACCCTCATCCCTCATCCCTTCACCCTCATCCCTTCACCCCCTCTCCTGCAACCTCAACCACCTTTCCGGTATTTCATTCTCACCAGCCATGTTGAAGTCGTTGTAAGAACAAGGCACATATTGTCCATCAGGCATCTTCATCCACCACCTTCCGGTTTTCCTGCTTTTGATGAAAGTGCTTTCTATCGCAGCAAAAGCAAGATGGCATTCGATGAACATTTCCTTGTCGTCCAATGCGGCTTCGGTTCTGCCAAAATGAAGGCCATCAATATAATACCATAACATTTGCGAAACCTGCTTCGCTAAGTTGTTGAATGGGTCCTGCTGTTGATTGTATCCATATATGCCGATGGCTTGCATTTTCTCATTCATGCCGGCATAGCGCATGAGGGTGCAGGCCTCTTCGCCGTTGAAACCATTGGGGCTGCTGCCTTCCCAGAAGGTGGCTGATCCGAGGGCGGCCAAATCAAAACTCAGGAAATCGCTGCTGCGGATGGCAGGCTCCATCTCTTCAATGTTCTCTTTCACTTTGCCGAGCCGGTAGCAATCAAAACGGAGCTTGTCCATGGTCTCCAGCATGTGTGGATGAACATAATAACATTGGAAACCAATATGGTTGTAATGGCGGATGAAATTGGGTTCGCCAGTGAGCATCTCCATCAGGAAATTTTTTGATTTCACCGGATTATCAATCGACAGGTCGATATAGGCATCGACACCAGTTGCCTCAAT
>JAURJU010000025.1 GCA_030832085.1 Chitinophagales bacterium | reverse complement strand
TGTCGATGTTGGACGATGTATTCAAGGCTTCAGTGACTGATCTGGTCTACAAGCGTTGTCAATATGTGGTTGAAGAAAATATGCGTTTGGAGCAAGGATGTGCTTTGTTGATTCAAAATAATATCAAAGGATTTGGAGATAAAATGTACGGATCGCACAAGGGCTTAAGTGAGTTGTATGAAGTCAGTTGTAAGGAACTTGACTTTTTGGTGTCATTGGCGAAAGGGGAGGAATCGATTGCCGGATCCCGAATGATGGGAGGCGGTTTTGGTGGATGCACCATCAACCTGGTCAAGGCTGATGCCGTACAGGATCTTTATGGTCGATTCAGCCAAGCGTATCAGTCAGCAATGGGAAAGGAGCTGAAGATGTATGTTACGGCGCCTTCTACAGGATCATCATTGGTCGATATGGTTTAAATGAAAAGCATGGGATTGAAACATACACTGCTTGCACTCTTAATGGCATTGTCTAGCATTGGTTTCTTGGAAGCCCAGGTGATCTATGTTTCTCCACAAGGAAATGACAAGGCAGCTGGTACCAAGAAAAATCCCGTTGCAAGCTTTGCAGCTGCACAGCAACGGGTCAGAAAATCGAGGGAAAAAAATGCGAAAGTTATTTTTTTAGCGGGTACATTTTATCTACCAAAAACGGTTCGCTTTACATCAAAAGACAACAAATCCTCCGTGGTCTATATGGCCGAAAAAGAAGGAACAGTAGTGATCAGTGGTGGTAAAAAGTTGAAACTTAATTGGCAGAAAACTGATATGGCCTGGTATACAGCAAAGGTTCCTGTTGGATCTGAAATTGATCAGTTGTACATCAATGGCCTGCGCCAAAGAATGGCACGTTTCCCCAATGCAGTTGGCGGAAAGAATGTGTTTGATACCTGGGACCTCAGCCATAGCATGAAAATTGATTCTCTTCGTGACCCATTGAGGGCTGAAAGAATTGCAACTTGGAAAAATCCTGAAGGTGGATACATCCATGCCATGCACACTTCACTCTGGGGAGACATGCATTGGAAAATCAACGGAAAGTCATCCACTGGCGAGTTGTTGGAAGAAGGCGGATGGCAGAACAACCGTCCGTCGCCCAAACATCCTGCCTACCGCATGGTTGAAAATATTTTTGAAGAGCTGGATATGCCGGGCGAATGGTTCTATGATGCGAAAGCATCTCTTCTGTATTATATCCCCGCTGCTGACCTTGACTTGAGTAAAGCATCTGTGGAAATTGTTCGACTCAAACACTTGATAGAATTCAATGGCACAAAATCATCTCCAGTACAAAACATTGTTTTAAAGGGATTTGTTTTTAAACATACCGCACGAACCTTCATGGAAAACAAGGAGCCATTGCTTCGTTCAGATTGGACGGTTTACAGGGGTGGATCGGTTGTATTCAATGGTGCAGAAAATTGCAGTATCACTGATTGTGAATTTGATCAAGTCGGTGGTAACGCAATATTTGTCAACAATTACAACAAAAAAATTTCAGTCAAATGCTGTTATATCCATCATGCTGGTGCCAATGGCATTGCATTTGTGGGAGATCCTAAAGCTGTGCGGAGTCCGCTGTTCCGATATGCAAAACAGGACTTCAACAGCATTGACAGAACCCCCGGCCCGCAATCGGATAATTATCCATCCGATTGTACCGTTGATGATTGTCTCATCACCATGACTGGGAGGGATGAGAAGCAAACATCACCTGTGCATATTTCCATGTCCCATAAAATCACCGTTCGCCATTGTTCCATTTATGATGTGCCAAGGGCTGGAATCAACATCAACGAAGGAACTTTTGGTGGGCATCTCATTGAACATTGTGATGTTTTCAATACGGTGCTGGAAACCGGTGACCATGGCAGTTTCAATTCCTGGGGTAGAGACAGGTACTGGACGCCCGACATCAATGCATCTGTACCTGAAGTAAACAATAATCCGCGTTTCCCCTTTCTGGACATGCTAGACTCCAATACCATCCGCCACAACCGTTGGCGATGTGATCATGGCTGGGATATTGATCTTGATGATGGATCATCATGGTACAGGATCTATGATAACTTATTGTTGAAGGGCGGCTTGAAGATGCGTGAGGGATATGACCGGATGGCAACCAACAACATCATCATCAACAACGGCCTGCATCCCCATGTTTGGTATCCCAACAGTGGAGATGTGTTCACCAATAACATTGTCTTCAAAGCCTATAGTCCTGCATTGATGAACAAAGGAATCGCCAACGATGGGAAATGGGGAAAAAAATTAGATTCAAATTTTTATGTGGCCAGTACCGCTGCACTCAAAAAATTTATGGCAAATGGATGTGATCTGCATTCCATTGCAGGCGATGCAGGCTTTATCAATCCAGCTTCCGGTAATTATGGCTTGCGCAAGGATTCAAAGGCATTGTTGATGGGCTTTGTACCATTTAACATGGATGATTTTGGCGTTAAAAAACCATCCCTTCGGGCAATCGCCAAAACACCTGTTTTCCCTGAAGTCAATGCAGTGTCTGATGCTGAAAAGATGATCAATGGGCGTAAATATGCTTATTGGGGGAAGGCAAAATTATGGACGCCTAAGGGTGAGGAATTTTCTGCCTTTGGCATTGATTTTTCCAGTACGGGTGTTGCCATGGATGGTATTGAAGAAAACAGTCTCTTGTATCAAATGGGTTTCCGCAATGGTGATTTGATTCAATCGGTGAACAGCAGCATTATCAATACCATTAAGGACCTGAGCAGTCATCTGCTGAGTGATCAAGGCATTGCACAGCAAGTTTTTGGGATGATCAGAAATCAGAAAAAAATTCAATTGATGATCAAAGCAGCATTGCCCAAAATTGTTGAGTAAACCCTAAAACAGCTATCTAATTTCAAAAAGAAACGAACAATGAAAGAACTTGAAGGCAAAGTGATTTTTCTGACAGGGGGTTCTGATGGAATTGGATTTGAATGTTTCAAAGCATATGCAGCAGCAGGTGCTCATGTGGCCATTGTTGCAATCGATCAAGATCAGATCGATATTGCACTGTCAGAAGTTCCTGGAAACCACCTTGGCATCTTGTGCAATGTGGCTGTTGCCACTGAAGTGATGCATGCTATTTCCAAGACCATTGAAAAATATGGAAGGATTGACGCCATCCACAACAATGCAGGCATTGCTGGTGCATCGAAAATGTTGCATGATACTTCAGAAGAAGAATGGGACGCTTTGATGAATGTCAATCTTCGCGGCATTTTCAATACCATCAAATACGGATTTGATCCTTTGTCATCATCAAAGGGATGCATCCTGAACACCAGCAGCATGGTAGGTGAAATTGGTCAATCCTTGCATGCCGCCTATACGGCAACCAAGGGTGGTGTGAATGCCTTGACCAAATCGATGGCCCTTGATTATGCACCATTTGGCATCAGGGTCAATGCCGTCAGTCCGGCTGGCGTTTGGACACCCATGCTCAGGTCCTGGTCACAGTCGCAACCAGACCCAGCAGCCATGGAATCCTATTTGAACAACATTCATGCATT
>JAURJU010000024.1 GCA_030832085.1 Chitinophagales bacterium | reverse complement strand
GGGTTTGTTGTACTGGGTATCAACATTGGGAAAACTGGAATATCTCTTCTATGTCACCGGAGGGGTAAATCTTTTTTATGTCATGGCACTTGCACAGATGGCAAGAAAGCATGTGGGCTTTCGATTGGGCATAGGTAAGTTGAATTTCAAATTGCTTGTATCACATTTGAAAGATAGTTTTTGGTATTTTCAAAATACGATTGCTTCTGTGATCACCTTTAATTTTCAGATCATCATGATGAGCCATCTGCTTACTGCAGGCCAGATGACAATCTACCTTTTGATTTTTCGTTTCTTTGAAATCGTCAGGACGGGCCTGACCAATTTTGCCATGTTACTCTTCCCCTCCATTACCCAAAAGCAAAAAGAAGGGAATTGGAAGGGCGTATTGCGCTATTACAAGCGATCATTGTTCGCTGTTGCATTGATTGCAGGATTTACCATGACGGGCCTGCTCATCTGGGGCTATGAACTTTTTGTGTACTGGAGCAAAGTCAATACTGAAACCGCACTGACGGTGTATTTCATCTATGGTGTGTACATTGGATTGATTGTGGTAGACCATGTAAGTGGGGTATTCTTATCTGCATTGAAGTTCAACAGGAATACTGCCGTAGTGTCCACCATTCAATCCATGCTGCTCTTGTTGTTGACCTATGTGCTCATCAAGAATTTTGGTGTTTCCGGTGCAGCCCTTGCATCATTGACAGCCTTTGTATCAACCAGCCTTTGGTACAATCCATGGCATCTTTGGCGAAGCATCCGGGCAAAAAATCTCCAGCCGCAGTAGCCTGTACTATGTCTTTTTTGAAAAGCATGACAAGCTTTTTATAATTTATGCTGCGTCTTTTTTGAAAACCGAAACCAGGTTCAACCAAATGAACTTGGGTATTACTTCAGCATAGCGTTTCCCCAATCTCCTGGGTTCCATCGCCAATCGAAAAGTCCATTCAAGCCCTGTCCGCTGCATCCACCTGGGCGCCTGCTTTTGGCGATGGGTATAGAAATCAAACGCGGCTCCGATGGGAAACAGGAAAGCCGAATCCGTATGGGCGGATAGTGCTGTGGCAAATTTTTCCTGCTTGGGTGCACCCAACCCAATCCACACAAGATCTGCTTTTGATGCACGTATCTTTTCCCCCAACACCCTCATTTCTTCGTCGCTTATCTCCCTGAAAGGAGGACAATCCGTTCCAACAATATTGTTGTTGCCAAACTTGGTTTGGCACACCATGGCCAGTTCTTCTGCCACACCCGCTTTGCCACCACATAGAAAATGTGTCAAACCGGTTGTGGCTGTTGTTTTCATCATCAGCTCAAACAGATCTGGTCCATAGCACCGGTGCATGTTCTTGAATCCCTTCCTCCTGGCCAACCACACGATGGGCATACCATCGGGCAGGTTGAGGTAAAATCCATTCAGCAATTTCTTGTATTCCGGGTTCTTGTGTGCCTGTACCAGGACATGTGCGTCAGCCGCACTCACACAGCGGTTTCGTCTTTGCTTTTCATCGCCATCTTCGGAACGAGATCCATTTTTATCCTCCAATGCAACCTGTATGAGGCGCTGCACCAGCTGCTCCAGTGACCCCTCGTAGAGTGGAACACCCAGTATGCGTGGAATCCGCCGTGGCCCACTTAATCCTTCAACAAGCGGATTATCAAAATTGACGGGAATTTGTGGGTGTTGATCAAAGTCCATAACTCATGCCGATGGTTAGGTTTCGGACTCTTGTGGCGGCGCTGTTAATTGGTGATTGATTGGTCGATAAAAAGCGCCCAAAGAAATAGAGGTTGTTCAACCACTCGTATTGAACATTCAAATGCAGGTCTGTCCTGTTTTTCTGAAAATCAAACAGGAAAGGCGGTTGTATTGCGGATTGGTATTGTTGTACAAGTGAACCGGCTCCGCCTTTTCTGATTTTCTGCACACGCCCCTCCAACCTCAATTTTGGAATTGGTGTGTACTTGATGCTAAAGGCAATCCTATCGAAATTGTTTCCCATCCAATCTCCTAACGGGTAATTGTATTGGGCATAGGTTTGTGCAGGAATCAGGTTGTTGTAAACAAATGGATTCACCCTTGTGTATTCTGCGCCTAGGGTGAGATAGGGGAGCAGCACATCAGTTACACTCATGCCTGCAGTGATGCCCAACTGATTTCTCGATTTCTGGGTATCGAATATTTTTGACAACCTGATTTCATCGATAAAAACCGTGCTGTAGAAGTGGGTATTTTTAACCAGGTTTCTTGCACTGGCCTGAAAAAAGAACTGTGCATTGGAGCCCGCATTGATGACATAGTTGCTGCGGTTGTTGTCATAGGGCTTGAAGAACATGACCGGAATGAGAAATCCGATATCCAATTTGTCGCTGTACACCATCGATTCACCGATGCTCAGCGAGATTCCCTTGCGCGGCAAGAAGGTGATGGAATGGGTGGCCATGAACTTGGGAATATAGCGAATCCTGACATCCCCAACCACGCCTGAGGTTCCTGTTCTGTAAGTTCTGTTGGTGTCAACAATGTTTGAATTGAGCCATGCATGCGTATAATTGAAACTCATCCATTTCAATGGCTTGTAATCAAGGCGCAGGTAAGGAAAAGATGGAGCCCGGTCTGAAAGTACAATTTTTCCTGATTCGCCATAGCCCCAAAGCAAATGATCTTTGCCAAGGCTCACGGATCCATTTTTCCAGGCATAGGAAATATGGGCCTTGACTTCGTTGTGGTTCAACTTGTTTGGATCCACGTTGAAGAGTTCGATAAAAGCAGTGTTGGGATTTTCGCGGTTCAACAGTTTGAGCCCGCTACCCGTAAGGCCGTAGTCGCGGTAATACAATTGAAAACCGATCCTCCCGGCCTGACCCCAGAGATTAACCCCATTGCTCAAAGCCCTGTATTGCGAAGGTTCCCCAACCGTTTGTTGCGCACCAATAATAGGGTCTATGAATAGTTTGAAATCCTTGGTATTGACCCCGAAGGCGCGAAATCGACCATAAGGGTCTCTTTTCAAGAGGGAAAGGGATGAGGGGTCTGAAGGGACGAGGGACAGGGGACGAGGGACAAGGGGAGCAGCCGTTGCTTCAGGGACGGGGGATGAGGGGTCTGAAGGGACGAGGGACAAGGGACGAGGGACAAGGGGAGCAGCCGTTGCTTCAGGGACGGGGGACAGGGGACGAGGGACAAGGGTGGATCTGGAGGAGTTGAATTCTTGCAGATAAAAGCTCAATTCTTTCTTCTCAATGGCCGAGAGTTGCCTGGTCTGCAATGTGTCCAGGTGCTCGAGGATTGTTGCCCTGCTGATTGGCAAGATGACGTCATTGAGCTCAATATGCCCCTTCTGCGCCATCCGCGAAAGATACCCATAAATGGGTGAATTGTGATTCTCCCAAACCGTCTGCCCAGACACCTGCAAGCAAACTGAAAACAATATAATTGCTATAAAACCCTTCATCTAATTATTCCCCTCATCCCTCATCCCTCATCCCTCTGCTGTTAGTACGCATTCTGATCCCCCCTGATAAAATTAATCACCGTCTGCAATATAATCTGACAATCAATCCAAAAAGTCCAGCGGTGAATATAATAAAGATCAAAGTCCACCCGGCGTTGCATGTCCTTGGGGGTTTTGATCTCACCGCGATATCCATTGACCTGCGCCCACCCGGTGATTCCCGGAAGCACAATATGACGCAACATGTAGTTTTCGATGGTATGCATCGCCTCAAGGTTCATAGGGGTGGGATGTGGCCTTGGCCCAACAATCGACATGTTGCCGATCAGTACGTTCCAGAACTGAGGCAGTTCATCGAGGTTGGTCTTGCGCAACAATCCACCGATCAATGTAACCCTGGGGTCATCTTTCGTGGTGATTTGGTATTTGCCATCATCATCCACCTCTGCGCTTTCGCGCACCATGGTCCTGAACTTGTAACAGATGATTTTGACATTGTTCAGCCCCCATCGTTCTTGCTTGAACAAGACGGGGCCTTTTGAAGTGAGTTTGATCAGCAGCGCGATAATGGGCAGCAAGACAATTCCCAATGTGCAGAAAAAAATCAGAGAAAATGCCACATCGAAAACCCTTTTTACAACCTTGTTTTCCCACTTGTCCAGCGGCAATTCGCTGATGTTCAGCACGGGCATTATCCCGATGTTGTCCACCTGCATGGAAGAGGTGGTATACTTAACAGCATCGGGTAAAATCCTGGCCTGCACCTTGTGCACTTCGCATACATCCGCGCAGGCCTTGATGTTGCTGTAGCTGTCGTTAGGAAGGGTGATCACCACTTCATCCACCTCCTGCTGTTTCAGCACATGTTCCAGGGTTTTGATCTTGCCATAATAATTGCAGCCATTCAACTTTGTGATCTCATCGTCCACAAAACCGATGCACTTGTATCCATAATAGTAATACTTGTTCACGGTTTCGTAAAAGTATTCTGCAGCGGGGCCTGCACCCACGAGCAAAATCTTGTTGTACATTTTACCCTGCGACAGGATGGAGTGGATGTATTTCCTGTGGATGTATTTTGTAACCGTCGCCAACAGGAATATCACGCAAATGAACCTCATGTACTCCAGAAAGGACATGTTGATGTTCGGTTGCAGAAAATACAGAATGGCAGAAATGAGGATGCTGAACAGGATTGAATTGTAAAAGATGAAAATGATTTCCTCTGAGAACTTGTTTGACCTCCTTTCGGCATAGAGTTTTGAGTAAATACTGGTAAAATACCAGATGCTTGTGCAGATGACCACAAAGACTGCCTGAAAGGAAGTGGAGGCACTGCTAACATGGTAACTGTCTTGCATATAGAAGAATGCTATGGCGATGGCCAATGCATCTAGCGCGTACCTCAAGACAGTATAAAGCCGTTGGTTTTTTTTCATCTATGCAATCGCAAGATAAAGAAAATTGTTGTTGCTTAGAAGTTATGCGCCACAAAGGATTTGGTCAATGTGAAAAGCTTTTCCTCCCATATTTTACTGGTGGGGAAAAGGGTCTTCATCTCTGATTTGCTCAGCAATTGAATTTCCTCCACCTGTCTTCTTGCCTCTGCCCATGAGGCCGATTGTTTCACATGTCCGAGACTGAAGTTTTTGGTCAGGAAAACCCTTATGAATGCAGGAAAATGTTGAAACAGGGGGAATACCCAATGCGGTTCTATCGGGAACCAATAATTGGGGGTTTGGATGAAATGATGCTTTGAAACCCTCAGCGCCTCTGCGGCCATTTTTTGCTGGTTTTCAAAGTTGAAAAGGTGTTCAATTACAGAGTTGGAAAAGGCAATATCAAAGGACTTGTCTGCAAAAGCCGACAAGTTGGTGGCATCCCCAGCGACGCTCTGGATATTGGGCGACAGGCAGGCTGCAGTTTCCAGGTTCAGGAGGGTTATGTTCACATCGCGCAGGTCAAAACCAGCGCTTTCCCAAAATTCAGGGGTTCCACCGATGTCAAGGATCCTGACCGGCTTTGGAAGACCATCAACAAAGCCTTTGAACAGGTTCAGTCTCCTTGACCTGAAAGAGGAGGCCATGGAGGACGGGTTCCGGTTGTCTGCGATGGAGGTAAACAGCATTCAGATGGGTTATCAGGATGCAATTTATGGTTAATAATTAGCTTAAGATCATGAGAGGGGCAATTTATGGTCCTGCATCAACCAAGGCCCATGAAACGACTCATTTACAACCTCCCATCAACCAGGCTCCTGTCAAGAATGGCTTTGATGTCGTAGACCACGCCTTTGTCCTCCATCTTCAAAAAGGAACGGACATTCATTTCCAGGAATTGCTGGTGTGCCACCGTCACAACAATGGCGTCATAGTTCGCAGCTGCGGGCGGAACATTGAGCAGGGTAATCCCAAATTCATGTTCAACTTCAGCAGCATTTGCCCAGGGGTCGTAGATGTCCACATCCATGCCAAAGCCTTTTAATTCACGCGCGATGTGGGCGACTTTGCTGTTGCGGATATCCGGGCAATTTTCCTTAAACGTTATACCCAACAACAAGGCCTTGCTTCCTTTGACTGCATTGCCCTTGTTGATCAGCAGTTTTACGATTTTGTTGGCAACGAAAACAGGCATGGCATTGTTGACCTCCCTGCCGGACAAGATCACTGCTGGTCGATATC
>JAURJU010000023.1 GCA_030832085.1 Chitinophagales bacterium | reverse complement strand
AAATATTTTTACTCGGATTTCTTGGAGGGCTTTTTGCATTGCTGACACCCTGTGTTTTTCCGATGGTCCCCCTTACCGTTTCCTATTTCACCAAACATGGAAATGACAAGAAAAAAGGCAAAAGGCTGGCCATCCTGTATGGCCTGTTCATTTTCCTTATTTATGTTTCTTTCAGCATTCCCTTTCACCTCATCGGCAATGTAAATCCTGCCATCTATAACGATATTGCAACCAACGTATACCTGAATACGGCTTTCTTTGCGATCTTCATTTTCTTTGCCATCTCCTTCTTTGGCTATTTTGAAATCACCCTTCCTGGGAACCTTGCCAATTCTGCAAATGCAAAACAAGGTTCAGGATTGGCTGGCGTATTTTTCATGGCACTGACATTGGCAATTGTGTCGTTTTCCTGTACAGGCCCCATTTTGGGGACCCTTTTGGTAGGAACTGCAACACAGGGTGCATGGCCACTGACTGCAGGCCTGGCAGGTTTTGGCATGGCGCTGGGCTTGCCTTTTGCCCTGTTTGCACTGTTCCCACAATGGCTGAACACCCTGCCAAAAAGTGGCAGTTGGTTGAATACCGTAAAAGTGGTCCTGGGATTCATAGAACTTGCACTGGCGTTGAAATTTCTTTCTAATGCTGACCTTGTGGCCCACTGGTCGATCATCAAACGAGAAATTTTCTTTGGCATTTGGATACTCATTTTTCTCTCCCTGTTTGCCTACCTCATGGGATGGATCAGGTTTCCACACGACAACAAGGAAGAAAAAATTTCCCTTCCAAGAAGACTGTTTGCTTTCGCCGTATTGGCATTTACCCTTTACATTTCACCAGGTGTAACCAACACAAAATTAGCGAACATCAGTCTTGTCAGCGGATTCCCCCCTCCTGTTTGCTACAGCATGTACAGTGAACCCATCAACTGTGATGCGCCAATCAAGGATTATGACGAAGCACTCAAGTTGGCCAAGCAACAGAACAAGCCCCTGTTGATCGATTTCACAGGATGGGCCTGTGTCAATTGCCGAAAAATGGAAGAAAATGTCTGGACAAAGCCTGAAGTTCAGGAACTGATGGAAAAGTACGTCCTGGTATCCCTCTATGTGGATGACAAGCAAGCACTTCCTGCAAACCAGCAGATGGTCTACACCACAAAAAATGGGGCAACTGTCAACATCAAAACTGTTGGCAACAAATGGAGCCAGTTCCAGACCGAGAATTTCAACGCAACTTCACAACCGTGGTATGTAACCATTTCACCCAATGAACAACTGTTGACGGCACCTGTAGGCTATACCCCTGATGCCAATGCTTATGCAGCTTGGTTGAAATGTGGACTGGAGGCTTTCGCAGGTTCCCAGAAATAAAGAAGAGACCAAAAACAGTCCTTCTAAATGCTTTTGGAAAAAATATTTTTTAAATCGCTGCCTGGTGCTCCACCATTAACTTCCTGAGGTTGATCAAGCCATAGCGCATTCTTCCGAGCGCTGTATTGATGCTGCAATTCATTTTGTCTGCGATTTCTTTGAAACTGAGGTCAGCGAAGTGCCTGAGGACAATGACTTCACGCTGGTCTTGGGGGATCCTGTCCAGCATTTGGTGAACATGCGCGTGGCGTTGGTTTCTCATGATCTGCCCATCGGGTCCCGCTTCAGAAAAATTGAGGCTTTCAAAAATATCTTGGTCTCCATTGCTGTGTACAACTGGAGATCTTTTCACTTTCCTGAAATGATCAACGCAAAGGTTGTGTGCAATCTTCAATGCCCATGAAAGGAATTTTCCCTCTTCAACATAGCGTCCGGAGCGGAGGGTATCAATCACCTTGATAAAAACTTCCTGGAAAATATCTTCAGCAAGGCTCTTGTCTTTTACCAGCATGAGAATCGATGTGAAAATCCTGTCCTTGTGCTTTTTGACCAAATCTTTCAAAGCATTGGAATCGCCGTTAACAAAAAGCTGAATGAGTTGTTGATCAGTAGGATTGACAAGAGATTTCATAGAAGGGTTTTTCGGATGGGGGATGGGTTGGATGATATCATTTGATAGATACCGTGGATTAAAAATTAAAAATATCTGACTGCCATCAAAATTTTATGGTATATGATTTCACCAATTACGTATTTACGTGTATGCTCAATAAGCGTAAAGTGTCAATACCATTCAATTGAGGAGAAAAGTACCCGACCCAATGAAGCAACTTTAATTTTATATTTGTAATCCATGATGCCAAAGTCCGCAACAGCAAAGGAAAAGAAGGGAGCAAAAAAAAATGTATCGCCCAGCGATTCAATTGTCATCCAAGGGGCACGCATGCACAATCTGCGGAACGTGTATGTGGAAATACCCAGGAACAAGCTCATCGTTGTAACAGGGGTTTCAGGCTCAGGAAAGTCATCCCTTACCATTGATACCCTGTTTGCAGAGGGCCAGAGAAGATATGCCGAAAGCCTGAGTGCATACGCACGCCAATTCATGATGCGGATGGACAAGCCCGATGTGGACCATATTGCCGGACTTTGTCCGGCGGTTGCCATTGAACAAAAAGTAGTCACAAGAACGCCGCGGTCAACCGTAGGGAGCATGACTGAGATCTACGATTACATGCGACTGCTCTTTGCCCGTATTGGCAAAACCCATTCTCCCATTTCCGGAAAGGAAGTGAAAAAGGACGATGTGCGTGATGTATTGGATTTCATCAATACAAGCAAGGCTGGTGACAAGTTGTACCTGCTCACCGCATTCCCTTCCGGAAGCAACAGGAAACCTTTGGAAGAATTGGGCATCCTGATGCAAAAAGGATTCTCAAGGCTTTACGACAACAGCACTGGAGAGATCATGCAGCTGGAAGCATTGCTGGAAGAAAAAAAATGGAAACCTACACCTGAGACCTTCCTGTTGATTGACAGGTTTGTGGCCAAGAATTTTGATGAGGACGAAGAAAACAGGATTCTCGACTCATTGTCGCTGGCGTTTTATGAAGGGGATGGCGCATTGTACATCAAAAGAAACAACAAGGATCCCTATCGTTTTTCCAATCTTTTTGAATTGGACGGGATGCGATTTGAGGAGCCTGTTCCCAATCTTTTTTCTTTCAACAACCCTTATGGTGCCTGCCCGCTCTGCGAGGGTTATTCCCAGATCCTGGGCATCGATCCAGACCTCGTGATACCAGATCACCGCTTGAGCGTTTTTGACGGCGCTGTAGCACCCTGGAAAGGAGAAAAGATGAATTGGTGGAGAGAACAATTCATCAAATCCTCCAAACAATTCGATTTCCCCATACACCGACCATATGCTGATCTTACACAAGAACAAAAAGACCTTTTGTGGAAAGGAAATAAACCCGCACTGGGCATCAACCAGTTTTTCAAAGAGGTGGAAGAAAACCTCTACAAGGTGCAATTCAGGGTACTGCTTTCAAGGTACAGGGGAAGGACAACTTGCACTTCTTGTGATGGATTCCGCCTCAGGAAAGACGCCTTATATGTAAAAATCAACAACAGGCATATTGGTGAACTGTGCAGGATGCCGGTAAAAGATCTCGCAGTTTGGTTCAAGGAACTTCCACTTTCTGCGCATCAGGCAACCATAGCCAAAAGAATCCTCATCGAAATCAACCAGCGCATGGATACCATGCTGGACGTTGGATTGGGATACCTCTCCCTTGAACGGCTGGCCAACAGCCTGAGTGGAGGTGAAAGCCAGCGCATCCAGCTGACCCGTTGCCTCGGCAGCAACCTTACGAACTCTTTGTATATATTGGATGAACCTTCCATTGGCCTGCACAGCCGTGATACCGAGCGCCTGATCAAGGTGCTGAAAAACCTGCGTGACCTTGGCAATACCGTCGTTGTAGTTGAGCACGATGAACTCATGATGCGGGAAGCTGATCACATCATTGACATGGGCCCCCTTGCCAGCCACCTCGGTGGAGAAGTCGTGGCAGAAGGAAATTACAAGCAACTCATCAAGGCAGAAAAAAGCCTCACTGCAGCCTACCTCAGGGGAGACATGTCGATTGAGGTTCCGAAGACCATCAGGCCCTGGAAAAACCATATTCGCATCGAAGATGCGTCAGAGAACAACCTCAAACACATTGATGTCGATTTTCCACTGGGCATTTTCACTGTTGTGAGTGGTGTCAGTGGAAGTGGAAAAACGACCCTGGTCAAGCGCATTCTTTTTCCTGCACTGGAAAAGGGAATCACTGGTATTTCCGACAGGCCAGGTGCACACAGAAAAATCTCCGGAAATACCGACCTGATCAAGCAGGTGGAAATGATTGACCAAAACCCCATCGGCAAATCATCGCGCAGCAATCCGGTCACCTATATCAAAGCATGGGATGGCGTGAGGGACCTGTTTTCCTGTCAACCATTGAGCAAGATCAGGGGATACATGCCAAAGCATTTTTCCTTCAACGTAGATGGAGGGCGGTGCGATGCCTGCAAAGGGGAAGGGGAACAAACAGTGGAGATGCAATTTCTTGCTGATGTTCACCTGACTTGCGAGAGTTGTGCCGGAAAAAAATTCAAGGAAGAGGTGCTTGAAGTACAATACAAAGGGAAGAATATTTTTGACATCCTTGAGTTGAGTGTGGACGAGGCCATTGAATTTTTCAAGGATGAAAAAGACATCTCCGGAAAACTGAAACCCCTGAATGATGTAGGACTGGGCTATATCAAACTCGGACAATCAAGCGGAACACTTTCCGGTGGAGAGGCACAGCGGGTGAAGCTGGCCAGTTTTCTGGGCAGGGGAAAAGGGAACCAGGACAAGATCATGTTCATCTTTGATGAGCCCACGACAGGCCTGCATTTTCATGACATCAAAAAACTGCTTGCATCTTTCAACGCATTGGTTGACCAGGGACATACCATCATTGTAATCGAACACAATACCGACGTCATCAAGTCTGCAGATTGGGCCATTGAACTTGGGCCAGAGGCCGGGGAAGCGGGCGGAACCTTGGTATATGCAGGACCGCCTTCAGGTTTGAAAAAATGCAAGCAAAGCAGAACTGCACCATTCCTTTGAGGACAGGCATCAGCACCTCCAATCATAATTTTTTGTAATTTAACAGCAGTACATATCCAAATAAACCCCACATGAACCCAAGCAGAAGAAACTTCATTCGCAACACCGCCATTGCAGCTGCAGGCGTATCACTGCTCAAACAACCTGCGTTTGCCACCGCAAAAAAAGGAGAGCTTACCGGTTTGCAATTGTATTCGGTCAGGACAGACATGAAAGCTGATTCGCTGGGAACCCTGAAACAGCTCTCAGACATGGGATACAGGCATGTTGAGCATGCCAACTATGCCGATCGCAAGTTCTATGGTTGGACTGTGACGGAGTTCAAAAAAATACTGAACGGTTTGGGCATGAGCATGCCCAGCGGGCATACGGTACTGGATGCCAAGCACTGGGATGCTGCAAACAAGGACTTCACATCAGCGTGGAAATATACGGTAGAAGATGCGGCCGCCATGGGGCAACTGTTTGTCATCAGTCCATGGCTGGAGGCCAGCAAAAGAAAATCAATGGATGAATTGAAGTCGTTCATGGAAATCTTCAACAGATCCGGTGAGTTGTGCAAACAATTTGGCATGAAGTTCGGTTACCACAACCACGACTTTGAATTCAGTGAAACCATTGACGGCAAGACCATTTTTGATATCATTCTTTCAGAAACGGATCCCAATCTTGTGATGCAACAAATTGACATCGGCAATATGCTCAATGGCGGTGCCAAGGCACTCGACATCATGCAAAAGTATCCTGGAAGGTTTGAGTCCATGCACGTCAAGGACGAAATCACTGCAACCGAAGGACACGAGAAATACGAATCTACCATCCTTGGAAAAGGTGTTGTACCCGTGAAAGAGATCATTGACCTTGGCAGAAAATGGGGAACAAAACATTTTATCATTGAGCAAGAATCCTACCAGGGAAAAACACCTTTGCAATGTGCAGAGGAAGACATCCGGATCATGAAAAATTGGGGATATAAATAAATAAAAAGCCAGACAAGATGTCTGGCTTTTTATTTTTCGAAAGGTTTTCGCAAGAATTGGATAGCGCTTTAGTAACAATGCGCATACAATTTCATACCATCGCTGATGATGAATGCAGCCACCATCCAACAAAGAATCCTGAAAAAAATCAAGCGCGTGTTTGGGCCAGGACTGGTGACTGGCGCAAGCGATGATGACCCCTCAGGAATTGCCACCTATTCACAAGCTGGTGCAATGTTCGGCCTGGATACCTTGTGGACAGCAGTTTTCACCTTTCCACTGATGGCCGCATTGCAGGAAATGTGTGCAAGGATTGGCCTGGTTACCAATAAAGGATTGATTGGAGCCATCAGGATATATTACCCGAAATGGATTGTGCGCTTGATTGTTGTGGTAAGCTTTACAGCCATTGTGCTGAACATCAGCGCCGATTTGGCCGGGATGGGTGCAGTGTGCAACATGCTGATTCCATCGGTTCCAGCCCCGTTTTTCAGCATCGGATTTGGTGTGGTTTTGTCTTACTTCATTGTGGTTCTTCCTTACGCAAAAATTTCCATGTACCTGAAATGGTTTTGCCTTTCTCTGCTGTGTTATATCATCGTTCCTTTCCTTTTGCAACAAGATTGGAAGGCGGTCCTGCATGCGGCATTCGTCCCAAAACTGATATGGAGCAGGGAATACTTATTGATTGTGATTGGGATATTGGGAACAACCATTTCGCCCTACCTTTTTTTCTGGCAAACGTCCATGGAAGTGGAGGAAGTGGAGGACCGTAAACTGGTGGTTGATAAAAGAATCATTCAGGGCATGCAGAAGGACATCCGGAGCGGGATTTTTTTTTCCAACCTGGTATTCTTTTTCATCATCCTTTCCACGGGCACAGTACTGCACCGTAGCAATGTCAATGGCATTGAAACGGTAGACCAGGCAGCCATGGCACTCAAACCTTTGGCAGGTGACCTGAGCTATCTCCTGTTTGCCATTGGCGTGATTGGCACGGGATTGTTGGCAGTACCGGTATTGGCGGGATCCCTGTCTTATATGGTCAGTGAAACCATGAGCTGGCAGGAAGGACTGAACAAAAAATTCCATGAAGCAAAGGGCTTTTATTTTGTGATGGTTGTTTCCATCCTTACTGCGCTTTGCATCAATTTTACAGGGATATCACCGGTAAGGGCCTTGGTACTGACTGCCATCATGTATGGCCTGACCGCACCGCTGCTCATTTTTGTTATCCTGCTGGTGAGCAACAACAAGAAAATCATGGGGGATTATACCAACTCGACCTGGTCAAATATCATGGGCATCACTGCATTTCTGCTGATGGTGGCTGCTGGAATCATGTTGGTATTCATGTGACTCAGTCAGCACCGATCCACAGCGCCCCGCCAACACTGGACCGGGAGGCACCTGTGACAGTTTGCATTACTGTATCCTCCTCCCTCCAGCGCAAGACGCCCAGCAGTGCCATGATCAGTGCCTCCTTGTATTGTACAGTATTGATGTCAGGAACCTCAACTTCCATGGCATAGGGAGCCAGGTGTTTTTCCAATCTTGAAACAAGGTATCCATTCAGTGCACCACCACCCGTTACCAATAACTTTTCCCTTGTAGCATCGATGTTCCGCTTGTTGCCGATGCGTTCCACTGCTGCATGCACCTGAACAGCAATGTGTTCAACATAGGTTGCAAGCGCATCTTGGGGACACAGGGAAAACGCAGCAATCAATGGTATGATTTCATGGGTACCAAATTCGTTTGCAAGCGACCGGGGATAGTCTTGCTGATAGAAAGCCAATCCATTCAACCGATCAAGCAGTGGGTCATGGATGCGACCCACAGCTGCCATGCCTCCATTCTTGTCATAATCATGTCCAGCTGTCCTTGCCAGCATGTTCAACACGCGGTTTGCAGGGCAAACATCAAATGCGTCATATGAAGTATCGCCGTTGCAGGAAATGTTGGCAATTCCTCCAATGTTCAAAAAATAACGGTACCCAGAAAACAGGAGTTTTTCTCCCATGGGAACAATCGGTGCACCTTGTCCACCCAACGCCAGGTCCATGGACCTGAGGTCAGCAACCACCGGCAAGGCAGTTGTTGCCGCTATTCCTGCGCCATGGCCTATCTGAATGGAATGCGATCCCGGAACATGAAAAACGGTATGTCCATGTGAGGCGATGAGTCCGACCTTGTATTCCAGCTGACGATCTTGAATGAACCTGTTGATTTGCGCGCCTATGTAGCGACCATAATCAGCATCCAACTTGACAAAATCCACTGCGGCCATTGCTGGCGCCTGGCTCAACTTGGCCTCCCATTCAGGAGAATAGGCATAACATTCCGCTTCAAGCAGGCTGTATTGCCATTTGCCACCCAACTCCTCAATTTCAACAAAAGCAAGGTCCAAGCCATCCAATGAACTGCCACTCATGACACCAATCACGCGATATAACATAGATAATGTTTAATTTTGTTAGATACCCCGAAATTAAAGTATTGTATGGTCATAAACTTATGTGAACACCATTCACTTGTCAGCAATTGGATCAGTGAGTTAAGGGATACATCCGTTCAGGCTGACAGAATGAGGTTCCGCAGAAATATTGAAAGAGTAGGTGAAATCATCGCTTATGAAATCAGCAAGACGCTTCCCTGGGAAGAAAGCGATATCACGACCCCGTTGGGAGTTTCAACAGCAAAATTGCTCAAGACCCAACCGGTGCTTGCTACCATCTTAAGGGCTGGCCTCCCCCTTCACCAGGGCATGCTGAACTATTTTGACAAGGCCGACAATGCATTCATTGCTGCCTATAGAAAACACCATCCGGATGGAAGTTTCGAGATCAGCCTGGAATACCTGGCTTGCCCGGTGATTGACAAAAGAGTGCTCATCCTTTGCGACCCGATGTTGGCCACAGGTGCTTCCCTTGTAAAAACAATCAACCTGCTGAAACAGGAAGGAAAGCCAACCGAAATACATGTTGCAGCAGTAATTGCCTGCACAGAGGGGATTGAATTCTTGAAGAGACACGAACCTGAGGTGAAAATTTGGTGCGGATCCATTGATGAGGAACTGACCGCCAAAGGCTATATCGTGCCGGGCCTTGGCGATGCTGGTGATCTGGCTTTTGGAGAAAAATCCCAATCCTAATCCCTTTCAACAGCATGAACAAAAAGTCTTTTGTTTTCAGCCTGTTTGCCATGATTCTAATGGCAGAAAAGCTGCATGCACAGGACCCCCACTTTTCACAATTTTTCGTATCCCCACTCACATTGAACCCTGCCTATACCGGTAAATTCAATGGCAGTTACCGCTTTTCGGGCAATTACAAAAAACAATGGCCCACGGTCAACAATGCCTTCACTACATCAACCGCCGCAATTGATTTCAGTATACTGGACCATGCCCTGCCAGAGAATGATACATGGGGTATTGGATTGATAGCGGTGAACGACCAGAGTGGCAACAAGATCCTCAACAACGCCTTCTATACACTGAGCACTGCCTATTCCAAGACACTTGACGAAGACGGAATGCACCAGTTGACCATTGGGTTTCAGGGCACATATGCCAGCAAGAGACTGGATGTCAGCGGGGCTGATTTTGAGGATGAGCTGACCGCGCTAGGCTTTACAGGAATCACCACTGAAGCATTTTCCAACAGTCCTTTTTCAGTCAACTACCTTGATGTCAATACTGGTTTCATGTATGCGTTGAGTACAACTGGCGAGAACAGCTTCTATGTTGGCGGTTCGGTGTACCATGTCAACCGGCCATCCGAATCATTCAACGGGGGAAATTATCTGCTCAATACCAGGACCACAGTGCATGGGGGAACCTATTTTCCATTAGGGAAAAACTCCTTTTTTCATGCCAGCATCATGCACCAGGTGCAAGGTGCTGCAAGGGAAACCATTGCAGGAGGCACATTTTCATACAACCTGAGTGCCAGCTATGACGACCCGCTTGAAGTTTATGCTGGTGCATGGTACAGAATGGGGGATGCATTGATTCCATACTTGGGCATAGAGGTTGCCCATTTCAGGATTGGTGTTTCATATGACATCAACACGTCAACACTAAGACCAGCCTCATTTTCAAGGGGTGGAACAGAGTTGTCCATCATTTATGTCAATCCATTCATCGATCGATTGAAAAGAAAGATCAACTGCCCAAAATTCTAACGGGTCATTTCAACAGCTGCATCATCATGGGGACCAGCAAATAGCTGGTGAGTACAATCAGGACAATGCTGATCAGGTTCATCACGAAGCCCACCTTGATCATCTCCTTGAGTTGTATGTGTCCGCTGGAAAACACGATGGCATTCGGCGGTGTACCCATGGGCATCATGGAGGCACAACTGGCAGCAAGGGTCATGGGAATGCCCAGCATGAAGGGATTCGCTCCAACTGCTTCTGCAATACCGGTAACAACTGGTGCAAACACGATGACCTGTGCAACATTGCTCATCACTTCACTGATGAAAATGGAAAGGACGGCAACAGCGATGATCAGAAACAACAATGAACTGCCGGAAAATCCTGCCAACCATTTTCCCAACATCCCGATCAGCCCAGCCTTTTCCAGCGCACCTGCCAGGGCGATGCCCCCGCCGAAAAGCAAGAGAATGCCCCAGGCCATTTTTGAGGTATCACTCCAAACAAGAATTTTTTCTGATGATTGTTTTGGATTTCCGGAGGGCACAATGAACATCAGCAGTGCCCCAAAAACGGCAATCATGTTATCATCCAACTTCACCAGGCCTGAACTGTTGATGAGGTCCCGTGTTATCCACAAAGACGCAGTCAGTAGAAAAATATACATGACCCTTTTTTCGGGGATGCTCATTGGCCCCAGCGCCTTGAGGTCATTTTTGATGAGCGCATGCATCTCCAGGTCTGCATCGATCCTGTTGGGAAACATTTTCACCAACACCAGATAAAGTGAAAGCAAGAGCAGTATCGACACAGGCATCGAAACAAACATCCACCCAAAAAAAGAAATGTCGTACCCGAATTTTTTACTGATGAAAGAAGAATAGGCAACGTTAGGCGGTGTGCCAATGATGGTGGCAATCCCACCAAAATTCGATGCATATGCGATTGCAAGCATGATGCAAAGTGCGAAATTGCGCCGCTTGGGGTTTTCTTCGTTTTTGGCATATACCACAGCAATCACAGATGCAGCAATGGGATACATCATCATTGTTGTGGCAGTATTGCTAAGCCACATGCTGATGCATCCGGTGGCAAGGATGAAGCCCAGGATGATCTTGTTCCCTCCAGTGCCTGTGAACTGGACAATTGAAAGCGCGATGCGTTTGTGCAGGTTCCACTTTTCAATTCCCAATCCAATCATGAATCCTCCCATGAAAAGAAAGATGACTTCATTGGCATAGGGGGCTGCAGTTGCACTGATGGTTGAGATCCCCATCAACGGGAAAAATACCAGGGGTAACAGGGCTACAGCAGGCATGGGTATTGCCTCCGCTATCCACCAGGCAATCATCAACACTGCTGTTGCAAGGACCCGGTTGGAAACGGGATCGAGCTGAAACGGATTGAGCAGAAGTTCCAAAACGAAGAGCGCTGGGCCACTCAACAGTGCTAAAGCTGACTTTGACGGAAAAGCCAATTTCATTTTCACGTTCAGAATTTGGGTGAAGATAATTCATTATTAAAAATGCTTTCGTGAGCAGTTCAAGCTGAGAAGCGAACTGATATGACTATTAATGTGTATTTTGCCATACCACAAGAAATGCTCAAAGAAATCGTCATATCCATACAGTCCTACTTCAAGGCACATGCGTTCATCAAAACCCATCGGCTTTGGAAATGGATCATCATACCAGGAATCTTTTATGCGGTGCTGTTTGGCGTCAGCATGTACTTTTTCTCCAAATCTGCCAACGCAGCCATTGGTTGGCTGACAACCACAACAGGACTGCAGTCATGGTTGAACAGGTTGCATGACAGTTGGATCGGTTTCCTGTTTACCATCGGAGGCATCATGCTTTGGATGCTCCTGATGTTGCTGTATTTTTCCTTGTTCAAATACATCTGGCTGATCGTGGGTTCCCCTGTTTTCTCTATTTTAAGCGAAAAAACAGCTTCCATCATCGAAGGAAAATCTTTCGATTTCAAATTCAGCCAATACCTTTCAGATGTTAACAGAGGAGTTCGAATGGCAGTAAGGAATACACTTTGGCAAACAGTTTACATCATTTCCATTGTTTTCCTTTCCCTTCTGCCCTTCATCGGTTGGGCAACACCCATTCTTGCGGTGCTCATTGAGTGCTACTATTATGGTTTCTCCATGCTGGATTATTCTTGTGAAAGGAACAGGTTGAGTGCTACCAAAAGCATTGATTTCATTGGCCGCCACAAGGGTTTGGCCATTGGCAATGGCCTTATCTTTTACATGATGCACTGCGTCATCTTTGTTGGATGGATATTTGCTCCTGCCTATGCAGTGATTGCGGCCACCATCAGCATGCATGAAATCAGAGAAAAACAATCATTTGCCTGAGAACACCACCATGAAAGGAACTGTACTCTTGATACCCATTGCACTGGCAGAAGATGGATATGATGCAATCCCAGCTTCGGTTTCAGCTGCCATCAATGCATGCGATGTATTTTTTGCAGAGAATACCAGAACAGCAAGAAGGGCTTTTAAAAAAATGGACCGGTCTTTCAACATTGATGCAAGAACATGGCACGAAACCGGACAGGCAGAAGTGGAAAAAATCGAGTCCTTCAAGCTGCACCTGAAAGAAAATAAAACCATTGGCATCGTCAGTGAGTCAGGATGCCCTGGTATTGCAGACCCAGGACAAAAACTGGTTGCCGTTGCACATGAGATGGGGGCATTGGTAAAACCCCTCAGCGGACCGAGCTCCATCTTGCTGGCGCTCATGGCCAGTGGAATGAATGGGCAGCATTTTACGTTCAACGGATACCTGCCCATCCATCCATCAGAACGTGAAAAAAAGATTAAAGCCCTGGAGAAAAAAGCCGTCACTGAAAATTGTACACAGCTGTTCATTGAAACCCCCTACCGAAACAACCAAATGCTTCAATCCCTGTTGCAGACGCTGCATGAAAACACGAGGCTTTGCATTGCCTATCACCTGACCTCCGCTGAAGAATGGGTGATCACCAAAACTATTGCTGCCTGGAAAAAAAGCAATGTTGAACTGCCCAAAGAACCGGCAATGTTCATCATCGGCATTTAAGAAGTGTTGGATTCTTTTTCCTACAGTCCATACTGGCTTACCAGGTATACCATGGCTGCCATGACCACTGTTCCCAGGTTCAACTCCCTTTCGCTGACCGCTTCAAAAACATCTGTCTTGGCATGGTGCAAGTCCATGTAACGCTGTGAGTCAGGGTTCAATCCAATCAGGGCTGTGCCCAGCGGACGAAGTGGCCCAATGTCAGCACCACCGCCACCTGCATTGAACTCCAGCGCACCATAGGGATGAAAAAGCGGTTTCCAGGACATGATCTTTTGTGCCTGCCTGGCATCTGCGGTGAAGCCAAAGCCCCTGGGCGTAAACCCACCGGCATCACTCTCCAGTGCCATGATAAATTTCTTGTTCTCGGTTTTGGCAACTTCTCCATATTTTGTTCCTCCTCTCAATCCATTTTCCTCATTCATGAACATGACTGCACGGATGGTCCTTTTGGGTCGTATGTCCAATGCCTTCATGGCACGTATGATTTCAATGCTCTGCATGCATCCTGTGCCATCATCGTGCGCACCTTCTGCAAGGTCCCAGCTGTCGAGGTGCCCACCAACTGTAATCACTTCTGAAGGGAATTCTGATCCCCTGATCTCTCCAATCACGTTGTAGGAAAGTACATCTTCCAACATCTTGCAATTTGTTTTCAGGTAGACGGATGCCACCTTACCATCCTCCAATGCCTTGCTCAGTTCCACTGCACCATTGGTGCTGATGGCAACAGCAGGGATTTTCGGCTTGCCTTCCTCATATCTTGTTGCCCCAGTATGCGGATTGTCATCCAATACTGGAGAAAGGGTCCTTACAATTACACCGACAGCACCCAATGCAGCGGCGCGCGAGGGTCCGGATGAACGGTAAATGCCTGCATCGCCATAGGCGCTGAATGTGCTGATGAACCTTGGATCCATGCGGTAGTTGTAGAAAACAATTTTACCCTTTATTTTGTCAGCCCCAAGTGCGTCCAGCTCTTTGAAACTTTTGACTTCAACCACTTGTGCAGCAATTCCTCCAGCAGGTGTTCCTACAGCATTGCCCAATGCAACAATGTTCAGGGACATGGATTGTCCATTCTTTAACGTGGCGCGACCAACTTCCTTGGCTCCCCTCTCCCATCTAGGAACCATACAGGGTTGAAGGTAAACCGTGTCTGCACCTGCTTCTCTGAGCATCCTGGCAGTCTGCTCAACTGCAAGGGCTGCACCTGCAGAACCGGAAAGGCGTGGACCTACTTTTTTACACAGAAACCTGAGGTTTGAGTAGGCTTTTCCGTTCATGAATATCTCATCAGAGATGCGTTTGATCATCAGTGAATCTGCATTTTGCTGCGCATTGACACCTTGAAAAACGGGTAAAAGCATCAGGAACAGTCCCAGGAATCTCATCATGGCGGTATGAATTTTATTGCCGTAAACTAGTCAAATTTTTGGTGAATTCATCAGAAGGCTGCCTTTGATTGAACTTTATAAGTGGTACTTTCGTTTATTCTAAAAGCAAAACATGAATATTGGCATTGTTTGTTACCCAACATTTGGAGGAAGTGGTGTTTTGGCTACAGAGTTGGGAAAGGCACTGGCCGACAAGGGTCATGTGGTTCATTTCATCACCTACCAACAACCAGTGAGGCTGACAGGCTTCAGTGCAAATATTTTTTTCCATGAAGTCAGGGTGCCGGCTTATCCCTTGTTTGATTTTCCGCCCTATGAAACAGCATTGGCCAGCACCTTGGTGGATGTGGTAAAAAACAACAACCTTGACTTGTTGCATGTGCATTATGCAATTCCCCATGCCTCTGCGGCATTCATGGCCAAACAGATCCTTGCCGAACAAGGCATTCACATCCCTTTCATCACGACGTTGCATGGCACGGACATTACACTGGTGGGCAAGGACAAGACCTATGCCCCTGTGGTTTCCTTCTCCATCAACAAGAGTGATGCCATCACAGCAGTCTCAGACAACCTTCGTGCAGAAACCTATACAAATTTTGATATTTTAAAGGAAATCACTGTCATCCACAATTTTGTGGACATCAAAAGGTTCACAAAAAGACCCATTGATGCATTCAAGAAAGTAATCGCTCCCAACAGTGAAAAAATCATTTTGCATGCCTCAAACTTTAGAAAAGTCAAGCGGATTGCCGACGTGATCTATACCTTCAATAAAATCAAGAAAGCGCTTCCTGCAAAGCTGTTGCTGGTCGGCGATGGCCCTGAAAGGCCCATGGCTGAAGAACTTTGCAGGGAACTGGGCATTGGTGAAGATGCACGTTTTGTTGGCAAGCAGCAAGACATGGAAGAAATTTATGCCATTGCTGATTTGTTTTTATTGCCTTCGGAATATGAAAGCTTTGGTCTTTCTGCATTGGAGGCCATGGCTGCAGGAGCCCCCGTTGTGGCATCCCATGCTGGGGGCATACCAGAAGTGATTACACATGGCGTCAATGGTTTCATGAGCGACATAGGAGATGTTGAAAGCATGAGCAGGTTCGCCATCAGGCTGCTGTCCAACTCAATCATGCTGGATCAATTCAGCAGTGCTGCAAGGAAACAGGCAGAGGCGTTTGATATTGATAACATTGTACCCCAATACGAGGCATTGTACACAAAGGTGCTGGCAAACTGAATTTTACCTTAGTGCGGGTCTATTTGTTTTTCAACCAAATTTCCGGGTTGACAAACCGCATTTCTTCATTGAGCATGAACAGGATTTCGCCATCCCCGTCAAAATTTTCTGCGGCCTTCCCAATCGTCTGACCCATGTTGACTTTCGCACCTTTTGCCACACTGACCGTGGACAGGTTAAAATAGGTGGTAAAATATTTTCCGTGTTTGATGGTGACAGTCTGGCTGCCAGCCACATCATATACGGTAGTGACAACACCTTCAAAAACCGCCTTTACTGAAGCCCCAGGCAAGGTTTGAATGGTGATGCCACCATTGTCCTCATCAATTTTTGTTCCTTCAATGCGTTGCCGTCCAAAGCTTGAAGTGATGGTCCCCTTGTCTACCGGCCAAGGAAGGTTTCCTCGGTTGTTTTCAAAACCCACTGAAACCTTGGTGACCTCAGGTGTATTTTCAAGGATATTTGCCTTTCTTGCCGGGGCAGCAGTCGATACAGCCGCTGCAGCAGTTTTCTCCGCCGGCTTGGCCACAGCTGCGCTGGATGCCAACTTCCTGGCCTCATCTTCGGCCTTCCGCCTTGCTGCTTCAATTTCCCTTTTGATGATGGCAGCGATAGAATTTTGAAGGCTGCGCTCCACTTTCTTTTTGGCAGCCACTTCTTTTTCTATTTCCTTCTCCCGGGCTTTCAGCCTGGAAACAAACTGGTTCTTTTCCTTTTGCTCGCTTTCAAGAATGATTTTCTGTTGGTTCTGCTGCTCCAACACTTTCCCTTTTTCCTGCTTGTTCGCAGTCAGCATGTCAATTCGCTGTGTCAATTCCCTTTGCGTTCTGTTGATGTTCAACACCTGCTCATCCCTGTATTTCCTGTAACTCTTGAGATAGGTCGCTCTTTTAACGGCGTCGTTGAAACTGGTGGCGGTAAAAATAAAATTCAACATGTCGTAGCTGCTCCTGTTCTTGTATGCATATTCAATCGTCTTTGCATACTGTTGGCGCAGCGTGTCCAACTGCCTTTGCAGTCGGTATATTTCCCTGTTGTTGCTGAAGATGGTATTGTCAATCAGGTTCATCTCATCATTGAGGTTGTTGATGACTGCGTACCTGCTCTTCAGTTTTTGCTGAATAAGTTTGAGCTGGGAAACACTTGCCTTTTTGTCATTTGAAATCGCACTTTGCGCCTGTTGCAATGAAGCAATCTCTTCCTGAATCTCGCGCCTTTTCTTCTCAAGGTCTTCCCTTGTTTGCCCGAATCCATTTACTGTAACAAACGTCAGCAAAATGAAAACAAACCTGTACATTCTTCTAGTCATTCCGGAAAAAGTAGTCATCAGCAAATCTTGGTAATTGTTCTTTTACAATTTGTTAATTCAGGACCTTGAAATTCTTTGGGACGCTAAAGGGAAATCCCATGGGCTTTTCAAATTCCACTTGCTTGAAATCAAGTTTGATATCAAGTTTTGTCTTTTCAGACAATGAAATATTTCTCGTTCCTGCAAACATCCAAGGCCCTGCAGCCACATATTCACCATATGCCAGGTTAGCAGTCCTGCTGCGGGTTGCATCAACATCATCCAGCTTGCTGAAAAGCAGGTTGAGGTCGCTCTTGCTCACCGTGAGGTAATGCTTGAAAGCCTTCCCAACTGTTGACATGGACAGTTTTTCACCTTGGTCCGCATAGGCGATAATCGTCTTGTCCAGGTAAACCGGGTTGCCCAGTATAAGGTCTTCAAGGGTTTTGTAATCAAAGGGCACCTGTGTGATTTCCTGCAAATACAGAAGCGGCTTGTGCTGAACCGTTCGGTTGATTTTGTCCATGATAACAACACTGTCTGGCGTGATCATCACCCTGAATGCCTCTATGTTCAAGGCAGCAATGATGGAAATCCAGATTGCGCTGTCCTTTTTCATGCGCACAAATGCATTGAAATCAAACCGCCTGTTCTTGTCGTCACTGTATTCCACTTTCACCTTTGAAGAAAACGTGGTGAAACCAATGTGCTTTGCCTTGATCTTATCCAATGTTGCTCTTACGCTTTTTGCCGAATCCGATTCAGCAGGATTCACCACGACTACTGCACTGTCTTTCCTTGCAATCACCGTGGTGATTTGACGGGTTGACCTGCAGGACGCAAAAACAAGAATAAGAGCCACTAACAACAATCCAGTTCTCATGGTTGATATTTATTGTTTACCAGTATGGCCAAATCCGCCATCACTTCTTTCCGTTGCTCCAACCTGTTCTACCTGAACAAGTTCAGCGATTTCCACTTTTTGAAAAACCATTTGTGCAATCCGGTCTCCGTTTTCTATTTGCTGGGATTCGCCGGAAAGGTTGATGAGAATGACTTTTATTTCTCCGCGGTAGTCCGCATCGATGGTACCCGGTGCATTGAGGCAGGTCAATCCCTGCTTGATGGCCAAACCGCTTCTTGGCCTGACCTGCGCCTCATGGCCTTCAGGAATTTCCAAAAAAATACCGGTAGGGACCAGAACCCTTTCCATGTTTGCAAGCACCATGGGAGCAGAAATATTGGCCCTCAAGTCCATGCCAGAAGCACCTGGCGTGGCGTAGGCAGGAAGCGGGTGGGATGACCTGTTGATGACTTTGACCTTCAACGAAATGATTTTTGCAAAGGTACAACTATCCTTGCTTTTGAAGAAGTACGCTTGCATATGCCACCAGTCCTTCCTCGCGGCCTACAAATCCCATTTTCTCAGTGGTGGTGGCCTTTACAGACACATCTGACAGCTCAACCTGAAGGATGGCTGCAATGGTTTCCTGCATGGAATTAACATAAGGTTTAATCTTCGGTGCCTCCAGACAGAGGGAGCTGTCAACGTTCACCACCTTGTAGCCCTTGTCGGTGATCAGTTGAAATGTCCTTTGCAGTAAAATTTTGCTGTCGATGTTTTTAAAGCTTGCATCGGTGTCTGGAAAATGAACGCCAATATCGCCAAGAGAAAGGGCTCCCAACATGGCATCACAAATGGCATGCAGCAACACATCAGCATCACTGTGACCCTTGGCGCCCAAATGGTGTGGTATTTTAACGCCACCAATCCACAGGTCGCGTCCCTCTACCAACTGATGAAAATCAATACCAAATCCAATCCTGAACGACATGGGCAATTTTTTATAAATGTATGAAAAAAGAAAACGGCCCTAGGGCCGTTTTCAAGCTTTTGTTGCGGATGAAAATCAATTTTTCCTGGAAGAGGAAAGATCTACCAGCAAACTGAAACGAATGGTATTGGAGAGTGGGTTCCTGTTGACACCTGATCCAGAGGGGATAAGATAAGAAAGGTTGATGCCGAAAGTGGAGGATTTGAAGCCTGCACCCAAGGAAAAATACTGGCGGTTTCCTTTTGTTTTGTCCTCGTAAAAATATCCTGTCCTGACTGCAAATTGTTCGTTGTAGGAATATTCAGCCCCCATTGAAAAAGAAAATTCCTTCAACTCTTCTGCACCGCCTCCTGGAGCATCACCAAAAGAGCTGAACCAGCTTCCCACAATGCCTTTTGTCCTGTAGTTGGCCAATCCCAAAGAATCACCCAAGGCAGGTGGCGTTGGGACCATCAGCTTGTGCACATCAATTCCAAACGAAAGCCTGTTTACTTCGTTGCTTACATGGTTGTAAACCGCACCAATGGTCATGTTGGCAGGAATGAAATCCTTCTGGGTTGCATCACTGGTATAACTGATCTTGGATCCAAGGTTGGTAAGGGCCGCACCAAGGTTGATGCCACTTCCATCACCTGCATCGGTGCTGTAATAAACACCGATGTCGCCTGCCACTGCGTTGCCGGCTTTGTATGAAATACCATTTACAGCTTGACCACCTGCAAGATTTGAATTGATGTAACGCAGTGCCACACCCAAACTCAGGTTTTCTCCCAGCTTTCTGGAATAACCGGCATCAAAGGAAAATTCCCTAGGACGGAAGGAATTTAAATCATTACCGAGATTGTCCGTGAACTGGATGTTCCCCAGGCTGAAATACCGCAGAGATCCTGAAAACGCCTGCGTTTCATCGAGCTGGTAATATCCTGCAAGGGATGCAAGGTATACATCGTTCAACCCAAGGTCTTTCAACCAGGGAGTATAGGTCATGCCCAGGCCTGAAGGGTTTTTTGCAAAAGCATATTTT
>JAURJU010000022.1 GCA_030832085.1 Chitinophagales bacterium | reverse complement strand
TGCCTGAGGCTGCTGGACTCTGGGCTTCCCTTGCTGCCCAATATGATGGCAAAGACCGTTGGTATCTTGAGGCCCTGGGTGTGGGCGCTGATGGACAGTGGGATGCATTTTTCAACGCCTACCTGCTTGCTGTAAAAGATCCCATGAAAGACGCAGCAGGAAGGGATATTGTTTGGAGGGCCAGAACAGACAAGGCCCTGCCTTATCTTGAACAGCTTGCTGCAAATGCAAGCCTTCCCCTCAACGCAAGGCTCCGCTATTTTCGCGCATTTGATTTCAACAACAGCCCAGCCAAAACAGCAGTATTGTTGAACATCATCAAAACCAATGCCACCAAAGACATCGCCCTTGACAAGCTGGCCCTCTCTGCTTTGAGCCCTGCTGCCACCAAGGCAAATGCATCCGCAGAAGCCGCGTTGACCAGGGTGCTCAACGCCACTTACCCATCAAAAGATTATTTGGACCTGGTGATTCAATACAACCTGAAGGCTGAGCAACCGAGGCTGCTGGAGATGGCCATTGCAAAAAATGCGGATGACCTGGGAAGAAATGCAGCAAAGACCTTGCTTGGATCCGGAGGTACTGATCTGCTTTGGAAGGTATTGAATGACCAGAACGCAGAAAGGTCCATGAGCCTTTTGAATGCATTGTCAAAAATCGGAAACACTGCATCCGTGGATATTTTACAGGCAGTTGCCCTGGACAACCGTTATCCTGAAACCCTGAAAAAATATGCCGCCACAAGGATTGGCTACAGTGGGGAAGGAGAAAAAAGGGTATTGAAAATCCTGAAAAACAATCAAGTGCCCAGCGAATTGATTGCTGATGTAGTGGCCAGTGTGAGCAATTCATGGAGAGAGTCTGTGCGCAAAGAAGCCAGGCAATACCTCCCCCAAGCAGCTGCTGTTGAAGCGGTAGTCAAGATTCCAACTATCGATGAACTCAATGCCCTCAAAGCAGTTGCCGCCAATGGAAAGCTTGTATTCGCCTCGAACTGTGCGGTTTGTCACAAGGTTAACAACGAAGGCCTTGATTTTGGGCCAAAGCTAACAGAGATCGGATCAAAATATGCGAAGGACGGAATGCTCAAGGCCATTGTTGATCCTTCAGAAGGCATCAGTTTTGGTTATGAGGGATGGGTGTTGAAAATGAACGATGGTTCAGAAACCATGGGCATCATCTCCAGCAAAACAAAGACGGACATTGAATTGAAAATGCCTGGTGGCAGTGTTCAAAAAATCAAGCTTGCCTCAGTCAAGTCCATGGAACAGATGAAAACATCCATGATGCCTGCAGGCTTGCATGCTGGTATGTCTCAACAGGAAATGGCAGATCTTCTGGCTTACCTTGATGGGCTAAAAAGGAAATAGGCTTTTTGTTTTGTGTACCTTGCAGTCAAACCAAGTTGCATGAAATATTTTCTGCCTTTTCTTTTGTTGATGGCTTTGCATGCTGATGCCCAGATTGATCCCAAGACAGTTACCATTGCGCGGGACAGTTTTGGCGTCCCCCATATTTTTGCCAAAACAGATCCGCAGGTTTCCTACGGATTGGCTTGGGCGCATGCTGAAGATGATTTCAAAAGCTTGCAAATGGTTGCCCTTCCCTCCAAAGGCCTGATGGGAAGGGCTTTGGGCAAAGACGGTGTGGCGGGCGATTATGCCTTTGCGCTGTTTCGCTGCAGGGAGATTACAGAAGAAAAATGGAATACTTTATCTCCAGCCTTTTTAAGGCTTGCAGAAGGATATGTGCAAGGAATCAATGATTATGCTAAAGCACATCCTGAAGAGGTGCTGGTCAAGCAATTGTTTCCCATGACGCTCAAGGACTATGTTGCCTCCTCCGTGTTGGCACTGACCATTTTCAATGGCGGTGACAGGGCTTTGCGGTCCATTTTTGCCAACAACGTCACACCCTTGATTGATTATGACAAGATGGGATCCAATGCCATTGCCATCCACCCTTCACGCACTAATACAGGGGAAGCCTTTTTGGCCATCAATGCCCATCAACCAAATGAAGGACCGGAAGCTTTTTATGAGGCGCATGTCAACAGCGAAGAGGGATGGAATGCCCTGGGAGGCCTGCTGGCTGGAGGGCCTTGTATTTTGCATGGTGTGAACGAAAACCTTGGCTGGGCACATACGGTGAACTATTGTGACAGGCTGGACATTTACCAGCTGCAGATGAACCCTAAAAACGCCGACCAGTATATGTTTGACGGCGTTTGGACTGATCTAGAAAAGAAAAAAATAAAGCTGCACATCAAGGGAATTCCCATTCCGGTTTCAAGAGACCTGTACTGGAGCAAGTATGGTGCAACGATGAAAAATGAACAAGGCACTTTTGCCATCAGGCTTGGTGCCAACATGGAAATTCGCGCTCTAGAGCAGTGGTATACCATGAACAAGGCGCAAAACTTTACGCAGTTTTACAAGGCCATTTCTCTACAGGGATTGTCCATGTTCAACATCATGTATGCTGATAGGAATGACACCATTTTTTACATCAACAATGCCCTGATGCCTGTCCGTGATCCATCGC
>JAURJU010000021.1 GCA_030832085.1 Chitinophagales bacterium | reverse complement strand
TAAAAAAGCATACCTAGAAATGTCCAGCAAGGAAATGCAGCCATGGGACCCTCCAAGGCCACGTCAAAACTGGCATTGATCATGAACGCTACAAAGACAGCGATGTACAGGATGTGTTCAATTGATGCATCCCGTTTTTTGATTTCACGGATGACCATAAAAAGAAAGACCAGCCATGCAATTGCAATTGGCACACCGAAGCGTGCCAGCACATTCAAGTGAAAATTGTGTGGAGACCTTAGGCTGTTGTCATACATTTTGATGCCATCGGCAGTTGCGAGGTTGATGCCCAGACCTTTTCCTGTAAAAAAATAAGGACCTGTGATGGTATAGTCCACAATTTTACTCCACCAGGCCAGACGCCAAACGATGTTGCCTGAAAGTGCATTCTTTTCTTGCTTGACGAAAATACTGGTGACGTTTTTCTGGAGCTGCGCAATGCCCGTATCCCTTCCCTGAACGGGATCCTTGATGTTGGTCAAGAGATAGAGTGGAAAGGACAGGCAAAGCAGTAACACTGCAATCTTGATATAGGATTTGATGTTTTGCAAAAGGGCAGTTTTGCGTGCAGCATATAAAAAACAAATCATGCCGACCAAAAAGGCCAGCATGCCGCCCCTGTTGAACGTTGCAATCAAAAAGAAAAGGTAGAATACCACGATGGCATTCAGGAACTGATAGCGCAAGGAGTAGCGGATGTTGCCCGTTATCAAGAGCAATGAAGCAATCAGCAGCTGCACTGCTAAATCACCGTTCTTGTATTCAAGTATGGGAATGCCACCAAAAATGGCTGGTGATGCATGGTTCAGGATTTTGGTTTTGAGCAGCAGCCCTGCCAATGCCACAAAGGGCAACCACTTGTAGATCCTGAAAATACCCAATTTGAATTCCTCAAAATGGTCCTTGAACACTGGAACCACCAGTGCAAACAGCATGTAGTTGAACATGAAGCCATCCCTGATGGTATCCATGGCGCCATAACGGGTCATTCCGATGATGGTGTACACGATTGATATGCCGAGGAAGCCCAACAAGAAAGCCACTTTCCTGTCCCATGGAAAAATATAGTGCCTCCAGTTCCTGATGATCAAGATAACGCCCATCAACCAGGTCAGCTCTGCCAGATAGGTATATGCAATGCCACGGTTAAAATAAACGTAGAGGGCAAAAACCACCAGGTAGAAATGCATGTAAACCCTCGTCAGCATCAGTTCATCAGGCTTAAGAAATGATTTCGGATGTCGAGAACAAATATCCAGATTTTTTCGAAGAGGGCAATGGAGTTGGGGCGTATTGTGCTGGCTACATCGTGTACCGAAACCAGTTCAGGCACCACTGCACCAAGCCTGAGCTCACCGGGTTTGAGGTATTTTTTGAATTCATCAACCGGATGGGCAATCTTGCCCGTTGCCTTCAATAGACGGGATGCCGCTTTTCGGTTGATGCTGTAGCCATAGGTGCAGGCGACCGAATTGATCAGTGGCTCGCCAAAGAAATGCATGTCGCCCAATGGCTTTCGCTTGCTCCGCAACAAGCGCAGGTGACCAAACCAGGCACCCCAGAAAAACATGTCGTATGCTCTTGTTGCAGTCAAAAACTTTTCCTCCAGCATTGCAGCATTGATCAGCTTGCTGTCAGACTCCAAGATCAAAAAATGTTCTTCGTCTGTCTTTGCTTTTTTCAGGATATCCCGCCAGATGTTGCGGCTGGTGAGGATGAGCCCGATTTCACCATCCCGCAGGCTTCTTCCCGCACGAAGCTTGCTCTGCGCTTTCAATGCTGACAGAAAGGGAATCCGCGTATACGACGGATAGATGGCTTCGACTTGTATTGTTGTTGGAAAAGTTTGCAACAGCCCTGCCACATGCTGTTTTCTGGAAGACTCATGCACAGATGAGATCAGGTACACAGAAAAAGGCAATGCGCTGCTGGTCATTGTGGTTGACTGAGGAGTTTTCTGTACAGGGAAAGTTGCGCTTCAATTACTCTCGTTGTGTCAAACGATGATGCAAATTCAACAGCAGCCTTGCTCATGGCTTCATAGCCTTCAAAATCATCTGCTGCCTTGATGGTCTCCAGCAGATTTTCCGGACTACATAAAAAACCTGTCTTGCCATCTTGTACCAGTTCGGTGCGGGTACCGATGTTCAGCGCAATGACGGGAACCCCCATGCACATTGATTCTACAATGGTCAGGCCAAAGGTCTCAAACATGAGCGATGGCTGTATGGTGTACCTGGCAGTAGGCATGTATTGAAGCGTTTCTTCAGGGCTGCAGATGCCCTTGAAATGAATGTTCGGCTGGTTGTATTTTTCCCTCAATTCCTTTTCGATGCTTCCACCGCCAATGACCGTCAGTTCGAAATTTGGTGAAAGCTTTGACCAGGTTTCCAGCAACAATACGATGCCTTTTTCCAGCTCCAGCCTGCCTACATAGAGGTATCCCTTTCGGGGCAATGACATGGGTTGAACAGCGGGCACCATGTTCGGCTTGATGAATATTTTTTGGGGATCCAGGCCCAAAGCAATGAGCTTCATTTGTTGAAAATGGGTCATGGCCACGAACGCATCAATGCGGTCAAACACGCCAATTGCCCTGTAGAAATTGAATGCAGCCACGGCCAACAGGGATTGCAGTACAGACTCCCTGTAACAGCCATGGCGGACCCCAGGCAGAAGGGAATTCTTGTCGGCGCATGTCGTGCAGGTCTTGCCATTCCGGAAGAAATTTCCGTTAATGCACCACCAACGGTAGTTGTGCAGGCAATGTACTGTTTTGGCGCCTGCATGCTTTGCAGCAAAAAAAACACTGGCAGAAAGAATCGGAAAAAAATTGTGTACATGCACAACATCAATCTGGCTTTTTTTCACCAGTTGAAAAACCCTCCAGTATTTTCTGAACGAAAAGAAAATGGAAAATACAAGGGAGATGGGATATCGGGGCGAACTGGCCTCCAATGTAAATACCTGCCCGGGACCAAGGGTTCTTTCCAGGGCTTCCCTTTCCAAGGAAAACACACGCGACTCTCCCCCGACCGATGAATAATGGTTATGGACAAGCAGTACTTTCACCCCAATTATTTTTTACAATCGCATCCTGTCCATTTCATTGTTTCCGTTACCCAGTTGGCTGCCTTTTGAATGGGTTTTGGTGTCTTGAAACGCAGCTTGAAATCGAGGTCATACATGGCGGAAATGCTTGCCTGAACATTCTTCTTGTCTGACAAGGGAGAACCCGTACTAAAGGTTCCACCCAGCTTCACCCATTTGTAGTTGAGGATGTTCATGTAGTTGATTGCACCCGCAATGTGGAGGCCTGCAATTTTAACCTGCAGGTGGGCACCATAGGTCAGGTTGGTATAGTACCGGTTGTGGTATCCCCTGCCCACCACGTTGCTGAGGTAGGCTGCATATACAAAATCATTGTTCTGCACTACCCTTTCACCATGCACTCCAATCCTGGTTCCTTTTCTGTACCAGCTGAGGCTGAGGTACTGGCTGTTGCTGCCCGGGCCAATGCCAGCACCCAGGGATTGTCCATTGTGGGTGTACCCATGGCGAACCACCGGATGGGTATAGAACCCATTGACACGGGGGAAACCCCAGGGAGCATCTTCATTGAGGATCAAGCGTGCATCAGGCAATTGCAGCTGCGCCACTTCTGCCATCAGTTCCACCTGGCTGCTTCTGGATATTTTCAACCATTTTCGGATTCCAAAAACGAATCCCAATGGAATGGTATCCCCTACCATGTTCCAGGGTGAAGCCAACTTGTCTGATCTCCCAAACTCCCCGTAAATCTCCGCCTTGTCCTCGGGCATGGCATACCGGAAAAAGACAGAACCCAGGGTGAGGCTTTCCCCCTTGTTGGTTTTTACAAAATAGGGATAAGGATCAATCATGCTTTTGCCGGTTGAATCCTTGGTTTTCTTGTAGTAGGTCGAAGACCCTGCCATTCCGATGTACAGGTTTTTAAGCCATTTGGGTTGATAGGTCACCACAAAGCCCATGAGCCCCCTGTCGAAGTTGGGCTTGGGGATATAGGCGCCCATCCAGTATTTTCTTTTTTGCCTTTCGTTTTCCATGGGAACGATGCCGGAAGAATCCAAACGGCCCGCAACAAACTGGGCTTCCACCGACCCAATGACGGTGCGCAAGGGTTTGATGGTATGGAAGGTAAAATGCTTGAAACCGTTGGCATTGTTGGTCATGACCAGGGAGTTCTTCATCCCGGGCCCCCACCAAATGTTTTCGTTGGAAAGGCCCATGGCAAAATTGTCAAAGGCAAACTTGATGGAAGACTGTCCCAGGTAGTATTTTTTGATGGAGGAAGGACCAAATCGGCTGGGAAGGTCAATCACATTGATGTTCCAAAAATAATACCGGGCATAAAAATCAGGATCGAAATGTTGCTCGTCAATTTCAAGCTGGGGTGGATTTTCAGCGGTTACCCACTCGGGTTGAAAATCTGCGATCAACCTGCCCAGCTTGATGGTGGCACCAGCGGTATAACGGGTCTGGAGACCTGCCGCCTGAAAAAAACTTTCGTTGTTGTACCCTGCTGCAATGGAATCGTTCTTGTACTGTGTGTAACCAAACTGCCTTAGCTTGATCCAATTTTCTTTTGGCCCATCAAAGGCAAATGGATTGATGGGGCGTATCGCAAAAGAATAATTTCCCAGGTTCAGCTCGCGGCTCTTTTGGCTGTCCAATACCTGGTAACTGCGCAGCATATCAGTGATGTCGTTGCGTTGCAAGAGGCCACTGTATTGTGCTGTGGCCGAACCTGCAAACCAGAGGAAGCCCAGGCATCCTAGCACCATGCGGTGTATATATCCTTTTACCATATGTATGCCAGGTTCAAGAGTGAATAAAGATTTGTTTTTCTTTTGCCGGCCTCCCATGCATAATTTTTTGAAGTGGCGTATTGCAACTCCAGGCTGGCAATCATGCGTTTGTAGGCATAGCGTGCGTTGATGCCATAGCTGTACTCGTTCCAAAGTGAATTGCCCAGGAGCAGGGCAGATTGCCCCCTGAATCCGATGGGATCGTGTTGGATCCTTTGCGCAATGATGCCAATCTTTTGGATCCCATTGACCCAGTTCAATTTGAGGGTCTGTACATTGTTGCCGAATCCACTTCCAGCACCCATGATTTGCCGGTCATTGGTCATGCCCTGGCTCATTTGACCATGCTCATACCAGTTGCCCGTATTCCTTAACAGGTAATCCGGGCTTTGGGCCATCTGGATCATTTCGCCGGATACTTCAACGAAGCGCTGCTGTTTCAAGGGAATGACTTTTTTGAATCCTGCCAGGTATGCGGCACCGGCCTGCACGTTGATGGCCAGGTCCCTGAAATTGGCCTTGTGGTCGTTTTGTCCGTATTCAAAGTAAAATTCAGCATGGGACTTGGGAAACAACCAACGGGTGAAGACGCTGAACTGCTGGTCTCCCCGAAATCCCTCATCCTGTATACTTGACTTTTTGAATCCCGGATTCAGTACGACCAAATATTTGTTGAAAAAACTGGTCTCCAATGACTGTAGGTCTTTGGAATAAATTTGAAATGCACGCGCTGCACCAATGAAAAAATTCTTGAAAAAGCGGGGCTGATAACTGATGTTGACAGCATTGTAAAAACGGGAATCTTCCCTCAAAACTGCTGGCTTAAGCTGGCGGTTTTCATAGAGGCCGCCGGATGCAGAATCCTCGTCAAGCTGCCCGGCCACCAGCTGCCATTCGAAAGTGCCGAGGGGTGTATAGAGGGGGCGTGTGGTGTGAAAGCTAAGGTGGGGGGAACTGGTGGCGTTGTTGGAAAGAATGAGGCTGGAAAACTGACCTGGCCCGAACCAGATTCCCTGTGTGGAAAACCCAGCGGCCATTGCGCCTGCATGCAGCAATGCACTGGAATTGCCGGGTAAAAATTTTGAATAGGATCCATTGGTTTTTGCTCCATAGGCAGCATTGTGCTCAAATTCAGGGTTGGATCCCTGGTAATATTCCGGTTGCACCTGCAGGCTGAAAGGACCGTATTGGGTGAAGAAACCTCCAGACAGGGCTGTTTGCAGCCCTTTGGAAGCCAGCATGGCCTCGTCGTTCCAACCAAAAGGATGGTGGCTGTTGAACTTGGCCCTTAAGGATGTGGGCAATACCATGAAAATACCCTTGCCATCGTCAAAATGATAGCTTGTTGCAGATGGCATGCTAGAATCCACGCCAGTCCAGCCTTGGCCCATTTTTATCCCCATCTTGGTTGACCTGTCAAAGCCTCGGCCATAATCGGTTGGTCTGACAAAAAAAGAAAGGTTTGAATCCAGTCTTTGCAGGAGTTGCAATGAGCGGGCATGGCCATCAAGGTCCAGCAACCCAATGGGAAGTACCTGTGCACTAGTACCAAACGACGCAAACCAACCCAGCAACAAAAGACAGGCATATTTCTTGTTTACATTCATCCGTGTTTTTTTAAGGTGCCCTTTTTTAGGGTCTTTCGGAAGAGCCAATACAACAATCTTCGGTTTCTGTAGATCAACCGCAGGCTGAAGAAATTGGGTTTCAAGTCCTTGGAAAACCGCTCAAAAATAAGCAATCTTTCCTGATAATGGTGATCGTTCATGTTTGCGCCCAGTCCTTCCTTTTCCATCCTGGACAGGACCAGCTCCGATTGTTTGTACCTAACAGGATGGCGGGTCAGTCGAAGCCAGAAATCCCAATCGGCTGCTATCCTTAAACTCTCGTCGTATAGTCCGTGTTTCAGGAAAAGTGAGCGTTTGATGCAAGTGCTTTGGTGGGGAAGGCTGTTCAAGAGGATGGTTTGCAGCGAAAACTTTTTGATGGGCGACCGGAGTTCATCTTCCATTCCATCCCGCTCCACCCGAATGCAACAGGAAAGCAAGTCAGGAGCGTCCTGCAAGAGGGACAGGAGTTCATCCAAGCGTTGATCGGACACCAAGGTATCGCCACTGTTCAGGAACAGAAGATAGCTTCCCCGGGCGTGCTTGATTCCCTTGTTCATGGCAGCATAGATACCAGAATCCTTTTCACTGACCCAATAAGAAAGTTTGCTAGCTACCCCATTGATGAGCGCCAGGCTCTCATCCACAGATCCGCCATCAATGACAATGAACTCCACAGCTGGATTCAACTGTGCCAACACCGATTCAAGGGTATTCGACAGCCCCTTGGCATTGTTCAGGTTGACAGTTATGATGCTCAGCTGAATACCTTCCTGTTCCATTGGGACAAAGGTATTAGTGTTGAGCGGGAAAACGCAAAAAGGCAAGAAAAAGGGAGAAAAGGAGGCCGATGGCAACAGCGAGGGACAAGATCGTGGTAAGGGATCGTTGCTGGCCTTTGAGGGGAAGATGAGGACGGTCAAGTATGTGCACTACAGGTGTTTGGCTGGACAGGGCCATGCGGGAAAATTCCAGGTTTTTTACCACTTCGGCATAGAGTGTCTGCTGAATCAGCCTTTCCCGCTGGGAGATCTCAACAGGCACCAGGGCTGTTTTGAATGCTTCGTTAGGATTGAGGATCTGTTCAGCAGCGGTCGTATAGGTTTGACGTGAAATAAGGCGGTGTAAGGAATCCGCCCTGCGCTGAAACTGTTCCACATTCGCCATGGCAATCCCGGTTTTCAGGTTGATGAACCAATCCCGTGCCTGCTCTACAAGGCGTTCCGCAAAAAGTTTGGAAAACAATGGGTCTTCCGTTGTTGCAGCAACAAAAAGCACAGATCCCACCTTGTTCTGGTGGTCTGATTGAAGGTTATTGTCGATGATGCGTTCACAGACCTCCCCCATCAGGCTGTCTTTCAATGAATTTCGTTCTACTTGGGCTAAATCAGGTAAAAATACTAGCGCGTCAAAGCCTTCAATGGTTGATTTCCATTGCTCCTCCAAGCCCGAAAAAGCCAAGTAGCGCTTCACCAAAGGAAATGAATCAGATTTCTCTCGGTCATAATACCTGGAATAGAGGACCTTTTCCATGAGTTCCCTGGACCGTATGATTTCAAAAAAATTATCCCCTGCAAGAAGACTCTCACCCCCAGACAGGCCACCCAGGTTGACACCAAATGAAGAGGCCAGTCCAGAGAGCCCTGATGGCATTTTGGAGGACCTTTCTTCGATGATGAAACTGACTTTTGCCTGGTATTTTTTGTCCTGCAACTGTGCAAAAAGAAAACCCGCCAATACGGCTACAGCAATGATCAGGCTGTTCAATTTCCAGTTGATGGCATAAAACCGGATCCACCGTTTACCCGCATTGACCAGATCAGAAAGCTTCAGTTGTTCCATGGTTTATTTGAAGGCAAAGATCAATAAGCTGATGATTGATGATAGACCGGAGATGATGCCAACGGCCTCACCACTGTATAGCCCTTTTCTTTGGGTTTTGAACGGGACATGGAGTTCTGCACCGGGATCAAGTCTAGGATGATTCCTGAAAAAAATGATTTTCCGCGTTGATCTGACCTCCCCATTGGCATATGCCACATAGGCCTTTCCAAGGTTGGCCTCCGGAACCAATCCACCGGCACTCCGAATGGCTGATCGAACAGAAATACCTGGTTCGTAGAGCATTTCTTTGGTCACCTGCACTGCGCCCATGACTTTTATTGTGGTTTGCATGGAAGGAATCCTTAGTACATCGCCTTCCTGCAATACAAGGTCTTCAATGGAACCTGGGGCAGCCATTGCTTTTTCAAGGTGAATGCCCACCGGTTTTAGCCTTAAGGGATACCAGGTTCTTCCTGTACTGTCTGTCAGTATATCCTGGAGCTCTGTGGATGCCGTATCTTGCAATTCCTCCATAGTTAATATTTTCCCTGAGGTTGTTAAGGTTCGTTTATTTTTTTCAAAACTCTGCAACTGTTTTTTCAGCCAGGCCGTATCTGAGCTTTCAAAATCAACCTTGGTTTTCCTCAACAGGCTTGCACCCTCCACCGATGCATTTTTCCGCAAACCGCCAGCACGCAACACCAGGTCAGAAAGCTTATCGGTTCCTGCCGAAAGGCTGTATTTTCCCGGGTACAACACTTCGCCTTCAAGGGTGATGTTTACCTGTTGCCGGTACACCGGAGACCTTCTGACAAATACCATATCAAAGGGTTCTAGACCAAGTTCAGTTTCCTTGTTGAAGTTGGCGGTATCCAATGAAAAGGTTTTGATGATGGTATAGCGAATGCTGTCAGTGGTTGAGGCCACATTTCTCATTCTCCTGGAAATTTCCATTTGCAGGGTGGATGCTCCGTCTTTCAAGCCACCTGCCATCATCACAAGGTCAATGGTGCGAAGCCCCTTGAAATAGGGATAATTCCCGACCTTGTTGACCTCACCTTCAATGTAAACTTTATTGAAATCCTGGAGCTCGCTTCTTTTGTACACCAAGACAGAGTCCTTGCTTTCCAGATCCAGGTTAAACCGTTTGCTGCTCACCTCATCGAGGTTGAACCCAATAATTGTGGGATATTCACCCGCATACCTTTTGACCACCGCCCGTTGGCGGTATGCGTTTTCAGAGGGAATTGCCAATTCCATCAACGAACGAAGGTCCTTTACCTGTTCCACACCATAGATTCCCGGATGTTCCACAGCACCCGTCACAACGATTTGGTTTTTGAACGAGCTCCGAATGGAATCCACCAAAAGGGTATCTCCGGATACCAGTTTTGTATTCTTGAGCTGGTCAGTTGCGAGGGTAAGCACTTCTTTGCGCGTTGCACCATTGCGAACAATGGCTATGCTATTTTTGATGGCCATGTCTGCAAATCCCCCAGCATAGTTCAAAATGTCGTCTGCTGATTCGCCCTCTTTCACATCATACAGCGCCTGCTTTTTAACTGCCCCTTTCAATGCCACACGGTTTTGGTAGGTCCCAACCCTGATGACATCTCCATCCTGCAACAATAAGTTTTTGCTCAGATCTCCTTTGATCAGAAAATCATAGAGATCAAAACTGCTGATATTTTTTCCATTTCTGACCAGATCAATTTTTCTGAAAGAACCATTTTTTGAAGGCCCTCCTGAAGCATACAATGCATTCATCAGTGTAGACAAGGATGGTATGTTGAAGTTGCCTGGAAGCAGCACTTCACCAATCAATGTTACACGAATGGTGCGAATTTGGCCAAGAGAGACCTGAATCCCAACCTTTCCATTTGAAAGACCCGGGTATATCCTTGTCAATGACTGCTTGATCAGGATTCTTGCTGACTCAATGCTCAAGCCAGCAACTTTGATGGGGCCGTAGTTGGGAAATCGGATGAACCCATCAGGAGAAACCATGGCTTTGTGCTGGAGGTCTGATACTCCAAAAATATCAATGACCAGCTGGTCATTGGTTCCGATGATGTAGTTATGTGGTGTTGAAATGGAAAGGTCCGGGTCAAAGCTCAACTGCTGGTTGCTGAAGATATCGGCTCCAAAGATGGGAAAGGCTTCAACTGAATCCTTTTTGACAAATGCATTTTTCAATCCTGGTTTTCTTCGCTTATCGTCTTTGATGTTGCCTTTCTGGTTTTTGTTGAATGACCCGTTTGTTCTAGTCATCTTTTCCTTCAACATTTCAAGCTGCTGCGGGGAGAGTCCTAACTCTCTTGCTTTGGCCTCCAGCTCAGCTTCAGAGAGCTTGTCCAAGTTGTACTTGCTGACCAATTGAGCAATCTGTTCGGGAGAAAGTTCATTCACCCTCTCCAGCCCTTGCTGCGCAATAGCATTGAGCTGCAACAGCAAGAAAATATATAAAAATGTTTTTTTTAGCATCATTTGTCGATTTCTTGGGCAAACTTTCTGAAATAGGACTTTTACATTATTTTAATTTTGTGTTTAGGGGTAGAAAATAAACTATATTCATTTCCAAATAAGCTTAATTATAT
>JAURJU010000020.1 GCA_030832085.1 Chitinophagales bacterium | reverse complement strand
TTTGTTTGTTAGCGGAAAATCATTTCCAGTTCAGCACAGCTTCTTTCCTGAATCCCCAGTATCCATATGAAAGCCTGATCTTTTTGCCAGGATTGGGCTTCAATGCAGTGCGAAAAATACCAGTATCCTCGCCTGTTTCAACCAGATTAATTCTAATGACATCTCCATTTTCAAGGGTTTGATCTACCCAAGCCAAATCCATTTGATTTGGATTGATGTTGAGAGGAGCTTTTAACTCAACAAAAACCTTGTTGGTATTTGGAGAAGCAGAAATCATCTTGCCAGACGCATCGACGATTTTAAGTTCAATGCTGTGCAGGGTTGAAAATGTAAGGGTTGCCAACCAACCACGGTTGGATATGGCCCATCCTTCCGTTGCATAAGCATTGAGTCCTATCTTGTCTGACACTGAATCAGCAACAACCACACTTGTAACAGACCCGTATCTTGGAAAGTCCTTGTCCAGTGGTGTACCGTCAAGGGTTCCCCTTGCAAGTCCAAGCATACCATAGCCATTGGGATGTGCCTGAGGCCATCCTACTTCAACATCTTCCCAATATCCTTTGATGGCTAACCGCTCCTTGCTTTTATTGCTGAAATGTGCACCTAGTGGATTAAGCCCAAAAGTAAAGTCGATCTGTGACCAGGCAACAGGTCTTGCCTCCGGCCTTTTCAAAACATGCGCAGCCGCAAACAAGCTGCCACCCAAAGCAGGTGCACCACCCAATTCCTTGGTTTTGGGATGACCCCATTCAGTATCGCTATGCGTCCTGTATTGCCATGGATTCTTTGATCTGGAAAGAATATGATCCATCCAGGCGCCCAATTTGTTTTTAGCAGCTTTGGAATCTTTTTCCGGAACTGTCATTGTGTAAAAAGCCAAAGCCTGTGGTGTGATATGCTCGGCATTTCTGATCCACCACATGTGGCGTACATTGTTAAAATCCCAATTCTTTACAATGTCATCCACACTTTCCTTTGCCCATGCCAGGAACTTTTCGGGTTGACCATCTTTTTCATTTTTTTCTGTCAGGTACATGAAAAGATTGCTGAACACAGACTGGCCATAGGCATTACCCATCTCACTGAATTCCTGGTATCCCAGATCAACCCATTTGTTGCTGTAGGTCCAATAGCGAACAACCTTGTGCCTTTCATAGGCTGTCCATTTTTCCAAACAAACCTTTCTGTATGCCTTGTATTTTTCTTCAGATAAATAAGGCTTCAGAAAGCTGTGGTAGCCAGCACATACTGCTGCAAGTTGATCCAGTGTATTCCAATAATCATAGTTCATTTTGGGTGTGCCTTCATATCCCAACCAACCATGGCGGTTTGCGATAGGGCCATTGAAAGCATGATGATTGTATGCGAATTCAGCATGCCAAAGTATCAAGGCAATCAAATCCGGAACTTTGCCATTCCCCATTTCATTTTTCCAATTGTCAAAAAAAGCAGGATTGCTGGCAAAAAACATTGTTTCAAAAACAGTCTCAAGGCCATATGACCCTACATCACGGGAAGGTCCTCCGCCATAAACTTTGGCTTCGTTTGAATGAACTGGATCAGTTGACCCTCGAACATCAATGAAAAAATCATAGGCCATTTTGGAAGAAACAATCTCCTGATAAAATGACTTGATGCGAAAAGGAACAGAAGGTTTCAATCCAGCCACCTCTGCGATGTACTGATCATTGGACGCGGGGTTGAAGGCAGAAAAATCTCCTGCATACTCATTTATTTTGCCTGTAAATACAATGCCTCCGGATGCAACTGATCTCAGTTGAAATAGTTCACCATCCTTGATACCCCATGCAACCAGGCGTTTTGATTCATTCAAATTATAACCGGCCTGGTTCACCAATACTTTTTTAATAGCATCGGGCTGTGCATTTGCACTGATGGTTAAACCAATCAGCAATAACACGGAAAGCAGCTTGGATGGCATTGCAGCACGCCAAATGAAAATTGAGACAAATACAATCACTGCCCCTACACTGATCACGATGGCTGATGATTCAATCGACAAGAAGCCAAGTGTTGCAATGCCCAGACCTACAATGGCCATGGCGATGGCAATCACCTTGATGCCGAAATTGTTTTGTACCTTGGCATCTTCTTCATCGGTAATATCAGTTTCAGACAAAGAAATATCCGCGACAATAACAGGTGTTGGGGCAAACATTCCTTTGGATTTATAATACAACTCAAAAGCCAATAAACAAATCAAAGGAATGGACTGACCGACGACCGTTTCCATGGTTCTGGATAGCTTCAGGCCCAACAAAGATGGTGCCAATAGTTTTAAAAACAAGTTGATGGAAAGTGTTAGAATGGTTACTGTTACAACAGAAATGGCAGTCTGTCGTTTTGAGAACAAGCTCCATATGATGGGAGCAAACAGTGCACCACCCGCAATAGAAGCAATGCTCAATACAAAATCAACAATACCGCCAATCCGGGGAACCAGTAAGGCAATAAAAACAGTGCCTGCACCAAAGAGAATGGTAAAAATTCTCGCAACCAATATTTGCTCTTTTTCACTGGCTGATTTCCTGATGAGGTTCTTGTACAGATCAGTAGCAAAAACAGTGGCAGCGAGGTTGATGGTGGTGTTGGCCTTGCTGGAAGTGGCAGATATCATCCCTGCCAGGACCAATCCAATCAGTCCTGCCGGTAGAATTTTTTGGCAGAGCATCATGTATGCTCCTTCCGCTCCCAAACCGGCAAGGTCAGGATTCATGATCCTGTATACCATCGGCGGAATCATCCAAATGAATGGACTCACCAAGTAGAGTATGGTAAAAAGATAAGCCACCTTTCGGGAACTTTTCTCATCCTTGACACTTGTGTAACGCTGAACATAACTCCAGTTACCACCAATGTACGCGGTTTGGTAAACGATGAATGCCAGCATGAATGGAAAAGTATATTCCGTATTGAAAGGTTTAAAAAAATCAACCGGTGCTTTCGCAACCAAGTTGGCTGGCCCACCAATCTGATCAAATGCAATGGGAATAACAATCAATACTGATGCAGTCAAGATAACGAACTGAACCACATCTGTAACCAATACTGCCCACAAACCTCCTGCAGCGGTATACAATACAATGATCAATCCAATGATCATGATGCAAGTATTCAGCGAGTAAGGTGTAGCGACCTGAACCATCTTACCAACAGGATAGAGCACTGATGCGGTTGTAAAAAGGCTTAACAGCAACACCATATACGTATAAAACTGTTGCGTTTTAAGGTTGAACCTTTTGCCGATGTATTCGGCGGCGGTTTTAACCCCTGTTTTTTTCCATTTGCGGGCGATAAAAATAGCAACCAACAAACCACTGATGGCCATGGT
>JAURJU010000019.1 GCA_030832085.1 Chitinophagales bacterium | reverse complement strand
CCTTGGACAGTTTTAGGTTGGCATTAAAGTGAAAATTGTAATGAGAGACAATGTTTTCCTTTAATCTTTTTACCGGATTGATTTTTTTGTCTGGGGTCAGCTCTGAGGCCAGCTTTCGGTTTTCGTAGACCTTGGGTTTTACAAGATCATAGGTGATATTTCCTTGTGCGCAAAGTCCCATTGTCATCAACATGCCCACCAAAACCATGAATGGCATCGCTAGCTGAAAAACCATATGATATAGAGCATGTTTCAAGGAATGTAAAAATACGTTTAATCCTGCTATTTTTAAAGGCCCTGTTTTGCCAATTAACAGTAACTTTATACCCTGATTTTATCAATTTTTCCCAATGGCAGAGCAGACTACAAACCAGAGCAGGTTCAAAAGATTGACCAACAGGTATAGGCTTGTGGTGATGAATGATCATACTTATGAGGAGGTTGTTACGTTTAAACTGACAAGGCTGAGTGTATATATTGTTTCCTGCTTTGTTTTTGTGATGTTGGTTGTCCTTACAACTGCATTGATCAGTTTTACTCCCTTGAAATATTATGTACCCGGGTATGGTAGCCAATCAGAAAGGAGAGAGCTGACAAAACTCAAGTTGCGTGCAGACTCATTGGAAAAGCAAATGCTTTATAGAGAAGCCTATTGGGAAAATGTACGCAATGTACTTTCTGGTAAAGCTGAGTTGATTTTGGATACAGCAGTCATTGCCATTCCTGAATTGGAAGAGATAAAGGATTGATATGGCATCCATCACTCCAAAGAAGAAATCACCTGACGTATCCTGGATGAAATACATGGGTCTTGGCGCCCAGTTTTTTGGCTCTATCATCATCGCATTGGGAATAGGTTGGAAATTGGACCCTTTGGCAGGATTTGCCTCTCCAGTATTGATCTGGGTCCTTCCACTGTTGGCAGTGGTTTTCAATCTGGTGAAAATCATTGTCGAAACAAATAAAAAGAATACATGAACTTGAGAAAAGCCCTTAGACCAATTTTGATCTTTTTTGCAGTAGTGAACATCCTGGCTGCTTCTCTTTACTCCACGCTTAAAAACATGGGCCTCGATACGGATGTTTTTTTGGTAGGCAATCTATTCATTTGCATCCTTACACTGGTATCATTTTGGATGATGCACAACGGGCTTCAATCAAAGTCTACAGCGGGTTTCATGTCGTCGGTATATGGCTCATTCATCATTAAATTGGTCTTGGCCGCCTTGGTTGTGGTTGTTTACGCACAATGGAAAGGCAATGCCATGAATACCCCAGCACTTTTGTCAAGCATGTTCACTTATCTGGTATATACGTATTTGGAAGTGAAGGGACTTCTTGCCTTGGTCAAAAAGGATTGATCATGTCAAAAAATGAAGCGCCATTAGGGTCTTTGGCTGATTTTCTTCCTCCGGGTTCATTTCCCCTGGTGGAGCCCTTCTTGTTGCACTATAAGGTCCACCTGACCATCACAAGATCACGGCAAACTGTGTTGGGTGATTATCGCAATGCCCATGCTGATAAAGCACACAGGATCACTGTCAACGGGAACCTTAATCCCTATGCTTTTTTGATCACCCTGTTGCATGAGTTGGCTCACCTCATCACCTTCATGCGGTTTGGGCACAAAGTCGCATCGCATGGCCAAGAATGGAAAGGTCAATTCTCTGACCTGTTGAAACAATTTTTACAATCCAGGCTATTCCCTGAAGATATCGCACAACATTTGTTTCTCTCATTGAAAAATCCTGCAGCAAGTTCCTGTGCTGATGATGCATTGATGAGGATTTTGAGAAAATATGATCCTGCAAAAGAAGGGCATTGCCTTGTTGAAGAACTTCCCTTAGGCTCTTTGTTTGTTATCAAAAACAATCGAATCTTCAGAAGGGAAGAGAAGGTGAGAAAACGGATCAAGGCTGTAGAACTGTCAACTGGAAAAGTGTATTTATTCAGTCCAGTCTATGAAGTCAAGCTCCATGCCTGATCAGAGAGACTTTAGCATCCAGACCGAACATCCAAAATGTCCTGTGTCACCCAGGGGCTTGTCAAGGTAACTGAAGCCGAATTTTTCATAAACCGATATCGCTTTTTTAAGCTCAGGAAGGGTTTCGATGTACATGGAAACAAATCCTAATTCCTTTGCCATGCTCATGCATTTGTTCATTAGGGTAGCCCCTATACCTGTTCCTCTTACTTCAGGAAGGAGGTACATCTTTACCAGTTCACAAGTACCGGCAGGAAGCCCTGGGCTTGGGAAAATTCCTCCGCCACCGACTATTTTGTCTTCCTGCTCTGCAATAAAATAAGCAGCTCCATTTTCCTGAAAAAGTTCGAACAGCTGGTCTGTTGTTTTATCGTAAAATACTGTTCCAGGTTTGTTGGCGCCAAATTCTGTGAGACAGGACCTGATGATGGTGGCAATCACCGGATTGTCTTCTTTGCTGATTGGCCGAATGGTAAGTGGCTTGGACATGCTGCAAAAATAGTTCTATTCAAATTTTAAGTGAAGCTTATTGATTGGACTGGCGGTTGATCAACTTGTCCATCACATCAAGGTGGGGCAGGGTTATGATGGATAGAAATATGAAGATGGCAGGGAGTGGGTCCATTTTCATTCCAGTTCCATTCCAGATGAAGGCCATGAAAATAAAGCCGAATGCAGCAAGAAAAGTCATTGGGAGCGCATTCTTCCACATGGTCAAGGGTTTGTTGGCCATCTCTTCTTTTGCGTCATGCAAGAATGTGAAAATGATTTCAAATGATTTGATCGCATGCCATCCACCGAAATACAAGGCAAAGGCAGGAAGCAAGGGAAGTTTT
>JAURJU010000018.1 GCA_030832085.1 Chitinophagales bacterium | reverse complement strand
GCACTCTCAGTATTTCTCATCAAAAAATTCAAGATCAAATCAATCCGTGGTGAAGAAATTATTCTTCCGGAGAAAACCTTTAACAAAGGACAGATTTATGGTGGATTGCTTTTCGGTTTCGGCTGGGCAATGACTGGTGCTTGTCCTGGCCCCATGTTTGCGCAATTGGGCTATGGCGCGATTGCAACAGCAGTTACCATTTTGATGGCCATCGTTGGCACATGGGTCTATGGTTTGTTGAGAGAAAAACTTCCTGTGTAATTCCTGAAAAGCCATTATAAACAATACCGCTTGAATTTTCAAGCGGTATTTTTATGTCTACCAATATGTCTGATTCAAATCATCGTTTTCATATTACCTGAATTCATAACCGAAGCCCATCAATTGTGTGAGCAATGAGTTGGGGGCATCTGTTGCTGTGCAACGTCCTTCCAACTTTGGTGATATGGGTGAATGGATCTTCAGGTATTCTTCAATGACACTGTGCAGGGTGGCGCCCAATCGTTTGGGATTTTTAACTCCTTCAACGCGACAGATGGTCGTATCAGGATCTCCCTCGCGTTCGCATGCAACGAAGCTATAGGTTTTTTCCATGTCAACGGGTTGGCCTGCAACTTTGATCCAGTTCACCCTTTTTCCCGCATCATTGGCAATGGTGAAATTGACTTCCATTCCTTTGAAACGCACCACCCATCCACCAAAGCGTTTGGCAGGATCTTTGGCAAATGCGTTTTGCAATTCTTTTTCCATCCAGTCCCAGAGTTGTTTTCCGGTAATGAATCCTTTTTTTGCTTCACTGTCAACAGGCAACATGTTCCACAAATAATCAACGGTGATGATGGCCTCTCCGGTTTTTGGATCTGGTACCAGTGGAGGACAAAAACGAAATCCATTGCTGAGTGCAATGTCTGGCCTGAACTTCCACATGATGGCATCGGTAATGAAATTGTCCATCGGCGTTTCAATCACATAGTAGCGCATCAACGGTGTTTTGGTTTTTCCAATGACGCGGTTCAATTCTTTTTTATATGGAGCCCTTGCATTTTCCACCAACCGTTTCATTTCCTCATCCTCCTTGTACAATACCGGATCAACATCCAACAATTGATAGGTATGGTCTTTCACCACTCCGTTTTCAACAACAATGTCCAGTTTTGCAATGAAGGAACCGAAGGCGCCAGGCTCTGTTACTTTTGTATGCACGCCCTGAATCGGAGTGCGCACGCGCTCGTGAGTATCTGCACCAAGGATATAGTCAACTCCTTTTACTTGTGGCATGTTGGCAAGACCAACCTGTTGTGCGAGCCCCATGTGCGTCAGCAGAAAAACCATATCGCATTGTTCATACTCCCGAAGAATTTTCACATATTTTGAAACATTCAATTCAGGCATGGTGAATTTTATGCCATCGCTGTAGGCGGGAGATTGGCGTTTCGGCGTTAGCGGGTCGTTATAACCGATAAAGCCAATTTTGATGCCTGCAATATGCTTTACAAAATAGGGTGGGAAAATCAAGTCGCCCTTCATTTCGTCCTGGGTATCGTGAAACATGTTGGCACAAACTTTCACGCCATCGTATGCAAACATGTCTTTCATCATCATCTCTTTTCCATACACAACTTCCCAGTTGCCGGGTAACATGATGTCATAACCAATGTTGTTCATGAGGGGAATGATGGCCGTGCCTTTGCTCATGGCAGCAACACCGCTGCCCTGAAAACAATCGCCCCCATCAATCAACAAGGTGTTTGCCCTGTTCTGGTTGCGGAGGGTATTGATCATGGACTTCATGGTGGCGAAGCCACCCCGTTTTTTGAAAACAGGTTTGCCATTTTCCATGAAGAACTCACCGTGGGTCATCAACTGCGAATGGATGTCTGCAGTATGCAACAGGGTTAGTTTTGTGGCCTTTCCATCCCGAACCGCCTTGTTGTTGGCCATCGCATTTTCCTTGTAAGCGGCATTTTCGTTGTTGAGGGCCGATGCCGCAACCGGACTGCCAATCAATCCGCCGCCAATACCGAGACCCAATCCCAACCTGGTTGATCTTCTCAGAAAATCCCTTCTGCTGTTTTCAGAAAGCTCAACATGCATTTCTTTTTCTGCCTTGCTGATGGAGGCTGCATGGCAGGAGTTGCAGGAGCAATTGTTGGTGTGCGACATGGTTGATTGTTCTATTAGAATTTTATTAGAGGATTATTCTTATGATACTTTCACATTTTTCTTGTTCACCATTGCAACTTTTCCTTTTGATTCCTGCTGTTTTTTTCTTGCGTCGATGATGGGTTTGAAAGGACCGAACTTGTGTTGCTCTTCTGTAAAGCCATCTGTGTAAGGACCAAAGGGATGGTCGATTGGTTTCTTTGAAATGTTGGGCCAATCTTTGCTCAGGTCTTTGGAGGGGCGCGGCCTGGAGTTGACAAACGCTGCCACATCCCAGCTTTCTTCATCTGTTAATGCAGGGTTCTTGTGTGATGCCTGGTTGAAGGGCATGTTGTCGCGCACGTATCCCGCGAAGCGGGAAAGACGAAACAAGCCCGCACCACTGTTATAGCTGTGCTCTCCCCAGAGTGGCGGATAGGTATAGGATTTAGCATCTGCCGCCATGAGGCCCTC
>JAURJU010000017.1 GCA_030832085.1 Chitinophagales bacterium | reverse complement strand
CAATCCTGAACCTTGTTTTGCATTTGCAGAATTGGCAAGGTTCCCAGGAAGGGTGATTTCAAAATAGCCAAAGAAGGAGATGGCAAAGAAAATGAAAATCGCAAAGAAAGCCGTATTCAGGTATACGTTGGTTGCAATATCGTTATAAATGGCAGGATTTACATTGCCGATGAGGTGAAAGGGAATGCTGAAAGAAACATAAATAAGGAAGATGAACAGGCCATACAAGACGGCCAGCCTTTTGCCTTTTTTCTTGTCATTTCCATGTTTGGTGAAATAGGAAACGGTAAGGGGGACCATCGGAAAAACACAGGGTGTCAGCAATGCAAAAAGCCCTCCAAGAAATCCGAGTAAAAATATTTTCATCAAGCCATTGTCCACTTTTGTTGCTGTTGTCCCGCAGTTTTGCAAAGGCTTGTTGGGGTCCAATGCAGGGATCAGTATCCGGCTTTCCGCCTGGCTTCCACCTTCGAGGTTGACTTCGAAAGCTGCAGCCTCTCCTGGAAAGAATGCATCCCCCTTTCCATAGGTATAGTTCAGACTGACCTGTAATCTGGCGGGAACGGCATCAGGAAATTCAATTTCCGCTTCAAATGTTGCACCTTTTTTGAAGACCTCAAAAGACAAGCCTTCAAAAAGAATGCTTTTTACCAATTCCCCTTTGGTAGCGGCTTTCAGGGATTTTGTAATGATGATTGAGCTGTCTGGCAGTACCAATCCCCCTGCTGCAATTCCTTCAAAATTTGCGTCTGGTGCATAAATCTCCCAACTGTTTTTGTTTTCGGTGGCAAAGGTGAGTTGGTACTTGTGGTTTCCTGTCTTTTGTGAAGTTGCCTTCCATTCCACTGCCTGTAAAGCTTCCTGGCCAAATGATTGCAGGTTGAAAAACAGGGAACAGAGCAATCCCAGCAAGACAGTTTTTTTCATGTATTTGGTTTTATCCGCCTATTGCAATCTTAATGGGAACCTCAGATGGAGGAAGGCAGAGCTCATCATTGCAAACCATGAATTCTATCTTTCCGTTCAGGCTTGTCTTGGCTTTTGTTTTTGCGGTAACCACTTGAATGAAGGTTACTGTTTTTTCGTAAAAATTCACCTTGCCCCCCCAGGCCTCTTCCATTTGGGTGATTTTTTTACCTTCCTCCAATGTTTTCCCCTCTGTGGTCAAAAGAGGATTGGGCATAAAGCTGATGCGTGTGGGCAATGGACCTTCAACGCCTGCCACCTGCGCATAAAGGTGATAATTGCCTGCAATTGTTGCAGTCAACCGCACTTCATACCGTTTATCGCCTATTTTTTTGATGCTGTTGCTCCAGCTCACCTGCTTTGCGGACCCCGTTTGGGCGAAGGCTTGGAAACTGATCATCAACAGCAATACAGTGAGCAGGGAAATTGAATTTTTCATTGGGATGGGTTAAGCGAAAATTGAATTGAGGGTATGCTGCAGGAGAAGTGTGTTGAATACAACCTTTCCGTCTGTATTGCCCAGTTTGCTGGAACAGGCCCTTTCAGGATGGGGCATCATTCCAAAAACATTTCTTTCTTTGTTGCAAATGCCGGCAATGCTGTAAAGGGTGCCGTTGGGATTGGCATCTGGTGTGATTTTGCCATTTTCATCGCAATAGCGGTAGATGACCTGATCATTCTCAATGATCGATTTCAGCGTAGCCTCATCTGCCTGAAAACGGCCTTCGCCATGGGCGATGGGGATTTTCAAAGCCTTGTTTTCTTTTCCAATGATGAATACGTTTTTGCAGATGAACTGTTGGTTGGCGTTTTTCAACAATACTCCCGGAAGCAGTCCTGCCTCACACAGGATCTGAAAACCATTGCAGACACCGAGTACCTTTCCTCCCTGTTGGGCGAAAGCGATGGTTGCCTGCATCATGGGGCTGAAGCGGGCAATGGCACCGCAGCGCAGATAGTCTCCGTAAGAGAATCCCCCGGGAAGCACGATGCAGTCGTCTGTTGAAAAGGCAGAAAGATCATTGTCCTTGTGCCAAAGCTCAATTACCTCCTGTCCTAGGTCATCGCGCAAGGCTGCAATCATATCACGGTCGCAATTGGACCCAGGGAAAACAACAACACCAAATTTCATTGGACTACAATTTGTACAAATTTATGACCTTTCCGCCAATGTGTTTCCTGGCGTTTCAATTTTAACCCAGCAGCGCAAGCACGACCAGCGCCAGCAAAAGCAAATTGGGGATAAAATTGCTTTTGAATGCAGTGAAAAAAGGGGCAAACAAGAGGGTTGATGGAATGAGCATGAGCGAAATGGTCGTTGAAATGTCTGCGAATGAAAGAAGACAGATGACCAAGATGGCGAGGTTCAACAACAGCATGGTCAGGTATGCTTTCCTTCCCTGGATCAGCATTTTTCCAATTTGCTTGTTGTAAACCGTAATCCCCAGCCAAGGAAGCAATGAAAAAAGAATGATTTTGATCCAACCCAACAGATCCAGCTTGGGGAATCTGAATGACAAGTCGAATGCGGGGAACAATATGGACATGTCCAGTCGATCTGCAAGGTACAATCCGGAGGCAATAAAATAATAGGGAAGCAAAAAGCCCAGGCTTGAAATCAGCCATTCACGGACCGATGCAGGTCTCATGATCATGATGCAAACGGTGATCCAGCCGTATAAAACCAGGTAGCTGGTGTTCAGCGTTCCCAGACAACCTACAATAAACCCCAGCAGCAGGAGCTGGTTGTTCGGCTTTGCCTGTTTGTACAAGTGAACAAGCATTCTAAGCACCATCAAGATGATCCCGTTCAAGATTAGAAATGCAGTGCCTGCATGCTGTGGGAGGAGGGCATTCAGCACCAGAAAGGCCATGGCAGGAACGAATCCTGGCCTTTCCATGAGTTTCTGATCGGAGATGATTTTGTTGAGTAAAAGTGCTTCCACCAGAAGTATGGTAATTTTCAGGAACCTTCTGGGCGCATTGTTCAAAAGGTCAACCTGCGCGGAAAATTCAAACAAATAACGGAAAATCGCAGTACTGCCTGCTGGCATTTCAGCAATCACCTGTGCATGTCTGACAAATTCTGGCATCAATGCCAGCAATGCCAGTAGCAACAGGGCAAGGGGGGTATTATTCTTGAAAATGCCTATCACAGTCTTCTATCAGAATTCCAGTTTTGCAAAGCAAATATAGTTCTTGTACATGCAGGGCAGGATTATTTGTCTGAGTCCAATCTGTTTTCCAAATTTTGGCATGAATTCATAATCCCTGTTAAGGTTTTTCAACGTAGGTTGGCGTTTGATTTTTCCCTCTGCATCAATGGTGGCGGAGTTGAGCAGCAACTCTCTTTTTTCCTTTTGATTGAAAAGGAACCGGACTTCATTTCCTGTATTGAAAAGCTGGTAAGAGATGAATGAATCTGAGTTGTCGTCGTATTGGTTTTTCCTGATGGTATTGCTCCATCTCAACTTTCCATCGGCATTGAAAAAGAAGACCATGATGTTTTCTGATACATGACGGACATAGTTGTTCTGCTGTCCGAATCGGTTGAATGGATCATAAAAACCATAGTTGTACATCCTGCTCATGGGGGAAGAGTACCACATGTCAAAAGGGGAGTAAAATCCGCTACCATAGAGGTAATCGTACCTGTTCCAGGCATTGTTTTTTGAAGAGGAATAATACATTTCGGATACCACTGCATACCCGCCATCCTGTACAGGAATCACGTGACGGATGAAATGATCATTGAAGGCGGTTTTCATTGCCCCGGTTTCACTTTTTGCATCCATCCTGATGCTGTCGTTGAAAACAAAATCTGTTTCTGATGCCAAGGACTCGGTTCTTTTGTCCCAAACAAGGGAATACAGTCCATCGATATTGCCCCGTTTTTGCTTGTAGAAAAAGGAGGTCATGATGATTCTCTTGTTGAAATTGTCAAACTTCAATTTAACCTCATCAAGTGTCTTATCCTTTAAAATAACAGGAAGTATCTTAACCGTATCACTCATCGCTTTTTTGAAAATCAGGTCTATCTTGTTGATGAATTCCCGGCTTCCGGTTCTGGCACTTCTTCCAAATACAAAATCCCCATCGTTGTCTACCAGGAAGTCTGTAAAGGAACCTTCCCTGTCATTGACTTTCAATCCGAAATAGCTTTTTTTCCTGAGCTGCATCTTGTTGTCAAAGAGCAAAGAAGTGATCAGGTAGTATTTGTCGTTTTGGCGCTTGATCTTGAAAACCACAATCTGTTTCTTGTCATCACTGCTGATCATGGAATATACCTTGTTGTCCATCAATCCCATCATCTGTGAAGTGTCCAGGGTTACAGGATCAGTCATCAGTTTCCCTTCTGCATTGATCTTGACCATCGAACAGTACATGACGTTTCTCCTTTGGTGTTGGTAAATCATGTACGCAAAATCATTGTAGGCAATAAAATCAACATTGATGACCCTTTCAGGGAGAAACCCAAGGTTGACCCTGTTTTTAAGTTTCATTTCAATGTCATACACGGATATGTCATGTCGGTTTTTGAAATTCTTGTAGACGTTGATGTTGTTCCCCATCTTGCCGATGATTTCAAAATTCATCTCTCTGTAATCATCCTTATCGACTTCAGAATAGTCTATCTGTTGTGCAACCAGCCCCAATTGAAAAAGACCACTGAAAAATATGAGCAGTATATGTTTCATCCTATTTGCTTTCAGCATAAAATTAGGTCAACCTTTGTTAAAAGAAACAAATATTCCCTATACCTTTGGGATGCCATATGGCAATCATCACATCTTTTTTATTGTGGGTAAACAGCTTAATAAAGTAACCGGAGCCGGGTTGCTGATCGCTTTAGGGATAATTTACGGCGACATAGGAACATCTCCACTTTACGTTTTCAGTGCAATCATCAATGGACGGGTCATCAGCGAAGACCTTATTTTAGGGGGTATATCCTGCATCATCTGGACGCTTACCCTGCAAACCACTGTAAAATACGTCATCTTGACCCTCCAGGCAGACAACCGTGGGGAGGGAGGAATTTTTTCCCTGTACACCCTGGTGCGCAGGAGGCGGAAATGGCTTGTTGCGCCTGCAATGATTGGTGGTGCTGCATTGTTGGCAGATGGCATGATTACACCTCCCATTTCTGTAACCTCTGCTGTGGAAGGGCTTACTCAATTGCCAAAATTCGCAGCCATCACTGAAATGCAGATTGTGTACATCGTTTTGGGCATTATAGCTGTCTTGTTTTTCATGCAACAATTTGGCACCGCTTCCATTGGGAGGATGTTCGGGCCCATCATGCTGGTTTGGTTTTCCATGATTGCCATACTGGGGCTGATGAACATCACCAAGGATTGGTCTGTGCTGAAAGCATTCAGCCCTCATTACGCCATCAAGTTGCTGACCACCTATCCCAAGGGATTTTGGATCCTTGGTGCTGTCTTTCTTTGTACTACAGGGGCCGAGGCACTTTACTCAGACATGGGTCACTGCGGAAAAAACAACATTCGATTTTCCTGGATAGGCGTTAAAATCTGTCTGATTTTAAGTTACCTGGGGCAGGGTGCATATTTACTGGGGCAGGAAGGCAGGTTGTTTGCCAACACAGGGCTGATGAAAGATCTTGCTTTCGTGGCTGCTCATCCCACTGTCGAAGCCCTTCGGAATCCTTTTTTTGCAGTGATGCCAGATTCCTTTCTGATCATTGGAATCATCGTTGCTACTGCAGCCGCCATCATTGCCAGCCAGGCATTGATCAGTGGTTCATTTACATTGATCAGTGAAGCCATGCGCTTGAATTTGTGGCCTAAATTTAAAATTGTTTATCCCACAGAAGAGCGTGGTCAACTGTTCATCCCCGCCATCAACTTTCTGCTTTTTGTCGGATGCTGTGGTATCGTACTTTATTTCAAGAACTCAGGAAACATGGAGGGTGCGTATGGTTTGGCGATTACCCTTTGCATGATTGCAACCTCGATTCTTTTTGCAAACTATCTTGTTTTGCACCGAATTCAGTCTTTTTGGATCTATCTCTATCTCATTGTTTATTTCAGCATTGAATTCGGCTTTCTTTTTGCAAACCTGGACAAGTTTCCGCATGGAGGATATGTTACCCTGATCATTGGGGGCCTTTTGTTTCTCATCATGTATGTTTGGTTCAAGTCCCGCAAGATCAAAAACCGCTATGTGGAATTTGCACGACTGGACAATTACTTGCCCGTATTGCAGGAACTGAGCAATGACCAGTCGATCAACAAGTATGCGACGCACCTTGTTTACCTCAGCAGTGCCAACAATCCCAAGGAAATCGAATACAAGATCATTCATTCAATCCTTAACAAAAAGCCCAAGCGTGCAGACATCTATTGGTTTGTGCATGTAGACACAATAGATGATCCCTATACCTGTGAATACGAAGTGCAAACCATTATACCCAATGAAGTGATCCGTGTGGAGTTCAGGCTTGGATTCCGGGTGCAGCCCAAGATCAACCTGATGTTCAGGAAGGTGGTGGAAGACATGGTTGCAAACAAGGAAGTCAACATCACTTCGCGGTATGAAAGCTTGCAGCGCAACAACATTGCAGGCGATTTTGAGTTCATCGTGATGGAAAAGTTCCTGAGCCAGGACAATGAGCTTCCTTTCTGGGAGCGTGTGGTCATGAAGCTTTATTTCTGGCTGAAAGAGGTTTCCCTTTCAGAGGAAAAGGGATTTGGCCTGGATGCCAGCAATGTAACAGTTGAAAAATTCCCATTGGTAGTGGCTCCGGTAAAAAGCCTTAAACTGACCCGTATTGTTCCTGATGAGGAATAGGGTTTCTTGGTTTTGCGATTGTATTGTACGCCATCGAAACCCAGGTTGACATCCCTTTTTCACAACAATTGAAATTCTTTTTATGTCTTCAATATCCAAAATTCGCGTTCTCATTGTTGGATGTGGCAACATGGGCGCATCCCATGCCATTGCCTTCAGCACGATGAAAGGGGTCGAGATTTGCGGCATCGTTTCAACAGGGAAAAGCAAGGAGTTGTTGAATGAAAAACTGGGAGGCGGTTACTCCCTTTTCAGTGATTACGCTGAAGCATTGGAAACAACAGTGCCGGATGCCGTTTGCATTTCAACTTATCCTGACACACATGCTTCTTATGCCATCATGGCTTTTGAAAAGGGTTGTCACGTTTTCATGGAAAAGCCCATTGCAGATTCAGTGGAGGGCGCTGAACGTGTTGCAGCAGCAGCAAAAAAATCCGGAAAAAAACTGGTCGTGGGCTATATCCTTCGTCACCATCCCTCCTGGATAAAATTCATTGAAATTGCCCAGCAGCTGGGGAAACCTTTGGTGATGCGCATGAACCTCAACCAACAGAGCCATGGGTACATGTGGGACGTGCACAGGAATTTGATGAAAAGCCTCAGCCCGATAGTGGACTGTGGCGTGCATTATATTGATGTGATGTGCCAGATGGTCCGGTCAAAGCCTGTGCAGGTCTCGGCCATTGGGGCCCGACTGACCAATGATATTCCTGAAGGGAATTATAATTATGGCCAACTTCAGATCAGGTTCGAAGATGGATCTGTGGGCTGGTACGAGGCCGGTTGGGGACCCATGATCAGTGAAACGGCTTTTTTTGTAAAGGATGTGATTGGCCCGAATGGATCTGTTTCCATCGTTGCAAAAGATGCAGGATCTGCTGGAAAGTCTGATTCCATTGATGCCCACACGAAAACCGAATCGTTGCGTTGGCACCATGCATCCATTGATGCCAACAATGCATTTACCAAGCCTGACGATTGGATAGACTTGACCGATGAACCCAATCATCAGGAACTCTGCAACCGCGAGCAGGCCTATTTTCTAAGGGCTATTCACGAAGACATAGACCTTACAGATCATGTTGAAGACGCCGTAAACAGTCTTCGCATAGCATTCGCATGTGATGAAAGTGTAAGAACTGGTGAAGTGGTTAAACTCTCATCTTTGTAGCCATTAAAGTAATGCGCCGATTCGGGTAAACCCCAATCGGCGCATTGTAATGTTTGGGGTAAAAATGCTTCTGAATTTTACCCCAACAACCTCCATCTGCAATTATTTTGTTTTCTCTTTTTCAATGGCCTTTTTGATGCTTGCCTCATATTGGGCATTGAGGTCCAATGCCTTTTTCTCTGCTGCATCCACCCTGGAGGAAAGTGTTTTGATGCTTTCCATCTGAAGGTTGCTGGGGCCAGCTTCATTGAAGCAGATAGCCTGGTATACTTGTGTGATGTCTTCCCTCAGCCTTGTTTCATCCGCAAACATCGATGTTTGTTTGGTAGGAATCAACTCTGCCCTGAGTGTTTCCAATGCAGCGAGGTATTGGTTACCGAGGGCTGCAGATTTTTTATGCTTGAGGGCTTCAATACCTGTTTTATAGGCTTGTTGTTTTTCTGCAATGCCTGCAACGATGCCAGCCAGCCTGGTATGCAGGGTGTACAATTGCATGGCTGCATCGAATTGGGCCTTTCTTTCTGCCAGGCTAAAAGCAGTTGATGGGTCATGTACCAGCCTGAATGACTGCTTGTACTCGTCTTTTCCCACTTTTAACGTGAGGGTATAATTGCCAGGAAGAACCTGTGGTGCAATGGCTCCTCCATTGTCAGGCTTTGTGGCGCCTGTAGCGGTTTTCGGAGGCGCAATGCGTTGTCCCCATACAACCCTGTTGATCCCTTTTCTATTGGTGCCGGGGATCGATTGCACCAACTTGCCCGTACTGTCAGAAATTTCCAGTTTGACATTACCTGCATTGATTCTTTCCTTGAAATAGTATTGGAAAGGTTTCAAAGCAGGTGCATTGGGCGCAACCCATCCACCAGTGCTGGGGAAGCCGCCATTGCCAAAACCGCCTGTAGACAAGGTGATATCGCCTGTTTCAAAAAGATGCACATCTTTGGAAAGGATATTGTTGTTCAATCCTCGCATGGCTGAAATATCATCCACTATCAATATGCCTCTTCCGTGGGTGGCAATGATCAGGTCATTTGTTTCCGGGTGAATTTTCAAGTCGCGGACAAGGGCATACCAGGGAATATTGTTTTTCATCCTGAACCAATCCTTTCCTGCATTGAGGCTGGCAAACAATCCCATTTCCGTGCCCAGAAAAAGGAGGTTGTTGTTGATGGCATCTTCGATGATTTTATGGGCAAAGCCGGTAAACTCATTGCTGGAGAAAGCTTTCCAGGTTTTTCCGCCATCAGTGGATTTGGCAGCATAGGTTTTGTGGTCGCCATACATGTGGTTGTCGAATGTTGCATAGACGATGTCCTTGTTGCTGCGCGAGGGTTCAATGCTGCTCACCCAGGTCTGCGCAGGAATACCTGCCGCTTTGATGTTCATCGAGGTATTGGTCCAGCTGATTCCGCCGTCACGGGTGACCTGCAGGTTGCCATCGTCTGTTCCTACCCAAACCAATTTTTCATCCAGTGGAGATTCTGCAATGGTAAAAATGGTGGTATGGTTTTCAGCGGATGTATTGTCAGCACTGAGACCACCATTTTTTTCCTGTTCCTGTTTTTGTTTGTCATTGGTGGTCAGGTCGGGTGATATTTTTTGCCAATTCCTTCCCTGGTCGGTTGAGCGGTACAGGTATTGCGCTGCGGTATACAGGTTTTTTGGATTTGCCTTTCCGGTTACAATCGGTGTATTCCAATTCCACCTGAGTTTGCTTTCCGCATTGGTGATCAGGGGCCGTATCCCGACAGATTTTACCGTACTGATATCGATCCTGTTGACATCACCACCCTGGGATTCAGCATATGCCGTATTGGGATCTGTGGGATCTGGTACTACCCAGAAACCGTCGCCACCATAGATGGGCTTCCAGTCTCCGTTGCTGACACCGCCTGCAGCAGAGGAGGGAGCCACCCAACTTCCGTTGTCTTGCAATCCACCAAAAACCATGTATGGCTTGCGCATGTCATGGTCAACATGGTAGAACTGTCCAACCGGTAAATTTTGAATGAACGTCCATGTTGCGCCGCGGTCAAGGCTCATGTAAACGCCTCCATCGGTACCAAGGTACATCTGGTGGGTATTGGCAGGATTGATCCAGAGGGCATGGTGGTCACTGTGTACCCATCCTCCTTCGCCACTGGCTTCTGCAAAAGAATAGCCACCATCGCTGGAATAGGAGAATGAATATGCCGGACGGTAAACGCGTTTGGGATCCTTTGGATCAATGACCAGTGTGCTGAAATAAAATGGCCTCGACACCACATTCAATGAAGCACTTTGTGGTTTCCAGCTTTCGCCACCATCATTTGAAATATACAGCCCTGTTTGTGCGGCTTCTACGATGGCAATGAGGTTTTTAGGGGATGATGGTGCAATGGCCAGGGCCGTTCTTCCAATTGGTTTTGAGGGCAATCCATTTTCAAGTTGCTTCCAGGTTTTGCCGGCATCCGTGCTCTTCCATACACCACTTCCGTTGCCTCCGGAGGAAAAGGAGTAGGGTGTTCTTCTGAACTCCCAGGTGGTTGCATACAGGGTATTGTTGTTTTGCGGGTCGATGGAAACATCCGCACATCCTGCCTTTTCTGAGATGAAAAGGATCTTTTCAAAGGATCTTCCTCCATCAATGGATTTGTACAATCCCCGGTGTTTGCTGTCGCTCCAAAGTGGACCAGGCGCAGCAACATAGATGGTATTGGGGTTGGATGGATCGATGGCTATTTTTGCAATGTGTTCCGTTGAATCGAGTCCTCCTGTCCTGCTCCAATTGCTTCCGGCATCAGTGGACTTGTAAAAACCATTTCCAATGGAAACGGAGTTGCGCATGTTGCTTTCGCCGGTTCCTGCGTATATGGTCTTTGGATTTTTCTGATCGATGGCAATTGCGCCGATGCTCTGGCAATACTTGTCGAAGATGGGTTTGAATGATGCCCCGGCATTGGTCGTTTTCCAGATTCCACCACCTGCTGTTCCAACATAGATGGTTTTTCCGTTTTCGCTTTCAACTCCTTCAATCGCGGATATCCTTCCGCTCATGGTACCTGGTCCCAACACCCTTGCTTCAAGGGTACCAAAAGTGCTTGAGCTGACCTCAGTTTGTGCTGAAAGTCCTGAAAAATCAAGTGACAACAATGCAAGGATTGCTATACGTATATGTGTGCTGCGCATGATCTTGGTTTGAATAAAAAAACCCGGTTCTAAGGCCGGGTTCTTGAATGAAAATATGGATTTATTGCCTTACTACCTTGAAGGTTGACTCATCAACTTTTCCATTGATGATAACTTTTGTAAGTGTGATGGGTGCAGGGATTGCGCTGTTTTCAATGGTGTGCGCAATGACAATTCCTTCTGGCAGTTTTTGGTAATTGCTGAGGTTGACCACCGACTCCACTTCCTGGCCGTTGGCAGAAATTTTTGAGCTCGTGCGGATGATGTAATAGGTTTTTGGATCGATGAAGAAAACCGATTCGTTTCCACTTTTACGGGTCAGTTTGATCTTTATGCATTCAACACCCTCAACATCTTCCTTGTCCATCAGTTGCACAGTGTGCCCCTTGGTTTTGTAATCGATAAAATCACCTTGGATATCCAACTGGTCCTTGCCGTATTTCAGTTCGTCTTGGGTAATGGGCTCGGGTTTGGTCTGTCCCTGCATGGGATTGAAATTCCATCCGCTGTCTGTGGTGACGATGGAATATCCTGTCATTCCCATGACAGTATATTCCTGCTTTGTTGCCTTGTTGTTGATGGCAGTGATCACAACAGGGATGTCCATGCCTTGAACACTCAATGTAGCTTCCTGCCTGATGTTGTTTACTTTTTTCCAGTTTTCCTTTCCGCCAATGGCTTCAATATGCTTGGCAATGACTTCGTCCGCAGTTTGGGCAAATGACATGGCGGACATCAGCAAACCGGCGATGGCGAGGGACAATTGTTTGGTCAATTTCATTGTGATGGTATTTAGGGGTGCAATATACTTTCCTTTGGATTGAGGCAAAAAACTTCCATGTTAATTATTTGAATTTCTACACAAGCGGTAAATAATCCCTGACAAGCAAGCCAAATCCTTCGTAATTTACCCACAATGAATTCATTTACCATCAAGGGAAACCTGGTTGATTGCATGTCCAGGACCATTGCCCCTTCAGCCATTGCGGTCAGGGATGGAAAAATCCTCTCCATCAATCCCATTGACAATTGTTCCTCCCTTCCTTTCATCAGTCCAGGCTTTATTGATGCCCATGTCCATATCGAAAGTTCCATGCTTGTTCCTGCTGCCTTTGCCAGGCTTGCAGTAGTTCACGGCACTGTTGCCACCGTGAGCGATCCCCATGAGATTGCCAACGTATGCGGCATGGAAGGGGTGAGGTTCATGATTGAGAATGGCAAAACCGTCCCGTTTAAATTCAATTTTGGTGCTCCCAGCTGCGTGCCGGCAACAGTTTTTGAGACGGCAGGAGACACCCTGAATGCATCGCATGTAAAGGAATTGTTGAAGAGTGACGATATCAGGTACCTGACCGAGATGATGAATTTTCCTGGTGCCATTGCAGGTGACCCCGAGGTGCTTGAAAAAATAGCAGCTGCCCAGGCCTTGGGAAAACCCATTGACGGCCATGCACCCGGCCTAAGGGGTGATGGACTGAGGACCTATATTGGGCGGGGAATTTCTACAGACCATGAGTGTTTCACCCTTGAAGAGGCAAGGGAAAAGCTGGAACTGGGAATGAAAATAATCATCAGGGAGGGCAGTGCTGCAAAAAATTTTGATGCGTTGATCCCTTTGATGGAAACCCATCCCGAAATGATCATGTTCTGTTCTGATGACAAACATCCGGATGGTTTGGCAGAAAGCCATATCAACCAGCTTTGCGCAAGGGCGGTGAAGGCAGGGCATGATGTCTTCAACATACTCAGGGCCGCCTGTGTCAATCCTGTCCTGCATTACAGGCTTGATGTGGGTTTGCTCAAAGAAGGTGATCCTGCAGATTTTATCCTGCTGGAAAACCTGCATGACTTTAAGGTAATGCAGACCTATATTGGCGGACAAAAGGTGGCCGACAATGGGACATCATTGATTGAAAAGTTTGAACCTCACGCCACTGCAGCTTCGGGCCATCAACCTCTCAACCGGTTTGGCATTGGAAAGATCAATGTTGAAGATTTGAAACTGCAAGGAGAGGGCAGGTATGGATTTCCCGTGATTGGATGCCTGGACGGCCAGCTGATCACTGAAAAACTTGCATCAGGACCAAAATCGATTGGCGGAGAATGGTGCAGTGATCTTGAGCAGGATGTGCTGAAGATTGTTGTCGTGAACCGATACCACAAGGCTCCCATTGCCAAGGCCTTCATTCACCGGTTTGGACTGAAGTCAGGTGCCATTGCCTCCTCGGTTGCCCATGACTCCCACAACATTGTTGCAGTCGGAGTCGATGATGAAAGCCTCTGCAAGGCGATCAATCTTGTCATCGAAACCAAGGGAGGCGTGAGTTGTGTTGGGCCTGATGTAGAACGATGGCTGCCACTGCCGATTGGTGGACTGATGAGCGATGATGATGGTTACGCAGTGGCTTCGGCCTACACATCGATTGACAAGGCAGCAAAATCACTGGGGTCAACCCTTTCAGCACCCTACATGTCTTTGTCTTTTATGGCGCTCTTGGTCATCCCCCATATAAAACTGAGCGACAAGGGCTTGTTTGATGGAGATCAGTTTGGGGTTTATGAATAAGGGGGGAAGGGAACAGCCAGGGACGAGGGACAGGGGACGAGGGACGAGGGGAACAGCCGGGGGGAAACCAGATTAAATTAAATTAAAAAGGGGCCAAACAGTGCTTAAATCCCTTTGATATTTTAAGAAGGAAAACAAATTTGATATTTCAAGAAGGAAGGCAAATTTGATATTTTAAGATGGAAGACAAATAAGCGCATTTGGAATTGGCAGCTAAGAGAATTTTTCAAAATTGCAGCTCCCCTCGTCCCTTGTCCCTCGTCCCTTGTCCCTCGTCCCTCGTCCCTCGTCCCTCGTCCCTTGTCCCTCATCTCAACCTATCCGCTTCACTCAACAATTTCTCATCCTTGCGAATACCCCTGAAAGCGAAGACCAGGAAGAGTATGATAAAGAAGGGAAGTGTGGCGCTTATTTCCCAGGTTCCCTGGGCAATGCCAAATTGCTGCTTGAATGCATCGATCGAAAAATATTCAACCACAACAGTCAACAGCGCCAGGATCATGTTGTTGATGATCAATATTTTTTGCATGCGCCTGTTTTTGAACAGAAAAATATTGATGAATGGCATTGCAATCGAGAGGGTGACAATGAGCAACAACAGCAGGTTTTCGCGTATGGAAAAAACCTTGATGAATCCATCGGCATCGGGGCCTGTAAAAACAGGTACCATCAGCACAAGCGTCGCACAAAGTGCGCAAAGCAATAGCCAGAGTGATTGAATTCTTTGTATCATAAAAATGTTTTATCCGAGTTCGGGATATAAGGGAAACTGTTGCATAAATGCCTTTACATCACCCTTCACTGCAGCAACAACCGTTTCATCGTCAGCATTCATCAGCACTTTGTCAATCATGTCAACCACAGTCTGCATGTGACTGCCTTTCAATCCACGGGTGGTGATGGCTGGTACGCCAATCCTGATTCCTGAAGTCACAAATGGGCTCTTGTCATCGTAAGGAACAGCGTTCTTGTTCAAGGTGATGTGCGCCCTGTCAAGGGTTTCCTGTGCTTTTTTACCAGTAATATTTTTGTTTCGGAGGTCGATGAGCATGAGGTGGTTTTCTGTGCCTCCACTGATCAAATTGTATCCTTTTTGCATAAATCCTGCTGCCATGGTTTGCGCATTCTCCCGAACCTGTTGTTGGTATGCTTTGAACGATGGATCGAGGATTTCGCCAAAGGCAACCGCCTTTGCTGCGATTACATGTTCCAATGGACCGCCCTGCATGCCGGGGAACACAGCAAGATCAAGCAATGCACTCATGGAGCGGATATTGCCTTTTGGATCTTTCAGTCCAAATGGGTTGTCAAAATCATTCCTCATCATGATCACACCACCACGGGGTCCGCGAAGGGTCTTGTGGGTAGTGGAGGTTACGATATGACAATGGTCGAACGGATCATTGAGCAAGCCTGCTGCGACCAAACCGGCAGGGTGTGCGATGTCTGCCAAGACCAAAGCACCTATTTCATCTGCCACTGCACGGATGTGGGCATAATCCCAGTCGCGGCTGTAGGCAGAGGCTCCGCAAATGATCATCTTGGGTTTTTCGGTACGGGCCGTTTGTTCCAACTGCTCATAGTCCACCAAACCTGTTTCTTTGTCAACACCATAAAAGAAAGATTGATAGGTCTTTCCGCTGAAGTTGGCTGGGCTCCCGTGTGTGAGATGGCCTCCCATGCTCAGGTCAAGACCAAGAATTTTATCTCCGGGCTTCAGGCAGGCAAGAAATACCGCTGTATTCGCTTGTGCACCACTGTGTGGTTGCACATTTGCCCATGAGGCACTGAATATTTGCTTGAGCCGGTTGATGGCAATGGTTTCAATTTCATCGACCACTTCACATCCGCCATAATATCTTTTGCCAGGGTAACCTTCCGCATATTTATTGGTGGCAACAGACCCCGTGGCCTGCATCACCTGGATGGAAGTGAAGTTTTCAGAAGCGATCAGCTCGATTCCTTCCCTTTGTCTTTTGAGTTCCTTGTTGAGCAGGTCAAAAACGGTATTGTCTTGTGGCATGAGTAAATTTTGTGCAAAATTAAAGCTATTCACAGAAAGAAAAAATCAAGTCTATCACCAGTTTTACACACCCATTCTGATGATTTCGCTGCAGCTGGCATATTCTGTACTGTCATTGCTGCTGATAAGAACAAGCCTTTCGTTGCAGAGGGTTGCAATCAAATGGGTGTACAAGTCAATGCCCTGCTGGTCAAGGTTGGTGCAGGGTTCATCCAGTAGCAAAATGGGTGTATCAGAAAAAAATGCCTGCGCCAACTTGATCCTTTGTTTCATGCCGCTGCTGAAGTACCGGATTTGTTTTTTGTTTGCTTTTGAGAGCCCAATCTCATCAATGATTTTTTCAGTATTCCAGCCCTTGATGAAAGGCTTGAAGGAGGCATGGTAGGCGAGAAACTCCGTGGGTGTCATCTCTTCAATGAGTTCCAGGTATGGGGCACAAATGGACAAATGCTTGTAGGAATGCTCCGGTTCAAGTGCCCTGTCGTTTTTGAAGAAAATAATTTTTCCCTCTGTTGTGTAGAGTGATCCTGCAATGCATTGCAGCAAGGTTGATTTTCCCGAGCCGTTGTGGCCCGTTATGGCATAGTGTTTGTTTGGACCCAGTTCCAGGCTTAGGTTCCTGAAGATCCATTCCCTGTTGAATCTTTTTCCGGCATCAGTTACCGAGATCTTCATCAATGGATGTTTTGCTGAAACGCTTGATGATGCCTCTTCCGCTTTCCCTGATAAAAGTTACGATCTCATCCCTTTCATCCGTCACAGGAAATTCCTCTTCGATGTAATCAATGGCCTGGGTGGTGTTCATTCCCTTGTTGTAGATATAGCGGTAGATGTCCAGGATTTCATTGATTTTCTCTACTGTGAAACCCTTGCGCTTGAGGCCCACAGAGTTGACTCCGGCATAAGAGAGCGGGGTTCTGCCAGCCTTGATATAGGGCGGCACATCCTTTTGTACCAATGAGCCTCCGGCAATAAAAGAATGCTGGCCGATTTTGACAAACTGATGAACGGCACACATTCCGGCAAGGATGGCATAGTTGCCCATGACCACATGCCCGGCAATTTGGGTATTGTTGCTCATGATGCAATGGTTGCCAATTTCACAGTCGTGGGCAATATGGCTATAGGCCATGATAAGACAATTGTTGCCTACTACTGTTTTCCACTTGTCCTTTGTACCCCTGTGAATGGTCACAAATTCCCTGATGGTAGTGTTGTCTCCTATTTCCACACTGGTAACTTCCCCTTCAAATTTCAGGTCCTGTGGGGCAGCCGAAATAACCGCTCCCGGAAAAATCCTGCAATTCTTGCCAATGCGTGCCCCATCCATGATGGTCACATTGCTGCCAATCCAAGTCCCTTCGCCGATTTCAACATTCTGGTGAATGACCGAAAACGGATCAATCTTGACGTTGGTTGCCACTTTGGCATTGTGGTGGATATATGTATGCGGATGGATCATGGTTTCATTCATTTAGTATTAGATACCTTCTCTCTTCACCAATTGCGCCATCAACATGGTTTCTGTGGTAATTTTATTTCCTACGTATACCGTACCAATCATTTCACAGATTCCCCTGCGGATGGGGCCTGTTAATTCCAGTTTCATGATCAAGGTGTCGCCTGGCACAACCTTGTGCTTGAATTTGCAATTGTCAATCTTCACAAAATAGGTGTCATATTCTCCAGGGGGAAGGCAGTTGATGGCGAGAATTCCTCCCGTTTGGGCCAGGGCTTCCACCTGCAGGACTCCCGGCATGACAGGGTTCCCCGGAAAATGACCTGCAAAAAAAGGCTCGTTGAAGGTCACGTTTTTGATGCCTACTATATGGGTATCGCTGAGTTCAATGATCTTATCCACCAGAAGAAAGGGGTACCTGTGTGGCAACACCTTTTCGATTTGTGTGGTATTGTAAACAGGTTGTTGGTTGGGATCATAAACAGGGACATTTTTGACATGCCTGTTTTTCTTGATGTATTGCTTGATCAGCTTGGCAAACTCCACATTGGAGTAATGCCCTGGCCTGTTGGCAATGATATGGGCTTTGATCGGGTAGCCTATCAGGGCAAGGTCTCCGATTACATCCAGGAGCTTGTGCCGTGCAGGTTCATTTGGAAAACGGAGTTCAAGGTTGTTGAGATATCCCTCACTCTTTACCTCAATGTTGTCTCTTTTGAAGATGCCGGCCAACCTGCCCATTTCCTCATCCGTAACAGGTTTGTCCACTACAACAATCGCATTGTTGATGTCACCGCCTTTGATGAGGTTGTTTGCCAGCAAGGCTTCCAGCTCGTGCAAAAAGCAGAATGTTCTGCAGGGGGCGATTTCAGCCTTGAAATCACCAATATCCTTGAGGCCTGCATGCTGGGTACCCAGAACAGGACTGTTAAAATCAATCAATGTTGTAACCTTGTATTCAACAGCTGGCATGGCAACCATTTCCACCCTTTTGCCTTCATGGTAAAATGAAATGTTGGTATCGATGGTATACCAATGTTTTGCAGCTTCCTGCTCTTCGATGCCAGCTTTTTCGATGGCTTCAACGAATGGCTGGGAGCTGCCATCCATGATGGGAATTTCCGGCCCATTGATTTCAATCTGGCAATTGTCTATGCCCATTCCTACCAATGCTGCAAGAACGTGCTCAACCGTGCTGACTTTTGCACCTTGGTCCTCTAAAGTGGTACCTCTCGAGGTATCTGTGACCAGATCACAATCTGCCTTGATAACTGGTTCTCCTGGCAGGTCAACCCGCTTGAACTGAAATCCAAATCCAGCATTGGCCGGCTTCAGTACCATGTCAACCAGGATACCGGTATGAAGGCCAGTGCCAGATATGCTGATAGGACCCTTGAGGGTATGTTGTTTGTCTGGATTGAATTTTTGACTCATTCGCTTGAAATTGGCTGCAAAGATAAACCATTTTTCACAGGTGGAAAATGGTTATAATATATTGAAAATCAATTTTTAAGAAGAAATAGCTTCTCGCTCCTTGATCAATTCACTGAGGAGTTGTTCGAGTTCCTTGATTTTTTTCTCCAGTGCCGGAAGCCTCTTGTAGACCGATTTTGAACGAAGGGAGTCTTTGAAGTCAAATGCTGGCGTGCCATCCAAAGATGTATTTTGACTGAGAACGGATTTTGTAACCCCACTTTGTCCGCCAATCCTTGTGCCATCTGCAATGGCGATATGCCCATTAACCCCAACCTGTCCTCCCATCATCACATTTTTCCCGATCTTGGTACTACCACTGATGCCGGTTTGTGCTGCAATGACACTGTTTTCGCCTACTTCAACATTGTGGGCTATTTGTAACAGGTTGTCCAGTTTTGTTCCTTTCCTGATGATGGTTGATCCCATGGTTGCCCTGTCAATACAAGTATTGGCACCAATTTCAACATGGTCTTCAATGACCACATTTCCCAGTTGTGGTACCTTATTATAGGTGCCATTCTGTTGCGGGGCGAATCCAAATCCATCACTGCCCAGAACAGAACCTGCATGGATCGTCACATCTTTGCCGATCAGGCAGTCATGGTAAATTTTTACGCCTGAATGCAGGGTTGATCTTTCTCCGATGGAAACCTGGTTGCCAATGAACACGTGGGGATAGAGTTTCACTCCATCTCCCACCACAACATTTTCGCCTATATAGGCAAAAGCACCAATGAATACATCCTTGCCAACTGAGGCACTGGGATGGATGAAAACGGGTTCCTGAATCCCCACCAGGCTTTTTTCCTGCATTTTTTGGTAATGCTGCATGAGCAGGGCAAAGGACGAGTAAGCATCCTTTACCCGCACCAGTGTTGCATTTACCGGCTTTTTCAGCTGGAGGCTGTCGCCAATGATGATGATGCTTGCACGGGTAGTATAGAGAAATTCCTCGTATTTAAGGTTTGCAAGAAAGGCAAGATCACCGGGATTCGCATCTTCAATTTTTGCCAAACCGCTTACGGATGCCAAGGGATTTCCTTCAATTTGGCCATTGACCAGGGCGGAAATTTGCTGTGCTGAAAATTGCATATTCATGGATTGCTTTCTTCAGTTTGCCCTGAAGGAATTGCGGAAAAGATGGTTTTGCACCTTAGACTCCTTTGATTAAGGTTGGTAAAAACAAATATAAAATTTTTTTACAGGATGTGAGAGGTTTTGATGGATGAGTGGCGAATCCACTTGGGAGATGTCCCTTACCCTTCCATCCTTGAAAAGGATGTTGATCCTTTCGTTGTCAGGGTTGTAAAGGCTGTTTTCTGCTTCACCAGTGAAAGCCAGAAAGGCGGCATCTTCCAGCGGCAGGGAGGATGAGTGGGCGATGGCAGCCCTTTTTTCCTGAAGTTCATTCGGGGTAATGGGATCATTTTGCAGGCGCAACTTCAACAGCTTCCTGTCCAAGAGGGCGGTACAAAGGATTGACAAGACCTTGTCCGGATGATTTCTCCATTTTTTGATGATGCTGATCACATCACTGTCATCCAATTTGCAAAACAATTCAAGGTCTTCTCTTCCCAGCGCTGACATGTTGCCAAAAAGAAGCTTGCTGAGCCCATCATCCTGGGCGATCTGCTTGTCGTTTCGCTGGTGCAAAAGGCTTGCACGTTCCAGGATTTTAACCAATGTCATTTCTGCACTCAAAACGGTTTTGTGCTGGTATACCTGCCAATACATCAACCTTCTGGATACCAGAAACTCCTCAATGGTATAGATGCCTTTTTCTTCCACTACAAGTTCTCCGTTATGAACGGTCAGCATTTTGATGATCCTGTCACAGCCGATCATGCCTTCAATCACACCGGAAAAAAAACTGTCCCTTGTCAGGTAGTCCATCCGGTCAACGTCAAGTTGTCCACTGATCAGTTGGTGCAAGAATTTCTTTGGGTAAATGTTCCTGAATATCTCAATGGCCATGGTGAGCTTTCCACCCAAGGAGTGGTTCAGCTCTTCCATGATCATCAACGAAAGTGTTTCATGTTCAAGCCCCCTTACCACCATGGACTCCAGTGCATGCGAAAAAGGTCCATGGCCAACATCGTGCAACAGGATGGCAATTTTTGCAGCCTGTTCTTCCTCTGCCGTAAACGATATGCCTTTCTCCCGCAATTCATACAATGCATTGTGCATCAGGTGGTATGCCCCAAGGGCATGGTGCAGCCTCGAATGCACTGCTCCCGGATACACAAGGTAAGACATGGCCATCTGGTTGATTCTCCTCAACCGTTGGAACCAGGGGTGTGACAGGATTTCGTAAATCAATGGGTCATTGATGGTGATGAATCCGTGAACAGGATCGTTGATGATTTTCCTGTATGACATGGTAGGAGTGAATTGTTGAAGAATGTGCAGTACCCTGCAAAGGTATGAAGGGTAACAGGGATTTGATGGATTAATTGAATGCCCTGGCGTGTTTTTTACAATTCAAAGCGATCAATCCATAAAATGATTATTCACAAAAATGGATTAAAATGTTCACAACTATTCTGTCTGCTGCTTTCATCCGACTGGCCCATTCGTTAAATTTGTAAAAATACCTGTACATGAAGTTAAGGTTCACCCCTTCAACACTTGAAAAAATTGAAAAGATCGTTTCTGAGGCCGGATACATCATCAGGTATGAGCGGGGAACTTTCCAAAGCGGGTATTGTATCCTTGAATCTAAAAAGGTTGTGGTACTGAACAAGTTCCTGCAAACCGAGGGAAGAATCAATACATTGATAGACCTGGTATCAAACCTTCCGATTGAAGCCGACCACCTGAGCATTGAAAGCAAAAAATTGTTTGAGGAAATCACCCTCAAGACAGAACTCATTGCTGTCGAAGTCTAGCGTCTTTTCCACCAGAACCAAATCCACCTGCATTGTCGCTCAGTATTGAATTTCTTGGCACAGGAACAAGTGGGGGCGTCCCAATGATTGCCTGCAAATGTGCCGTGTGCAAGTCGACCGACAAGAAAGACAACCGCTTGCGGAGCAGCATTTTACTCAAGTCATCTTCCACTGCGGTTGTCATTGATACGACACCAGACTTCAGGTACCAGATGTTGCGGTCTTCAATTGATCATTTGGATGGCGTGGTTTTTACGCACTCGCACAAGGACCATATTGCAGGACTTGATGACATCCGGGCGTATAATTTTTTTTCGCAAAAGCCCATGCCGCTGTATGCCAATGCTGAAACTGCAGATGCCTTGAAGCGTGATTTTTACTATGCCTTCAGTGAAAAAAAATATCCCGGTATCCCCGAGCTTGACCTCAACGAAATCAATGACCATCCCTTCTGGGTGGGTGATATCCATTTTGTTCCCATTCAGGTAAGGCACCTGCACATGGGTGTGACCGGTTATAGGATCGGAAATTTTACCTACATCACAGATGCCAACTTCATTGAAGCATCAGAGAAAGAAAAAATAAGGGGTTCCGATGTATTGGTCATCAATGCACTCAGGCAGGAAAAACACATTTCCCATTTTACCCTCCAGGAGGCAATACAACTCGCTGCAGCGCTAGAAATTCCCCAAACATATTTTACGCATGTAAGCCATCAGATGGGGCTGCACCAAGAGGTCAATCTTTCCCTTCCCAAGGGCATGCAGTTGGCCCATGATGGCCTTGTTATTTCTGTGAATAATACGATTCGGTAAGCGTTTTTTTCCCCTGGTCTTGTTGGAAGCACAGGGTATGTTCGCCGCATGGAAATGAAAGAGCATGTCAAGCTTTTCCTTTCTTTTTCAAAAAAAGAAAGAAGGGGTATTTACATTTTGTTGTTTATTGGCACATTGCTTTGGACACTGCCATTGTTTTTTGCGGAAGATGGAACACCAGAAGACCTGCTTGAGGTCACTCCAGTGCAGGTTGCCAGGTCAAAAAAAATCCTGGTGGCCCGACAAGACAGCATCCGCTACAACCGCAAGTACTGGCCCAAATATTCACATCAATATCCAATACCCGCCCGCGGCTCTGTTCCTTCAGCCCCTTATCCTTTACATGAGAGCAGGGCCAGGCCATACCCACTGGAAACAAAAATAGTTGACCTCAACGAAGCTGACAGCGTTGCACTTGAACGACTGCCAGGCATTGGTGAACGCCTGTCTGCAAGGATCATCAAATACCGTGATCGGCTCGGAGGGTTTCATGAAATCCAGCAATTGAAAGAGGTATATGGTCTGCGCGATTCCACTTTTGAATTGCTTGTTGCACGGGTGATGGTAGCGGGAAGGAGCAGCCTAAAAAAAATTCCCATCAACCAATGCAGTTATGCTGATCTGAGAAAGCATCCTTACATGACGCATGCATTTGCAACTTCGCTGCTGGCCTACAGGGACATGCATGGTGCTTTCAAGAATGAAGCAGATCTGTACAAGTTGGCAACAGCAACCAAGGAGATGGTGGATAAAATGGTCCCTTATTTTTCCTTTGATGAATAAGGCAGAATCAGCCTACAACATCAATCCAAAAAATCTTCTTCTTGTCTTGGAGCATATTTGTCAAACAGCTTGTCGATGGCACCGCCAAAGAGGGGAAGTTTTTTTTTGGCGTATTCCTTGATGATGCGGATGGCTTCGAGGGCTTGTGATTCGCTGATGTCAGCCTCTTTTTTCAGTTGATCTATGAGTTCCTTCATGTCAATCAGGCCACTTTGAGGACGCCCATTTTGGTAAGGTCAAATTTCTTTCTCGCGTATTCGGCAGTCAACGTAAACTCTTTTACAGCTGCAGATGGCAATTCAAACATGGCGTCGGTAAGGATGCTCTCACAAATGGAACGCAAGCCCCTTGCGCCCAGTTTGTATTCCATGGCTTTCTCCACCATGAAGTCCAAGACTTCATCCTCAAACTGAAGGGCGATGCCTTCCAGTTGAAACAGTTTGATGTATTGTTTGATCAATGCGTTTTTGGGCTTGCTGAGAATGGCCCTCAACGTATCCTTGTCAAGAGGATCCAAATAGGTGACGATGGGCAATCTTCCCAGCAGTTCCGGAATCAAGCCAAATGATTTGAGGTCCTGTGCATTGACAAATTTCAAGAGGTTGCTTTTCATGGCATCCTGCAGCTCCTTGTTCACATTGAAACCTATTGAGTTTGTATTGACACGGCGTGCAATGATCTTGTCTACGCCATCAAAGGCCCCACCACAAATGAATAGAATATTTTGTGTATTGATCTTGATGAGTTTTTGGTCCGGATGTTTTCTCCCACCTTGTGGCGGCACCAATACATCCGTGCCTTCCAACAATTTCAACAGGCCCTGTTGAACACCTTCGCCACTTACATCCCTGGTGATGGATGGGTTATCGGTTTTCCTTGCAATCTTGTCAATCTCATCGATGTATACAATTCCTTTCTCCGCAGCATCCACATCATAGTTGCAGACCTGCAAAAGCCTTGTCAGGATGCTTTCAACATCCTCTCCCACATAACCAGCTTCTGTAAATACCGTTGCATCTACAATAGCAAATGGCACATTGAGCAACTTGGCAATTGTTTTGGCCAAGAGGGTTTTTCCAGTGCCTGTTTCCCCTACCATGATCACATTGCTCTTTTCAATTTCAATATCGTCGAGTGGATCTTCTGGCCTCGTTTTTTTAGTAGACCTTGAAATCTGGTTCAGGCGTTTATAGTGGTTGTAAACAGCAACAGAAATGATTTTCTTGGCCTCATCCTGTCCGATGATGTACTCATCCAGATGAAGTTTGAGTTCAATTGGCTTTCTGATGGTGAGCTTGTATCCTGATTTGCCTTCCTGCTTGGATTCCACCTCTGAGTGAACGATTTCTTTTGCATGCTCCACACAGCCCTCACAAATATGGCCTTCCTGACCGGCAATGAGGATTTTAACCTCATCACGGTTTTTTCCGCAAAATGAACAATGTAACGTTGATTTGGCCATATTCAGCTGTTGGATAGTTAAGAAGGTCAGATGGAATCGAGTACGCCGTCTACAATCCCGTATTTGAGGGATTCTTCAGCACCCATCCAATAGTCACGGTCAAAATCCTTCATGATCTTTTCAAAGGGCTGGCCACAATTGTCTGAAAGTATTTTCGCACCCAGTTCTTTTATTTTCCTGATCTGGACAGCCATGATTTCGAGATCGGCTGATGTTCCTTGTCCGCCACCGGAAGGCTGATGAATCATCACCTCTCCGTGAGGGAAAATGAACCGCCTGCCCTTCTCTCCACCACTCAAAAGTATGGATCCCATGGAGGCTGCCATACCCATGCAAATTGTGGATACGGGAGACTTGATCATTTTCATGGTATCATAGATGACCATGCCACTGGTGACAACGCCTCCAGGACTGTTGATATAAAACTTGATTTCTTTTCCTGGATCCATGGCATCCAAAAACATCAACCTTGCCGTGATGTCTTTCGCAGATTTGTCGTCTACCACACCCCAGAGAAATACTTTCCTTTGTTCAATGAATTTTTTATCAAAACGGGCACCCGCAACCATGTTTTCCATCACATTGTCTTGTTGTTGTGGTTCCTGTTCCTCGTCCATGCGTACTGAATTGGTATGATTCAATTTCATATTGATCGGTTTAGGCTTTCTTCTTTTTAGGGTTGAGCAAAAGGACCTCATCTACCAGTCCGTATTCTTTTGCTTCCAATGCGGTCATCCAAAAATCCCTGTCAAAATCTTTTGCGATTCTGTCTATTGGCTGGCCACTGTGCTCAGCAACAACCTCATACAATTCGTGTTTTAGTTTCCGTACCTGCGATACGGTAATCTCAATATCACTTGCCTGGCCACCAGCGCCTGCACTGGGCTGGTGCATCATGATCCTGGAATGTTTCAACGCAGTTCTTTTTCCTGCGGTTCCTGCACACATCAACACTGCTGCCATGCTGGCCGCAACGCCAATGCAGATGGTGGATACATCCGGACTCACATACTGCATGGTGTCGTAAACGCCCATGCCTGAATAAACCGATCCACCCGGGCTGTTGATGTACATCTGGATATCCCTTGTACGGTCAGTGCTGTCAAGGAACAACAGCTGCGCTGTAATGATATTGGCCACTTCGTCTGAAATGGGATAGCCCAAGAAAATGATCCGGTCCATCATCAGCCTGCTGTATACGTCCATGACGGCCACGTTCATCGGGCGTTCCTCAATGATGTTTGGGGTCAGGTTGGTCACCATGTGGTTGGTGTAGCCATGAAGGGTATTGCTTGAAATGCCCCTGTCCTTTATCGCAAATTTTTCGAATTCCTTACCAAGGTTCATGATGATCAGGATTTTGTTATAGCAAATTAGTACAAATAGTAACCAAATAACGTGCCCGAAAGAAAAGCGGACAAAATGCCATGTATGTTTAAAGGTTTAGGAGGGTAGAAGTTTGGGAAAAATGATAAATCCCAAATTGTCTAACCGCCTAAACCTCTGGAGCTAATTTGAACCAATCAATGGTTGTGCTTTCCCTGCAATTCCTGGAACTCAGCAGGGCTTACTGTTTTCTGTGTTGGTTTGGCTTGTGAAGCGGCCCACTCAAGTACCTTTGAGCTGAATACACGCTGATAAGCACCTTCAACCTGCTGCTTGTCACTCATCATTTTTTCAACATAACTGTCGAGCCACTCGAGGTTTCCACCCATGTTCATGGATCCGAAATATCCCATCAATTGTTGGCGAATGCTATCAGTGATTTCTTCGCGGCTCACCTGGATAGCATGTTGGGTTCCGATCTCATTGCTGACCAGGGTCCACCTCAATTGGTTCAGGAAAGCTGGAAATTCCTTTTCAACGGTCTCTTCGGTTTGTTCCTTTTCGCTGCTTTTCAACAACCATGACTTCAGAAACGCTTCAGGAAAGTCCATCTTGGTTTCTTCAGACAGGATATGGAAAATCTCGTGTTGCAGCAGGTGCTGCGCTTGTTGCTTCCAATATGCTGCTATTTGGTTGCGGATTTCAGACCTGAACGCATCCTCTGTGGTGATATCCTTTCCTGGCATGGCTTCCTTGAAGAAAGGCTCGTCCATTGGACGCTTTTCCACAAATGCAATCTTGCTGATGTGCAAGAGAAAATGCTGTGCCATATCTTCTGCACTTTGCTTATCCAATCCCAAGTCGCCTGCTATCCATTCCCTTTCTTTTTCTTCAAAAGCAGTTGAAAGCTGAATCACAATGGATTCGTCTTTTTTCTTTCCCAACAATGCTGCCCTCGTGGCAGTACTGAAATATTTGAGCAAGAGCGAGTTTTCCTTTTTTTCAGCGCCTTCTTCGACGGCTCCGCTGGCATCAGACTTTTGGAAGGAAACATTCAAAACGTCCTCTTCATTGGTAACCGTTTCAGGTTCAGTCATTTTGCCCAAGCGCCTGCTGATCCTGTCTATCTCCTCTTCAACCATCTCGTCTGTGGCTTCAACAACATGAAGTGTGGTGGATGCTGCAGCAAGATCGGGTATGGTGAACTCGGGTTTCAATCCAATCTCAAAAGAGAAGCTGTAATCCTTGGGTTCATTGTGGTTGAACATGGCAGGATCGTTGGCATCTTCCGGGATGGGCTGTCCAAGGTAGGAGATGTTTTCCTGTTGCAGGTACTGCATCAGCTCATTTTCTATGGACTTCAGCACCTCTTCTGCAAAGACGGAGGCACCGTACATTTTTTTGACAACACCGGTGGGAACCATTCCTTTCCTGAAGCCTGGAATGTTTGCGGTTTTGGCATATTTTTTAAGCGATGACTCGAAGCCCGCATTGTAATCTGAAGTGGAAACCGTTACCGTGATCTTTTCGTGGAGGGGAGCAATCAGCTCCCTGGTGATTTGTGCCATACGTTTATTGTATTTAGAAAAGAGAAGTGCGGGTGGAGGGACTCGAACCCCCAAGCCTCGCAGCACCAGATCCTAAGTCTGGCGTGTCTACCAATTTCACCACACCCGCATTTTGGGCTGCCTGCATTACAGACAGATGTCTCTTTTCAAATTGGGTGGCAAAGGTAACTCTTTCAGACGAAAAAAAGTGATTCAAAACGATTTTAGTAAATTTGGAGTAATGGATAGTTTAGAAAAAGATATGGTTCAGCCCCACTATGACCTTACTGAAGAGCAGGAAAAGAAAGAAATCGTCCGCCGGTACAGGGCCCTTCTGCGTGTACTGAAGCCAACGCTCAAGACGGGAGACAAGGAATTGGTTCGTTCGGCATTTGAAATGGCAGTGGAAGCCCACAAAACCATGCGGAGAAAAAGTGGTGAGCCATATATTTTTCATCCACTGGCCGTGGCCATGATTTGTGTGGAGGAAATTGGCCTCGGGGTGCGTTCCACCATTTGTGCCTTGCTTCACGATACCGTAGAAGATACCGACATCGGCTTGGAAGATATCCAACGGGAATTTGGCAGCGAGATCACCAAAATCATCGATGGGCTGACGAAGATTGCAACCGTTGTTGACAAGAACTCCAGCCAGCAGGCGGAGAATTTTCGTAAAATTCTCCTGACCCTTACCGATGACCCAAGGGTAATCCTGATCAAGCTGGCCGACAGGATGCACAACATGCGGACCCTCGACAGCATGAAGCGAGAAAAACAACTGAAGGTCTCTTCCGAAACGGTTTATGTATACGCTCCGTTGGCGCACAGGATGGGTCTTTATGCCATCAAAACCGAGATGGAAGATCTTGCCATGAAGTACCTTGAGCCGGATACCTACAGGACCATTGCAAGAAAACTGGCAGAGACCAAAAGGGAAAGGTCAAGGTACATCAACGAATTCATCAAGCCAGTAAAGGAAAGGCTTGACAAGGGTGGTTTTGCGTATGAAATTTACGGCCGTCCCAAATCGATCCATTCGATTTGGAACAAGATGAAAAAGAAAAATGTTGAATTTGAAGAGGTCTATGATCTTTTTGCCATCCGCGTCATTGTTGATACACCTTCAGAGTTGGAAAAAGAGGCCTGTTGGAAGGTATATTCCTTCATAACGGACATGTACAATCCAGCCCCTGAACGACTCAGGGACTGGCTCAGCAATCCAAAGTCAAACGGGTACGAGGCGTTGCATACCACAGTGATGGGTCCTCAGGGAAAATGGGTTGAGGTGCAGATTCGCTCCAAGCGCATGAATGAAATTGCCGAAAAGGGTTTGGCAGCACACTGGAAGTACAAGGAAGGCGGTGCTGAAGAAGACCGTTTTGACATTTGGTTCTCCCAGATCAAGGAAGTGCTGGGTACCGAAGACATCAGTTCCATAGATTTTCTGCATGATTTCAAGACTTCTTTCCTGTCGGAAGAAATTTATGTCTACACACCAAAGGGTGATGTGAAAATGCTCCCGATAGGTTCAAGCGCACTTGATTTTGCATTTTCGATCCATACGGCCATCGGCTCAAAATGCATCGGAGCCAAGGTGAACCATAAACTCGTACCCATCGGCCACAAACTGCGGAGTGGAGATCAGTTGGAAGTCATCACTTCCAACAAGCAAAAGCCAAGCGAGGACTGGTTGTCCATGGTTGTTACTGCAAAGGCAAGGAACAGGATCAAGGATGCGCTGAAAGAAGAAAAGAGGAAAATTTCTGAAGATGGCAGGTACTTTGCCGAAAAAAAATTGCTCGCCGTTGGTGCTGCCATGTCTCAGCACAACATTGAGGAATTGGTGAATTTTTACAAGACGCCATCCCCACTCGATCTTTTTTACCAAATTGCTACCAAGAAAATCAACCTCAAGGAGTTGGGTGAGTTCACTGTCCGTGGCGATAAGCTGGAGTTGATACGCATCAAAAAAACTGAGCCGGAAAGGCCGGAACCTTCCCTGCAAAAGCAGGAGATCAAAAAGGACACGGAGTTGGTCATATTTGGTGAAAGCAGCGACAAGATCGTTTATACACTTGCAAACTGTTGCAAACCCATTCCTGGGGACGATGTTTTTGGTTTTGTTTCCACGGGCAAGGGCCTGATCATCCACCGCACAAATTGCCCCAACGCCACCAGGCTGCTTTCCAGTTTTGGACACCGGGTCGTGAAAACAAAGTGGGCAAAGAACAAGGAAATTTCATTCCTTACCGGTTTGAAGATTACCGGCCTGGATGATGTGGGTGTTATCCACAAGATCACCAACCTGATTTCTGGGGAATTGCGCATCAACATCAGTGCAATCACGGTTGAGGCCAGGGAAGGAATTTTTGAAGGCAACATCAGGCTTTATGTACACGACAAGGATGAGCTTGACATGCTTTTTACCAAACTGAAAGAACTCTCAGGAATCCAATCGGTGCAGCGTTATGACGTTGATGCATAAATGAGGATATTTATTTTTTCACCTTATGTTTCATTCTACTAAATTTGCGACTTAACATCTAAACAATTTTATGGTTGATGTACTACTTGGCCTGCAATGGGGCGACGAAGGAAAAGGGAAGATCGTAGATTATTTTGCACCGCAGTATGACATCATCGCCAGGTTTCAGGGCGGTCCGAATGCAGGACACACGTTGTATGTGGAAGGTCAGAAAGTGGTTTTGCATCAAATACCTTCTGGCATTTTTCATGAAAATACCACCAACCTTATTGGAAATGGTGTGGTACTTGACGCGGTTACCTTGAAAAAGGAATACGACAAGGTGGCGGCTTTTGGAATAGATGGTCGCAAGCATCTTTATGTTGCTGAAAGGACCCATCTCATCCTCCCTTCACACAGGGCCTTGGACAAGGCATCTGAGTTGTCCAAGGGAAATGAAAAAATCGGATCAACCTTGAAGGGAATAGGACCGGCCTACATGGACAAAACGGGCAGGAATGGCTTGCGGGTAGGGGACCTGTTGGACAAGAGCTTTACCACCCAGTACATCAAACTGCGCATGAAGCACCAGCGTTTGCTGGATTCGTTTGGCTTCAATGAAGACATCAGCGAGTGGGAAGAGGAGTTTTTTGAGGGGATAGAGTTCATGCGCAGCCTGAAAATTGTCAACGGAGAATATTTCATCAACGAAAAAATAAGGGAAGGAAAAAAGGTATTGGCAGAAGGAGCACAAGGCAGCATGCTGGATGTTGATTTTGGAACATTTCCATTTGTTACCTCTTCCAGCACCATATCTGCTGGTGTTTGCACAGGTCTTGGCATTGCTCCACAAAAAATCAAGGAAGTGATTGGCGTTACCAAGGCCTATTGCACAAGAGTAGGTAGCGGACCTTTCCCAACAGAATTGCACGACGAAACAGGTGAACGCCTGCGCAAAATCGGCAGTGAATTTGGTGCTACGACTGGAAGGCCACGCCGTTGTGGCTGGATTGATCTCGTGGCCTTGAACTTTGCCTGCATGGTCAACGGTGTTACACAAATTGTCATGACCAAGGCAGACGTATTGGATGCGTTTGATACCCTCTCAGTTTGCACCAGCTATGGCATTGACGGAAAACAGGAAAAGGCAGTACCGTTCCAGATGAACAAGGTCTCAATAGATCCTCATTATGAACAATTTGAAGGTTGGAAAACCGACATCACCAAGATCAGGGACAAGGGCGCCCTTCCACAACAAATGAAGCATTATATTGGTTTTATCAATGAATACTTGGGGGTCGATGTCAGTTACATTTCCAATGGTCCGGAACGGGATCAAATCATCAAAGCCTAGTTATCCGCATTAAAAGAAAAAATATTTTCAAAATATTTGGTCAAGTAAAAAAGTCTCAGAAATTTTACAGGGTAAATCTCATGTTGCTATGGCAAAGTCAGTAAAAGAAAAAAAGGTTGTCGCAAAACCTGAAGGAAGTGAAACCTCTTCAAAGGCTGCAAAAGCTGCACCAAAATCAAAGAAAAAGCAAGAGGAGGAAGACGATGATTTTGATCAGGATGATGAGATGCCTGCAAAAAAATCCGGACGAGCTTCTGACGATGATGACGACGCAGACGTTGACATGGATGACGATTGGGAGAAAGCTGAGGAGGACGACAGTTGGGATCCTGACTTTCAAGAATTTGATATCCCCAAATCAAAATCTTCTAAATCTGGTGGAAAGAAAGTATCTGACGACGATGACTTTTCCATTGATGATGAATTCAAGGATCTTGGATATTTTGACGATGGTGCAGGCGGCGGTGGTGGATTTGACGATGATGACGACTACTAGATCATCTTTTGCCCTTGACGGGCTTCCTTTTTTGAATTGGTGCAGGCAGACTTAAAGGCTGTGGATATTCGTTTCCTGCATCAATGTTCTGTTGCATCATCAACAGAATCGATTCCTGCGCAATTTTATTTCTATTGGACTGAAATGCACCAATCTTATCCTTGGGCAACCGGATGGGATAGTTTTCCATCATCACCTTTTTGTCAAAGTCTGGGTTCCACTTGTTGAAAAGCACAAGATCCACAGCAAGGTTCTTGGTGATGACCATGCTGGAATATCTGCCTGTGATAGAGAGCGTATCTGAATTTGCCAACTCATCTGCTGACAACAAGGGCTGTTTTTCTGCAGTTTTTTTAATTCCGGTTGTTTCACTGCCGTTGCGTTCAAAGATGTAATGTGTTGCAATGAATTTTTTGACATGGTTCCTGGATTCTGCCGGCAGTTCATGTTGAATCATCCAGAAGTCCCTTGATTTTTTATTGGCAAGATGTTTTCAACCCTGGCCAAACCTCCATTGTATGCAGCAACCACCAAGAGCCAATCACCCAACTGTTCATGCATGCGCGAAAGGAATTTGGCTGCTGCATGTGAACTTTTGTACAGGTCCATGCGATCATCTCTCGTGGCTGTTACAACCAATCCAAGATCTCTGGCTGTACCGGGCATGAACTGCCATGGACCAACTGCTCCGGCCGAGGACAGTGCAGTGCTTTTGAGGTCTGATTCGATCACTGCGAGGTACTTGAGCGAGGGAGGGAGATGATACCTGTTCAGGACAGATTCTATCATGATGAAATAGGGTTGTCCCCATACTTTCATTTTCATGAGTCGATCTTCGTGTATGTCAAGATAGTCTTTTACAAATCCTATTGCTCTGGGGTTGAGTTCATCCCATTGTATGCTGCTGCTTTTGCCTGAAGGTGCTGTTGTTTGGGCAGTTCCGGCACCCTGCATCAATATTCCAGCCGCAACGACCAATGCAATTATTTTATTTTGTATAGCCATCTTCAGCTTTTCATGGCCTGAGTGGAAAAAGACAATAGCTTGGTTTCCTGCAGCCTGTCTGACATCACCTGAACGCCAAATGGCATGCCATTTGAATGCTTGAACAATGGAAGGGAGATGGCAGCGATGCCTGCAAGGTTTGCATAGACGGTGTAGAGATCACCCAAAAACATTTCAACAGCATCATTGCTTTTTTCACCAAATTTAAATGCAGTTGCAGGGGTTGTTGGCATGACTATGAGGTCGTACTGCGAAAAAATACTGTTTGTCTTATCAGTAATCAGGCGTCTAACCTGTTGCGCCTTTGCATAATATGCGTCATAATATCCGGTGCTCAAAACGAAAGTGCCAAGCATGATCCTTCTCTTGACTTCCTTCCCAAAACCTTCAGACCTTGTTTTTTTATACAATTCATTCAGGCTTTCAGTCTTCTGGGAAGTCCTGTATCCAAATTTAATCCCATCATACCTTGATAGGTTGGATGAGGCTTCTGCAGTGGTCAACACATAGTAGGTGGGCACAACATGATCCAGGTATTCAAAATCTACTGGTTCAATGCTGTGTCCTTTTGCTTTCATTTCCCCCATCCAATCCTGAATGTTTTTTTTGATCTCGGGATCAAGGGAGGGATGTTCCATGCTTTGTGGAAAGTAAGCAATTCGGTATTTCTCTTCAGGATTGATTTCGGTTGTATAATCAGGAACGGCTGCGCTGCTGCATGTGCTGTCGAATGCATCCTGGCCAGCAATGACAGAGAGTACCTGCGCGAGGTCATCAATGTTTTTTGAAAATATTCCGATTTGGTCAAATGATGAGGCGTAGGCCAACAGGCCGTACCGGGAGATTCTGCCATAGCCAGGTTTCATGCCGATGATGCCACAAAAATCAGCTGGCTGCCTGACCGATCCACCTGTATCTGAACCGAGGCTGACCATGCACATGTCTGCCTGTACTGCAACCGCAGAGCCGCCTGAGGAACCGCCGGGAACGCGGGATTCATCAATGGCATTCAAAACCCTGCCGTGTACAGAATGTTCATTGGAAGATCCCATGGCAAACTCGTCACAGTTGAGGTTGCCTATGATGATGGCGTCCTCGTCCATCAAACGTTGAATGGCAGTTGCGTTGTAAATGGCAGTGTATCCCTTTAATATGCCTGATGAGGCCCCTACATGATGGTCCTTGTAGCAGAGGACATCCTTGATGCCGATGACAACACCATAGAGTTTGCCCCAAGATGTTGGATGGTCTTTTTTTTGGTCTAGGGTTCTGGCTCTTTGCAAAGCCTCTTCCCCAAATACTTCGATAAAAGCATTGAGGTGCTTTTTGCGTTCAATCTGCAGAAGATAACCATTGGTGATATCTGTGCAGCTGAGTTCGCCACATGACAATTTACTTCGGAGTTCCGATATAGAATGATGGGAGTACAAAACCGGGGCGTAAGGATCAGTTGGCTTGCTTGTCCTTTTCCTGCATTCCGTCTTCAATCTCTTTCTTCACATTGGATTTTGCATCGTTGAATTCACGGATGCCCTTTCCAAGTCCGCGCATGAACTCAGGGATTTTGCGGCCTCCAAAGAGGATCAGCACAGCAAGTATGATGAAAATCCACTCAGAACCACCTGGCATTGCCAACAAAAATGTGCTATTGGATAACATAGTTTGAAATTTTAGTAGAAAACAAATCTACTATTTTTTTCATGGCTTTGGAAGGTAAGTCCATAAAAAAATCCCGCACAAGGCGGGATTAACAAAAAATTGTAGGAAGGATTATTTAACCCTTTTTTCCTTGATCCTTGCCCTTTTACCGCTTCTTTCCCTGAGGAAGTACAGTTTGGCGCGGCGAACCTTACCGGTTTTGTTCAAGGTAACTGATTCAATGTTTGGTGAAGCAACAGGAAAGGTTCTTTCAACACCGACACCATCAGACATTTTCCTTACGGTAAATGTTGCGGTTCCGGCAGTGCCTTGACGCTTGATTACATCACCCTTGAAACTTTGGATCCTTTCTTTGTTTCCTTCAATGATCTTATAGTTTACGGTAACATTGTCACCGGCTTTGAACTTGGGGAAATTGTTGACGGGGGTCAACTGCTCATGTACAAATGCGATAGCTTGATTCATAACCTAAAAATTTGGAGTGCGAAAGTATAATTAATCCTATTTATTACAAAATCTATTTCTTATCGGGCAACGTTGACCGCTCTTTTTTCACGGATCACAGTTACCTTGATTTGTCCTGGGTAGGTCATTTCCGTTTGGATCTTTTGGGCCATATCGAAGCTGAGTTTATCGCTATCGCCATCGGTTACCTTGTCGGCTTCAACGATCACCCTCAATTCCCTTCCGGCTTGGATGGCATAGGCCTTTTCTACACCTTGGTAAGTCATGGCGAGGTTTTCCAGGTCCTTGATCCTTTGAATGTATTGTTGCATGATTTCCCTTCTAGCTCCGGGCCTTGCGCCACTGATGGCATCACAGGCTTGGATGATAGGGGAGATTACATATTGCATTTCTGTCTCATCATGGTGCGCTGCGATGGCGTTGACTACTGCTGGGTTTTCACCATACTTCTCAGCAAGTTTACCTCCTAACAATGCATGGCTCAATTCAGTTTCCTCATCGGGCACCTTGCCAATATCGTGCAAGAGGCCTGCACGCTTTGCCAGCTTGGAGTTCATGCCCAATTCTGCCGCCATGATGCCACAAAGGTTGGCCACCTCGCGGCTGTGCATCAGGAGGTTTTGGCCATAAGAAGACCTGAACCTCATTTTACCTACAACACGTACAAGTTCCTTGTGCAGCCCATGGATGCCCAATTCTATGATGGTTCTTTCACCGATTTCCATCACTTGCTCTTCCAGTTGCCTGCGGGTTTTTTCCACCACTTCCTCAATCCTGGCAGGATGGATCCTGCCGTCACTTACAAGGCGTTGCAGTGAAAGCCTGGCGATTTCTCTTCTCAAGGGGTCATAGGAGGAAAGTACAATGGCTTCTGGTGTATCATCCACCACCAGGTCAACTCCCGTTGCAGCTTCAATGGCGCGGATGTTGCGTCCTTCACGGCCGATGATTTGTCCTTTGATTTCATCGCTTTCCAGCTGGAAAACAGTGACGGTATTTTCAATGGTTTGTTCTGCCGCTGTACGCTGGATGCTCTGGATGATGATCTTTCTGGCTTCTTTGTTGGCCTTTTGACGGGCATCTTCAATGATTTCCTGTTGCAGAGAAAGGGCCCTGGTTTGGGCTTCCTGCTTGAGGCTTTCAATCAACTGTGCCTTTGCGTCTTCTGCAGTAAGACCCGCTATTTTTTCCAGTTTCCGGATATGCTCTTCCTGGTGCTTCTCGAGTTCGGTCCTTTTTTGGTTGACGATCTCAATTTGCCTGTTGAGGTGTTCCTTGATGGTGTCGTTTTCCTTTATCTGTTTTTCAACGGCTTCAACCTTTTGGTTGATGGTTTGCTCCTTTTGCTTGATCCTGTTTTCAGCATCGTTGATTTTCTTGTTTTTCTCAAGACTGTCCCTTTCATGGTCTGCCTTGAGCTGAACGAACTTTTCTTTTGCTTCTAGGAGTTTCTCTTTTTTAAGGTTTTCAGACTTGAATTCTGCGTCTGAAAGGATTTGTGCTGCTTGTTTTTTGGCTTCTTCGACCCTGGCCTGGGTATCTTTTGCGAAAATTAGTTTACCCAGTCCGAGACCAGCCAATGCGGCTACAATCCCTGTGATGATGGGTATGATGAGTGACGATTCCATGAATAATAGTTTTTTTCTGTTTCATAATCAATCCCTTCGAAAATATTTCATACGGGGGCAATGGGGGCGAAGTTAACGAAAAAAGGGGATAAAAAGGCGTTAAAATGGGGTTCAGTCTTCCAGGGCCTTGTCGATACTGGCCTCAATCCCCATTAAAAAATTTTCTGTGTCCTGGTCTGCGTAAACCGCGGTGTTGGAACCTTGCCCTTCAGTAACAAATGAAATCAGCGACATGGCAAGATAGTCTTGCATGTCCTTGCCCGGATATTGTGTTTTGAACTGCTGGAGCTGGTCATTGAGTTTTTTGGCCATCTTCCTGACGGTTTCTTCGTCCTCTGCATTGATTTTCAGTCGGTAAGACCTGTCAGCAACCGGAAGATTTATCGTGATCAAATTTTGCATTTTCGTAATATTTGGCTATATTTATTCACAATTTATTAACTAAAGTGAGAGCGGTCTGGTGTTTTTATCAAGAATGATTAAAAAACAAACTGTTACCATGTTAGCAAAACCTAAGGCTTCAACTTTTATTGACAATCTCACGATTGACGTTGAAGATGCCAACCATTACCCCCTATATGTTTCTCTCAAAAGTGAAGATGGCAAAATTTGCTGTAAAACTGAAAAAAACATCGTCTCGGGCAAGAGTTCGGTATCATGGGAAGGATTGAATGACCTGCCATATGGCGTGTACACCCTTCAATGCGCGCAGGGTGATGATGTTGTAGAAGTCAGGATGGTCAAAAGGGTCTAGTCCTGGTTACCCAATAGGGCAATGCACCTGTCTATTTCCTTGATGTAATCGTTGAGCTTTTTTTCCAACACCGTTCTGGATTCTTTTGAGTCATTGGATTCCCCATCCCGCAACAGGTTCATTTGCATCTCCATCTGCTGGTTCTTCGCTTTCAGCTCTTCCCATTGCAGTTTTTTCTCATCCAGTTCCTTGCGCATCTTGTCGTTATCGCGCTTGAATTCACGAAGTTTTGCGGTGAGGGTTCCTAATTTTTCCTCAATCCTGATGAATTTTTCCTTGTGTTCTGCCATACTTATTTTCTAATCTCTGCAAGCAGGGTTTTTTCAATATTGCTGGTGATTTTAGCCATCATTTTATCAATTTCCTCATCTTTCATCGTTTTCTCATCGTCCAGGAAGGTGAAATTCATGGCCAGGGATTGCTTATCCTTGCCCAGTTTTTCACTCTTGAAAACATCAAACAAGCGATAACTCTTGAGTTGTGGCATCGACAAGGCATTCAACAACTTTTCAATTTCGCTGTAAGTAATGCTATTGTCAGCAACAAATGAAAGGTCGCGTTGAACAGCAGGGAATTTTGATATTTCCCGGTAACGGATGACATTTTTCTCTCCGGCTTTCAGCCAGTTGTTCCAATGGATGTCTGCAAACCAAACCGGTACCCGAATGTCGAACTTTTTCAACATGGCCTCTGAAGGCTTTCCGATGGTCAACACTTTTAGTTTTCCTGCAGTGCCGATAAGAGCATCATCAAACCTGTCTGATGCTTCTGCTGAGAATTTTATCTTTTCAATTCCGGATTGAACCTGTAGTGCGTTGATGACACCTTTCAGGTAAAAAAGATTCGCATCTTCTTCTGCCTTGTTCCAGGATTTTTCGTTGACTTTTCCTGCGGTAAACAAGGCGAGATGATCATCCTCAAAATATGAACTTTCATTTTTTGCATAGGTCTTCCCAAATTCAAAGAGCCTGAGGTTGTCATTTCTGTGGTTGAGGTTTCTTGCCATGGTTTGCAGTCCAGTTTCCAACATGGTCAGCCGAAGGGTGTCCAGTTCTGAGCTCAGGTTGTTCAACATTTTTACTGCACGTCCCATTTCCTCTTCCGTATAATTGGCACTGTGGGTAATAGAGTTGTTGAGCATCTCATTGAATCCAATGCCCGCAAGTATTCCAGAAAGCTTTTCGCGCATGGGGTAATCCCTGCTTCCACTGGAAACGGAAGGGGAAATCGTAATGCTGGAAGGAATTTCAATGTTGTCAAAGCCATCAATCCGCATGATCTCTTCTACCAGGTCAGCCGGGATGGTGACATCTGTTTTGTGGGTTGGCGTTTCAACAGTGATGGTCTCCGCATTTTCATCGACCAATTGAAATCCCATGCCAAGCAGGATGTTTTTCGCTGTCTGCTTTTCGTAGGCCTTTCCACTCATTTTCTGCAGATAGGAATAGCCCAATTCAATGACAGGTTGTGTTTTTGGAATGGGGTAAACATCAACAGGCTCACTGTTGATGGCTCCACCTGCCGCAGTTTGAATCAGCAGGGTTGCTTTTTTCAAGACTTCAAGGGTTTGCCCAATGTCAACACTTTTTTCAAAATGCATTGCAGCATCCGTCCTGAGCTGGTGCTTGAATGAACTTTTTCGGATCGAAACCGGGTGGAACCAGGCACTTTCGAGAAATATGTTTTTGGTCTTTTCTGATACACCACTTTCTTTTCCTCCAAAAACACCACCCATGCACATGGGATTGCTCTCGTCGTCGCAGATCATCAGGTCTCCGGCCTCCAGTTTTCTTTCCTTGTCGTCCAGCCCAAGAAATGCGCTACCTGCAGGAAGGTTCTTGATCCTCACTTTTCCTCCTTTGATTTGGTCTGCATCAAAAGCATGCAGGGGTTGGCCAGTGTCGTGTAGGATATAATTGGTGATGTCCACAATATTGTTGATGGGCCTTTGTCCAATGGCTTTCAACCTTTGCTGCATCCATTTTGGAGAAGCGCCAACAGTTACGCCATTGATGAGGATGCCCGTGTAGCGCGGACAATCAACCTTGTTTTCCACGATGACTTCAATTGGACAAGCCTGGCCTGTTGAAGGGATACTGTTGTCAAGCCTGGAGATGGGTTGAATGGATGTTCCCTCGTGGTGGTTCAACCAGCTGCAGACATCCCTGGCCACGCCGAGGTGGCTCATCGCATCGCTGCGGTTGGGTGTCAGTCCAATATCAATGACATGGTCATCGTAAGGCTCAAAAAGGTTTGCAACAGGGATGCCTACAGGCGTGTTGGCATCCAACACCCGAATCCCACTATGGTCTGAACCAAGACCGATCTCATCATCTGCACAGATCATCCCATGGCTTTCAATGCTGCGGATCTTTACCGCCTTCATTGTGATAGGGTCTCCTGAGGTGGGGAATATGGTGGTTCCGATGGGGGCGACAATAACTTTTTGACCTGCGGCCACATTGGGTGCCCCACAAACGATTTGCAGTGGATTTTCTCCTCCAATATTGACAGCAGTGACCGAAAGGCGGTCTGCATTCGGATGCTTCTCAACAGAAAGCACTTCACCGGTAACCAGGCCTGCCAGGTTGCCCTTGATCTCCTGGTATTCTTCATAGCCTTCCACTTCCAGCCCGATTGAATTCAAGATCAGTGAAAGCTTGTCATGGGGGATGGGAGAAGCAAAATACTCCATCAGCCATTTGTATGAAATCGTCATAGCTACAAATATAAGACTTCAGGAGGAAAAGGGGTGAGGGATGAGGGGCAAGGGACAAGGGACAGGTGACAAGGGACGAGGGACAGGTGACGAGGGACAAGTGATGTGTGTGTTTGGTTTTGAAAAAATTTTCTCAACTTAATCCCCAACCTTCTGCGTGCAAGCTCATCCCTCATCTCTCAACCCTTGTCCCTCGTCCCTTGTCCCCTGTCCCTCGTCCCTTGCCCCTCACCCCTCATCCCTTGTTAATAACCCAATCCCCCTTGTCAACAACCCTGGTTTTTCTGTGGACAGTCATGTGGATAGCCTGTTCTCAATTAATGTTTTTTCAAAATGGGTGTTGCTTGGGGCATCCTTGGTATATTCGCTCTCCAGACCCGTTGTGTGCTGAAAACGGGATTGAAAACGATTTGAAAAGGAAGTAAATGGATCAATTTAATGTAAACAGGGACAGGAGAAACAAGCGTAAAACGGCCCCGGAGTTCAATGGAATGACGCTTGGTAAAGTACCTCCACAATCCCGTGAGTTGGAAGAGGCTGTGCTCGGGGCAGTGATGCTGGAACGTGCTGCATTTGATGTTGTTATCAATATCCTCAAGCCGGAATGCTTTTATGTGGAGTCTCACCAAACGGTTTTTCGCGCCATTGTGCGGTTGAATACCGACAACAAACCCATCGATCTGTTGACGGTGGTAGAGGAGTTGAAAACCATGGAGATGCTGGATGCTGTGGGAGGACCCTATTTCATTTCAAAACTCACCAATGCGGTGGTTTCCGCAGCCAATATTGAAGCACATGCCCGCATTGTGCAGGAAAAATTCATTCAGCGGGAATTGATCAGGATCAGTTCTGAAATCATCACAGATGCCTACGATGATTCCACGGATGTGTTTGACCTGTTGGACAGTGCAGAGCAGAAACTTTTTTCCATTGCGAATGATCAGCTTAAAAAAGAATTTGACACACTGGGCAAGAGTGTGATGGATACATTGAACAGGATTGATGAGATGAGGGCCAGAAATGAGGACATTACTGGCGTCCCTACAGGATTTCCTACACTCGACAAGACCACCTATGGTTGGCAGCGTTCAGACCTGATCATCCTTGCAGCGCGTCCATCAGTGGGTAAAACAGCCTTTGCGCTGAACCTTGCCAGAAATGCAGCCATGCATCCCACCAAGCCCACTGCAGTGGCCTTCTTTAGCTTGGAGATGAGCACTGGCCAGCTGGTTCAAAGGATTCTTTCCGCAGAAAGTGAAATCCATCTTGAAAAAATATCAAGGGGCCGCATGGAAGACCATGAAATGCAGCAGTTGTACAAAAAAGGAATTGAGCCCCTGACCAAAGCAAAAATATTCGTGGATGACTCCGCTGCACTGAACATTTTTGAACTCAGGGCAAAATGCAGAAGGTTGAAAAGCCTTCATGATGTTGGCCTGATCCTCATCGATTATTTGCAGTTGATGAGCGGGTCCAGCGACAACAGGAATTCCAACCGTGAGCAGGAAATCAGTACCATTTCAAGAAACCTCAAACAGTTGGCCAAAGAATTGCAGGTTCCCATCATTGCACTCAGCCAGTTGAGCCGTGAGGTTGAGAAAAGAAAAGACGGGCAGAAGGTTCCTCAGCTTTCTGATTTGCGTGAATCGGGAGCCATTGAACAGGATGCTGATATGGTCATGTTCTTGTATCGACCTGATTATTACGACATCACCACCAATGATATGGGAGAAGATACCAAGGGGGATACCTACGTAAAAATTGCAAAGCACCGCAATGGTTCTTTGGAAAACATCAAGCTCAAGGCCAAACTCTATATTCAAAAGTTTGAAGAACATGAAAGCCTTGATCCATTTGGAAGGCCTGCGGACGGAAGTGGTGGCAGCTGGAGGCCTGTAAACGAAGATGGTGGCGGCGCCAAGCTCTACATACAGAAAGGCAGCAGGATGAATGACGGGCCTGACATGGACATGGAGGATACACCTTTCTAGAAAATGGCAAGTACTGAAAGAACATGAGTCCTTTACCCCTTTTTCACTATCCATTGCTTCAATCGTTGCAGGGATTGGTAATTCTCAATGAGGAGGTGCGCAAACACGCAATAACTGTGTTGCGCATGCAGATTGGAAACAGGTTGTTGTTGACCGATGGCAAAGGATGTTCAGCCCAGGCTGTCATTGTTGAAGCAGACAAGAAAAAATTGATGGTTGGGCTTGAAGAAAAAATTTTTCATCCTGCACCACCCAAAAAAATGCTCCTGGGCATTTCACTGTTGAAGAATACGGCAAGGTTTGAATGGATGCTGGAAAAAGTAACAGAAATCGGCATAACCGAAATCATTCCTTTGTTGGCAGAACGCACGGAACGACAACATTTCAGGGAGGAACGTTTTCAGCAAATCCTTGTCAGTGCCTGTTTGCAGTCAGGTCAGTTTCATTTTCCCATCCTGCATCAACCACTTAAATTTTCTGCATTGTTCAATGTAGAACTTCCTCCTGCAAAATTCATTGCGCATTGCATGGAGGGTCTTAAGCCCCAGTTGACAGGACAGTTGGAGGATGCTATTTTATTGATTGGGCCTGAAGGTGATTTCACTGCAAATGAGGTGACCCTTGCAATGCAAAACAATTTTAAGCCCGTCAGTTTGGGAGAATCCCGCTTGCGTACTGAAACAGCAGGAATTGTGGGATCGGTGCTGTTGAGGGGTTGACTTATTTGTTGGGCTTCAATACAGGCTCGTGCAGCTCCACCGGCTTTCTTTTTTTCCTCATCCTCATGTTCAGCATTTCCACACCGAAAGAAAATGCCATGGCAAAGTAGATGTATCCCTTTTCGATATGGCTACCATGAAGCGGCTGCAATCCCTCAAAAAACAAACTGAAACCCACAATCAAAAGGAATGAAAGTGCCAGCATTTTCAGCGTGGGATGTTTGTGGATGAAGGTTGAAATCTTTTCAGAAAAAAAGAACATGATGATCATGGCAATGATCACGGCAACAATCATCACCTCCACGTGCCTTGCCATGCCTACTGCAGTGATGATGCTGTCAAAAGAAAAAATCATGTCGATGAGAATGATTTGGGAAACAATGCTGAAAAAGGAAGCCTGCTCTTTTTTTCCATCAGCACTGAACTCGTCTTCTCCTTCCAGTTTTGCATGAATTTCCTTGACTGTTTTGTACAGCAGAAAAAGTCCACCACCAAATAGAATCATGTTCCTGAGGTTGAAACCATAATGACTTCCATTGAAGTCAAGACCAAAAAGTTCTTTGTTGCCATTGGCAACGAGCCATCCCAATGCGAGCAGCAAAAGAATCCTCACGGAAATACCCAAGATCATCCAAAGCCTTCTGGCCGCTAATTTTTGTTCTTTTTTCAACCTGCCCATGAGGATGGAAACAAAGATGACATTGTCTATGCCCAATACAATCTCAAGGAGTGCAAGGGTAATGAGACTGATCAGCGAATCAACGGTCAACAAACTGCTCATATTATGCTTTTATTGCTTTACAAATCTTTTTTACGATGCCTGGACCTTCATAGATGAATCCTGTCCAAACCTGCACCAATACTGCCCCCCGATTGAATTTATCTGCTGCGTCTTTTCCGGTGAAAATTCCTCCGCTGGCGATAACGGGCACTTTCCCATCGGTCAGACGAGTGATTTTTTCTAATATATTGTCTGATGCAGTTTTCAAGGGTTTTCCACTCAAACCGCCCATCCCAAATTTTTCAGCTTGGTCCTTGGATGCTTCAGACAGGTTTTCTCTTGAAATGGTTGTATTGCTGGATACAATTCCATCCAGTTTAATTTCTGCTGCAAGGTCTGCAATGTCCTGAAGTTGACCATCCGTTAGATCAGGTGCAATTTTGAGGAGGATGGGTTTGGGCTGAGGCCTTTTACTGTTGTTCTCCTGAAGGTTGCCAAGAATCTTCAACAACGAATCCTTGTCTTGCAAAGCCCTTAGCCCGGGTGTGTTTGGCGAACTTACGTTGACGACAAAGTAATCCACCACATCAAACAACGCGTTGAAACATATTTCATAATCCTTCCATGCATCCTCATTTGGGGTAACCTTGTTCTTGCCAATGTTGCCACCGATAATCATTTTCCCCTCGTCCCTCGTCCCTCGTCCCTTATCCCTCATCCCTTTACCCTTATTATATTCTTTCCATCGTTCCAACCTCTCCCTGATCACCTTCACCCCCTCATTGTTGAACCCCATTCTGTTGATGAGGGCTTTGTCTGCTGGCAACCTGAATAGGCGCGGTTTTTCATTTCCGGCTTGTGGCAGCGGGGTAACAGTTCCAATTTCCACAAATCCAAAACCCAGTGTTTCAAGCTCTCTCAAATAAGCCGCGTTTTTATCAAAACCGGCACCCAGTCCAACAGGATTTTTGAAAGAAAGGCCAAACTGCTTTGTTTCAAGTGATGTTTCCTTGGGCGTGAAAGCTGCGCCGATGATCTTTTTGATGGGGGGGATGCTGCAAATGAAACGCAGGGAATTCATTGAGAGGTAGTGCGCCCTTTCGGCATCAAAGAAAAAAAGACACTTTCTGATCAGGCTGTACATCGGGACGAAGGTAAAACAGATCAATCCATCAACTAAAATAATTGCAAATAAATTTTGTAGACTAAAACTTTAGTTTTAATTTAGACTAAATATTTAGTTATGAACAAGACGCTGACCAGGGCCGAAGAGCAAATCATGCAAGCCATATGGAGGCTTGGGCAGGGTGGTTACCTCAAAGATATTGTTGATGCCATGCCCGAGCCAAAGCCTCACCACAATACAGTTGCAACCCTGCTTAAAATCATGGTGGAGAAAGAAGTGGTGGGCATTAAAACCCCTAACCGCTATAATTTTTATCATCCATTGTTATCGAAAGATGAGTACACCTCAGGCTCCATCGCTGGGATTGCCAAGGGATATTTTGAAGGATCCTATAAGGAAGTGGTTTCCTTTCTCGTTGACAAGAAAAAGCTCTCTGTGGAAGATCTTGAGCTATTGTTGAAACAGATCAAAAAGAAAAAATAATACCATGCAATATCTATTCATTTACATCCTGAAAGCGGTCCTGGTATCAGGAATTTTGCTCGGATATTACTGGATTGGTTTACGCAATACAAGGTTTCATTATTACAACCGCTTTTACCTGGTGGGCACTGTATTGTTAAGTCTGGCCTTGCCTTTGCTTGATTTACAGTGGTTCACTTTATCTACACCTGATTCAGCACCTGTTCAAGAGGTTGTGCAATACATTTACCAGTCTGAAGGAGTTATTCAAGATAATCAGGGTTTGACTTGGGATCAAGTGCTTATGTTATCGCTTTCATTGGTTTCTGTAGGTCTTGTTGTCCTGTTTGGGGTGGGTGTAATAAAAGTATACCGGCTTAAATCAAAAGGAAAAGTTACCGTGATGGAGCGTTTCGATTTTATTGAAACAGCTTTGGACGAGGCGCCATTCTCCTTTTTCAGAAATCTATTCTGGAGGAGAAATCTTCCTGTTCATGATGAGACCGGGCAGCGCATGCTAAAACATGAATTAACCCATATAGAACAGTATCATACTTACGACAAACTATTGGTTGCTTTTACTACCTATCTTTTTTGGATGAATCCATTTTTTTGGCTCATCAGGAAAGAATTGGAAGTGGTGCATGAATTCATTGCCGATGAAGAAGCAGTTGCAGGCGACGATGCCGCTGTGTTGGCGGAAATGTTATTGAAAGCACATTATCATTCAAACAGTTTATCAGTAGGACAATCATTTTTTTATTCATCCATCAAAAGACGCATTATTATGTTGACATCTTCAAAAAAAGTAAGTTACAGCTACGCCAGACGCTTGTTGATTCTGCCCATAGCCATTGGAGTTTTGGTTCTTTTATCGTTTACCATTAAAGAATCGTTGTCGGAAAATCCGAACAGTAAAATGGACGAAACAGCCATTGCGGCAAGCAAGCTGGATACGGTTCCGGCAAAGTACCGCGATCCAAAAACTGGACAAATCAGAGGAAGTTTTCAAATCGATATCGACGGTGAGATGGCTTCTTTTAAAGACATCAAGTCAAAAAAAGAATTGTTCAAACTGCCCTTGAATGAGTTGGCCGGTCCTGAAAATAATAAGGTCTCAGTAAAAGGGTCACCTTTGTACACTGAGAAAAAAATCATGTTCATTTCCGCAGACAGCATGCCTGTAGGAACTACGTTTATAACTACATCAGACGAGCTACCCATTCGTTTGCGGGGTGGTACAGATGGCTCCAAGACTCCACGGATTATCATCAATGGAAAAGAAATCTCACCCGCTGAT
>JAURJU010000016.1 GCA_030832085.1 Chitinophagales bacterium | reverse complement strand
GCTCCTAAGAAAGCTGCAAAAAAAGCTGCTCCTAAGAAAGCTGCAAAGAAAGCTGCTCCTAAGAAAGCTGCAAAGAAAGCTGCTCCTAAGAAAGCTGCAAAGAAAGCTGCTCCTAAGAAAGCTGCTCCTAAGAAGGCTGCTAAGGCTGCCCCAAAGAAAGCCGCTCCTAAGAAAGCTGCTAAAGCTGCTCCGAAGAAAGCTGGAAAGTAATCTTCCAATAGCAAAAAGTATAGAGTCCCGCTTCAAGCGGGACTTTTTTTTGTTCAATAACAATCCTCCATTATGCCAGACAACTACGCCATTGCCGATCAGTTCAGCCTCCTCAGCAAATTGATGGACATTCACCAGGAAAACAGTTTTAAGGCAAAATCATACGGATCTGCAGCATTTTCAATTGAGAAGCTACCAGTTCAACTGGAGACAATTTCCAAGGAACAAATTGCTTCCCTGAAAGGGATTGGTGATTCCACTGCAAAAAAGATCATTGAAATACTGGAAACAGGCAAACTCATGGTTCTTGAAGAACTCATTTCCAAAACTCCTGAAGGCGTGTTGGAAATGATGCAGATAAAAGGCATTGGGCCAAAGAAAATTTCAACCATTTGGAAAGAAATGGGGATTGAAGGACTGGGAGAACTGTTGTATGCCTGCAATGAAAACAGGTTGTTGCTGTTCAAGGGATTTGGTGAGAAAACACAACAGAATGTTGCCGAAGCCATAGAATTCTACTTTAGGAACCAGGGGCATTTCCTATATGCCGATATAGAAACTTATGCCCGGCACATGCAGCAGGTTTTTTCATCCCATTTCAAAGAAAACAGCTTTATTCCCTGTGGAGACTTTGTAAGAAAAATGCCAACATTGGAGCACCTCGATTGGGCAACGGATACTGATGCTTCGCCTCTTACCCAGTTTCTCCATGAGAATGGATTTGAAATCAACAGTACATCAGCTGAAAAACTTGTAGCCAAAGGAATTGAAAATGTGCAACTGCAGTTCCACCTGTCCCCCGCCAGCCAACTCCAAAAAAGATGTTTTCTCCTCAACGGTTCCGAAGCTTTCGTCAATGAATGGACAAAACGGTTTGCCTCCACCTTGGATGCGATGACATCAGATGAAGAAGCGTTTGCCTTGGCATCCATCTGCTATATTCCAAAGTTTCTAAGGGAAGATCCCTCAGTTATAGAAATGGCGTCAAAAACAGCGGTAGTGGATGTAATCCAGCCAACGGATATAAGGTCCATCATCCACAGCCACAGCGACTGGAGCGATGGTACCAATACCATTGAAGAGATGGCAAAAGCCTGTATTGAAATGGGGTTAGAATATCTTGTCATCAGCGACCACAGCAAATCTGCATTTTATGCAAACGGCCTTTCGGAAGAACGGGTAAAAGCACAGCACCAGTATATTGATGAACTCAACCAACAATATGCGCCATTCAAAATATTCAAAAGCATTGAGAGTGATATCCTCAATGATGGTTCCCTGGACTATTCGGACAACCTGCTTGGCACCTTTGACCTTGTAATTGCATCAGTCCACTCGAACCTGAAAATGAGCCAGGAGAAGGCCATGCAGCGTATTTTGGCTGCAATTGAAAATCCATTTACAACCATCCTAGGACACCCTACTGGAAGGCTTTTGCTGAGCAGAAAAGGTTATCCGCTTGATCATGAAAAAATCATTGATGCATGCATTGCCAATAATGTGGTGATTGAGATCAATGCACATCCCAGACGGCTGGACCTCGACTGGACATGGATCGCAAGGGCGCAGGAAAAGGGTGCACTGTTGTCCATCAATCCAGATGCGCACAATATTGACGGGTACCATGATATTCGCTATGGAACACTTGCTGCACAGAAAGGGGGTTTGAGAAAAGAGAACAACCTCTCTAGTTTTAGCCTTTCGGATTTTGAAGCCTTTCTAAGAGGGTGATGCAATCAACCGTTTTTAACTTCATTCCAAATCTCATCCATTTGCTCCAGGCTCAGATCCGTCATACGCTGTCCTTTTTCGGTGATGATTTTTTCCATGGACTGGAAGCGGGTAAGAAATTTTTTATTGGTACGTGCCAAAGCATTGTCAGGATCGATGTTCAGAAATCTGGCGTAATTGATTACTGAAAACAAAAGGTCACCCACCTCGTCCTCTATCCTGGCCTTCTGTATTTCTTTCAATACAACTGTTTGCTGTGGCGCATCGTTTTCGGCTGCATTGACAGTTGATTCCTTGCTGTTGTCTTCAGTACCATGAAAGGCGTCATACTTTTCCACTTCAACACGGACTTCCTCCAACTCTTCCATTACCTTTTCCCAGACCTGCTCTTTTTTTTCCCATTCAAAACCAACTTGCTTCGCCTTTTCCTGGATGCGCATGGCTTGAACCATGGGCGGCAAAGACCTCGGAACACCCCCCATCACTGAAGTTTTCCCTTCTTTCAATTTGAGGTTTTCCCAGTTTCGTTTTACTTCCTCCTCATCTGCAACCACAACATCTCCATAAATATGGGGATGCCTGTAAATCAGTTTGGCCCTTATGCCTTCGATTACATCCTGGATGGTGAACTTACCCTGTTCGGTTCCAATCTTGGCATAGAAAAGGACATGCAACAGGATATCACCCAGCTCCTCTTTGATGCCATTCCAGTCATTGGCAGTAATGACATCCGCCAGCTCATGACACTCTTCAATGGTTAGCTGCCGCAATGTTTGTATTGTTTGCTTTTTGTCCCAGGGACATTTTTCCCTCAGATCTTCCAACACTTCCTGAAGTCGTTCAAAAGAATATTCATTTGCTGCATCCATATGATGTCGGTAGTAGTTGATTAAAGCGGAAAGCTAAGTTGAATTTTTGGCCCAAACAAGTTCAAAGGAATAGATATGCGACCTTGCCTGGAATTGCTCAAGGATGGGGTATTACTGAAAAAATCATTTTTTCTTGGACCGGGTCAAATCCAGCAACTCAATATTTTTGAAATCAATCTCCTGGCCTTCACTTTGCAAGGCAATAAAACCGCTTTTGAGCAATTTGCCATCCATCTTGATGGAAGGATCATACCCATTGGCAACGCCGCCGCCTATTTGTGGCTGGGTGTACTGCAAGACGGTGTCTCCATTGATGATATGGGTGACCAGGGAATCACCAAGCACAATCAACTCTGCATGAACCCATTGGTCACCATAGTAGGTTTTGGAAGTAGAACTGATGCAATGCCTTGGATCCTTTTTTCCCTGAAAATAAACATCGGTACCAGGAGAACACATGTTTCCAGTAGGCCTTGACAGTCCATCTTCCAATCCCCCCAAGACCTGAAACTCAATAGAAATCGGCCAATCCTGCTCCTTGAGTATTGTCTTTGGATCCTGTGAATGGTACATGACACCCGAATTGATCTTGGTATATGATGGTGCATCACTGCGCCAAATACCGGTAAAGCGATAATCGAAACGCAATTTGAAATGCGAAAAAGGTTTGTTGTAAAAAAGGTGCCCGTAGCGGTTGTTGAACTGTTCATATTTGTCGTACCGTACTTTTATCATGCCATCCTCGGCGCGAAAGGTATTGGCATAATTGTCTCCCACTTCATGGTGAAATATTTTCACTGTCCAGTTGTCAAGGTTTTTGCCATTGAAGAGTTTGATCCAATTTTCTTTGGGGGGAAAATTGAAAGACAAGAACAAAAAGGCAATGATGAATAGGCCAAGGAATCTTTGCATGGAAAAAGTATATGTAATGAAAGATACGGATGAATCAATAATATTGGCATTTTGATATGTTCGCTTTTGAAAGCAAGCTTTGCACGCCGCCAAATAAAAAATCCCGCACTTTGTGCAGGACTTTTTTGTTTGTGCCCAAGACTGGATTCGAACCAGCACGCCGTTTCCAGCGCTACCACCTCAAGGTAGTGCGTCTACCAATTTCGCCACCTGGGCCCGAGGGAGAACAAAATTATGAAAAAAAGAACACATGAAAAAATGGAGTGTCCATTTTTAAGCCAATAGCCCCTAAATTTGTCAAACGCATGCAAGCAATTGATTCTCATCCTACTTTGGCGGTGGTCATCCTGAATTGGAATGGCAAAAAATATCTCGAACAATTTCTCCCATTCGTTTTGGCATCTACCTACGCGAACAAGGTGGTCTATGTGGCAGACAATGCATCTACAGATGGATCAGTTGAATTTGTGGCGTCAGCATTTCCAGAAATAAAGATCATAAAAAATCCCTCGAACGAAGGATTTGCAGGGGGGTACAATTTGGCTTTGAAGCAGGTAAAAGAAGAATTCCTGGTGCTGTTGAACTCGGACATTGAAGTTACCGCCGGATGGATTGAGCCAGTTGTTCAACTGTTCATGGAAAACCCGTCGGTGGCAGCAATACAGCCCAAGATCTTGGATTTCTACAATAGAAAAAGTTTTGAATATGCGGGGGCAGCAGGTGGATGGATAGACCGTTTTGGCTATCCATTTTCAAAAGGCAGAATTTTTGATGTGCTGGAAGAGGACAAGACCCAATACGACAAACCTGAGCCCATTTTCTGGGCATCCGGTGCAGCAATGTTCATCAGGCACAGTGCATTTGATGCAGCAGGTGGATTTGATGCTTACTTTTTTGCCCATCAAGAGGAGATAGATCTTTGCTGGAGACTCCAATTGGCAGGGTACGGTATCATGTCTTGCCCGGCTTCATATATCTACCATATTGGCGGTGGCACCTTGGCAAAGAACAACCCGAAAAAAATCTACCTCAACTTCAGAAACAACCTGATCATGCTTTGGAAAAATCTGACAGGATGGGATGCGGTAAAAACAGTTGCTTTCCGATTATTGCTTGACGCCATCAGTGCCTGGCAAAATTTGCTCTCAGGTCAATCTGCGTTTTTTATTGCCGTAATGAAGGCCCATTTTGGTTTTATTGCGTGGCTGACAACCGGCCAAAACAAAAGTGTTTTTCCCCAAAAAAGAAGCGGAAAAATTAAGGGAAGATACATGGGCAGTGTGGTTTGGCAGCATTTTGTAATAGGAAAAGACAGGTTTTCAGAAATTGTTGAAAACTGCAATTGAAAAACAAACTTGATTCCTTATTTTTGCCGAGCAAAAGAAACATATGCAACACAATACAACTGACATCGCTGAAAAGAAAGACTTTGGCAGAAACTGGGTATCATCATCCCGTTTCTTGTTTCACGTCCAGCTCTTCGCCTTTATGGCTTTTGTACTCGGCGGATGCTATGGTTTATACAGCATGCACTACAAGGGAAAACCCAAAGTGGAGATTCCAGAAAGCACACAGTATACACCCAAGTACAAATAAGATTTTTCTTTTTAGATTAAGATCTTATTCTTATTTTTGCACCCCTATGTTCTTACACACACTGCGGAAGTAGCTCAGCTGGTAGAGCACAACCTTGCCAAGGTTGGGGTCGCGGGTTCGAATCTCGTCTTCCGCTCACAAAATTCCATCATAGATGGAATTTTTAGTTTAGGCCAAAATTTTTTGCGCCTGGTTTGCCTCGGTGGTGGAATTGGTAGACACGCAGGACTTAAAATCCTGTTCGCCGAAAAAGCGAGTGCGGGTTCGATTCCCGCCCGAGGCACAAAATCAATACCCTGTTCCTTGGGTATTAGGCTCCCTGAGCCATCTGTTTCCCCAAGAAAATTTGAACGACATACGAAAAAGCAACCACTGCCAGTGCGCCTATGGCATTCAGCCAAAGCCACCCAATATCGGTGAATGCATACATGGAAACAACAGCAACCTCTCCTGCAATTGCCGCATAAAAGACCGCATTCCCACCAACATGTTTAAGGTAAAAAGCCACCAGGAAAATGCCCAGCATTACTCCATAAAACCAGGAACCCAGGATGTTCACTGCTTCAATCAAACTGCCCAGGTTGGTCGCAAATTGCGCGAAAACAATGCAGAAGACTCCCCAAAACAATGTGTACAATCTTGAGAGGCGAAACGCTTCCTCGCTGCTGGTATCGGTATTGATATACTGTTTGTGAAAATCAATGAGGGTGGAGGATGAAAGCGAATTCAATGCAGCGGAGATGCTTCCCCAAGCAGCAAGAAAAATGACTGCTATCAAGAGACCCACCAATCCCTTTGGCATGTGGTCCATCACGAAGCGGATGAAAATATAATTGGTATCAGATTGTTCAACCGAAATTCCTGATGTTTTGATGAGTGCCTTTATGCTTGTTCGAATGGATTCCTCCCGAACCTTAATTTCCTTGAAAGCATCTCCAAATAAAACTGCATCCCTGCCGTTCATTTTCTCTAGCAAAGATTGCTTATCCTTTGCAACGAGCATATGCGCTTTTTCCAATGCAATGACGGTGTCACGGTATGGTGTGGATTTCAATTCATCAACAGCAACCTGGTTGAAATAAAGCGGGGGCGTATTGAAGGTGTAAAAAACAAAAACCAAAACACCTATGAACAGGATAAAAAACTGCATTGGAATTTTGACAATTCCATTCATGACCAGACCCATCCTGCTTTCCTTAATAGAACTCCCGCTCAAGTAACGTCCTACCTGGCTCTGGTCGGTTCCAAAATAAGAAAGTGCCAAAAAGAAACCCCCAATCAGACCACTGAGAAGGTTAAAACGGTCGTTCCAATTGAAGCCTTCTTCTGTCATTCCAGAAGTGATCACATTCATTTTGCCCATGTCCCTTCCAATTGCTATCGCAGCTCCTAATCCAATGCCTTCCGGCATCATGTCAACAAGCAATAAGGCTACCAAAAAAAGCCCTGCAAATATGATGACCAGCTGAAGCTGTTGGGTATAGGCCACTGCACGTGCGCCGCCACTGATGCTATAAAGGATGACAATGCCTCCCATCAACATGTTGGTCAGGTAGATATTCCATCCCAAGATGGAAGAAAGAATAATGGCTGGCGCATAAATGCTGATGCCGGTTGAAAGGGCGCGTGACAAAAGAAAAAGGAATGCCGTAAAAGACCTTGTCTTTTTGTCAAACCGCTTTTCCAAAAACTCATAGGCCGTATATACATTGAGCTTATGGAAAATGGGGACAAATGTGATACACAAGACAACCATTGCCAAAGGCAATCCAAAATAATATTGTACAAACCGCATGCCATCTGTGTAGGCCTGCCCGGGGCCAGACAAAAATGTTACCGCACTGGCCTGTGTGCCAACCACACCAAGCATGACCATGTACCAGGGCAATTGTCGGTTGCTTCTGTAATAACCATCAATATCCTTTGTGGAACGACCCTTGTAGACACCGTACAATACAACAGAAAATATTGTAAAAAAAAGTACTGACCAATCAAGGAAGCTCATCGCTTGTCCCTTTTATAAATGATGGCGGCAACAATGATGCCGATCAGCAGACCCAAGGCAATTTTCTTTCTGACCAATGCGATCAGCAGACCCAGTCCCAGTCCTACGACCATGGCAAACACAGGAGATCGCCTTTTGCTATTTTGAGCCATTGATTTTTTTATTCGGATTGGAAATGATGTTGGAAAATAACCTGAACGCACCAGGCACGCCTGCAGGCAGCTCCCTGAAGAAAACAAGGCCAGTGTAAATGAAACGACCCTTGCCCTCATTTCTTACGATAAGACTTCCATTGAGGTCGGACTCCCCCTGGTCGTGCATCGACAAAATGGCTTTGTAGTCACTGGAAAAATTATCCGCATAATAAATGCCCCTCTCCTGAATCCAGTCGGAAAAATCTGCTTTGGTAATCTTGTTTGGAAAATTCAAGACGGGATCTTTTTCATCCAAAAAAACAACATCAGCATCTTCCTCGGTAGTGCGACCTCTTGAAAGACCAAACGGCTTTGGACCTATCATGGTCTTTTGCAAGGGACCCGCAAAGCTGTTGGTATTGTACTGCACCACCATGTTACCTCCTTGCCGCACAAATTCCATGAGTACTTCATGCTTCTCCCCCATCCAATTGTTCACATTGTAGGCCCTAACGCCCACCACAATTGCATCGAACTGCTTCAGTTTTTCAGTAGTAATATCATTCGGGCCCAACTCAGTAAGATCAAAACCCATCATCTTGATCATGTCGGGCACTTTATCACCTGCACCGGTGATATAACCAATGCTCTTCCCGGCAATTTTCAGGTCTTTGGGCAGTTCAAATTTGATCACTTTACTGAAATATGTCAGGTTTGGGATATGTTCATATGCGATGGTGTGCATTTTGCTATCCAGGCTGGATGCAACCGGCAAAACATAAACAGGATGGAAAAATTCTCCCTTTGCCGGATCGACAATCCTGAACCTTACCGGCACTTCAAAGCTGATGGGTTCACCCAAAACATTTAAAGTTGCTGACAATATAAAAGCCGGTTTATTCTCCGCCATGCCAATCAATTCCTGGTCTTCAACATTGAAGTAACCAGGTGCCATATCCTTTTCAAGCCAATAAGGTTGAGATGTTTTTTTGGATGCCAACACAGGAACATTGAATGAGCTGACCCAATTGATGTTCTTCTTCAAAACAACCCCCTGCCCTTCAGTTATGCCCTCCAATCCGATTGCTGCAATATTGATGTCCGCTCCTGAACGGTTGTTGGCCAAAAAATTTACTTTTAATGTGTCCAACTGCTTTACAAGTGACCTGTCTGCCAAAGCCTCCAGATGCAGTCCAGCCGCCTGCTGAATGAGCTTGTCCACCTCGGCCAACTTTACTTTTTTCCAGTAGGCATCTTTAATTCCATTGAGAGACTTTCTAATGGCAATGAGCTGGGGCAAGGAAGCTGCTGGATGGTTGACATTGTAATTTTCAACCAGGCTGTTGATCAATGTGCTGATAGCTTGACCACCTTCAACCCTTGACCAGCTGCAGTCTATGCCATCCATGGGGTCCCTCTCGGCCTTATCTCCAAGGGTATGGATAAAATATTCAGTAGCGGTACCCCTTGTGGATGCAGCACCAAAGCCCTGGCTGCGGTGCTGACTTCTGCCTTCAGCAGCAATCTCACCAATGCTCTTGCCCAGCAATGGGATATAACTTCCTGCGTCGATCTTGAGCTGGTTTTCGGCAGTGGTATTGGTTGAACTAAAGCTAAAGGTATTCCACATGATGCGCTTCGCCTTCCAGGGTGAAACACCAAATTTGAATTGTTCAGGAAACATCTTGGGATCAGCAGCGGCAACAAAGGCCTCACGTGCAATCACTGCAGAGCCAGAATGATGGCCATGACCTGCACGGGCGTCCTCAGGGAAGCGCGTGACAATGATATCAGGACGGAAGCTACGGATCACCCATACTGCATCAGCCAAGACTTTTTGCTTGTCCCAGATCGCCAATGCTTCATCAGTTCTTTTTGAAAAACCAAAATCGTATGCCCGGGTAAAAAACTGTTCTGCGCCATCCACCTTTCGTGCAGCGAGAAGCTCCTGGGTTCGAATCATCCCCAGCGCTATTCCTTGTTCATCTCCAATCAAGTTTTGTCCACCATCCCCCCTGGTCAAGGCCAGGTAACCGGTCTTGTAATTTCTGTCCCTTGCCATGTATGCCAGCAGGCGGGTATTTTCATCGTCCGGATGTGCGGCAATGTAAAGCACTGTTCCAAGCACATTCAAACGCTTCATGCCATGGAGAATCTCGCTGCTGCTCGTAAATGGCTGTCTTTGGGCAAACAGTGGATTGGCTAGGTTAAATGCCAGAAAGCTGACCAATAAAAGTTGGAGCCTTTTTCTTGTGCGTACTTTATTTAGATTCATTGCCATAACATCGTCGTTAGACCAATAAAAATAAACAAATAGCCTTTATCCAGGTGGGCTTATGCCATATTCTTTTAAAATCATTTCTATCTTTATGGGATGAAAATTATTTACCGCTTACTGAATCTTTCCAGCAGATGGATGGTTTTGTTCTTTATGTTGATTGCAGGCATAACAGCTGCGCAGGTTAACCCTTATCAATATACCATCAACAAGGTTGCCAACGGCACAAAAGGCGCAGTTTCATCGGCACACCCGTTGGCAAGTGAGGTAGGGCTCAGCATACTCAAAAAAGGTGGTAATGCTTTTGACGCGTCAATCGCCACTCAATTTGCGCTGGCCGTTGTATATCCCGGTGCCGGAAACATAGGAGGTGGCGGATTCCTTGTTGCCTACACCAACATGGGAAAGGCCATTTCCATAGACTACCGGGAAAAAGCTCCCGGAAGCGCTTCAAGGGACATGTACCTGGACAAGGATGGCAACCCATTGCTGAACCTGAGCCAGAATGGACACCTTGCCAGTGGTGTTCCAGGCACGGTTGCTGGATTGTATGCATCCCACAAATACGGAAAACTGCCATTTGCAGCATTGGTACAACCGGCAATTGAATTGGCCTACAAAGGGTTTTCAATTACTGCCGCAGAAGCAAGGTCGCTGAATGGAAGCAAGGCCGCGTTTATAAAATACAACACCATGACACCTGCTTTCGTCAAAGCAAACCCGTGGAAAGCGGGTGATACTTTGGTGCAAAAAGACCTGGCAGCAACCCTTACAAGGATTCGCGACAATGGCATGAAGGGATTTTATGAGGGTGAGACGGCAAGACTGGTGGTCGAGGAAATGAAAAGAGGTGGAGGCAAAATCAGCCTGGACGATCTTAAAAACTATTCTGCTGCAGAAAGGGTTCCCATCATTTTTGACTACAAGGGACATACGGTCATTGGAATGCCGATGCCCAGCAGTGGCGGCCTGCTCATGCAACAGATGATGAAAATGATCGAAGACAGGGATATTGCCTCAATGGGTTTTCATTCCCCTGAAGCGGTACAGTTGATGATTGAAGTGGAAAGGCGTGCTTATGCTGACCGTGCGGAATACATGGGAGACCAAGACTTTGTAAAGGTACCAGTAAAGAGGCTTTCAAGCGAAGGTTATCTCAAAGAAAGGATGAATGATTTTGTTCCAGGAAAGGCAACGCCAAGCGATGTGGTGAAACCAGGCCGGGCCAATCCGGAAAGTGATGAAACAACCCATTTGTCCGTTGCAGACCAATACGGAAATGTGGTCAGTGTCACCACAACCCTCAATGGGGGTTATGGTTCAAAGACTGTGGTTGGCGGTGCCGGGTTCTTGCTGAACAACGAGATGGATGATTTCAGTGTAAAGCCCGGCGTTCCCAACATGTTTGGTGCTGTTGGTAAGGAAGCCAATGCCATCGCCCCAGGCAAGAGAATGCTCAGTTCAATGACCCCAACGGTTGTTCTCAAAAATAAGAAACCCTGGCTGGTGGTAGGAACACCTGGAGGCACTACAATTCCCACTTCAGTGTTCCAAACCCTGGTCAACATCATCGACTTCAAACAAACCAGTACAGATGCGGTGAACAACCCAAAGTTCCACCACCAATGGTTGCCTGACCAGGTAATGGTTGAAAATGATTTTCCAAAAACAGTTCAATCCTCTCTTGAGAAAATGGGATACGCCATCACAAACAGGGGGCAAATTGGCAGAACTGAAGTCATCAAACTGGAGTGGAAAGGGAAAAAACTGTTCTCTATTGAATCGGTTGCTGACAAACGCGGCGATGACCATGCATCTGCCTATTGATATTTTTCGGATTCAATTAACGGTTTAATGCATCAATAGCAGTGAATCTCTAGCGCGTATTGGTTAACTTTACGTCAAACCCATTCTCTGAGAAAAGTATTTAAAATAGGCTCCATTGTACTTGGCGGAATCATCGGACTGATCCTCGTCCTTTGGTTGCTTTTACAAACGCCCTATGTTCAGAACAGGCTTGTTGGTTATACAACAAAAGAGATCAGCAGAACCCTGAAAACCGAAGTCAGAATTGGCCATGTGGACTTTTCCCTCTTCAACAGGTTTTCCATCAATGATTTGCTGGTCCGCGACATTTCCAAAGACACGGTTTTATTTGCAGGAAAAGTAAATTTGAAAATCAGTGATTGGTTCTTTCTGAAGAAAGATATTTCAGTAAGTTATGCTGGGCTCGAGGACGTTTTCATCAATACCCATCGCACCGACAGAACCTGGAATTATGGCTTCATCCTTGATGCGCTTTCTTCAGGAAAACCCGACAATGCACAGCAGACCGCCCTCAAACTTGATATCAATGCGCTTGAATTGAAAAGATTGAGGTACAAGGCGATGGACCAGTGGAGGGGCGAAAACCAATACCTGAGCATCAATTTGCTCAAGCTTTCCGCGAAGTTGATTGACCTGGAGAAGAAGAAAATCCAACTCAATGGCATCATAATCGATCAACCTTTCTTCAGACTCCAACAATATAACGGACGCAGACCAAATGCACTAATTCCCAAAACCGAAATTAGAATTGATGGACAACTGTACTGGAATCCACAGCAATGGGAAATAAAAGCTGCAGAAATATCACTGAACAATGGAAGTTTCAAGTCTGACCTTGAGACGAAAAGAACAGCCTATCCTTATTTTGATGGAGCACATATGCATTTTACTGCCATCAATGCCAAGATCAGGAATTTGAGCCTTGTCAATGATTCGTTGTTTGGGCATTTGCAATTGGCAACAAAAGAAAGAAGTGGATTTGAAGTGAATTCCCTGACAAGTCAAGTTCAGTTGGATCCTACCAAAATGGCCTTCACCGCCCTTTCCATCAAAACCCCCAACAGCAAGATTGGCAATTCTTTTTCAATGGGGTACGAGTATTTTACCGATGATATGTCAGATTTTGTGAACAAGGTGAAGATGGAAGGGAACATCACCAACAGCACCTTAGACCTCAAGGATATTGCTTATTTCGCTCCTGCGTTGAAGGGTGAAAACATAAAGGTTCAACTGGAGGGCAGGGTATCAGGTCCTGTAAGGGACCTGGTTGCAAAAAATGTCAGACTCGAATATGGGAAACTCAGTGCGGTTTCAGGTGATCTGCACATTGTTGGGCTACCCGATGTGGAAAAAACAACATACGAGCTGAACAACGCAAGGGCCATCAGTGCTGCAAACGATCTCTACGCACTGCTGCCAAGCCTGAAGAAATCCATAGGCATCGACCTCACTGCATTGGGTGCAATAGCGTTCAAAGGATCCGTTGCATACAGGAATGTTGATGCCGACATCAAAGGATCCATCAATACAGCCTTGGGTAATATCACTACCAATACCACCATAAAGCAAGCAGGAACCAGTTCCATGCAATTTACCACCACTGGGCTCATCAACGGAATAGAGGCTGGCCGGTTGTTGAACATCAATCAACTTGGCACTGTTGAAGGAACATACGATGTTTCCGGAAAGGGGAAAAACGGCATCAACTTCAATACCCATCTTTCAAAAATCCTCTTCAACAAGTACCAGTATTCCAATATCAATGCTAAGGGCAGTTACCTGAACGAAACACTCGAAACAGCAGTTGACATAGATGATAAAAACCTTATTGCCGCCTTGTCTGCAAGGATAAACCTGTCGGGCAAAATGCCAAGGTCCGTCGTCAACGCGCAGATACACATGTCAGACCTTAGCGCATTGCAGTTCACCAGCATGCCACTTGGTTTTTCCGGTAAAAGCCAAATGGATCTTGTGGGAAATGATCCAGACAACATCAATGGCGCTGCGTGGTTCACAGACCTCACTGTGTTTCGGGGGAACAAGGCATTTGTTTTCGACAGCATTACCATTAAAGCAGAACAGATCGCAGATTACAGGTCGCTGACATTGCAAGGAAAAGACATTGACGCCAAGATGCAAGGACATTTTGAATTTGCCGAATTGCCTGCAACATTCAACCAATACTTCAGCAGCTATCACCCGCTCTATTTCAAGAAAACAGATCCTCCAAAAAAAGACCAGGACCTGTATTTTGACATAGAGCTGAAGAATGCAACATCTTTGTTGAATATTTTAGACAATGGCATGACAGGGCTGGACTACAGCAACATTGAGGGCAGCATCGATACCAGAAACAAACAGTTTAGCCTGACAGCAAAAATTCCAAATCTGGTATACAACAACCTTTCAGTCTATGATTTTGAATTGAATGCAGAAGGAGGAGCAGACAGCCTGTTCATCAATTCCAAAACAAGTTCGGTTGTTTTCAACGACAGCCTTTTCTTCCCCAACAATGAGGTGCACATCAGGTCTTCGAAGGATGTGTCATCAGTGGACATCAATACCTTTTCTTCGGCATCCCAGTATGGTGCAAAACTTTCAGCATCCATCAACAATCTAAAGGATGGCATACTGGTTCACTTCAATCCCTCTTCATTGGTTTTCAATGAAAAAACCTGGAACATCGAAAAAGATGGTGAGGTTTTGATCAGCAAAACCAAGTTTGATGCTAGCAATTTCCGCCTTACCAATGGTGTCCAAACCATTGGCCTAATTACACTGCCACCTGCAGCAGACAGGGAGCAGACCATCATCTTGACATTGGACAAGGTCAACCTGGGAGAACTCTTGCCATTCGTGCTGAAAGAGCCGAAAATTCAAGGAATCACAACAGGTGACTTGACCATTGAAGACCCTTTCAACGACTTGAAACTCTATCTCAACGCCCAGACGGACAAAACCCGCTTTGAAGACGATTCAATTGGAATGACTTCCTTGAATGCCTTCTGGGACAGTAAAGAGAAAAGGGCCAGTTACTTTTTTGAATCAGACAATCCCAATTACCAGCTTGATGTGAAAGGAAAGCTTGACTTAAGGGACAGCAGCATGCAACAAATAGAGACGGATATTGATATTGCAAATGTCAAGCTATCCGTACTGGAACCCTATCTTGGCATTGTTTTCAGCAAGATGGATGGTTTTGGCAATGGCAAACTTCGTATTTCCGGCAACCTGAAAGAGCCAACGCTCACCGGAAAAGTAAAGGTATCAAAAGCAAATGTAACCGTTGCCTACACCCAATGCAGCTATGCATTGATGGATCCAGTCATTGAATTTTTGCCTGGTAAGATCAATTTTGGCAACATACAGGTCAAAGACATATTTGGAAACCAGGCATTATTGAAGGGCGACCTTGATCATCACTTTTTCAGGGATTTCAGCTACAACATCAACGCCAGTTCAAAAAAATTACTGGTGCTCAATACCGGCAGGACCGACAACAATCTTTTCTATGGAAAAGCCATCGCAAAATTCAACTTTAACATTACCGGTCCGGAAAATCAAATGAAAATGTACGTGAGTGGTGCGCCAGTTGACAGTTCAAGCATCAATATTCTCACTGCAACCAGCAGCAAACAAGCCGAAGATGTTGATTATATTGTATGGCGCACCTATGGTGAAGAGATGAAGAGCAAAGCATCCGAATCGATTTCTAACCTTATCATTGACCTCGACCTCAGTGCAACTCCCCTGCTGAAAATGAACGTAGTGCTCGACGAGCTTACGGGCGATGTTATTTCAGGCATGGGCAATGGCAGCCTGAAAATTCATACCGGTACCAAAGAAAATCTTTCCATGATCGGGAGGTTCAACATTGAAGGTGGCAGCTATAATTTCAACTTTCAGGATGTATTCAAGAAACCGTTCAAGCTCTTGGGCGGCGGGCGCAGCTACATCAGCTGGACGGGAGATCCATTTGATGCAGAGATCAATATCGATGCCCTCTACCTCGCAGAAAAAGTGAGGATGAGTACATTGTTTACGGACCCCAGCAGCTCAACGGTATCTGGAGTGAGTTCAGACGTTTTGAGGGAAATCAGTGATGTGGAGGTGCGCTGCAACCTTTCAGGAACATTGTCAAGCCCCAACCCTACTTTTCAAATTACCATCCCCCAGAACAGTACTGTAAGGAACAACGCAACCATTGATAGCAAACTCAAAAACATCAACAGGGATCCTTTGGAAGTCAGCAAGCAATCCACCTACCTGATTGTTTTCAAAAGCTTTGCCCCGCAAGCCGCAGTGGTGTCCAGCAACCTCAACAGTGAGCTCTTGAGCACCACCATTTCTGGAGTCATCAATGGTATCCTTTCCAACAGTGTCCAAAACTTCTTTTCAAAAGTATTGGGGTCTTCTGTGGATGTAAACTTCAATTACTCGAGAACCCTGACCAATATCACGGGAACAGGAGGAAATACAGGCAGCAGTGGTCAAAACAATTTTAGGGAGAATGTGAGCCTTCAGTTCATCAAATCCATGCTGAATGATAAACTGATCATCACTTTCGGTAGTGATTTCAATTTTGCAGCTGCGGGCGGGAATACCCTTTCAACAGGCTCACAAACCTTTCTTTTTCTCCCGGACGTTAACGTGGAATACAAGATCAGCCCTGATGGAAAGTTCAGAACATCATTTTTTTACAGGAGCAGTTTTGATGTATTGTCCACCTCAGGTAAACGTGACAGGACTGGTGGTAACGTATCCTTTAGGACTGAGTTTGACAGGATATTTGAACGCAAGAAGAGACTTTAACACCGATTCTTTAAATGATTCTCTGATAAAAAATGGCCATTGATGCTGACATTGGCATTTTTATTGCACCTTTATGAACCAAAATGGGCATGATTTGTTAACATTTTTTTATGGATTTAACCTTACAAATCGTAAAATTTGCATGAGAAACAAAAATCAGTTTATGAGAAGACAATTATTTAGCTTAGTTCTTACGCTACTCTTTTCCATGGGAGCCTGGGCGCAGGTAACCACCAGCAGCATCAATGGTATTGTGAAAGATGCTTCCGGAAAGGCATTGGAAGGTGCAAGCATTTCTGCGGTACATACCCCGTCAGGAACAACCTACAATACTGTTGCAAAAAAAGAGGGTGTGTTTACCCTCCCTAATCTCAGGATTGGAGGTCCTTATATGGTAAAAGTTAATTTTGTAGGATTTGGCACGCTGACAATTGAAAGCATCAATCTCCTTCTTGGTGAGCCATTTTTTATCAATGCTGTACTCGGGGTAGTTGAAACCTCTTTGAATGAGGTAACTATTTTAGGGAAAAAGAGTAAGTTGTTGGCTGAAAAAACCGGTGCTTCAACCAACGTAAGTGTCCGTCAACTACAAACCCTTCCTACCATATCAAGAAGTATTACTGACTTTACACGTTTGACGCCACAGGCAAACGGATCAAGTTTTGCAGGAAGAGATGCACGTTATAACAACATACAGGTTGATGGGGCCAACCTTAACAACAACTTTGGCCTCAGTTCAGATCCCCTTCCTGGAGGCGGTAACCAACCCATTTCACTTGATGCTTTTGAAGAAATTGCCATTAATATTGCGCCCTTCGATGTAAGGCAGGCAGGTTTCACTGGAGCCGGTATCAATGCTGTCACCAAAAGTGGTACCAACATCTTCAAAGGTTCCGCATATCGCTATAACAGAAACCAGGATTACAACGGCACCAAGGTAGGCGATACCAAACTACCGCCTTCAACCATATCTGAAAGCCAGAGTTTTGGCTTGACATTGGGTGGACCAATTATCAAAAACAAACTTTTCTTCTTTGCAAGTGCTGAGAAAGAAACACGTGAATTCCCTGGTATTCCTTTCAAGCCAAAAGGCGGAACAGGTGCCGGCAATGAATCCAGTACTTCCGTTGATTCATTGAAGAAGTTTTCTGACTTCCTCAAAACCAAATATGGTTATGAGACAGGGGCCTATGACAATTTCCAGAATTTCATGTCTGAAAACTACAAGATACTCGCCAAAATTGACTGGAACATCAGTAATATTCACAAGTTGACTGTTAAATACAATGAAATGGTGAGTGAGAATGACCAACAGTTGAACGGTAGTTCAGTGCCGAATGGCGGAGGATTCGTCGTTACAGGTAGAGCAGGAACACAGACACGTTTGCCTCAAAACAGATTTGGATTACAATCCATGTCTTTCCAAAATTCCAATTTCCGTTTCAAAGATATTGTTAGGTCTGGTACTTTCGAACTAAATTCCAACTTTGGAGGTAAATTTTCTAATCAGTTTTTAGCTACACTTACCAAAATTCAGGCCACACGTTCATCAGGAAGTAAGGTATTTCCTTTCATCGATATTTTCAATGGTACCGGAAGTAACTACATGAGTGCTGGTTACGAGCCTTATTCTTACAACAACGATGTAATTAATGATGTCTATAGTGTCATCAATAATTCAACCTGGTATAGGGGCAAGCATACCATCACAGCTGGTGGTTCCTATGAGTACCAGAGGGTAGGTAATATGTTCATGCCTGGTTCTCAGAGCTATTATATTTATAATTCTTTGAATGATTTTGTCACCAACCAGGCTCCGGTTTACTATGCATACACCTATTCATTGGTTCCGGGTCAGAAATCCATCTATTCAGCTGAACTAAAAATCGGCCAGTTGGGTGTTTATGCACAAGATGAAATTGCTGTCACCGATAACCTCAAGGTGACAGTAGGTGTCAGGGGAGATCTACCTATTTATCACAGCCAACCATTGGAGAATCCCAAGATTACTGAAATGAAGTTCCCTGATCAAAATGGCAACCTTGTCAGCTACAACACCGGAGCTTTCCCCCAAAGCAAGATGTTAATTTCACCCCGTATAGGTTTCAGGTGGGATGTCGAAGATGACAATAAACTAATCATTAGAGGTGGTACAGGAATCTTCACTGGAAAGATACCGTTTGTTTGGCTTACCAATATTCCTACTAACACCGGCATGTATCAATTCGGCACAAATGTAACAAATGGAACTCCAGCTGGAATAACAGCACTTCAAAACTACAAGTTTGATCCCAATCCTGATGCCTATGCGAGCAGATTCCCTACAACAGCGGGCACCTCAGTACCTGCCAATATTGTGGTATCAGATCCCAACTTCAAGTTTCCACAAATATTCAGAACCAACCTCGCATTTGACAAACGCATTGGGAATGGATGGACCTGGGGTATGGAAGCCATTTTCACCAAAGATCTCAATGCGATTGCAATGCGCAACTTGAACGAAAAGCCCACAAACGGACAATTATCAGGAGCAGATAACCGCTCACGTTTCAATGCAAATACAACTGCTGAGAGAAGGTTGTACCCAAGCCTTACTTCTGCGATTGCACTCGAAAACACTAACAAAGGAGGTGGATTCTCTTTCACTACACAGCTTTCCAAGTCATTTAAAAATGGCTTTTACGGATCTTTGGCCTATACCTATACCACTTATCTTGATGTAACCTCAAATCCAGGTTCACAGGCCAGCTCAGTTTGGAATGCCAATCCAACTACCGCTACCCAGAATGCCCTTCAACTTTATAGTGCTGCGGGTGTGTTACCCAACAGGATCATAGGTACACTTTCTTACCGAAAGGAATACCTGAAGAACCTGGCCACAACCATTTCCCTATTTTATGAAGGGGCAACTCTCGGCAGGTTCTCCTATGTAATAAATGGTGATATAAACTACGATGGCAACAATACGACCGACCTCATGTACGTTCCAAAGGATCCATCACAAATCATCTTTGTTAATCAGGCCGCAGGAACTGGAATCACAGCAGCAACTGCACAGCAGCAGTCTGATGCATTCTTCCAGTTTATCAATAACAGCCCCTACCTTTCTAAAATAAAGGGGCAGTATGCTGGAAGGAATGAAGCAACCCTGCCTTGGTATGACAGGGTGGATTTCAAAATTCTCCAGGATGTATTTGGCAACATAGGCAAGCGTAAAAATACTATCCAAGTTAGTCTTGACATCCTAAATTTTACCAATTTTCTCAGCAGCAAATGGGGAGTAGTGAAAGCTACAACCGTAAGAAATCCATTGATTTTCGATTCACTCGATCCTGTTTCTGGATCACCTAGGTATCGTATGACTCAAATCAGTGGCCAACTGGTAACACAGCCGTTACAGACAGTATATTCATTTGCCAGCACTTGGAGTATGCAATTTGGTATCAGGTATATTTTCTAATAGAATTACCTATTCATAAAAAAATAACCCCGGAAATTCCGGGGTTATTTTTTTATGAATAGGCTAAAAGAAATTCATTTAGGGATGCTAACCAACAAGAAATCTATACACAATCAAGCATTAGACCTCATCTGTTCTACTAGACTTACAAAAGCATCTATACTCAGTGCATTATCAACGCGAAAATCCCCTATTCTTGTCCTTCTGAGGGAAGACAAATAAGCTCCGCAGCCCAATGCATTTCCAAAATCAAAGGCCAGGCTTCTGATATAAGTTCCCGTGGTGCAAACAACCCGAAAATCAACCCTCGGAAGGTCAATGTTGGTAATTTCAAATGTTGAAATGGTAATTTTTCTTGGCTCCATCTTGACTTCCTTTCCCTTTCTTGCCAATACATAAGCGGGTGTACCCCCTTTTTTAATGGCAGAATGAATGGGGGGAGTTTGCATGATTTCTCCAATAAAAGCAGCCGTCGCAGCCTTGATTTGCGCCGTTGTGAGTTGGGAAACATCCGACTGGAAAACAGGCTCACTCTCCAAATCGTAGGTTGGAGTAGTCGCTCCCAAAGTAAAACTCCCGGAATATTCTTTCTCGGCAGCCATGTATTCATTTATCTTCTTCGTGAATTTACCCGTGCACACAATGAGCAATCCCGTGGCAAGCGGGTCAAGGGTGCCTGCATGACCCACTTTGCTCACTTTGATCAATATCCGGATTTTCTTTACGACATCAAAAGATGTCCATTGAAGGGGCTTGTCGATCAACAATACCCTCCCTTCCAAAAAGGATTGATTGTCAATGGGTTGATTTTTCTGTTGCATTGTTGCAAATGTACTGCGTAAAAAAAACCATGAGCAATATTTTATTGGATGTTCCACCGTCAGGATTTTATGGTTTTTAGCATTCATTTCTGTTTCTTTTATCCAAAACATACCAAATTGACTTGCGCATCAAGATAAAATCAGGAAATTTGGGACATGAACAAGCTACAAACGCTATTAACGGCTACTTCTGTTGTTTTTTTCTTTGCATGTGGAAATCAGCAGCAAGAAACACAGGATTCCGCTGAAAATGAAAAAACAACGATTGAAGCACCGGTCAACATTCCTTTTACCATCATCAACTCCTACCCCCATGATACTGCTGCATTTACCCAGGGACTGGAGATATACAAAGGCGTTTTTATTGAAAGCACAGGGCTTTTCGGAAGATCAAGCCTGCGCAAAGTTGACATCAAGTCGGGCCGTATTTCAAAAAACCAAAAGATGGACAGTGTTATTTTTGCAGAAGGGGTAACAGTATTCAATGATACCATTTACCAACTCAGCTGGGAAAATCATCTCATTTTTATGTATGAAGTGAACAATTTCAAGTCTTTGGGGAAATTGCCGTGGAGTGGAGAAGGATGGGGCATTACACACGATAGCATCAGCCTTATCATCAGTGAAGGTTCAGACAAACTCTATTTTGTGGAACCGGGAACACTGAAACCAAGAAAAGTGGTCAGTGTGAAAGACCAATTTGGGGCAGTCAACAATTTAAATGAACTGGAATACATTGATGGTTTCATTTATGCTAACCGATGGCAGTATGACTACATCGTGAAAATTGACCCAAACAGTGGTTTTGTGGTAGGCACCATCAACTTACAGGATTTCCTTCAACGCAACAGCAAGACAGATTTGGGTTATCTCAAAAAAGCAGGATCAACCGCAGAGCAGTCGGGAGCAGTTTTGAATGGAATAGCCTACAACAAAAACGACAAGACAATTTTTATTACCGGAAAACTCTGGCCAGAAGTTTTTGAGATCAAGCTTCAATAGTTGCAGATGCAATAACCCCTCATTCAAGCCAAATCTTCAACTATTTAAATTATTTTTGTAAGTATACGCCATTACACCAAACCCACAACAATCCAACAATGATTGATTCCTTTGAGAAAATTCCCATTTCCATCCATCAAAGCAGCAAAGAGGCTACCAAAATAATTGCCCGGGAGATTTCAGATCTTATCAGAGAAAAAGCAGCTCAGGGGAAGCAATGTGTTTTGGGAATGGCAACAGGATCAACCCCGAAGACCCTTTATGCCGAGCTGGTGAGGATGCACAGGGAAGAGGGCCTGAGCTTCAAAAATGTCATCAGTTTCAACCTGGACGAATACTATCCCATGAAACCGGATGCTGTCCAGAGTTACCATAGGTTCATGAACAGTTTTCTGTTTTCACATGTGGACATCGATTCCAAAAACATTCATATTCCTGACGGCACTATAGAGAAAACAAGGATTCACCAATATGCATCTGCCTACGAACAGGCCATTGATGAAGCAGGTGGGATTGACTTACAAATACTTGGCATTGGCGTGAATGGCCACATTGGATTCAATGAACCTGGAGCAAGCAGAAATTCCATCACCAGGATTGCGGCATTGGAAAACAGTACAAGGATGGCCAATGCATATGAGTTTGAAAACATTTCACAAGTTCCCAGGCTGGCTGTAACCATGGGCATTGCATCCATCTTGAAAGCCAAAAGAATCGTGCTGATGGCATTTGGTGAAAACAAGGCAAATGTTGTTTGCGAAGCCATTGAAGGTCAAATCACAGATGCTGTGCCCGCATCTTTCTTGCAAGAACACTACAATTGCACTTTTTACCTTGATGAAGCATCCTCACAGGAACTGACCAGGTTCAAAGCACCATGGCTGGCCGGACATATTGATTGGACGGAAAAAAAAATTAGAAAAGCAGTTTGCAGCATGGGCATTGCACTGGGGAAACCATTGCTGATGTTGACAAAAGAAGATTACCTCAATGAGGGGCTTGCAGACTTGCTTGAAAGACATGGTCCAGTAGCTGAGGTCAATCTTCGTGTATTTAACGGACTCAGGGATACCATCACAGGTTGGCCCGGTGGCAAACCCTATGAAGATGTTCCACGCCATCCTGAAAGAAGATTTCCGGAATCAAAGCGGGTGATCATCTTCTCCCCTCACCCGGATGATGATATCATCTCTATGGGAGGAACCTTTATCCGACTGGTTCAACAGGGTCATGATGTGCATGTGGGCTACCAGACTTCTGGGAACATTGCCGTCAGCGACGAGTTTGTGATGCGGCAGATCGACTTCGCAGTAGAATTTGATGACTATTTCGAAATAGACAAAAGCAGGGCAGGAAACATTTGGAAAGATGCAGCGGCTTTCATCAAAACAAAATCACGCTACCAAAAAGACATACCTGAAATCAGGAGCATCAAAGGCATGATTCGCAGAACTGAAGCCCGGGCAACCTGCCGTTATGTGGGCGTAAAGGATGAGAACATGCACTTCATGAACCTTCCATTCTACGAAACAGGGTTGATAGAAAAAAATCTACCCACTGACCAGGACGTTCAAATACACATGGACCTGATCCGAGAAATCAAACCACATCAAATTTTTGCTGCCGGGGATTTTGCAGACCCACATGGCACACACAAGGTTTGTTTTGATGTCATGTATACTGCACTCCAACGGTTGAAAGCAGAAGGTGATCCTTCCGTTGTGGATTGCAACCTCTGGTTATACCGTGGCGCATGGGCCGAATGGGACATGTGGGACATCGACATGGCCATCCCCATGAGTCCTGATCAGGTATTGCAAAAGCGCAATGGCATCTTTATTCACCAATCACAAAAAGATGGGGTTGTTTTTCAGGGAACTGACAGCAGGGAGTTTTGGCAAAGGGCCGAAGACCGCAATGCAGAAACCGCGCAACTGTTTGACCAGTTGGGGCTTCCCCAATATGCAGCGTTGGAAGCCTTCATGAAATTTGACTATTGACCCAATTTTTTGTGAATTGACTTTACATTCGGTTGAAGATTAACAGTCTTCGCCTACCTTACAGCTGAAATTTCATTTTAGTAGCCCATTCAATATTTTCAATGATAGCCATTCTTGCCTTTTTCTTCATCCATTGGTTTTTCTCGCTTTTTTTTCACACCTTCTTCCTGCACAGGTATGCCTCGCACCAGATGTACCTCACCAAGCCCATCTGGGAAAAAACATTTTACTTTCTGACCTGGTTTTTTCAGGGCTCGAGCTATCTTGTTCCCAGGGCCTACGCAGTGATGCACCGCATGCACCACGCCTACAGTGACACTGAAAAGGACCCGCATTCACCCCATTTCTTCAAGGATGTTTGGGACATGATGATGCATACAAGAAATATTTACAATGCATTTCTTGTTGGCAAAAATGTACCCGATGCAGTATTCACCAAAGACTATCTTCCAATTTGGAGCAAGATGGATAAAATTGGAGACAGCCTAATCACTCGAATGCTGTGGATTGCCGGATATATAAGTTTTTATATCGCGTATGCCCCTGCCTGGTACTGGTACCTGTTGCTTCCTGTTCATGTGCTGATGGGGCCAGTTCAAGGAGCAATCGTAAACTGGGTTGGCCACAAATATGGCTACTCCAATTTCGACAATGGGGATCATTCAAAAAATTCTGAACGCTGGGGCATTTTCCTGCTGGGCGAACTTTTTCAGAACAACCATCATTTTTACCCTAAAAGAGCCAAATTCGCTGTCAAAAAGTATGAATGGGATCCTACATTTTTCATCATGCGTATCCTGAATAAGTTGGGAATTATTCAAATTCAATACCAGCTGGTGTCCGTTTAATTTACAAAACTCGTATATTTGCAACCCACCAAGGCCCCGTAGCTCAATTGAATAGAGCATTTGACTACGGATCAAAAGGTTTCAGGTTTGAATCCTGACGGGGTCACGAAAACCACTGTAACTGATGTTATGGTGGTTTTTTTATGCTGAAGCATTCTACAGAAAGTCCCTTGAGTCTAAACAGTATTCAAGTAAAGAGCTTTGAAAGCTTATATAAAAAATAAAAATGTAATTTTTTATACCTTGGGAAACAAAACAACTGCACAGAGCACAAGCCATTCACAAAATGCACTATTTCATTTATAACCCCATAGCTGGAAATTTTGGACCGAAAAAGCGTTTGGCACTGATAGAGTTTATCAGAGCGAATCCCAATAACATCATATTAGAAACAAAAAATAAAAATGAAGAATGCGAATTGACCCAAAAGGCAATTGCACTTGGTGCAGAAAAAATCATTGCCGTAGGCGGTGATGGCACCATCAATAAAGTCGCTTCAATTTTAGTAAAAACAGATATACCTCTTGGAATAATACCAATGGGATCCGGCAATGGTCTTGCGCGACATTTGGGAATTTCCATGAATCCCCAAAAAGCACTTAACACAGCTACGCATGGTAAAACAATACAGATTGATGCTTGCACACTTGGCGAAAAGCTGTTTTTTTGTACTGCAGGTATAGGATTTGACGCTGCGGTTGCTGAAATTTTCGACAAAAGAAAAAAAAGAGGATTACTGAATTATATTCTTGCCATCTTCATTGCCATTAAAAATTTCAAACCAATTGATATAGAAATTGAAGAAGGGAAAAAAGAAACCCTTTTTTTGCTGACCATTGCCAATGCAAACCAATATGGCAACAATGCTTATATTTCTCCTTTCGCAGATATACAGGATGGAAATTTTGAAATCATAAAAATCAAAAAGTCGAATCCATTCTTCCTGCTAACATTGGGAATACGACTTTTCTTGAAAAATATACACAAATCCAGAAATGTAGACATTTTAACAGCAAACAACATTTGCATTGATTGCCCGTCAAATCAACCATTGCACTTGGATGGTGAAAGCCATATAACAAAAGAAGAAAAATTAAAAGTGAGCATTTTACCCAATGCCTTGAATGTGATTGTTTAAATTTTTATTCTGATATCATTGAAAAAGATATATACCAATATATATTCTGCACTTTTGGCCCAACTCGGACTCTCCTTCTTGCTATTACACTTAACGCGATACCTTTTTTACTTTTTGAATTATAATTATTTCCCCGAAATCAAACTCAGCGAGTGGCTAAATATCATTTCAGGTGGGGTAAAATTTGATTTGGCGGCAGTTATTTATACCAATTCTTTATTTATCCTTTTGCAAATACAACCCTTCCCGTTTAGGCACAAAATGGCGTTTCGGAAAATTTCAGGCTCAATCTATCTGATTACAAACATGCTGATGCTTGCTTTTAGCATGCTGGATATGGTATATTTTAGGTTTACACTCAGAAGATCAACTTGGATGATTTTCAAGGAGTTTTCAAATGAAAATAATATCACAACCATACTCCTTAAATCTTTGTTGCATTACTGGTACATGCTCCCCCTTTTCATTGCATTTTCATTCCTTCTGGGATGCGTATTTAAAATAATTTCAAAATCTATTGAAAAAAAGACTCAAACAACCTATTTGCACATAGGTAATTTTGCCATGTTGTTGTTGATTCCAGTCCTTGCAATTGGAGGAGTGCGTGGGGATTTTAAATACACCACCAGGCCAATCACCATGAGCAATGCAGGGGAATACAGCAAGAATCCTGTATTGGTTCCGCTCATATTGAATACACCATTTTGCATTTTCAGAACCATGCAACAGGAATTCTATACAATAGAGAATTATTTTAAAGAGGAACAGGTTGCAGAATACTTCAATCCCATTAGGAACCTTTCAAAAAAAGAATCGTTCAGGTTTAACAATGTTGTCATCATCATACTTGAGAGTTTTGGAAGGGAATCCGTGGGCTTTTACAACAAGGAACTGGCAAATGGAACTTACAAGGGTTATACCCCTTTTTTAGACTCCTTATTGGGAGAAGGCAGAACCAATTTGTATTCTTTTGCAAACGGTAGAAAATCCATTGATGCACTGCCTTCTGTACTAATGGGCATACCAGCTGGCGAAATTCCTTTTGTGCTTACACCCTACATCACAAATAAAACAAAAAGCCTTCCAGCGATATTGAATGAGAAAGGCTACACCACTGCCTTTTTTCATGGTGCACCCAATGGATCCATGGGATTCAAAGCGCTTAATAATTTGATAGGCATACAAAAGTATTATGGCATGAATGAGTATGGAAATGATGCTGATTTTGATGGTACATGGGGAATTTGGGATGAACCATTTTTCCAATTTACCGCAAGGAAACTGAACTCATTAAAACAACCTTTTTTTGGTACTTTATTTAGTGTCTCATCACATGAACCATTCGTGGTTCCTGAGCAATACAAAAACAAATTTGACAAGGGGGATCACCCCTTGAGAGAAACAATAGGATATACCGATATGGCGCTTAGAAGATTTTTTGAAACAGCTAAAACAATGAAGTGGTTTAAAAACACTTTGTTTGTGATTACAGGCGACCATGCATCAATTTCACATTTTCCCGAATACAATACAAGTTGGGGAAACATGTCAGTTCCTATAGTTTTTTACCATCCAGGTGACAGCAGCATAAAAAAAGTAGAAAAAAATATTGTTCAACAGGTTGACATCATGCCATCTGTATTGTCCTACTTGCACTATGACAAGCCATACTTAAGCTTTGGAGAAAATATCTTTGATGAGAACAGAAAAAATATTGCCATCAACTTTCACCATGGATTTCAGCTTTTTGATGGACAATATGTTTTGCAATTGAATGATAAAAATGCATCATCTCTCTACAACTACATCAAAGATCCAAAATTGAATGACAATCTACTTTCCAAGATGAGGTCCAAAAAAGACAGCATGGAAAACACAGTTAGGGCATTCATACAACAATACCACAACAGGTTGATAGATGATAGGTTGGTTGTAGAATAAAATCACCCAATCAATATTTCAAATATTCGCTAAATATCTTTTGCATGTATGCTTTTGCAAAATTGATCTTATTCTCTTTGTTGATTGATGAATCTTTAGAATTGAACGATATCAATCTATGTGCATCCTCATTGTAGCTAAGAGAAAAATCTTTACCCACCAAGCCGAATCCATTGTCCCAATCAAAAAAAGCAAAGCCATCTTTTTGATTGGAACGAAGAAGGTCGTGGCTCCAAAAATTTGGTTTAACCTTTATGCCAAGTTGGTTCAATATGGTTTGAGAAATATCAGTCTGGCTACCATAAATGGCATTCTTATAGCCGTGAAATTCTTCCTTAATGACATTCCCGTACAGTATCAAAGGTATACGATGCCTTCTCGAATCCCATATTTCGTATTTTTCCAATGGCAATCGATGTCCATGATCTGCCACAATGACAAACAATGTATTCGCGTACCAAGATTGCTTTTTTGCCTCTTTAAAATAGTTACCCAAAGAGAAATCAGTATAGTATGCGGTATTCCTAAACAAGTCGGAAAAACCGTTTCCTTTGAATTTCGCAGGAATTGGAAATTCGAAAGGTTCGTGGTTAGATAAGGTAAGTACCGTTGAAAAAAAAGGGGGTTTATTCGTTTTCATATCTGCAAGATGCTTGTCGAACAAAACACCATCATGTGCGCCCCACTTGGAATTAAAATCTTTGGAATGAAATGAATTTTTATCAATCACAGCATCATATGCATGTGAAATCAGATACGATTTCAAACCAAAAAATTCACTCTCTCCACCATAATAAAAGGATGTATTGTAATTGTTTTTCTTGAACGCTTGAGAAATAGAAGAAAGATGAATTTGCTTATGGTTTTCCCGAATGATACTTCTGGTAGGTTGTGCAGGAAAAGAACTTAACACTGCGATGATACCTTTATCGGTCCTCTCACCAGTAGAATAGAGATGGGTGAAAAGCACTCCCTCTTTTATTATGGATTCTATATTGGGTGTAATTCCAGGTTCGCCACCCAAACTTTCAATAACATCTGCAGTGAAACTTTCCAATATAATGAAGACAATATTGGGTGAAATGGCATCAGGCTTGAGAATATGTATTGAGCTATCTGCTCCTTTTTCCTCTAAAAGAAGCTTTTCCATTTCACCCTGAGGAAAATATACATATCGGGATTTGAGGGGAATTAATTCAAGATAGGTATTCTGCATCAGCTGCCACATGGTATTTGTAGCAAGGTGGTTGTATACAGGAACATTCGAATACTGTGACATGCTAACGTTAATAGGACTCAACTGCCAACCTCCCCGGATACAAAAAAGGTTTAATCCCAGGATCAAAATCGATACCACACTTTTTATAATAACAGTTCCACGGATTGACGTAAAGTCAGCAGCATCATGCAGTACTTTATTCAATTTGAACAGGAGAATTCCAAGTGATGAATACAATAAAGCAGGAATCAACAATGCCCAAGTAGAACCGGAAATTGCAACTTCATAGGGAAATTCAATAAAGGTGACGATTGCTTTATAGTTTAATTTGGTTCCCCATTCTCGATATAAATTCAAATTCACAAAGCCTATGATGAGAAAAAACAAAATGAACAACGGCTGATAAATTTGAAAAAATATTTTTGCCCATGATTTCTTGTCAAAATATTGCAGAAAAATCACTACAACCAAAGGAATAGATATCAGATAGGCAGCCATTGAAAGGTCTAGCCTAAAGGAATTGATGAAAATATCACGAAAATCAATCCAGTGACGAGATGGAAGCTTCTCGATAAAATAAATAACAGATATCAGCCTTTCTAGAAAAAAAGAAAATAGCCAGAAAAAGATGAGCCTTGAAAAAAGGGAGCCCGTGGAACGTAAACTAGAAAACATTTAGAAAATTGTCATATTAATGATGCCTTGTGAATTGAAAACAAAAATACGTGAACACTAGTAAATTCTGCAAAATAATAGACTGCAACCACGTAAACTTCCCTTATTTTTAGGACATGTTGGATCATGAGGGCGTGTTGATATAAATACAACCGATATACCAATTTCAAATTGTCACGAGATATACAAGAAAATGAAAATAATCAATAAGTCGTCTACACTCTTCCTTCTGATCCAGTTGTCTCTCTGGATTTCAGTAAAAGCCCAATTATCCGTGGTTGTCGAGAACAAAACAATTCAAGTTCAATCAGGAAAATTGTCTTACCCCTTTGAGCCTTTCTTCAACGTATTGTACAATACGGCCGATCCTGATATGGCCCTAAAACCAGTGAACATCAAAACGGTCTCTTACAATGTTTTAACCTGGAAAGTGAAGGACAGCAGCAAGGCTGATTTTGTTCAAAAAGGAATTGGAAAAGAAACTGCTGGAGATGGTTTTGATGACCAGATTTTAAGAAAAGCGCCTCAAAAACGGACAGGCGCAATTCACAATGCAGGAGAATCGACGGCGATGAAAGCGAACCTTGTTCGACATTCAGGCGACACTACATTCTTTGATTTTCCTGTTTCCGAAAAATTCATTTTAAAAGCCTATGTTTTAAAATATGCAAAGCCCTACCCCATTTTACATTACGAACTGGAACCTTTGGTGGATGGGTATTTCAGTGTGGGATACACGGGTGCCCCGATTTTGACAGCGGAGAAAGCAGTAGCCATATGGCAACCATTGATCTGGCAAGAAAAAAGGATTCCGGAAAATGCTTTTCTCACACCCGCTTTTATGGCAACACTGCCAACCACAATGGCGTATGACGGCAAAAACACAATAGGTGTAATGGCTTCACCTGATGCCATCCCGTTTCAACCGCTGCCAGTTTTGGCAAACAGCCAATTTGGAATTGGCCTGATGAATGCGCAAAACAATATTCAACCCAGTGTTTATGCGCCGATTCCCGGAGGATACCATTCAAAGATGAAGTCAGGTGAACACTTCCAGTTTACATTACATCTCGTGGTAGAGCCACAGCCAATCAACCGCGCATATGAGTGGATTGCCCGAAAATTGTTTGGTTTCAAGGACTACCGCAGCAATGCCATCAGTACATTGAACAAAACACTTGACAATATCGTGGACTACTCTATGTCTGCATATACTTGGTATGTCGATAGTTTGAAAGGATATGCTTATGCTACTGATGTACCTGGTACAGTAAAAAACGTTTCCAGCCTTAATCCATTGGAACTGTCCATTGTACGTGACGATGCAAACATGTTTGAAAAAAGAGCTTACCCTCAAATAGAATACATGCTCTCAAGGGAAAAATTTCTTTTCAGTCTTGACAGCACACAAAAAATTCAAAATCCTTCAAGGAGATTGAAAGGACCGGTTGCACCCATGTCAGAACTCGGGGCGCTTTATACGGTTCTCGGAAAGCAAAATCCCTTTTTTTTAGCGCTGATGGAAAAGGAATATGCAAATGCGAGAACCCGGAACCTCGATGTAGAGGAAAAAGGGAACAGCTGGATAAACGCCATGCATTTGTTTACAACAACAGGCGATTCAGCTTACCTAAAGACTGCCATCACTAAAGCTACTGCTTACATAAGGACAAGAGTCAACAAGGCTCAAACTGATTTTACAGACCCGTTTTCGGGTGGTTTTTTCTTTTGGCCAGCTTATACAAACCGATGGGTTGAATTGTTACGGCTATACGAGATAACAAAAGAGAAGCCTTTTTTAGATGCTGCAGTCGAAGGCGCCAGGAATTATTCGCAGTTTATTTGGATGATACCCGCTATACCAGACAGTTTGGTTACTGTAAATAAAGATGGTAAAGCCCCCTATTACTGGTACCTCAAATCAAAAGGCCACAAACAAATGTATTATCCTGAGGAAAAAGTGCCGGCTTGGCGCCTTTCAGAAATTGGTCTTACGCCTGAATCTTCCGGCACTTCAACAGGTCATCGGGGTATCTTCATGGCCAATTTTGCTCCCTGGATGTTGCGATTGGGTTATTATGCCAATGACAGCTTTTTGGTGAATGTTGCAAAAGCTGCTGTTATTGGGCGTTACAGGAGCTTTCCTGGTTATCATATCAATACTGAAAGAACAACTGCATATGAAAAGGTTGACTTTCCATTTCACAAGCATTTGGACCAGAGCGTAAATTCATTTCACTACAACCATATTTTACCCATGGCATCCATGCTTTTGGACTACCTTGTATCAGATGTATTTATCCGCAGCAAAGGTGCCATTGATTTTCCTGCTGAATACATTGAAGGATATGCTTACCTGCAAAGTAAAATGTATGGTGCACGCAGCGGAAAATTCTATTCGGCCAACAATGTCAAGCTCTGGATGCCAGGAGGGCTGCTTCAAACCGATAATGTCGAATTGAATTATGTTTCTGCGAGAAAATCTGACACCCTGTTTATTGCATTTACCAATCAATCCAAACAAAATATCAAGAGCAATTTTACAATCAATGATTCACTTGTGAAATTGTCTTCTTCTGCATCCATGGCTGTTTGGCAAAACAACAGGTGGATAAGCTTATCCACTATGGGAATACAACCATCTGTCCAGGTTGCCGCCAATGGCATCACAGCAATAAGAATAAGTGGAGTTGAGATGCAGAAAGGTTTTCAAGAAAAAATATTGGGGACAGAAACAACCAAAACCACAGACCATGTGCATTTACCACAAGGAAATGCCAATGCCATGCTTTTGCACCTGGGGAATTATGACAATCGCCTGTATGTATATCTCGAAGATGATGACAATAAAGTAAAAACTGCAACCCTTCAATACAAAATTGGTAATGGAAAGACTTTCGTGATAGAAGACAAGCTATATCCTTTCGAATTTACAGTTTCACTTCAAAATCAGTCTGATGTTCAATTCTCGCTGACTGTAAATAAGACAAACGGTGAAAAGGAATTAAGCAAAGAGGTAATGCTTGGAAAAAAATAAAAATTATTGCTGCTAACCGTTGAACAATTTCTGGCTTGTATTGATGGAGTATTATTTCCACAATAACAGCATGCGAATCTCTACTGTTCTATCCATCACTTCAAGCAGATGAAGGAAACTGCGTTGAATAAATGGCTGCAGCGCCTGAACAAATGGTGCTGCCATGATTCTTTCTGGAGTAGCAATGATTACAACTGTTCCATTCATCATGAATCTTCCAATCAATTCCAACAGTGGGGCAAAAGCATCGGGTGCGTAGTTGACATCACTTAGCAGCACGGTGTCGGCACTGATGTGTTCTGGAAAGCGACTCCAATCCAGGCATTTTGCCTTTATGTTACTTGCGCGCAAATGATCGATGTTTTTATTGATCAACGCTACAGCGTCAGGTGCATGGTCTATGACCAGCACCTCACTGGCCAGATGTGCAATGGAAAATGAAGGCAAAGCCAAGCCTGCGCCAATTTCCAATACCGTTTTTCCCGTTGTCCAAGTTGGCTCCAGTGTAAGGAATTCAAGCATAGCCTTTGATGAAGGCCAGATTTTAGCCCAAAAAGGAAATGGCGTATTGACTTGCTTTCTGAGCAGATTCTCGTAAGTTGACTTGACCAATTCCGGAATGGGCAAATGCAGCATCAGTCCGTCCTGAACTTCCATTAACCGGGTGGGATACTGCATTGGAGAAATATATTTTTAGTTGAATCCATGCCTCAAAAACAAAACTAAAACAGTTCGATAAAAGGTTCAACAGGTCATTGATGTACAAGTTACCATTATTTTAAGGGGTCTTCAAGAAAATCATGATTTCAATCACCTTATAGGATGACAAAATGCTTGTCCTATGATACGTTTATTGGATATGTTTGGCTGCAATGAAACTTTTTGCTGCTTACGCCGAACTGCTTGACAACAATAGACAATCGTGGATAGATTATGATAGAGGTATCAGCATCATATTGGTAACATACCGCCATGCATTTGAAATGATGGTGAATACAGGTTTGAAATTCAATGCATACCCTTTGCTCGAATACATGAATGTCTTTCTTTTTGGGTTCAGAATGCCTCTTTTTTTCATCACCTCTGGAATCTTTGTTTCTTCGACTTTGGAAAAAAAGGGTTTCAAATCGTACAATTGTTCAAGATTCAAAACCATACTCTACCCTATGTTCATCTGGGGCTTTTTACAGATCAGTCTGCAAGTTGCATTTGCTGAACACACCAATTTTAGCCACAAAGCATTTGACTTCATTTGGCTGATTGTTGACCCGAGAAGGACTGGCCAGTTTTGGTATCTCCATACATTGTTTTTTGTAGGCATGTTATATGCCTTCTTAAAAATAAAGTTCAAACTTAATACCGGAAGACAAGTTGGAATAGGCCTTCTTATGTATGTATCACTGGCCATCATTCGACAACAGAAGATTTATCTTGGATTTGCGATGGACACCTTACAATACTATGTCTTCTTTGCGCTTGGGGATCTGATATCAGGCACCATACGCAACCAGGAATACAAAAATATCTTCTCCTCGCTGCTATTGTTGATGGTACTTTTTCCCCTCTTCTGCCTGGTACAATACAATTTTGCAACCATCAACATCCAACACCAAAGCAATTATTTTATTGAACATCAAATGCCCCTATTTTTCATGGCAATTGCACTGGTTGGATGTGCCATTTCCATCAACATTGCTTTCATCTTGGGTAAATTCAACTTAATGGAGTTTTTAAGAATCGTCGGCTATCATTCCATCCACATCTATTGCATGCAAATCATATTGATGGCAGCACTCAGGACCATGTTGTTGCGATTGGCAATTCCTATACCAATACCCGTATTGTTTTCAATGTTAATACTCACGGGAATCCTATTGCCCATCCTGGTCCATAACCTGCTGACGAAACTAAATTGCTGGTGGCTGTTCTTGCCCAAGAAAGGAACACCGAGCATCGTTAACGCCGTACTAACAAAAGAAGCACCAATTGAAAAGAGGTCATGAGGCTCTGCCGACTGGTGCAACCCAAAATGCTCTTGTACCATGGATCAGCATCTCTAGACAACGGGACAACAGCCGAACACATGAATTCAAATTGTAGCGCTTTCCTCATTGGTTGTGGAAAGCATATCATTCATTGAACGCCTTGCTTTTCCCCTGAGCTTATCGAACCTTCCAACAGCATCATCCACCATGGAAGACACTCCATCCTTGACATTGTCAACCAGATCTTCCCCTTTCTGCCTGATTTTTCGTCGTGTTTCTGTGCCTTTGTCTGGAGCAACCAATACCCCAATAAGTGTTCCTGCTGCAATGCCTGCCAAAACGCCCAATACAATTTTTCCGGTTGACATAAAAAGTGGTTTAAGGTGTTGAAATAAAGATGATTCGTTCATTTCAAAGCTATTCATAAGGGCGCCAAAACAAAATGACACGAAGGGCCTCCAGTAATGATGCCCATCATGATGAAAACACAGCATACCCATCGCCCTAAAAAGCAGATGTACAAGAGTTTGAACGATTTCGTAATTTAGTGTCTTCAACAACAGACCATGAAGTTCAGGCTCCTCCCCTCTTTTTTGCTTGCCTTGTCCATGTTTACCATGGAATTATCTTTTGGGCAACAAATTGATTCAATGATGAACATATACGCAGAGCAGTTTCCAAAAGAAAGGATTCATGTTCACTTTGACAAGACGATATACAACAAGGAAGAAACCATCTGGTTCAAGATTTATATTCTTGATGACCAAGGTCTTACACAGTTGAGCAAGAATGTATACATCGAGTGGTTTGATACGGAAGGCAAACTGCTCAGGCAACATGTCACCCCACTCTTCCAATCTACCGCAAAAGGAGCATTTGAACTTCCTGCAGACTACAGTGGTAATGTCATACGGATGAAAGTCTATACGCGTTGGATCCTTAATGACGATCCCGCCTTTGGCTTTGAAAGGGATATCATCCTCAACAACAATGAAAAAATCATCAAGCCCAAAAAAGAAGAAAACACAACACGGGTGAATGTTTTTCCAGAAGGCGGAGAGCTTGTCAATGGGCTGAACAGCCTTGTGGCGTTCAAGGCTACAGACAACTTTGGAAAGCCGGTCAATATAAAGGGCTTACTTGTGAATCAACTGGGAAAGACACTGGATACCCTCAGGGTTAAGCATGATGGGATGGGAAGCTTCAGGCTTACACCCAAAGCTGGCGATTCCTATGCAGTCAAATGGATAGACCCTGCCGGAAATACAGGACTGCTTCCGATAATGGCCAGTAAAAAGGAAGGAATAACCCTCTCGGTCACCACCAACAATGAATTTGCAAAAGTCAGGATAGAGCGAACCGGCAATCCAGGTGAAACTTTAAAAAAATTGAACCTGTTGGTACACATGAACCAACAGGTGTTGTTCAAGGTGAGCCTGAACACGCTTGAAAAACCAGTTTTGACTGCGGACATACCCATTGATGGATTGAATACCGGAATTCTTCAATTTTCACTTTTTAGCGCTGATTGGCTCCCCGTTGCGGAAAGAATTGTTTTTGTCAACAACAGGGAGCATGAATTTGGAGCCAAACTGATTCCACAGCTTACCACGCTCACCAAAAAGGGTAAAAACGTTTTTGACATTTTTGTATCTGATACCCTTGCCACAAACATGTCGGTGTCAGTTACAGATGCTTCAATTGAAAGCAGCCAGAGCAATTATTCCATTTATTCTGATTTGTTGTTGAGCAGTGAACTGAAAGGAAAAATTCACAACCCCGGATATTATCTTTCCAGTGATGCGGATGAGGTTACAGCCAACCTTGACCTGGTCATGATGACCAATGGTTGGCGAAAATTCAATTGGGAAAAAATTAAAGCAGGCATTGGCCCAGAATTGAAGTATCCTATAGAAACAGACATGATGCGTGTCGGGGGCAAGGTATATGGGCTAAAATCTGTGAGCGCAAACGATCTTATGCTGAACCTCATTGTACAAAACAAGGACAGCAGCAAGAGCTTTATTTTTCAACCGGTCTCAAAGGATGGATTGTTTCAAAGTGAAAACCTTTACTTTTTTGATACTGCAAGAATTTTCTACAATTTCAACCAAAACCAGAAATTGAATGAACTTACCCAGGTTCAATTTGACAATGGACTGCTCAAGGCCTCTGCAAAAATGATTGAGCTCAAACAGGAAAACATGCTGAACCTTTGGAACGATAGCGTATCATTGGCCAAAATGAACAATTTCCTGATGATGCAGGAAGATTGGAAAAAGCAAAATTCCTATAAAACCTTACAAGAGGTGATTGTCAAATCAAAGGCAAAATCCAATGAAAAGGCTCTGGATGAGCGATATGCAACCGGCTTGTTTTCCGGCGGTGATGCACAGGTATTTGATTTCTTGAATGACCCTGCAGCGTTGGGTGGAATTGACATCATTTCCTATCTCCAAGGAAGGGTGGCCGGCTTGGTCATCAACCGATCTGGTGCTTCCACCTCAATGAGTTGGAGGGGAGCAACACCAGACCTCTACCTGGACCAAATGCAAGTAGGTGCAGACTATATTCAATCAATCAACGTTAGCGACATTGCGATGGTAAAAGTATTCAGGCCCCCATTCTTTGGATCCATGGGCGGAGGAAGTGGAGGAGCCATTGCCATCTACACAAAAAAAGGAGGCGATTACAAGGGTGACAATTCCAAATCAAGCAAGTCCATGCAGAGTGCTTTGCTGGCTGGATATACCAGGTTTAAGGAATTTTTCAATCCTCAATACGATAACCCTGCAGAAAGTACAGAAACAGATATCCGAACCACCCTCTATTGGAACCCATATGTCATCACCAATAAAAAAAGTCCGCGTTTTAAAGTGCAATTCTTCAACAATGACATCAGCAAGAGGTTGCAGATTGTCTTGGAAGGGGTAAATGCAGAAGGGAAAATGACCAGGGTGGTGAAAATCCTTGAATAAGTACAGCAGAAAGGCTTATAGTGCGCTCAGCTTGAAATAACCGAGGTGCAATGGGTCTTCCCGTGGTTCTACTGCAGTAGAAAGCTCTATTTGAAACTTTGATAAGGTTTCTGCAGAAAGCACCTCTTCAATTGTATACAGATCATCCACATCTATCCCATACTTGTCATCAACATGCGACTTGGCGCCATCAAAATGGGTATGCTTGAAAAAAGCAGTTTTTTTTGCAGTCTTTATCGCAGAAGAACTGTCGGGGGCAGCCACAACCATCTTGTAATGAAACTCCTCAAACTCATCCTTTTTATACCCGCCCAAATTGATAAAGAAAAGTTTCATCGCCTGCTGAGCAAGATCAGCTGAACGCGGATGAATGGTTATCTCCTGGCCATCCACTTGTGTCACTTCCCTCCAACCATCGACATGCAACCTTCCATTCGCCTCTGGCCAAAAAGAGAGCATCTCAGGAATCAGGTCGCGCAATTGGCTTGCAATACCAAAAAATATATCGTGCTGTTCTGTATGACGGCCATTGGGTTTGCACCCGATCAGCACCATGAAAAGTTTATTGGGCATGGGTTGAAATTAAAACGAAAATAAAAATAAAACCAAGACATGGTTCTAAAAATCTTGGTTCATTTGATTAAATTGTAAGCAACACCTAAATGACATGAAAAGAAGAAAATTCATAGTAAACAGTTCCCTGGGTATCATGGCCAGCTTGCCGGCATTTGACCAACTATCGACCTTGGACAAACCCAATTTTAGAACCGGTATTAAAATTGGTGAGGTCACTTCCACATCTGCAGTTGTTTGGGCAAGACTTACCAATGATGCAAAGAGGACAGCAGACAGTGGAAAGCTACCGCAATTCCTGTACCTGGATGATGAAAACAATGAATGGCATGATATTGCCTATTTCAAATCCAAATACAAACAAGACAGACCCGACAGAAAGGTGAAAATAACCATGCCGGAAAAAACATCAGTGCATGAACTTGATGGTGCAGTTCCCGGAAGACAAGGAACCATTGCAGTTCAATACCGAAAAAAAGGGGCGGCAAACTGGCAGAAAACAATCCCCATTGCTGTTGACAGCAGCACTGATTTCGCCTGCCAATGCAAATTGGATAGGCTGTCTCCCAATACCGAATATGAAATACTGGTTATAGGAAAAACCAACAATACCACGCATCAAATGCCTGGGAGGTTTTCTACAGCTGCACACCTGGAAGATATTGTTCCAGTCAGTTTCATGGTAACCACCTGTCATGAATACAATGACAGGGATTTGCCCAACGATGCAGGCTTCAGGATTTTCAAGGAAATGGAAAAACTAAGCCCAGACTTTTTGGTACATACCGGAGATGTGCTCTATCACGACCATAATGCAAAAAACCTTGCGCTTGCGAGGTGGAATTGGCAAAGAATGAACAGCCTTACCGGCAACATTCAATTCTACCAGAACACCCCATGTTATTTCATGAAAGATGATCATGATACATGGATGAACGATTGTCATCCTACGTCAAAGAACAGATTCATGGGTGAATTCACTTTTCAACAGGGTGTAGAATTGTTCAGGCAGCAGGTGCCATCGGGTGAAAAACCCTACCGTACTTTCCGATGGGGAAAAGACCTGCAAATTTGGTTGTTTGATGTCAGGGAATACAGGAAACCAAATGAAATGCCGGATGGGCCTGATAAAACCATTTGGGGCAGGGAACAAATGGAATGGTTCATGAAAACATATGAGGCATCGGACGCCACTTTCAAGGTATTGATTTCACCAACACCCATTATTGGTCCTGATCGTCCGCAGAAAAGAGACAACCACTCCAACGTAAACTTCAGCGTTGAGGGCGACAAAATCCGCAACTTCATTGCAGGACATGTCAATACATTTTTTGTTTGTGGCGACAGACACTGGCAATATGTTTCAAAACATGCGAAAACCGGAAGTTATGAATTTGCCTGCGGACCCGCCAGCAATGAACATGCAGGAGGATGGAAAAAAGATGAAATATATCCTGAACATGAGTACCTGAATGTAGTGGGTGGTTTTCTGAGGATCGAGGCATTCAGGAAAAACAACAATCCCAGCATTGTATTTACACACCATGGTGTTGAAGGATCGGTACTGAACAAAAAAGAATTCATTGCCAGGGACCGGTCACTACCCCACATGGAGAAATGATTAGCGGGCAAAGAAATGTCGAAAATTGGCCATTCATCTGAAGGCTAAGGTGCAAGATCTGTCATCTTGTATTTGATTGCTTGAAAAAAGATGGTTAGTATTGACCTACAATTCAAAGTGCCATGAGAAGGATGATCTTTTTTTTTATGTCAATAGCAGCATTGACATCATTTTCGCAGGTTAAACCGTATACACAGGGGAATGCGCATTCCCACAATGACTATGAACAAAGAAATCCTTTTCACCTGGCATACAACGAACAGTTTGGTTCGATAGAGGCCGACGTTCATCTTGTGGGTGGCAAACTGCTCGTGGGCCATGACAACAAAAACCTTACAGAGCAAAGGAGCCTTGAAAACCTCTATCTCATCCCGCTGGTGCAATACAACGACAAGCAAAGAAAACTGCAGCTGCTGATAGACATCAAGACAGAGGCTGTTTCCACGCTTGATGCCCTTATCAAAATATTGCAACGGTATCCATTCATTACCAAAAATCCATTGATAAAAATTGTGGTTTCCGGCAACAGGCCTGAAGAAAACAATTATGCAAAATATCCCGGTTACATTTGGTTTGACGGAAGACTCAACAAGAGCTATACCAGTGAGCAACTGAAGAAAATTGCCCTGCTCAGCGACAACTACAACAACTTTACCGCAGGCAATGGCTCAATACCCATCAGACCTGCAGACCTTGAGAGGATAACCCTGGCTGTAAAAAAAGCACATGATCTACAGAAGCCCATTCGACTTTGGGCCAGCCCAGACTTCCCAGAGGCCTGGGAAGCGTTGATCAGTTTGGGAATTGATTATATCAATACAGACAATATCAATGGCCTCTCCGACTACTTGACACAAAGAAACAAGTCACTTCGACTGCTGCCTTATAACAGGATCATCAGATCTGCAGGTGAGGTCATACGATTTGGAAAACCGGATTTGGAAAACCATGCCCTTGATATTGCCCAGCTGGATGAAAACGGTCTTGCGGTGGTGGAAGACCGGTACGGAATTACAGCCATCAACACCTATGAAAACAAAGTCACCCACCAATGGCGGTTTTCAGAAATACCAGAATTTGGCGGTTACATGAGTACTTACTCTGGTATAAAGACATTTATGGACAAGGGAAAAACTTGGATTGTTTGGGGAGCAGCAGACAAAAGCAGTGGGAAATCTTCGGTAATGATTGCAGAATGGAAAAATGGATTCAAGAATATTGCAAACATTCCTTTCGAAAAAGTTGCTCCCGCTACCAATGCAATACCCAATGAAATTGTTGTTTCAAACGAGCAGAATGGACTGTTTCTTTATGTGGTATTGAATGGAAACAATACAATCCAAAAAATTGACTGGAGCAGCCGTAAGACAGTGTGGACGGCGGCTACGGGAATTGCACCTTATGGCGTTTGTATGGCCAATAACAAGGTTTTTGTGAGCAATTGGGCAGGCAAAAAGGCAGTAGACCCATCAAGAGAACGGGCAGGCGTACCATGGGGATTGGCCTATACAGACCCTAAAACGGGAGCAACCGCCAGTGGCACGGTCTCCATGTTTCATGCAACAGATGGGACACCAATTTCAGAAATAGAGGTTGGACTTCATCCCAATGTAATTCGCGCATCCAAGGATGAAAACCATGTATATGTCGCAAATGGATCCAGTGACAATATATCCGTTATCCATACAACATCAGGAAAGGTAGTCGAGACGATAGCTGTAGGACTCATCAGCGGAAAACAAGCATTCAATGGCAGCACACCCAATGGCATCGCACTCAACCCTGACAATTCAGTGTTGTACGTTTCCAATGGCCTGGACAATGCTATTGCATGGGTTCAGCTTGGAAAAAATGCTTCCAGCAAGGGCAAAGGAAAATCTTTTGTAGCAGGGTATATACCAACTCAAGCCTACCCATCCGGGCTGTCGCAAATCAACAATCATTTGGTGGTGGCCAACCTCGAATCAGAAGGCGCCAATGTAGTGGATGCAAAGAAAAAAGCCAGGTCCATTCACCATGAACTGGCATCTGTAAGCGTCATACCGGTTCCAGATAAATCCATGCTTGAAGCGTATACCCAGGAGGTTTCACAGCTCAACCTGATGAACAGGTTGGATGGACTTGCGCTCCTTCCTCGGGCAGATGCAGCGCCAAAACCTGTTCCAGAGCGGATTGGAGAGCCATCGGTCTTCAAGCATGTAGTTTACATCATCAAAGAAAACAAGACCTATGACCAAGTATTCGGCGACATGAAAGAAGGCCGCGGAGACAGCAGCCTCTGTGTTTTTGGTGAAAAAATCACACCCAACATGCATGCATTGGCCAGACAATTCGGATGGATGGATGACTACCACGCATCGGGCAAATCTTCTGCAGAAGGCCACCAATGGACAGATGCCGGCATTGTTTCAGATTATGTTGAAAAAAATGTAAGGGCATGGTTCAGAAGCTACCCACACCGGCAGGAAGATGCATTGGTTTACAACAAAACCGGTTTTATTTGGAACCATGCACTCGACCATGGCAAATCAGTTAGGGTCTATGGAGAGGCCTGTGAAACCGAGTATGACAGGCAATTGAAATGGAACGATCTCTACAAGGATTATACTGCGGGCAAAAAACCAAATTGGTTCAACAAGACAACCATTGGAAGGCTCAATCCCATCATCCACCCCACCATGCCCGATTGCGACAATTATGTATTCAGTGATCAACAAAGGGCAAGCCTGTTTATTGAAGACTGGAAAAGACTTGAGGCCATCGATAGCCTTCCCAACCTGATGGTGCTTTCCCTGCCAAACGATCACAGCGCAGGTACTTCCCCCAATTTTCCAACACCCGACGCCATGGTTGCAGACAATGATCTTGCTGTAGGCAGGATCATGGAAATCATCAGCAAAAGCAAGTGCTGGGATTCTACTGTTGTCTTCATCACCCAAGATGATTCTCAAGGGGGATGGGACCATGTTTCCGCATACAGAACCGTTGGACTGGTATTGAGTCCTTACAGCTCAGGAAAGGTTGTTTCCAGCCATTATAACCAGGTATCCATGCTGCGTACCATTGAACAAATCCTCGGAATTCCTCCGATGAACATCATGGATGCAACTTCAAGGTTGATGACCGATTGTTTCAAAAATGAATCCGTTAAAACAACATATACCGCCCTGCCCAACAACATACCGCTGGACAAGATGAACAAGCCACTGAACACGCTGAGGGGAAAAGAAAAGAGATTTGCGGAAATGTCACAAAATGAGCTGTTCAAAGAGGTTGATGGAGGAAAAGACGATGAAATGAACAAGGTGATTTGGTATTATACAAAAGGGAAAATGGCATATCCACAACCCAAAGCATCTCATGTGAGCAATTGATCAAATCGAAAAATATTCCTTTGCGTTTTCGTAGCAAATCTTTTTCAAGAGTTCCCCCATCCATCTTTCATCATTGGGAACAATACCATTGAGCATATCATTGGCCATCAGGTTGCAGAGAATGCGCCTGAAATACTCATGTCGGGAAAACGAGAGCAGGCTCCTGCTGTCGGTGATCATACCGACAAAAGTGGACAGCAAGCAAACATCAGAAAGAATGTCAAGGTGCTGTTCCATGCCGTTTTTCTGGTCAAGAAACCACCAGGCAGGACCATACTGCACCTTACCTTTGATAGAACCATCGTTGAAGTTTCCACACATGGTCGCAAACAATGCATTGTTGGCGGGATTCAGGTTGTAAATGATAGTTTTCGAAAGTTTGTCCTCACTATCAAGCGCATTCAAAAAGGCAGAAAGGCGTTCAGCCTGGGAATAATCACCAATAGAGTCAAACCCTGCATCTGCTCCCAGCTTTGCTTTGAGCCTGGAATTGTTGTTTCGGATGGCACCCAAATGAAACTGCTGAACCCATCCCCTGGCATGGTAGATTTTACACAACGAAGTCAGTACATGAAACACAAATGCATCCGGATCCGAAAATGACACTTTCCCATTTGTAGCAAAAAATGTTTTCAACTCATTTTCAAGCTCAATCGAAAACGGTCTCTTGGCCGGCAATTGTGAAAGACCATGATCTGATACGGTACATCCTGCCAATGCAAAATGTTCAATACGGCTTTCCAGCGCGGACAACAACCCGTCCATGTCGCTGATATCAATGGATGAGGCGGCGGAAAGATTGTTGATGTAGGTTAAAAAGTTGACGGTGTCGTGAATGGCGAAAGCCTTGTCTGGCCTGAACGAAGGGCCAACACCAACCTTGAATGATAGATCGTTTTTGATGGCATGGTGGTAGCGAAGATCATCACAGGGATCATCTGTGGAACAGAGGTAAACCACATTGTATTGCTCCAAGAATTTCCTGGCAGTATGTGCTTGTCCAGAAAGCAATGCATTGCACTCCGTATAAATTCTATCGGCAGAACCAGGATTGAGGTATTCCTCAATGCCAAATGAATTTTTCAACTCAAGGTATGTCCAATGGAACAATGGATTCCTGACAGTTTGGGGGACGGTTTTGGCCCAGGCATGAAACTTTTCCTCGTCGCTTGCATCACCTGTAATGAATCGCTCATCGACTCCTGCACCACGCATTGCCCTCCACTTGTAATGGTCCTCACTCAACCAGATTTTGGTCATGTTCTCATATTTCCTGTTTGTGGCAATTTCAAAGGGGGAAAGATGAGAGTGATAATCGATGATCGGTTGCTGAGATGCAACGTCAAAATAAAGCTTTTCGGCCAGCGAGGTCTGCAAGAGAAAGTTTTCCTGAAGAAAACCAGTTTTTGTTGTTGCCATGTGATGCTTTTTGTGCAATAAATTTCGTGATGGCCAGCCAAACATCAGGGCTTGTTTACAACTTTATTTACGCAATGGTTTTCGGGCTCTATACAGCACTTTCAAAAAAATTGGTATTGTTAAAAAACAATGGTACTGCAATGACCATCTAAAATCATATTGAATCTCTTATGGTCAGCTCGTTGGGAAGTACGATAATCTCATTGGCAGCGGCATAGGATTTTTTTTCAATCATCTTGATCAAGAGGCCAGCTGCCTCTTTTCCCATGTCAAATGCCGGTTGGGCAAGGGTTGATAGCGATGGATTTAAAAGCGCTGCGGTTCTGAGGTTTGTCATTCCTATTACCCTGACATCTTTCGGAATCACCAGTTTCAGGTCTTTGCATACCTGATAACTGGTGATGGCATATTTTTCGATGGATGCAAAAATGCCATCCGGCCTTTTTTTCTGTGAAAATATTTTACGCATGATGGAATAGTTGAGGTCCATGTCATCCGTACAATGAATGATCATTTCATCAGAAAAACCTATTCCGTTCTTTTCGAGTGCATCCTGAAAACCGCGCCTTCTTTCCACTGAAGTATACATGGGTTCGGTAGTGGTGACCAATACCGGACGTTTGCTACCGGCCTTGATCAGCCTTGCCGTTGCTTCATAGGAGCTTTCATAATTATTGGTGATCACCTTTGGAAACTGCAACAGGTCTGGAACCCGGTCAAAAAACACAAGTGGCAGCTTGGTGGTTTCGTAAAAATCCTGGAAATGGGAATACCCTTCACGGCCAGTGCTCACCGAAATGATCAACCCAGAAATGAGTCCATTCTCAAGGTGTTCCAACACTGCTTTTTCCCGCTCCAGGTTTTCGTGGGTAAGGTAGATAAAGGTGTCGTAATGTTTTGACATGGTGACACTTTCAATGCCATCTACAGCCAGGGCAAAGAAATTGTTTACAATGTCCGGAATGATCACGGCAATCTGCTTCCCTTTCTTTTTGCGCAGGTTGCTGGCAAAAGGATTGGGCTTGTACTTGTATTTTTTGGCCAACTCAAGCACCCTTTTTTTGGTGGATGCACTGATCTCATGGCTATCCCCCAATGCCTTCGAGACAGTAGATACAGATAGTCCCAGCTCTTTTGCCAGCTGGATCATGTTTATTCCATTCATTTTATCCCAATTTCCAACCTTCCCTGAACATGGGTTTCAACAAAGCATCAGCTTCTTTGTCGTTCTTGAATTTTTCTTTTTCCGGATTCCAATCCAGTGGGCGACGCAATTCGTATGCGATATTGGCAACATTGCAAACAGAACTTGTTCTGTGGCCAATTTCAACATCACAAATGGGCAACTTTCCGGTTTTGATACAATCCAACCAATCCAAATAGTGATCGTTGGATTCATACAACCGGGTCTCGTTGGGCTGTATGGTGGCAGAAACTATGTTTGCGGGGTCGCTGTCCAAAATGGACCTGCTGACATCCAATCTTCCCTTCTCTCCAATGAATCGGACCGTATTGCTCCGGCCAAAGTCAACATGCTTCATCACTGTACCATTATCGTATACCATTTCCAATCCACGCTTTGCATTTCCTGCGGAGGGGATGAATTTGACTGGGCCACTGTTGTCCATGCCCAGTGCCCATTGCGCGATATCGAACATGTGGGCACCCCAGTCTGAGACCATGCCCCCGCCGTATTCTTTGTAATCTCTCCATTTTGGAAAAATATCTTCTTCTACAGGAGGAGCCAAAACAGCACTGAACTCCCTGTAATACGCCGGGCCAATCCATTTGTCCCAGTTCAATCCTGGCCGCAAAGGTTGGGCCTGGAGGTCACATTTGATTGGCGGGTCTCCTACGGAAACCAATACTTCACTGATTTTTCCCAAGTATCCATTTCTCACCAGTTCAGCTGCATGCCTGAAATTTCTCCATGAGCGCTGCATGCTTCCGGTTTGAAAAACAATCTTGTTTTTTCTTGCAGCCTTGACCATTGCCCTGCCTTCTTCAACACTGTGCGCCAAGGGTTTTTCACAGTATACATGCTTTCCGGCATTGGAAGCATCGATGGCTTGTATGGCATGCCAATGATCAGGTGTGGCAATGACAACCCCATCAATGTCTTTTCTGGACAGGATTTCCTTGTAATCCTCATAAGCGGTAAACCCTTTGTAGTCGCGTCCCTTACCGTCTTTCCTTGCTGCAGCATAGTGCTTTTCAAGGAGTGACTGAAAAAAGTTCAGTTTTATGGCGTCCACATCAGCTCCGGCAATGATATTGGCCTTTTCCTTGAAACTATTTTGAAGGCCCCGCGACTGCTTTCCTGTACCTATAAAACCCAAATTGATCATGTCACTTGGGGCTGTATATGTTGGTCCTCCAATCACAAAACGGGGAACAATCGTAAACCCCAATGCGGCGGCGCCGGTTTGTTTCAAGAATTTTCTGCGTTGTTTCATGTTCATATTATGCTTTTTCAGGTATAAAATTGCTGGAATGGATATGCATTGATCCTGTAATATACGTACAACTCCAGAAACTAAAATCAATCACAGGTCTTGGATTTCCCCAGCCCAATTGCTGCTATAACGTTTTCGTAAAAGCACTGACAAAACGAGTGTGTTTTTTGCGTAAATTACCAACCAATAAAAAGCCAACGAAACAGCCCCATATGAAATATCGCATCCTGATTCCATTTCTTGTTTTCTTTTCGGCCCTCAACCTGCAAGCACAAAAGAAAGCGGTAAACATGTTGGTATATACCAAAAACGGCAAAGGATTTGTTCACGATAACATCCCCTCCGCAGTAGAAGCGTTGAAGGGCTTGGCAAAACAAGAAAAGATGACCATCACCGTGAGTGATGACCCAGCTGTTTTTACGGAAGAAAACCTAAAGCAGTACACATTACTTGTGTTCCCGAGCACCAACAATGATGTATTCGACAATGATGATCAGCGGCTCGCCTTCAGAAGGTACATGGAAGCTGGTGGCGGATTTGTTGGGCTTCATTCTGTAACTGGAACCGAAAGGAACTGGAAATGGTTTAAAATGATGATTGGTTGCACTTTCTCTTGGCATGCAAAATTTCAAAAGTTCACTGTACGAAAAACAGACCCCCATCATCCTTCCATGAAAGATGTCCCCCTGGTATGGGAAAGGGAAGATGAGCTGTATTTTGGAAAAGAGCTTTATCCGGTCACCAATGTCATGATGGCGCATCAGTTCAGCACTTTGGACCAGTCCCAAAAGGAAATGATTGCCAAAAACGCAGGAACATACGCAGAATATTTTCCTGCAGTCTGGTACAATGATTTTCAGGGAGGCCATGTATGGATCAGCACATTGGGACATAGCAAGGAAACCTACAGCGATCCAGTGTACAAGAATCACCTGTTGCAAGGCATCAGGTACATTGCATCATTGTACAAAGGCATTGATTACTCAAATGCATATGCAACCAACAGGGACCAAGAAATAAAAAAATAAGATATGTCAAAAAACAGTTCATTCAACAGAAGGGATTTCATGAAATCCACTGTCAAAACCGGTGTAGCCACAGGCATTGCATCACTTGGATTTCCAACCATTGTTCCTGCCCATGTTCTGGGAAAGGACGCACCCAGCAACAAGATCAACATTGGAGCCATCGGTGTAGGGAGAATCTCGCGTGACCATGACATGGCAGAAACACTCAAATACGACCATGCAAGAATCATGGCAGTATGTGATGTGGATGCAAAAAGACTTGAAGACGGAAAAAAATATGTCAACGATTTTTATACCAGGAAGACAGGCAAGCCATATGATGGGGTCGCCATGTATGGAGATCACCAGGAGCTGCTGTTGAACAAGGATATTGATGCGGTGCTGATCAGTACGCCGGACCACTCCCATGCATTCCTTGGTATACATGCTGTTGAAGCTGGCAAAGATGTTTATCTGCAAAAGCCTGCCTCCCTCACCATCGCGGAAGGAAGGGCATTGAGCAATGCCGTACACAGGAACGGAAGAATCCTGCAAATCGGGAGCCAACAAAGGTCCTCACCACAGTTCCGCTATGCAGCCGAGTTGGTTCGAAATGGCCGCATCGGTGAGTTGAAAGAAGTATTTATTGGACTTCCCAGTGATCCGGGAGGTGAAGTGGAGCCAGAAATGCCAATCCCCAAAACATTGAATTACGATGCATGGCTGGGATCTACCCCATATGTGTATTACACTGAAAAAAGGGTCCATCCCCAAAATGATTACAGCAGACCCGGTTGGTTGCGTTGCGAGCAGTTTGGTGCAGGGATGATTACCGGCTGGGGCACACACCATGTGGACATTGCACATTGGGGCATGGATACTGAATACACTGGACCTGTTGAGGTTTGGGGCAAGGCGGAATTCCCCAAGTCTGGTTTGTGGGATGTTCATGGATCCTTCACCACTTATGGCAAATACGCCAACGGTGTAAAAATGACCATCAGCACGGAACTTCCCAATGGCGTAAAATTTGTAGGAACAGAGGGATGGATTTTTGTTACCCGTGGCAACTACAAGGCAAGTCCAAACGAGCCCGTTGTTCCAAATCAAAAGGCATTGTCAGCCAGCAACCCCAAAATCATTGAATCCGTTATTGGTGCAAATGAAATCAACCTTTACCGCAGTGAAGAACACCATGGCAACTGGCTCGACTGCATCACCACAAGAAAGCAACCCATTACGCCAGTAGAAGTGGGGCATCGCGGATGCTCCACCTGCCTGATTCACCACATGGCCATGCGCTTGCCAAGGACACTTCACTGGGATCCCCTGAATGAAAAATTCATCAACGATGATGAAGCCAATGGAATGTTGAACAGACAACACCGTTTCCCCTATTTGGTAAAAGGATTATCATAATAAATACATGAAACTGAAATTTTTCGCGACACTTTTTTTGGCATGCCCTTTTATCATGAAGGCACAACAGATCAAACTGATCACACTCGACCCTGGTCATTTTCATGCGGCACTGATACAAAAGTCCATGTATCCCGAAGTGGATCCTGCTGTTCATGTATATGCAGAAGACGGCAGGGACCTGAAACTGCACCTTGAACGAATCGATGGATACAACAAGAGAGCTGCTGACCCGACAACATGGAAGGAAAATGTGTATACCGGAAAAGACTTTTTCTCTAAAATGATTGCAGAGAAAAAAGGAAATGTGGTGGTACTGGCAGGCAACAACCGCTTGAAAACAAATTATATACTGGAATCCGTCCGCAATGGTTTTCATGTATTTGCGGACAAACCCATGGCAGTTGACAGCAAAGGGTTTGAGCAGCTCAAGCTTGCCTTTGGCGAAGCCAAGAAAAAAGGCGTTCAACTCTACGACATCATGACAGAACGCTTTGAAATCACCACACAGTTGCAACGAGCCTTTTCCATGGAACCCGAACTTTTCGGGACCCTTGAAAAAGGTACACCCGAAGACCCTTCTGTCACCAAGATCAGTGTGCACCATTTTTACAAATATGTTTCAGGGAATGTTTTAACAAGACCCTCCTGGTTCTTTGATGACAAACAACAGGGAGCAGGAATCGTGGACGTCACCACACACCTTGTTGATCTCATCCAATGGGAATGTTTTCCCGGACAAGTGATTGACTATAAAAAGAACATTCAGTTGCTCAATGCTAAAAGCTGGACAACACCTGTATCGGCAACTGATTTTACAGTAGTCACCAAAGAAGCTGTGCCTGACTACCTGAAAGCCATCAGTGATGCAAAAGGAGACATACAAGTGAACTGCAACGGTGAGTTCACATACAAGATCAATGGCGTTCATGCCAAGGTTTCTGTGGTCTGGAACTACAAGGCACCAGAAGGAACGGGCGATACACATTATTCATTGATGCGGGGATCCAAAGCATCATTGATCATTCGCCAAGGCAAAGAAGAAAATTTCAAGCCCACGCTGTATATCACCCAAAGGCAGATGGATGAGGCTTTCGAACAAAAATTGAATGCGGCCATCCAAAAAATCAGCAAAACCTTCCCTGGTATCGCTTTGGTAAAAACCAATAACGGGTGGACCATCAGTGTTCCTGAAAAATACAATGATGGGCATGAATCCCATTTTGCACAGGTAACCAAAAAATACCTGGATTATCTTCAGAACAACAACATGCCTTCCTGGG
>JAURJU010000015.1 GCA_030832085.1 Chitinophagales bacterium | reverse complement strand
TCCTTCAGGATGCTGTGGCATGGCAGGTTCTTTTGGCTATGAGCAGGAACACTATGAGCTCTCCATGAAAGTCGGTGAGCTTGTCCTGTTCAAGACCGTTCGCGAAGCAGATGAGGAAATCCTCATTGCTGCTTCAGGAACAAGTTGCCGGCACCAAATCAAGGACGGTACCGGCAAACGCGCGCTTCACAGCATTGAAGTCTTATTCAAGGCCTTGAAAGACAATTAGGAGATGCCGATATCATCCAAATAAACTGTTACGATGGCACCGCTGTATTCCTTTATTTCAATCGAACTCAGTGTTGCAGGATTGTTGAAGTTGGAAAGCGGAATCTCAAAAGTTGACCATGCACCCTCTTTCAACAGGATTTGAAATGCTGTAGTGCTTACCCCATTGATGATGACCCTTGCTTTCTTGGCCTCAGTACCTGGCCCGCCAAATACAGAAAATTTAATCGCGGAGTAACCGGTAAGACTTACGGCAGGCGCTGCTTTGCTCAGCCTAAAGCCGCCAAATCCAACCGTATAGGCATTGCTGATGGCTGTCGTTCCCCTTTTAACTGTTGTGGTTTGGTTGAGTACTGCTGTAGCGCTATATGACGTGTTGGACCAGCCCGTTTGCAGCTTTTCATCATAAATCACATACTTGAATCCAAAGCGGATGGCAGAGGTTGCCATGCCTACCGGCGTGGTAACCGTAATGAAGGCACTGGTTACGCCTGCAGGAACATTCACTTTCAATTGTTGGTTGCTTTTTGAAACAATGGTTGCCACTGCATTGTCAAATTTCACTTCAGTGACGCCATTGAAATGATTGCCAGAAATGGTCACCTGATCTCCGGTGATTCCTGCTTCTGGGTTGAAATCAGTAATGATAGGAGCAGGCTGCATGATTTTGAAACCATAAGTGGCTATGCCATATTTTGTTGTAACTGTGATGGGATTGTTGATCGGGTCTGGAAGATTGGCAGGAATCTTTACCGTTACCGTACTGTCATCTGCATAATACATAGAATCAGCCACCAAAACCGTATTGAATTCAACCTTAAATGTGGTCGCAAGGTTAGCGCCCTTGATGACAATCCATTCGCCATATTTTACCGACTGAAGAGGCGTGCCACGATCAATTAAATCAGTTACACCATTGATCAATGGGGGTGCTGTGTTTTCAACATTTTCCTTTTTGCAGGAGAAGAAAAAAACTGACAACAGGATCATGAGGATCGCGTGTGTGTATGTTGTATTGTTCTTTATCATTGTATGGAATTGAATGAATGATTGAAATGGATGATTACCAACCAGGATTGTTTTCCTTGATGGCTTGATTGGAGTTTAACTCGCCCAAAGGAATTGGCAACAATAGATTTCTCTGGCTCCTCACTTTGGAAATATTGTTCTGTCCAGCTGAAATCTTGTTCATCACCTGCAGATAAACATTCCAGCGCATCAGGTCGAAGCGGCGAATTCCTTCAAAAAGCAGTTCCCTTGCCCTTTCTGCCAGCACATAACTTCTGAATTGTTCAAGGTTCATGGCTGCAGGAGCAGGTGTTGCTTTTGAGCGGCTCCTGATGGCATTGAGTTGCACATAGGCTTCCGGAGTTGGAGATCCATTGGCTTCATTGGCCGCTTCTGCATAGATCAACAGGATTTCGGCATACCGCATGATGGGATAATAAGCATCGCTGTTGGCCAGTGTTGGTTCAGTAACATCTGCATATTTGATGACGTATGCCCTGTTGTCTGTTGTTCCATTGTTGTTGTAGGTAAGGCCATTCACCACCTTGTACAAAGCAGCCTGGGAGGAAGGATAGAAATACCTTGTTCCTGTATTGGTGGTATAATTATGGGCGATGCCATCCAAGGCACGAAGATCTGCATCCTCATAATCACTGTAGTGGTTGTTGGTGGCCCATACGGCGCCCCTTCCAAAAGTGGATAGTGCTGAAAAATAATTGTGAAGGTTGTTGACAAAACTGGAGCCAGACATGGACTGAATCTGCCACATGTGTTCGGTATTGTTTCTTCCGCTCTTGCTCCACAATGTTTTCCAGCTTGGGAACAGACTGTATTCCTTGCTTTGGATGACTTCCATGGCCTTGTCCCTTGCCAGTCCAAAATATTGTTTGGCATCCACTCCTTCGTATCCTTTTACAGCCGTTTTGGCATAGCTGTAGTTGCCATTGTCCTGGCCACCCCTTACTGTTACATTTCCACTGTTGACAGCACAAGACGCGAGTGTAAGGTAGGCTTTGGCTAGGAATCCCTTGGCCACGCCACGGGTGGCCCTTCCAGCTTCTCCCGCTTTTGGATGACCGATTGGGAACAACATGGTTTCAGCTTTTTTCAGGTCACTGAAAACAGTATTGTACACTTCCACAACAGAGGCTCTTGGCTTGTTGATGTCACTTTCTTTGGACAGCGAAGCAAGCCTCAACGGAACACCACCATAGAGTTGCACAAGCTGAAAATATGACCAGCCTCTTAGAAAATAAGCCTCACCGAGAATCCTGTTCTTGATCTCGGCATCAATGTTTTGGTTGATGGGTTCTACATTTTCAATCACGGTATTGGCCCTTGAAATGATGGTGTAGAATCCCACCCATGGTCCGTCTACACCCCAGTATCCTTGAGGGTTTCCTGCTCCGGATGTTCCCAGGAACCAATCGGCACCGGAAACATGGTCGTCATCCAGCATGGTCAGGTTCCAGATGGGTTGCAAATAAAGATCATAGGTGTACAATGCACTGTAAACGCCATTGATGGCAGTCTTCGCATCGTTTTCATTCTTGTAGAAATTTTCAGGCGACAAG
>JAURJU010000014.1 GCA_030832085.1 Chitinophagales bacterium | reverse complement strand
CGTATTCCATAACCCAGTAGATACCTGTGGTCTTCTTCTGGATGGGGTAGGCCAGTGATTTCAACCCCCAGGGGTTGCTATGTACGAGAGAACCACCGCCAGCAGTGATAAAATCGACATATTTCTTCTGAGCAGTCTTGAATTCTTCCTCACTCAGAACAGGGGTAAAAATCACCATCAATTCATAATTTTGCATAAACCCTGTATTTATTGATTTGATAATGGGGGGCGAAGGTAATGCTTTTTTGCCATTTTAGCCCATATTTTATTACTGTTTTGTCTTTTTTTGTCCAGCCCACTTCTTGCAGACAATGTCAACCTGTCACTTTTCAGTTTTGGCACTCCTTTTGTCCGCCCCAAGTAAATATTTCATTATGCAAAAAGGACAAATACGGGTTCAAACAGAGAACATTTTCCCCATCATCAAGAAGTTCCTTTACAGTGACCATGACATTTTCCTTCGTGAATTGATCGCCAACGCAGTGGATGCCACTCAAAAGCTCAAGGCATATTCCTCGACCGGGGAAGCCAAGGGTGAGCTGGGGGAACTCAGGATTGATGTTGTACTGGACAAGGATGCAAAAACCTTGACGATTTCTGATCGTGGGATTGGTATGACTGCGGAGGAGGTTGACAAATACATCAATCAGGTTGCCTTTTCCAGCGCAGAAGAATTCTTGGCCAAATACAAAGGGCAAAATGAGGCCAACATCATTGGCCATTTTGGATTGGGTTTTTACAGCGGATTCATGGTGAGTGAAAGGGTGCAACTCAGCACACTTTCTTACAAGGAAGGCAGTGAAGCAGTGGTGTGGGAATGTGATGGAAGCCCCGAGTTTACGTTACAGCCTTCAGATAAGAAGGAGAGGGGAACATCCATCACCCTTTTCATCAATGAGGACAGCGAAGATTTTCTTGACAGTTTCAAAATAAAGGGAATTCTCGACAAGTTTTGCAAATTTCTTCCGGTGCCCATATTTTTTGAAGAGAAGCAAATCAACAATACGAATCCTGCATGGGTAAAGAAGCCTGCAGAGTTGGAAAAGAAGGATTACGAAGAATTTTACAAAGCACTTTATCCCTTCAATGAGACTCCATTGTTTTGGATTCACTTGAATGTTGACTATCCTTTCACATTGACAGGGATTCTGTATTTCCCCAAAATAAAGCAGTCGTATGAAATCCAAAAAGACAAAATCCAACTGTACTCCAACCAGGTTTTTGTCACTGATGAAGTGAAGGACATTGTTCCGGAATTTCTGATGCTGTTGCAAGGTGTGATTGATTCCCCAGACATTCCGCTCAATGTGAGCAGGAGTTATCTGCAGGGCGATCCGAACGTAAGAAAAATCAACAGCCACATCACCAAAAAAGTGGCAGACAAGTTGGATGAAATCTTCCGAAATGAGAGGAAGGAATTTGAAGAGAAATGGGAAAGCCTGGCACTCTTTGTCAAATACGGAATGATCACCGATGACAAGTTCCGGGAAAAGGCGGACAAGTTTCACATCATGCAAGATGCTTCCAGCGGTGAATTTTATACCTTGGAGGAATACAAGACGGCAGCGGAAACTTTGCAGAAAAACAAGGACGGGAAGCTGGTCATCTTGTACACCACTGATCCCATTCAACAGGACGCATACGTCAAATCTGCACAAGAGCGTGGTTACAAGGTGGTCAAGATGGATACGCTGGTGGACGCCTCCTTCATCGGGCAAATTGAATCGAAGTGGGACAACGTGCAATTTACAAGGGTGGATGCTGACATTACGGAAAACCTGATTGACAAGCAGGAAGACAGCAAATCCGTTTTGTCCCAAAAAGAAGAAGAGAAACTGAAGGAATTGTTTGATTTTAAGGTCGACAACCTTACCATCAATGTCGAAGTAAAGGGACTGAGTGCAGACGCGCCTCCAGTTGTGGCAACAAGGCCTGAATTCATGCGCAGGATGAAAGACATGGCATCGATGAGCGGACCCATGGGCAGTTTTTATGCCAACATGCCCGATGAGGTCTTGCTGACTGTCAATGGCAATAGCAGCCTTTATTCAACAATCCTTGCTGACCAGGATGCAGCGTCACAGGCCAAGCAGGTCAGAAACCTGGCCGATCTTGCATTGTTGTCTCAGGGCATGTTGAAGGGAAGTCAACTTACGGAATTCATCTCCAGAAGCATTGAGTTGATGAAAGGGTAGACTTTAGAAACTTTCCTCTCGCCCTGGTGAGAATGTATCAGGACCGGCGAATGCCGGTCCATTTTTTTCCTTCCATGTCGAAGTCAATCACTTTCATCTGGAGTGATGTCAAGCCCCTGAAATTGTTTTCTTCCAACGTGAATACGATATCCAGTTTCTCGGTATTTTCCATCTGCAGGAATCTTGCTGCCATGTTGAATCCTATCCCTGTCATCCTCATGCCATTTTGTTCTACTTCAAATCGCAAGTGTTCATCTTTTACAACCCTGCATCCAGTATTTCTCACCCCTGAGACACAAAAAACAGGTCTCATGTTGTTCGGACCAAAGGGTTCCATTTGCTGAAGAATGTTGAAAAAAGAAGGGGTGAGGTCTTGAAGTTCAACAACTGCATCAATCAATATTTCAGGAATCATTTGTTCTTCAGAAAGTGTCGCAGCTGCAATCTCCTCAAAACGTTTTTTGAACGCCTCAAGTTGATCGGGTCTCATGGTCATCCCTGCTGCAAAATAGTGGCCGCCAAATCCCAAAAGGAGGTCACTGCAATGTTCAAGCGCATCATGGATATTGAAGCCTGGGATACTTCTTGCGCTTCCCGCCAACAGGTCTCCACTTTGGGTGAGTACAATGGTTGGACGGTAATATTTTTCAAGAAGTCTGCTCGCAACGATACCAATCACGCCCTTGTGCCACCCCGGATCAAACACAATCGTCGACTTTTTTGAAAGAAGGGAAGGATCAGACAACATCATCTGCAGCGCCTCGTCAGTTATTTGTGTGTCGGCCTCTCTTCGTGAAGTATTGTCAACCTGCAATACAGCTGCGAGAATGCGTGCTTGATCGGGATCTTTTTCAATAAAAAGTGAAACTGCTTTTTTGGCATCATCCATCCGGCCTGCTGCATTGATTCTGGGGCCCACCATGAAGGAAAGGCTGCCGATATTGATTTCTTTTCCTGGCACACTGAGTTCCAAGAGTGCCTTGATACCAACTGATGGGCTGGAATTCACTTGTTTGATCCCATGGTAAGCCATGATGCGGTTTTCTCCGGTGATGGGAACAATGTCTGCTGCAATTGCAGTGGCAACCAGTTCGAGATAGGGAAGAAATGCGCTTTCCTCCAGACCCAATGTTGCCGAAAGTGCCTGAATCAATTTGAATCCAACGCCACATCCGCAAAGCTCCTTGTATGGGTAATTGCAATCCGCTTGCTTTGCATTGAGTATGGCTGTTGCAAGGGGTAATTCATTTCCGGGGAGATGATGATCGCATACAATCGTTTCAATTCCTAGCGTTTGGGCCTCACTGATCAGCGCTGCTGATTTGATGCCACAATCCAGGGTAATCAGGAGGGTAAAACCGTTTTCGGCAGCATATTCTATTCCTTGTTGGGACAGGCCATAGCCCTCCCTGTACCTGTTGGGGATATAAAATTCAAGCCTTTCCCTGTCATGAATTTTTGAAAGAAAGTCGTACAGAATGGCCACTGACGTGGTTCCATCAACATCATAATCCCCGTAAACCAGTATCTTCTCATTTTGCTGAGTGGCCTTCACAACCCTTTTAACGGCCTTTTCCATGTCTTTCATCAGAAAGGGGTCATGCAGTTCTGATAGCACAGGCCTGAAAAATGCCTTTGCCTTTTGGTAATCATCGATGCCCCTTTGGACCAGCATTCCGCAAAGCGCCGGGTGAATCTTGAGATCCTCTCTCAATTGGGCAGTCTTTTCAGCTGGCCAGTCTAGGGTTATCCATCGCTTTTGGCCTGCAGACATATTACTTTTTTCTTTCGGTTGTAAATTTTACCATCTCGGCAAGTGCTTCCTTTGAAGCCGTGTCTGGAAATCCTTCAAGGACATCGAGGGCTGCTTTTTTGTAAGATTCCATGACTTCCTCTGCGTATTTGATGCCTCCTGCTTTTTTGACTGCATCGATTACGACCTGCACACTTGCCTTGTCCTTGTTTTTGTTTTTGATGAGATATATGAGCTTTCTCCTTTCTTCGGAAGAGACGGTTTTCAATGTGTAAATCAGGGGCAGGGTCAGTTTTTTTTCCCTTATGTCATTCCCCGTAGGTTTACCGACATCATCAGATCCATAGTCAAAAAGGTCATCCTTGATTTGAAAGGCGATGCCGGTATTTTCACCAAAAAGCCTCAGTTGTTCGGTTTTCCCCTCATCCTGGCTTGAAGAGTACGCGCCTGCCGCACACGCAGATGCGAGCAAGGAGGCAGTCTTGTTTCTGATGATGGAAAAGTAATCCTCTTCTGTAATATTGAGCAGGCGAGACTTTTCCAACTGCATGAGTTCTCCTTCGCTCATCTTTTTTACAGCATCAGAAAGGATTTCGAGTACCTTGAAGTCTTTGTTTTCCAGGGAAAGGAGCAATCCCTTGGCCAGTAGATAATCGCCCACCAAAACAGAGGCCTTGTTTTTCCAAAGGGCGTAAACGGAAAAGAAGCCCCTTCTTTCAGCCGCCTCATCCACAACATCATCATGAACCAGGGTTGCGGTGTGCAGCAGTTCCACCAGGGATGCCGCACGATAGGTCACCTGTGTGATGTCTCCACAGAGTTTTGCTGAAAGCAAAACAAACATGGGGCGAAGCTGCTTTCCTTTTGTTTTTACGACATATTTCAGTATCCTGTCAAGCAGGGGGACATTGCTTTTTACGGCATCCTTGAACAATCCTTCGAATTGCTTGAGTTCTGAATCTATGATTTGTTGGGCTTTTACCATTTGTGGACTGCGAACTTACGCAATATTTTACCATCAGAGGGGGTTGTTTGACCTTGAAAAGGAGAGGCAAAACAAGAACATGCGGTTCAACCTTCAGGCGGATTGGATTATTTGTCATTTAAAAGGAAAAAACAGGGGTATTTGTTTGAATATTAAAACATTAACTCTACATTTGTAAAACATGGTAAGACCGTGTCAAAAATCTTTAAACTAACAAACACAGCTATGGCAAGTAAAAAGTATGCTTTTATCCTTGGTCTTTTGGCCCTGGTTATGACTGCTCAAGCGCAGATGTCTGCAAAGGGTGGAACTGATTGGAAGGATTCTTCATTGATCCCTCCTTCAAGAATGGCTCAACACAATGAGTTCTTGAACAACCAATACATTTTCCCTGCAAAACCCCGTAACCAGTGGGAAGTTGGGTTAAAGCTTGGTTCTCCCAGCATCAGCGGCGACGTAAATGCTGTATTCCCCAACTTTGGATTTGGAGTACATGCAAGAAAATCAATTGGTTACATTGTTTCGTTGAGGGGTGAATTCTTCAGTGGAACCGCCAAAGGTTTGAGCTGGACCGGAGCCCTGAACTACATGCAAAATCCAGCATGGAAAAACAATGGATACAAAGGAAATCAAAGAACATACAGTGGTTCAGCCAATACCCTTGGCTTGGTTGCTGGAACGGATAGGGTTTTCTACAACTACAAGACCAAATTGAACGATCTTAGTTTGCAAACCCTTTTCAATTTGTCCAACATCAGGTTCCACAAAGCTGAGCCCAAATTTGGACTGTATGCAATTCTCGGTGTGGGTGTAACTTTCTATGAAACAAATATTGATGCGTTGAATGCAAGTGGTCAAAAATACAATTTCAACTCAATTCCTAGTGGAACTTGGGCAACCAGAAATGATACAAAGAGCGCAGTGAAGGCCATTTTGGATGGCACTTACGAAACCGCCGCTGAAAGCACCAGTTCTTCCAATGCCAAGTTTCTTGGTAAAACTGCAAGAGCAAGTGCTACTTTCGGTTTTGGTGGTGCATTCAAGCTTTCCAAGCGTGTGAACCTTGCCATTGAAGAGCGTTTGTCTTTTGTGAAGGATGATCTTTTGGATGGTCAGCGTTGGAGTGCAACTCCAGTGGGTGATGCAATATTCACATCACATTATGACACTTACAATTTCTTGTCTGTGGGCTTGAACATCAATATTTTCTAAATTTTACGAACCGCATCAAATTTTTCAAACATGAAACTTAACAAAATAATTTCGGTTCTGTTCTTGGGTATGTTCCTGCTTGCGGGATTGGATACCTTTGCACAGAAAAAGACAAAGTCTGTTGAACCCCTTTACTGGAAGAACCCATTGGAATTTTCTTATGGTGAGTTGAATGCTCCCAAAAGAATGAAAATGCCTAAGGTTGTTCTTGACGATGCTGATGGAGATGGTGTAGCTGACCAATTCGATATGGAGCCCAACACACCAGCTGGTGCGCCTGTTGACAGCCATGGTGTAAGCAAGGATACAGATGGTGATGGTGTTCCAGATTACAAGGACAAGCAACTGATCACCCCAACAGATTGTCAACCGGTAGACGCAAATGGTGTTGGCAAATGTCCAGAACCTCCTTGCTGCAAAAACATGATTGTTCCTGCGCCTGTTACCTGTAACATGGGCAACATACCAAGCATCAGTTTTTCAAAAGCTTCTTCTGCATTGTCCAAAGAGGCGCAAAGTCTTTTGGCTTCTACTGCTGACAGGCTGAAAAACAATCCTGCATGCAAGATTTTCATCACTGGTTATGCTGAAGCTTCCAAAGCGAGCCAGCAGCTCAGCTGGGACAGGGTCAATGCCATCATGATGTACCTTACTGAAAAGCAGGGAATTGCTGCTGATCGTTTGATCAACAAATACGGTCAGGCTGATGGCGATATCAATACTATTGATATCAGTGCAACAGGAGAAGTGGTTGATGCACCCAACACAGTGCCTGCCCCTCATCCAAACCTACGTTCTAAGAAATAAGACAGTTTGAAGATATTGGATGCCCCCCTGAAAAGGGGGGCATCTTTTTTTATGACTTGTTTAACCTGGATTTTCATTGGAAGAACTTAATTTAGTTTCTTCTGCCAAATGCTTAACTTTGTCATCCATTTATGAAGCTGAATAATATCCTGGTTATTGTGTTGGCCCTTTCTTTGGGTGCTTGTTCCAAATTTGGTAAAGTGTTGAAGAGCAAAGACTTTGAATACAAACTGAAGATGGCAAATACCTATTTTGAAAAAAAGGAATTTCGCCAGGCCCAGGTGCTCTATGAGGAGCTTTTTCCGGTTTTTAAGGGCACCCCACAGTTTGATGACCTGTATTACAATTACGCCTTTGCCCATTATTACATGAAGGATTACGAGACGGCTGAGAACCTTTTCAAAGGCTATCTTGAGGTTTTTGCGAACAGTAAAAGGGCCGAAGAGGTGGAATACATGCAGGCAAATTGTTTTTACAAGCAATCACCCAAAGCAGAGTTGGAGCAATCCAATACCATCAAGGCCATTGGCATGTTCCAGGTGTTCATCAACACCCACCCTGAGTCACCCAAGAGCAAAGAGGCTGAAGCGATCATTGCCAAATGCCAAGCCAAGCTGGAAATGAAAGAATTTCTTTCTGCCCAACTTTATTATAATGTTGGACAGTTCAAAGCTGCCGCACTTGCATATACCACCCTGATCAACAATTATCCGGACTCTCCCAAAGGGGATGAGTACAAGTTGATGTCTATCAGGTCTTATTTCAAATATGCTGCAATGAGCGTCGATGAAAAAAAGGAAGAGCGCTATGCCAAGGTAATCATTGAGGTAGAGGACTTTCAAGACCGTTTTCCGGAAAGTAAATTGATGAAAGAAGCTGAACGTTACTTAACTTTGACAAAAAATAACCTAAAAACTCTTAATAATGAGCAGACTCCGCAGGCAGTTGGGAAATAATCTCACCAACGTAGCTGAAACCAAAGACCTCAATGAAATCAAAAGCAAGACAGGTAATTTATATGAATCTATTTCTATCATAGGGAAGAGGGCAGCCCAGATCAACATTGCCATTAAGGAAGAACTTCACAACAAGCTTGAAGAGTTTGCCAGTCACACGGATAGTCTTGAAGAGATCCATGAAAACAAGGAGCAAATTGAAATTTCAAAGGCATATGAAAAAATGCCCAATCCTGCACTTCTTGCCACGCAAGAGTTCATGGAAGATAAAGTCTATTTTCGCAAAAACGACGAAGACCTGTTTCGTTGATTTTTTCAGCACGATATACAAAGGCGATGGATCAACCATCGCCTTTGTGATTTCTTGGAAATGCTATATTCTCAATCGAGTGAATTTATATTTAACTTAGTGCTGGTATTTGATCTGCCAATTTCTAAACTTGTTTTACAAAGCCATTTGCATCAACATGCTGTTTAAACACCTTGCTATTGTTTTAAGTTTTCTTTGTTTCCAGTCCCATTTCAATGGTTTGGTAGCACAGGAAATCAATGCCAAGGTGAATGTGATATATGCACAAATCGGTTCCACCGTTGACAAGAAAGTATTTCAAACACTTCAGTCGTCGCTAAACAACTTCCTCAACAAAAGAAAGTGGACTGCTGATGTATTTGAATCCAATGAAAAAATCGAATGCAGCTTTTTATTGAACCTGCAATCTGTCATTGAGCCGAATGTCTACAAGGGATCACTCACCGTACAGGCGGCAAGGCCTGTGTACAACAGCAATTATCTCTCTCCACTTGTCAACTTCATTGACAACAATATTGTTTTTCGGTATGTTGAATTTCAGCCAATAGAATTCAATGAAAACAGGATTGCCGGAACAGAACCTCTGGCTGGAAACCTTTCAGCCTTGTTTGCTTTTTATGTCAATACCATACTGGGCCTGGATTACGACTCTTATGCGCCAAGGGGAGGTGATGCTTTTTTTCAGAAAGCCAATACAATTGTAAGCGCCGCACCAGAAGGCCGCTTTATTGAAGGATGGAAACCTTTTGATGGCCAACGAAACCGTTATTGGTTGTCAGAAAATTTGCAAAACAGTCGTTATGCATTGGTGCACGATGCCATTTACACATATTACCGACAGGGAATGGACAAGATGATTGAAAATGAGGTTGATGCAAGGGAGCAGGTGCTCAATTCAATATCCATGCTGAACACCCTCAATGCAGAAACCCCCAATCTTATGATCATGCCTTTTTTCTTTCAAGGCAAGACTGATGAAATCATCCGCATTTTTAAAAAGGCGACCATGCAAGAAAAAGAGCGGGTCATTGATTTGTGCAGCAGGCTGGATATTTCAAATGCAACAAAATATAGACAAGAATTGAAGTGAGGCAATACCAACTGATATTACCATGTTTTTTTGTTTTCCTGCTCCTCGGGATTTCCTGCGGCAGCATAGGGTCCAAAGATCTAATCGGAAAAGACCGGATGGCAAATATCCTTTATGATATTGCACTTGCTGAAGGGTTTGTTGAGACCTATAAGCTCAAAGATTCTACGCTCAGCAAAGACAGCATCCTGCAAAAGGAAATTGACATTGTCTTGAAGTTTCATCGGGTGGATCCTGCTCTTTTTGCAAAGAGCTATGAATACTACCAGCGCCATCCCCAAGAATTCAAGGTCCTCATTGATACTGCCAATGCGAGGGCCATAAGAAATCGCGAAAACAGTTATAGCAGGCGAAAGCCCAACCCATCCTAAACAGAGGCTTTGTACACCTTTTAGTTTTTCCCGTAAAGGCAGCGCAGATGCGCATAAAGAAAGCCTGATCGACCCGTTTTAAATCAACAGGTCAATCAGGCTCAATCCCAATCGCTAAAAAAGTTTTGCGGAATTAAAATGGAAGGTCATCAGACTCCCCACCACCAGTGGTTGTGTCTCCAGATCCTGACTCACCCTTGGCACTTCCCAGCAATTGTACGTTCAATACCCTCATGGTAAGCGATGTACCCGTTGTTCCATCGTTTTTGGTATAACTCCTTACTTCCGGAGTTCCCTCTGCATACACCTGCTGGCCTTTTTTAAGGTATGGCGCAACAGCAGTCCTTTCCGTCCAATATGCACAATCCACCCAAATGGTTCTTTCAACTGGATTTCCCGTTGCATCCTTGTAACGCTCACTGTGGGCAACGCTGAAATTGATCACGTTTTTCCCATTCACGACATTCGTGGTGCAATCCTTGCCCAGATGTCCAATAACCTGTAGTTTTATCATACTGTTTGATTTTGTTGAAACAAAGTTCATTCAAAGTAAAGCCAAAAGATGGAGCAAAACACGCCAATTTGGGTAGAGTTTTCCACGATTTTCATGTTGTTTATACCCCTGGTGTCTAAGAATTTTGTTGTACCATTTTGAAATAATCGAATTATTTTTATCGAATGGGAAAAATGATAGGTCATCATGCGTTGATAAGGTTTGTTGAAGATGTGTTTGTTTCCATGGGTTGCCCACCAGCACAGGCACAAACAGGTGCAAGAGCGCTGGTGTCAGCGGATCTTCGTGGAATTGATTCACATGGGGTGGCCAGATTGTCAGGATACATCAGACTGTGGGAAGCAAAAAGGGTCAATGCAATACCTGATATTGCCATCGTGCATGAAACGCCTTCAACTGCTGTAGTGGATGGCGATGCCGGGCTGGGATTGGTTGTTGCACCTTATGCCATGGATATTGCCATTGAGAAAGCTTCTAAAGTGGGCACAGGCTGGGTCAGTGTTTCCAACAGCAACCATTTTGGGATTGCAGGATTTCATGCAATGAGGGCCTTGGAACAGGATATGGTGGGAATTGTCATGACCAATGCCAGTGCTTTGGTGGCTCCCACCTTTTCAAAAGAACGCATGCTGGGCACCAATCCAATTTGCGTTGCGGTGCCTTCCGGTGATGAGCCCCCATTCATCGCAGACATGGCCACAACGACAGCAGCCAATGGGAAACTTGAAATGTTACAAAGGAAGCAATTGGAGGCCCCTGAGGGATGGATTCAGGACAAGGATGGCAATGCCATCAAGGATGCACATGCATTGAAAAATGGGGGTGCCTTGTTGCCGCTGGGAGGCAACAGGGAGCAGGGTAGTCATAAGGGATATGCATTGGGATCTATCGTTGACATTTTTTCAGCAGTATTGAGCGGTGCAAATTTTGGACCCTGGGTACCACCGTTTCCAGCCTATGTTCCCATGCCTGAAAATCAGCCTGGTAAAGGCATTGGTCATTTCTTTGGTGCAATGCGAATTGATGCATTCCGTAAATCCGAAGACTTTAAGAGGGACATGGACCTTTGGATAAGACGTTTTCGCAATGCGGCGCCGATTTCCCCCGATCAGCCGGTACTTGTTCCCGGCGACCCAGAGCGCATGACAGAGAAGGAAAGAATGGCAAATGGCATTCCGCTGCTTGATGTGGTTTGGGAGGACCTTTTAACGATTGCTGAAAAATTCAATATCAAGTTTTAACTTCGCGCACACGTAAATAAACTGCAAGAGTATGAAAATAATGAAGTTCGGAGGTACCTCCGTTGGAAAACCTGAAAGGATGTTTCAGGTCAGGGATTTGATCACGCGTGACAATGAGCCCAAAATTGTAGTCTTGAGCGCATTGAGTGGAACGACCAATGCCCTTGTTGCCATTGGTGACGCCATGTCAACGGGGGATAAGGCGAAAGCAAAAAACCTTATTGATGGTCTTCATCTTCATTATGGCGCTTTTATCCATGCCTTGCTTGAGAAGGACGAAATGAGGGAAAAAGCAACTGCTGTCATCAACGAACATTTCGAGTTTCTTGATATTATTTTGAAAATTTCATTCAACGAGGCCCTGAACAAGGACATCCTTGCACAAGGTGAATTGATGAGTACAAAATTGTTTTCATTGTACCTGGAAGAAAAGGGCCAGGACCATGTCTTGCTTCCTGCACTTGATTTCATGGCTATAGATGCCAATGATGAACCGCAGGTTCCTGTCATCAGGACCAGGATACTCAAAGCCCTTGAAAGCCATCCTGGTAAAACCATTTTTATTACACAAGGCTATATCTGCAGGAATGCAAAAGGCGAAGTCGACAACTTGAAGCGGGGAGGAAGTGATTATTCTGCTTCTTTGATGGCTGCTGCTGTCAATGCCTCTGTTTGTGAAATATGGACCGACATCGACGGCATGCACAACAATGACCCCAGGGTTGTAGGGAAAACACGTCCTGTGGAACAACTGAGTTTCGACGAGGCAGCTGAACTTGCGTATTTTGGCGCAAAAATTCTACATCCTGCATCCATTTGGCCAGCGCAACATTACAATATTCCAGTAAAGCTGCTCAATACCATGGAGCCAGAAGCAAAGGGCACCATTATTGTTGAGACCCCAGATGGAAACGGCGTAAAGGCGGTTGCAGCAAAAGACGGCATCGTCATGATCAAGATAAAGAGCAGCAGGATGTTGCTTGCTTATGGTTTTCTAAGAAAGATATTTGAAGTCTTCGAAAAATACAAAACTCCCATCGACATGATCACCACCTCTGAAGTGGCGGTATCTGTAACAATAGACCATACAGCCCATCTTGATCAAATCTCCAAGGAGCTTCAGCCCTTGGGAGAGTTGGAGGTCTTGGCCGATCAAACGATTGTTTCCGTGGTAGGGAACAAGTTGACACAGCAGGACCAGTTGATGACAAAAATGTTTGGTGCCCTCGCAGCAGTACCAGTTAACATGGTCAGCTTTGGAGGAAGTTTACACAATGTGTCCATACTCATCCCCACATCATTCAAGAATGATGCATTGAAGGTTTTGAACAAAGGCCTTTTTGGTCTGGATTAATGCTCGAAAGCAACCGGATCATCAAATGATCAGCATGGCATCGCCATAGCTGAAAAACCGGTACTTGTCCTTGATGGCCTTTTTGTATGCTTCCATCGTAAGCTCGTAGCCCGCGAATGCACATGCCATGATCAACAAGGATGTTTTCGGCAAATGAAAATTGGTGATCAACGAGTCACATATTGAAAATTCGTATGGTGGATGAATAAAAATATTTGTCCATCCTTCAGACGGCTTCAGCATTTTATCTGCAGTGAATGTACTTTCCAGCGCCCTCATGGTTGTTGTGCCCACTGAACAAATGCGATGTCCTTCAGACTTTGCCTTGTTCACAATTTTGCAGGCTGTTTCATCCACCTTGTAATATTCTGCTTCCATTTTGTGCTTGCTCAGGTCCTCCACTTCAATGGCCCTGAATGTCCCCAATCCTGTATGCAATGTGGTTTCAGCAAAACGAATTCCTTCAATTTCCAAGCGCTTGATCAACTCGGTTGAAAAGTGAAGACCTGCAGTAGGTGCTGCAACAGCACCTTCATGCTTGGCATAAACGGTTTGGTATCTTTCCCTGTCCAGTTCATCTGGTTTGCGTTTGATGTACTTGGGCAGCGGTGTTTCACCAAGGGAGTTGAGGATCAGTTTGAAATCCTCGTCAGATCCATCAAACAAGAAACGGATCGTCCTTCCTCTTGAAGTGGTGTTGTCAATGACTTCAGCAATAAGCTCATCTGCATCACCAAAATACAATTTGTTTCCAACACGGATTTTTCTTGCGGGATCAACGATCACATCCCAAAGCCTGTTTTGTTTGTTCAGTTCTCTCAAGAGAAAAACTTCAATTTTGGCTCCGGTTTTCTCTTTTCTACCATACATCCTGGCAGGGAAAACCTTTGTATTGTTGACAACGAAAACATCCTTTTCTTCAAAGTAATCCAGGATGTCCTTGAATGTTTTGTTTTCTATCAGGCCAGTGTCTTTGTGTACGACCATGAGCCGTGCATCTTCTCTTCTTTTTGTAGGCGTTTGTGCAATAAGATTGAGGGGGAAATCGAACCTGAATTGGGATAGTTTCATGCTTGTAGTATTTATGTTGCCTGAAAACAAATCCCGATGACCGACCTTGAAAAGGACGTCCTATCCATCAAACCTGGTCTTACGGCACCAGACTTGTTTTGGCATTTAAATGGCGAAATTACAAAAAAAATACGTTATTTTCTGGCAGGCAGCCTGTCTTTGCAAGATTTCTGCACCGAATAATCCCCTAAAACTTGAGATGTCTCACGGTTTGCCCGTTGTTGATCAGTTGTTTTAAGGAATCAATACCTACTTTAAGGTGGGACTCCACATAATTGGCAGTAACTTTTTTATCACTTTCCTCCGTTTTAACCCCTTCTGGTATCATGGGTTGGTCACTGACCAACAACAGTGCACCCGTAGGAATTTTGTTGTAAAAACCAACCGAAAAAATGGTCGCGGTTTCCATGTCTATGGCATAGGCCCTGACTTTTTGAAGGTAGTTTTTGAATTCCTCATCATGCTCCCAGACCCTTCTGTTGGTGGTGTAAACGGTACCCGTCCAATAATCCAGCTCATGCTCACGGATGGTGGTTGAAATTGCTTTTTGCAGTGCAAATGCAGGCATGGCAGGCACTTCAGCAGGGAAGTAATCATTGGATGTTCCTTCACCCCTGATGGCAGCGATAGGAAGGATGAGGTCACCAATCTTATTTCTTTTTTTAAGTCCGCCACATTTCCCCAAAAACAATACTGCCTTCGGGTCTATTGCAGTAAGCAAGTCCATGATGGTTGCAGCAGTGGGGCTTCCCATCCCAAAATTGATGATGGAAATGCCATCAAAGGTGGCGCATTGCATGGGTTTGTCTCGGCCCACAACTTCAACATTGTTCCATGATGCAAAAAGGTCCACGTATTTGCTGAAGTTTGTCAGCAGTATATAGTTCCCAAATTGCTCTATTGCCATTCCAGTATACCTGGGTAGCCAGTTTTTTACAATGTCTTCCTTGCTGTTCATAATTCAGATGTTCTACCTCGAAATTACTGATTACTTTGCATGCATGATCAATTTGAAGTTTCCCGAGCCGGATTTCAAAATCAGGGATCACCAGGGACATCCTGAGATTTTTGATCCAATTAGGCTGAAATGGGTTGCCCTGCAACCCGAAGAATGGGTTCGTCAGAATTTTATCAGCTGGTTGACAAAGGTTGCCGGGATTCCTTCACAGGCGATTGCCGTTGAAAAGTCTCTGCAACTGGGGGAGATGAAGAAACGCTTTGATCTGCTGGTATTTGACCGTTCAATCCAGCCCTGGATGATGATTGAATGCAAAGCCCCTGGTGTTGAATTGAAAGCCCCGGTGTTGATGCAAATTCTCTCCTACAACCTGGTTGTTCCTGTTCGCTATCTCGTCATTACCAATGGTGCGGAATGTCATGTTGCAGACAAAAAAAAAGAGATACCTGAATGGCTCTCTTTTTTTCCAGAACATGCATAATGTCACGATTATGGAAAGATGCCAAGCTCTAAATAGCTTGTACCCACCTTGTTGATGGCAACCACAAACGCAGCGGTCCTCATGTCGCGTATTTCAGGATTTTGTTTCCAACATTCCAAAATCTCATTGGTAGCCTTAATCATGGTGTCTTCCAATCCACTCCTGACAAGATCAATTTCATCCGGTCCATGCACAATCAGTTTTTTTTGTTCTTCACTGATGATGTTTCCTGTCATTGATTCAATCTGTAAGACAATATTTGCATTTTGGTTTTCCATGAACCTTCTTTCAAGGCGACCATAGGAAACATGGCTCAGGTTTTTTAGCCATTCAAAATATGATACGGTTACGCCTCCTGCGTTCAGGTACATGTCCGGAACAACAAGTACGCCTTTGTTCATGAGGATTTCATCTGCTTCTGGTGTCAGAGGTCCATTGGCGGCTTCACCAACAATCTTTGCCTTGACCCTGTCTGCATTTTCGCCATTGATTACATTTTCAAGTGCTGCCGGAATAAGGATGTCGCATGGAGCTTCCAGTGCGTCTGTATTCTTATCGAAGTTGGTTGCCCCGGGAAAATTCAAAATGGAGCCGGTTTTTTTCCGGTGTTGGAAGACAGCTTCAACATCAAGTCCATTTTCGTTGTAGATGGATCCTTCATACTCTGCCAATCCAACGACCAGTGCGCCACCTTCCTGGAAAAATTTGGCTGAATGGTAACCTACATTTCCCAGGCCCTGAACAATTACTTTTTTCCCCATCAGCCCGGTAGCCAATCCAAGCCTTGTCATGACTTCTTCATTGTTACAAACTTCCCTGATGCCAAAGAATACTCCCAGGCCAGTCGCTTCGCGCCTTCCCCTTACGCCACCTTGTGTAACGGGTTTACCTGTTACACAACCAAGTGCCTCAACTTCTCCTGGATGCATGGCCATATAGGTATCCAGGATCCAGGACATTTCCCTTTCGCCGGTACCATAATCCGGAGCAGGTACATCCTCGCCTGGGCCAATGAATTTTTTCTTGATGAGTTCGCTGGTATATCTTCTGGTGATCCGTTCAAGATCATATGGACTGTATTTTTTGGGATCAATGGAAATCCCGCCTTTTGCCCCGCCAAATGGAACATTCACGATGGCACATTTGTAGGTCATCAATGCAGAAAGTGCCATCACCTCATCCAGGTTCACCATTTCACTGAATCGGATTCCTCCCTTGCAGGGAAGCTTGTGGTGCGAATGTTGTACACGATATGCTTTGATCACCTCAACCTTGTCTCCGATTTTTACAGGAAAGTGCATGCGGAGAACACTGTTGCACTGCTTGATTTGTTCAAGGATACCTTCATCAAATTGCGTGTATTTTGCGGCCTTGTCGAAACTTTTGCACACTGCGTCAAAGAAACTGTATTCAGGAGTCATGGTATCTTTTTTGGTTGGAATCTAGAACAAAAATGAAGGGCCAAGGTTTATGATTCTTTTTCGAGTTTAGAAATTTTTCTGTCAATCCTGATCATATACCCAATCAGGCCTGCCAGGATGGTAAGCAATACCGCCACCACAACATATATTTTTCCATTTGACCTCATGGCAGATGCCATGGTTTCGTTGTTGGCCGTGCCCTCCGCCCTGGCGGTCAGGAATGCCATGCTGGTCAGGAATGCGATGCATTTATTTTTCATTGGTGAACCATTTTTTTTCAAGCAATATTTTATAGCGAATTTTTATTGTTGCCATCCAGACCCCCATGAGTGTCCAGCCCATGACAGCAGGGTAGAAGACCATTCTCATTCTTGCATCAATGTCGTTGAAATTCAACGCTGGATTTCCTTCTTGTCCGGGGTGCAGGCTCGGAAGCAACCTCGGTATGATCCAAATGGAGGGGAACAACATGGCATAGGCAAAGATGTTGTACACTGCACTGACCCTGGCCCTTTGGTCCATATCTGTGATTGAACTTCTGAGGATAAAATAAGCACCATAAATCAACAATGCAATGGCTGCACCAATGAGTTTGGGTTCACGCATGATGGAGCCAAATGATGCGAATGCAGGATTGTTGGGATCTGCCCATGTAAAGCTTGCCCAAATGGCGCCAGTAGCATACCCAAGCAATCCAAGGTAGGTGCCAACACCCGCATAGGATACTGCCTTGATATCGTGTTCAATCGCTCCAGTTCTGAGGTATTTGATGCTTTGTGCAATTGAAATGGTGAAGAGGATCATCATTGCAAACCACATGCAAACATGGTAGTAAAGGTTTCTGATGGTTTCCCCCAACTGGGTCAGTTCAGGAACGGGAAGGAGGATTCCGCCGATAATGGCATATGCAAGCAAGACAATCGAAGTAATTTTCCACCAGGTAAATTGCATGGCAAGGATGAATTGAAGAGCATTGGATGGCAACCGGCCTTTCCAACGGGCATACAACCCGTAGCTTTAATCAACAAAATTAGGCCCTTCAGCTAATCTTTCCATAAAAATGGGTATAAAATAACCGCTAGAAAGACAATCATGATATCAAGGGATACGAGCAAGAGCACCAATTGAAGGGGAACACCATCCCTGAATACCTCTGCAAACGCGGTTTTTGAGAGACGTACCAACAACAAAAGCTGGGGGATGATCAGCGGAAAGCCCAAAATGGCCATCAAAGAGGCTTGCTGCATGGCTTTGCTGGCAATGGCTGCCAACATCGTGAACACCAGTCCCAATCCCATTGAACCCAGCATTCCTATTGCAAGAAACTGCCAAAAGGATGCAGTGAGATTACCCATGAAAGCACAATACAGCAAAAAGTTTACAAGGTGCATTGCCATCATCAACACCAGGTTATAACTCAGCTTTGAAAGGATGAAGATGGAAGGAGAGGTGATGGAATAGTAATACAGCATCCTGCCCCTGGCCTCTTGCAAAAAACTTTTTGCAACAGCATTGATGCAGATGAAAAGTTGGGTAATCCAAAAAAGGGAATTCCAGGTGTCTGCGTCTGGCGCATCGATGGTCAAGTAAATAACAAAGACAGTTGATGCGATATAGAGCATGACACCATAGAGGGTATGCTGCTGTCTTGTTTCCAACAGGAATTCTTTTTTCAACAATGCTGTATACTGTTTGAATGCTTCCACTTGCTTCGATTTATGTGTTGAAGCAATTTCTGCAACGGGCCTCATAGTGGTCTTTTTCTCCCAAAACAACCTGATCGGTATTGGCACTGATTCTGAATGAATAGCTGGCAATACCACCGCATTTGATGCACACTGCATGCAACTTTGTAACAAAGTTTGCGATTGAAAGCAAGGCGGGCATTGGTCCAAAGGGCTTGCCCATGTAGTCCATGTCCAGCCCTGCTACGATGACTCTTTTCCCAGCATTGGCAAGGGTTTCACATACATGTACAATTTCGGCATCAAAAAATTGGGCCTCGTCAATGCCAACCACTTCGTATGCTTCGGCCAGAGCCAAAATTTCTTTTGCCCATTGGATGGGTACTGCATTGACGGTATTGTCGTCATGGGAAACGATTTTTCCCGCATGATAGCGAATGTCAATGGAAGGTTTGAATATGCCCACCTGCATGTTTGCAATTTTGGCACGTTTTAGCCTTCTGATCAATTCTTCTGTTTTTCCTGAGAACATGGAACCACAGACTACTTCTATCCATCCTGCTTGTTGACTATGGTTAATGGGTTCAATGAACATGTGTTGTTTTGTTGATCTCTTGGTATCTTTATGAGCAAAGCGCTGTAAAAATACCATAAAGGGATGGAAAGACTAAAACAATTGACAGAAAACTTGAACCGGTTGACACACCAAGGGGCCCCGAGGGAAGCCCTGTTGGAAATTGGCTTTGACATTATTAGGGAATTGATGGTTTTAGAGAAGCCTGTTCAAGTGGAAAAAGATGCTCAAGCAATGAAAGCGGTTGAGCCTGCATTGCATGCAGGTACTGTTCAATCCTTGAATGAAAAATTCAATTCCACAATGCCAGACCTGGCGGATCGTCTGCAACAGCTCAGGCAAGACCCATGGAGATCTTCTATGGGCATCAATGACCGCTATATTTTTTTGGAAACCCTCTTCAAAGGTGATGCGCAGGCATTTGATACCATGATGCAATTGCTGGACCAAGCAAAAACATTGAGCGAAGCCGAATCAATTGCCGCACAATACATTAGAGGCGTGCAGGACAATCCTGAACAGGCAGCAGTGGTAGAAAAATTTTATGATTTGCTCAGAAGCCGATTCTCCGCTATATGACGGAGAATGATATTTGTTGCTCCCTTTCGCTGTTGGACAAAATTTCTTGCGGTTTCATCCAGTGAAGTCCTCATTTCAACATCTGATACAAGTTTTTCAGTGATGGAAATCAGGTCTTGAATTCTGTCATAACTGAAGCCCACACCGCTTTCAATCAACGCTTTTGCTTCTGCTGCTCGATCGTGGTTTGGTCCGAAAATGACTGTTTTTCCGTAGGCAGCAGGCTCAAGGATATTGTGGATGCCAGCGATATTGAATCCACCCCCCACATAAGTAATGGTTGCGTAGCGGTAAAGCTTTGACAGCATGCCGATGCAATCAATGATCAATACCCTTGCTTCTTTCAATCGGTCGAAATCGTCTGTCTCAGACAAGAGAATATTTTGCTTGAACATTTGCCTGATTTCCTGAAGGTGTTTTGGCCCTATTTCATGCGGTGCAACAATAAGTTTTACAGCGGGGCAAGCGTCCAACAATCCTGAGAGCATTTCTTCATCTTCTTTCCATGTGCTTCCTGCAATGATTGTATCAGTTTCACTGCAAAATTTCTCAATGGCGCTGTGATGAAAAGCTGCGTTCAGAATTTCATCAACACGGTCAAAGCGTGTATCACCAGCAACGGAAACGGGTACTTTCAATTTGAATTTTTGCAGGATGGATGCTGATGGAGCATCTTGAACAAACAGATGGGTGTGGCTTTCAAGCAGGGTCCTGAGAAATCCACCAAGGGGGCTAAAAAATTGTTGTTGGGGTCTAAAGATGGCAGATATCATCAAGGTAGGAATTCCTCTTTTTTGCAGTCCTTTGAGATAATAGTACCAGGATTCATACTTAATGAAAATCGCCAGCTTAGGGTTAACAATGTCCAGGAACTTTCGTGAACGAATCGGTCCATCCAGGGGCAGGTAAGCAATCATGTCTGCTCCCTCGTAGTTTTTCCTGATTTCATATCCGGATGGGGAGAAAAATGTCAACAGGATCCTGTGGTTCGGGTAGTTGGTTTTGATAGCTTCCAGAACTGGTTTTCCTTGTTCGAATTCGCCCAATGAAGAGCTGTGAATCCATACAATTGGCCCTTTCCCTTTTTCCACAGCGGCTTTCAGCCTTTCAAATATGTTTTTTCTTCCATCAACCCACAACCTGGCCTTGGCATTCCAGTATGCCGCACATCGTACGCCTGCATCGTAAAAAAGGAGGAATATGTGGTAAAAAAACAGCATGCCTGGATTAAGTTGTAAAGCTACGGCCAAAATCAGTTATGCCCTTTATTTTCTTACCTTTGCGCCACAAATAAACGATTATGGTTCCTATCCAGATGGTGGATTTGAAAAGGCAATACCTCAAAATCAAAACTGAGGTGGATGAAGCGATTGCTGGTGTGGTTCAACATGCATCATTCATCAATGGAAAAGCTGTGACTGATTTTTCAACGCAGTTGGGACAGTTCCTTGGAATTGAACATGTTGTTCCTTGTGCCAACGGTACAGATGCATTGCAAATCGCCATGATGGCATTGGGACTGGAGCCAGGAGACGAGGTCATTACGCCGTCGTTTACCTATATCGCAACAACTGAAGTGATGGCCCTGCTGAGGCTAAACCCTGTTTTTGTGGATGTTGATCCTAAGACATTTTGCATTGACCCCAGCAAGATCCGAAGCGCCATTACCTCCAGGACCAAAGCGATTGTTCCTGTTCATTTATATGGTCAGTCTGCACCCATGGAAGAAATCATGTCCATCGCCAGGGAGTTCGGGCTTTTTGTGATTGAAGACAATGCACAGGCCATCGGTGCTTCCATACAGTTCAGTGACGGCAGCATTCACATGACTGGAACAATAGGGGATATTGGCTGCACTTCTTTTTTTCCTTCAAAAAACCTGGGATGCTTTGGTGATGGAGGGGCAATAGTAACCCGTGATGCCATCATTGCTGATAAAATGAGGATGATCGCCAACCACGGCCAAAGCAAAAGGTATTACCATGATATGGTGGGCTGTAATTCCAGGCTTGACTCGATTCAGGCAGCGGTATTGAATGTAAAACTCAAGCATTTGAACCAGTACAACGAAGCCAGAAAGAATGCTGCTGCATTTTATTCAAAAGCCTTTGCCCCCAATCCCAAAATAACAACTCCATTCATTGCTGAGGGGAACACCCATGTTTTTCACCAGTACACGCTGATATTGAAAGACCATAACAGGGATGAACTCGTTGATCGCCTGGCTGCTGTGGGTATTCCTGCAATGATCTATTATCCAGTGCCAGCACATCGGCAAAACATGTTTTCTTTCCTGAATCTCCCTGCGGTAGACCTTCCTGTAACCGATTGGCTTACCCAGCGGGTTATATCTTTGCCCATTCACACGGAATTGGACCAGGAGCAATTGGATTTTATTGTTGAACATGTAAATGGCTTTGTCAATTAAATTCAACCCATGAAAATTGCAGTCATTGGAACCGGATATGTAGGTCTTGTTACGGGTACTTGTTTTGCTGAAACAGGCAATGAGGTCACCTGTATAGATATTGACCAGCAAAAAGTCGACAAACTCAGTGGTGGAGAAATCACCATCTATGAACCAGGGCTTGAAAAAATATTTTTGAGAAATCTCAAAGAGCAACGTTTGCGTTTTACTTCAGACCTCAAGACCGGTATCAAGGATGCAAAAATCCTTTTTCTTGCCCTCCCAACACCGCCGGGTGAAGATGGTTCTGCAGATCTGAAATATGTGTTGGGTGTTGCGAAGGAGCTGGGAAAAATCATTGATCAGTATGTGGTTGTGGTGGACAAGAGTACAGTCCCTGTGGGAACTGCAGAGAAAGTTCAACAGGCCATTGCGGAAAACAGCAAGGTCGAATTTGACGTGGTCTCCAACCCTGAGTTCCTGAGGGAAGGTGTCGCCGTAGAGGATTTCATGAAACCAGATCGGGTTGTGATTGGCATACATTCAGAAAGATCCAAAAAACTCATGAATGAATTGTATGCCCCCTTTGTGCGATCCGGCAATCCTTTGATTTACATGGATGTTCGTTCAGCTGAATTGACAAAATATGCGGCCAACTCTTTTTTGGCCACCAAGATTTCATTCATGAATGAAATTGCCCAGCTCTGTGAAAGGATGGGTGCGGATGTTGACATGGTTCGCTTGGGTGTTGGAAGTGATGCACGCATTGGAAAAAGATTTCTATTCCCGGGCATCGGTTATGGCGGAAGTTGTTTTCCCAAGGATGTCCAAGCCCTCGTAAACAGTGCTGCTGAAGTGGGATATGATTTTCAGATCCTTAAAGCAGTGATGGATGTCAATGACAGGCAGAAGTTACACCTCATGCCTAAAATCAACCACTATTTCAACAGTGGGCTGGCAGGAAAACATTTTGTATTGTGGGGGTTGGCATTCAAGCCCAATACGGATGACATTCGAGAAGCACCGGCTTTGTACATGATTGAAGCACTGCTTGCCGCGGGTGCCACAGTTGCTGCATTTGATCCAGAGGCAATGCCCAATGTCAAGACTGTGTTGGGAGAAAGAATAAGTTTTGCCGAGAATCAATATGACGCACTGGAAGGTGCAGATGCATTGATCATTGCAACCGAGTGGAATGAATTCAGGACTCCCGACTTTTTGAAAATGGTCAAGAGCCTCAAAAGCAAAGTGATTTTTGATGGAAGAAATCTTTTTGATGTCCAAACGCTCAATGAACTTGGATTTCATTACGAGAGCGTTGGCCGTAATAGAAAAATTCAATAGTAGACCATGGCTAATAAAAGGGTTCTCATTACTGGTGCTGCAGGTTTTCTTGGGTCGCATTTGTGTGATCGTTTCATCCAGGAAGGTTTTGATGTATTGGGAATGGACAACCTGGTTACGGGTGACCTGAAAAATATTGAACACCTTTTCAAATTGAAGGCGTTCGAATTCTATCACCATGACATTACCAAATTCATCCATGTGCCTGGTAAACTGGATTATATTCTTCATTTTGCTTCACCGGCAAGTCCTATTGACTACCTCAAGATACCCATCCAAACATTGAAGGTTGGGGCTTTGGGTACACACAATTGTCTTGGCCTTGCCAAGGCCAAGGGCTCCAGAATGCTCGTTGCTTCTACGTCTGAGGTATATGGAGATCCATTGGTACATCCCCAGACAGAGGAATACTGGGGCAATGTAAATCCTGTAGGGCCAAGGGGTGTTTATGATGAAGCCAAGCGATTCATGGAATCCATCACAATGGCATACCATACCTTCCACAATGTGGAAACAAGGATTGTAAGGATTTTCAACACCTATGGTCCCCGAATGCGCTTAAATGATGGTCGTGCATTGCCCGCTTTTATCGGACAGGCGCTCCGGGGTGAGGACCTGACCGTATTTGGTGATGGATCTCAGACAAGGTCATTTTGTTATGTTGACGACCTTATCGAAGGTATCTACAGGTTATTGATGAGCGACTATGTCTTCCCGGTGAACATTGGCAACCCTGTGGAAATTTCATTGCTGGAGTTTGCTGAAGAAATTCTCAGGTTGACAGGAGCAAAAACCAAGATTGTGTTCAAGCCTTTACCGGTGGATGATCCCAAGCAACGCAAACCTGATATATCGAAGGCCAAAGAAATCTTGGGATGGGAACCGAAGGTAGACAGGGCTGAAGGATTGCGGATCACATATGCATATTTCAAGTCGCTCCCCAAAGAAGAATTGACCAAGCAACCCAAAGAATTTAAATGATAAATAAAATCGTAGTCCTTTAAAAATCAAGTCATGAAAAAAATATTGATAACGGGCGGTGCCGGATTCATTGGCTCACATGTGATCAGGCTGTTTGTCAACAAGTACCCTGGCTATAGCATTGTCAATCTTGATGCACTTACCTATGCCGGCAATCTTGAAAATTTAAGGGATGTTGAAAACGCCCCCAATTACAGCTTTGTAAAAGGGGATATTACTGATGAGGCATTCATCCAACAATTGTTTGCAGACCAGTCATTTGATGCGGTGATACATCTCGCTGCCGAAAGCCATGTTGACCGCTCCATACTTGATCCGCTCTCATTTGTAAAAACAAATGTTATCGGTACTGCAGTCTTGCTCAATGCTGCCAAAAAATCTTGGACTGATGCGTCAGGAAAGCTTTTCTACCATGTTTCTACGGATGAGGTCTATGGTTCTTTGGGCGAAACAGGGTTCTTTACTGAAGAAACGCCGTACGATCCCCGGTCTCCTTATTCCGCATCAAAGGCATCTTCAGACCATTTGGTGAGTGCTTATTACCATACCTATGGTCTGCCCATGGTTATTTCCAATTGCTCGAACAATTATGGTTCGCACCAGTTTCCTGAAAAATTGCTGCCTTTGATGATCAACAACATAGTCCATTCAAAGCCTTTGCCCATTTATGGCAAAGGCGAAAATGTCAGGGACTGGCTTTGGGTCAATGACCATGCAAGGGCAATTGATGTGATTTTTCATGAAGGAAAATTGGGTGAAACCTACAACATTGGTGGTTTCAATGAATGGAAAAACATCGACATCGTTCACCTGCTTTGCGCAATCATGGATAAAAAGCTGGGTAGGGCAGAGGGCGAAAGTGCCAAGCTGATTACCTACGTAAAAGACCGTGCGGGCCACGATATGCGCTATGCCATCGATGCTACAAAGTTAAACAGGGAATTGGGCTGGGAGCCTTCCTTGCAGTTTGAGGAAGGCATGGAAAAGACCATTGATTGGTATCTAGCCAATGATGAATGGATTCAACATGTTACATCAGGAGCATACCAGCAATATTACAACCAACAATACACAACCCGATAAGATGAACGTCGAAACAACAGGATTTGAAGGTTTGATGGTATTGACTCCAGCTGTATTTGCAGATGAAAGGGGGTATTTTTTCGAAAGTTATAACAGGGAGACCCAACTGAAAGCAGGGTTCGACTACCACTGGGTGCAAGACAACCAGTCGCACTCAACGCATGGGGTGATACGAGGGCTTCATTTCCAAAAAGCACCTTATGCGCAGACGAAGCTGGTGAGGGTCCTGCAAGGAGAAATACTGGATGTTGTTGTAGACCTTCGAAAAGGCCAACCAACCTATGGAAAAATGTTCTCCATCAAATTATCCGATTCAAATAAAAAACAATTGCTGATTCCCAAAGGGTTTGCACATGGATTTTCTGTACTCAGTGCAACAGCAGATGTAATGTACAAGTGTGATGCACTCTACAACAAGCAAAGTGAAGCTGGATTGCTGTTCAGTGATCCATCTTTGAAAATTGACTGGATGCTGCTTCCTGAAGACATTGTGGTTTCTGACAAGGACCTGGTATTGCCTACATTTGAATTTATTGACGCAGATTTTTAACACGCACTACCATGAAAAAAATCCTTGTAACCGGTGCGAATGGTCAGCTTGGTAAGGAATTCAGGGATTTGGCCCCATTCCATGCTCAATATGAATTTCTTTTTCTGTCAAGGGAGGATCTTCCCATACACCATTTTGAGCTGGTCAGGAATACGTTCGATGCCTTTAAGCCTGACTTTTGCATCAATTGTGCAGCGTATACCGCGGTTGACAGGGCCGAGCAAGAACCTGCGTTGGCAGAACTGATCAATGCCGAGTCCGTTGGTATTCTCGCAGCCGTTTCTGCTGCCCATGACTGCAGGTTCATCCATGTTTCCACAGATTACGTTTATGGTGGTGATGCCGACACTCCCTACAAGGAAACATCCCCCACAGCGCCCCGGTCTGTTTATGGAGCAACCAAACTGGAGGGTGAAAATGAAGCGCTGCAACAGGATCCCCTTTCCGTCATCATCAGAACTTCTTGGGTCTACTCTTACCATGGCAATAATTTTGTCAAGACCATGATGCGGCTGATGCGCGCGAAGGATGAGATCTCTGTTGTCAACGACCAAACGGGTAGTCCGACCTGGGCATCAGACCTTGCTTCCTTTATTTTACATGTGATCGCTCAGCCAACATGGCATCCTGGCATTTACAACTATTCCAACAGTGGTGTCATCACATGGTATGATTTTGCATTGGAAATCAAACGCCTCATTTCCAGCAATTGTATCATCCATCCTATACCTTCAAGTGCATATCCCACCCCTGCCAAAAGACCTGCTTACAGTGTTCTGGACAAGGAAAAAATTACGCAAGTATTTGGCGTCAATCCTGAAAACTGGAAATCAAGTCTTGAGAAATGTATCAAAAGGTTGCTCAGTGACTAGCATTGGGTGAATTCAGCCTTTTTTGTGCCTGAAAGCGTATATTTGCAGTCAATTTCAAGCGTATGGCATTGATTACTGCAAAGTTGGTTGAGAAGGATTTTGGGCTGGATATCACTGATGCTGATGGTCATACCATGCGCATGGACATACCCGTGGCCCAGGGTGGAAATGGATCAGGTTTCCGACCCATGCAAACGCTGCTTTCTGCATTGTGCGGCTGCAGTGCCGTAGATGTGATCAGTATCCTGAAAAAACAACGCCAATCTCTTGAACATCTTGATATTGAAGTGGATGGCCAAAGGGAAGAAGGAAAAGAACCTTCACTTTGGAAAAACATTGCCATCGTATTCAAGATGACCGGAGAAGTGGATCCGTCCAAGGCCTTTAGGGCGGTAGACTTGTCTATGGAAAAATATTGCTCAGTTGCGGAAACCCTCAGGGCAGCCGGGGCTGACATCCGATTCAATGTGATTGTAAATGGTTCGGCAGTGTCCGGACAGTAAAAATATTCTTCTATGCGCCCGGAAACCATTGCCATCAGGACCCAAACAGAAAGGACGGGGGAAAAAGAACATTCAACACCCTTGTTTCTTACCAGCAGTTTTGTCTATGATTCTGCTGAAGACATGGCCGCCGCATTTTCAGATGAAAGTTTGGATGTAAACATCTATTCCCGCTTCTCAAATCCTTCTGTTGATGAGTTCATCAAGAAAGTTTGTTTGATGGAAGGGGCTGAAGATGGCATAGCCACGGCAACAGGCATGGCTGCAGTCAATGCATGCTTCATGACGTTCTTGTCTGCTGGAGATCATATCATTTCTGCATCCGCAGTTTTTGGTTCCACCCACGCTATCTTGACAAAATACCTGCCCAAATGGGGCATTGAATACAGCTATTTTGACATGAACAAGCCAGAGACCATTGAGGCGATGATAAAGCCCAACACCAAGGTGTTGTATGTTGAAACACCTTCCAATCCAGGGCTTGACATCATTGATATTGAACTGGTCTCTGCAATTTGTAAAAAACACAATATCCTGTTTATTGTAGACAACTGCTTTGCAACACCTGCAGTTCAGCGACCCATTGGGTTTGGTGCGGACCTCGTCTTGCACTCAGCAACCAAGTTCATGGATGGTCAGGGAAGGGTTTTGGGAGGCGTTGTTGTGGGAAGAAAAGAATTGGTTCGGGACATGTATCTCTATGTCCGGAATACCGGCCCTTCTTTGAGTGCATTCAATGCATGGGTATTGTCCAAAAGTCTTGAAACCCTTTATGTAAGAATGGATAAGCATGCACAAAATGCCTTGCAGATTGCGATGGCACTGGAGCATCATCCCGCTTTGAATTGGGTAAAGTATCCATTTTTGCCATCACACCCCAGGTATGATATTGCGGTCAAGCAGATGTCCAATGGTGGTGGCGTACTGACTTTTGAACTCAAAGCAGGCCTCGAAGGCGGTCGCAAGTTTCTCAATGCGCTGAAATGGTTGTCCATGACCAATAACCTCGGAGACAGCCGCACTATCGCCTCGCATCCGGCAAGTACTACCCATTCCAAATTGTCAGAAGCTGAGCGCCAAGCCGTTGGAATAACCCCGGGACTGATCAGGCTTTCTGTTGGTTTGGAACATCCGGACGATATATTGGAAGAAATTTTACAGGCCTTGGGCGCATCATCACCACTAAACCCTAACGCATGATCAATATTGGCAACTTTTTTTTCAAATACAGGAATCAACTTTTCATTTTCTTGTACGCATTGCTTTTGATTCCGTCTCCCCAGTTGTTTACGCCTGAAAAATTTGGCGCTGAACATTGGCGCCTGGCATTTATTGTTGGGTTGGCAATTACTACTGCAGGTATCATTGTTCGGGGGATGACCATTGGACTCACATTTGTTGAAAGGGGTGGTAAGGATCTGAAGATCCATGCTGAAGCATTGATTACGAGAGGTCTTTTTGTACACTGCAGAAACCCATTGTATGTCGGCAACAATCTCATGTTGTTGGGGCTGGGCATACTCTCCAACTCATTGTTGTATGTAGTGGTTGTTGTTCCGATTTTCTTGTTCATCTATCAGGCGATTGTATTGGCAGAAGAAAATTTTTTGAAACAAAAGTTTGGCCAGGAATACCTCAATTATTGTGCTACCGTTAACCGTTGGATACCTTCATTAAAAGGAATTGGAACAACATTGTCGAACATGAAATTCAACTGGACACGTTGGTTGTTCACTGAATACAACACACAGATTTTTTGGTTGACTGGGGTAGGCTTGACAATCATCTTTAAGTTTCCAGAATTGGTAGACCTCTCAAACAGGGGCAGCTTCTCCTTGTACCTGCTTGCTTTAATGGTAGTCTATTACATCTTCCTGAGGTGGTTGAGAAAATCAGGTAAAGTAAAATTCGAAAAATAATTCAGACGGAATCCTGTCCCCAATGACTGGTTGATTGTTCAATCATTTTGTTACATTGAGTCCAATCTGCGATGATCACAAAATCTCGAAGTTTTAGGCGTAACCATTGGATTCAAATTATCCAGAAAATTTTCAGTGGGTCCCGGGATTCATGATTGCCACTTTGTATCGCCTTGGTTTTTTAGTGGGTGTAAGTTTTGACGTCGAACTTTTGTCTAGTTTTTAGGGTGTCGAGACAGGACCTCCTAATGGTTTCTGTGGGGGTTAGATTGGGTTTGAGAGTTATTGATAACCTCTCTTTGAAGTGGGAAGATTTAATGGGGTTGGAAGTGGGTGAGAAATTTATCAGAATTGAGAAGAAAACCAACAAGGAGAGGATATTGGTGATGAGTTCCAAACTCCGAGAGGTATTGGATAAGGTGATTGAAGTTCTGAAACCCAATCCTTCACATTTCATATTTTCCTCTCAAAAGGGTAAGGGTATGAAACCGATGTGTGTTCAAACCTTCAATGGTTATCTGAAATGGATAATGAAGGAATACAAAATCAAATATATTGGTAATTGTTCTTCTCACCTTCTTCGGAAAACCTTTGTAGTTGGTTTGTAAGTACCCCATTTCAGTTCCAGCTTATTAGTTAGCAATTTCGGTTTTAAATTGTTTCATTTTCCATTCATTGGGTGTCAGATTATTGAGAGATTCATGAGGGCGTCTGTTGTTGTATTCAT
>JAURJU010000013.1 GCA_030832085.1 Chitinophagales bacterium | reverse complement strand
TTGTTTGATGTCTTGGAGAGAGACTGGGTCGTTAGGACCAAACCATCTCCATGTTTGTCTCAGTTCTTTCATGTTTTTCTGGTATGATAATTATTTTTTGATATTGGCAAGTTCTTTTGCCTTGGTTGTGGTATAGTATTTAGCAATCATGTTGGGAACTTCCCATGATGGCATGTTGTTGTTTTGAAGATAGTCCAGGTATTTTTTGGTAACCTGAGCAAAATGGGATTCATGTCCGTCATTGTATTTTTCTGGTACAATGATGGTCCAGCCATTGCTGATTTTCACCAATGCAATGCCCGGGAATGTTTGGCTGATTTTTTGGATGCTGGCCTTTAACTTTTCTTCAAATCCAGGATCTTTCTGCCTTTGCTCAATATAAAGAGTAGGCTTGAAGTTCTCTTCCTTTCCTTGTTTGATGATCAGCGATGCTTTGGTTCCGCGCATCAAAGAATAATGGGTGTCGCCAGTACCGTCTGGAGCTTTGTAGTTCCAGATCACTGAAACCTTGGCATGAACACCGTTGATAACATAAGTGAACTCACCATTACAGTTTACCTGTATATCGCCTTTGGCATCACTGATGGCTTTGAGATAATCAGGAACAGCCTCTTTGGTAACCACAGTAAAATCAGCAGCAGATACTGGTGTAGTCCAACTCTTTGCATTGAGCATGCGAACGTTCTTCTTGTAGTCAATGATTTGGCCTGGGAAACATTCCCACTGGATAAGGTCTACAAGGTGTGTGGTAACATCCACAATGCCTGCCCCCTGTTGCTTGTCGTCAAAGAACCAGGAAGGCCTTGTCAGCACACTGCCAGATACATATTTGTAAAAATGGTGTACACTGATTTTGGTAACAGAAGGATCTTCAGGAGTTCCTTTTTCTAGGGTGCCGAAAAGTTCGGGTTCCATGGAGAAAGCGCGCTGCAATTGGGTGGTGATTTCAAAACGCTCGGTCATGATATCATAGAGCTGAACGCCATTTTTCTTGGCCTCGCTGAAGGCCAGTTTCAATTGCTCAAAGCCTTTCGTATCAACAGCCATGGGTTTGTCGGCAAATACATGGAATCCATTGCGCACAGACTCCAGGATATAGTTTGTTTTCAAGCGGTTGTTGCCTGCCAGTACCACCACATTGCCTTTTTTCTCTGCTATCATCTTGGCAAAAAAATCCTTGCCTGTATACACATTTTCTTTCCAGGCTGTGGGCTCGGCAGTCCTTTTGTTATAACCATCAATCCTTTCAAGGTGCAACTTGAGGTCCCTGCCATCTTCGGCATAAACATTTACCGCAGGGTCAACCTGAGGATACATGGACTTTTGGATCAGTGCTGCATGAAAATGTCCGGGATCAAGGGTGATCAGTTTGATGTTCTGTGCCTTCATCATCAAAGGGCAAGCCAGGAGTAAAAATGAAAAATAGTTGAGTTTCATGTGTAAATTATGATAGTCCTTTTACCAAATAGGGGAATCGATGTTGTCTGTTGAGCAAAGCATTGGCCTCGTCATCATTGATGAAGCGCTCGTTCAAGGGATCCCAGTGCAGTGGCCTTGGAAGGCGCATGGCAATGTGGTGAATCAGACAGGTAGAGCATCCGCGGTGTCCAACTTCCACAGGGGTGATGGGTTGTTTTCTGGTGGTAATGCAATCCAACCAGTTTCCATGGTGCTCCTCACTGCGGTAGAGATTGATTTCATTTGCCCCAATCACTGATTCAATGATTTTGGGATTGCTTGCAGAAAGTGCTTTTTGGTTGGGAACCACAGGTTCGTTGGGACTTGCCTTGTAATTGCCACGGGTAACAAAGATCCAACCCTCTGTTCCTACAAATTTTACTCCATTGGGCAGTTCCGTACTGATGGTCATTTTGACGCCGTTGGCGTATTTGCCGTAAGTAGTGAAGGATCCATGCACATTCCAGAGCCCTGATTTGGGAAAATCTGCCTTGCCCCAGACTTCAATGGGGCCAGTGTATTCCGTATCCATTCCCCAATGGGCGATGTCTACATGGTGGGTGCCCCATCCTGTGATCATTCCTGCGCCAAACTGTTCGCAGCGAAGCCAACCTGGCCTGCTGTAGTCATTTTGTGGATGGACCCTTTTTTCAGTATAATAAACGTATGGGGTTGAACCCAGCCATGCGTCATAATTCAATGTTTTGGGGATGGGCATTTCAGGCTCCACCTCTCCGCCAGGATCGCTGGGCAATCCAATGAATACTTCTTTCAGTTCACCAATGCGCCCGTTTCTTACCAGTTCTGCAGCATAACGGAATTGGGGGGATGATCTTTGCTGACTGCCAATTTGAAGAATTTTTCCGTTCCTGTGGACGGCATTGCTCAAGGCCCTTCCTTCTGCAATGGTCAGTGATGCAGGTTTTTGCAGGTAAACATCTTTTCCTGCTTCAACAGCATGAATGCCCAAAAAAGCATGGGAATGATCAGGGGTACTGATCAACACAGCATCAATATCCTTGTTCAACAACATTTCCTGGTGATCACCGTACATGGCAACACCATCATAGGCCTTACCCGTCTTCTTGGTGTAGTAGTCGTTTACATATTGTTTTCCTTCAGCCAAACGCTTTGAATCCACATCGCATACGGCCATGATTCTGGCATGGTCATATTTGAGGGTTTCTGCCATGTCATGGTCCCGGGAAATCCTTCCTACGCCAATGGCACCGATATTGATCTTGTTGCTGGGCGCATCCTTGCCCATCACATGGGCTGGAACGATGGTGGGGAAGCCAAGAGAAGCAATCCCTGTGGCAACGCCAGTCTTGACGGTGGATTTCATGAAATCCCTTCTGTTGAATCCTTTATTTTCTGTCATGGTCTTATTTTTTGATTTCTTCGTCCCTGCTCGTTGCATAGGCTTTTGTGTAATCAATTCCCTTGTGTAAAGAGATAATGTATTTGAGCCCCTGTACCAGGTGATTTTTATAAACAGGGTCAGCGTAGGTTTCCTTGCTGTGCCCCAGGGTGCTTACCCAAACATGGCCACCCTGGAAATCGTTGTACCATACGGCAGGATAATATTCAGCGTAGGTTCCCGCATTTTTGGCAATCATTTCTTTCTGTGATTGGTCAAGCGTTGTAAACTGGTGAGACATCATCACATTGGTGACAGGGTAGAGCTCCTTTCCGAAATACAATTCATCTTCCCTTTCCCAGGTCAGTGGAACGCCTTTCATTGAAGGATGGTTGGGGTCTGTTGTCCGCACTGTGAATTTCTGAAACTTTGCATGCCATGAGAAAGTACACCCAATCATCATTTTGAACCATTTCCAGTTTCGCTCAGTTCCTGTTACAGAGTGCAATCCTACGAAGCCTCCACCTGCTTCCATGTAACGCCTGAAGGCAAGGCGTTGGGCATCGGTATCAAATACATCATTGTTGGTGCTTGGGAAAACCAGCAAGGTAAATTGTTTCAAGTTTTCTTCGGTAAAATTGGCGGGGTCATCACTTACTGTAATTTTCCAGTTCTCCTCTTTGGCAATTCCTTTGAGTGCTTCCACAGCAGAGGGGATATTGTCGTGGATAAAACCTTTCCCATTTTTGGTGTAGACCAGCATGGAAACGTTTTTGTTGTTTTTTTTGCTTTGTGCTTCCAGTTGAAATGCAGAGAGCAAGACAAATGCAGGGAGTAGGAGGAGTAACTTCATGTGGGGCTGTTTCGTTGATCGTTTAATAGACGGTAATTTACATAAAAATCATACTTGTTCTAC
>JAURJU010000003.1 GCA_030832085.1 Chitinophagales bacterium | reverse complement strand
TTGAGGCTGAAGTCGGCACCAAAGTTCACAGATGCCTGTCTCTCCCATTTAAGGTTGGCGTTGGCCATGTTGGAGGTTTGCACCGCCCCAACAGGAATGCTGATACCACCTGGTGAAGTGTACAAATAGGTACTGGCGGCAAGTTGTGCCAGTGCGGCATATCGACCCACCTCTCGGTTACCGTTTTCACCATATGAAACGCGGAGCTTCAGGTACTCCAGGAAGTCCTGGGCTTTTTGCATGAATTTCTCATCAGAGATGGACCATGCCAAGGCTGCTGAAGGGAAAAACGCACGCGGGTTCCCCTGTCCGAAAGCAGAATAACCATCACGGCGGCCGGTAAAGGTGAACATGTACTTTTCATCGTATGAATAGTTGACACGGCCCATGATGGCATCGCCAGTCTGGTATTGGTCATTAGAGGTGATGTTTTTGATGTTGGCTGCCTGAACTCCGTTCCAACCGAGGTTGTCGTTGGGCGAGTATTGTTCAGCATTCATCACACTGGAGAAAAACTGGAACTTTTCCGCATTGAAAAGACCGGTTGCATCAATGGAATGCTTTCCGAACTTCTTGTTCCACATCAGGAGGTTATCGATCTGCCATTGGAAGGTACGGTCATCCTGCCTTCTGGTGATACCACCCCTGCTTTCGAGCAATGGTCGCTTTGCGGAGGTGTGCTCATAGTTCTGGTACCACTCAAACCTCGGGGTAAAGTTTACCTGGTAAGAGAATCCATAAGGCAACTTGCCCTTGGCAAATACCGAACCAAAAAGATTATTGAACTTGATCAGCCTTTTCACATAATAAGGCGTCATCAAGGGGTTGGTATTGTTTCCTACGTCATCGTTGGTACTGGCGCGTAACCTTCCGTCGGCCTGATACAGGTCGCCAAATGGTATCGTTCCCAACATGTCTCCCAAACTTACTGGTGTTTGACCCTCATCCCTGCTGGCAAACTGCATGTTGACACCAAAGGTCAGGAACTTGGCGATTTCAGATTCAAGGTTTAACCTTGAACGCAGTGTCTTGAATTGCTCTCCAACAGCCATTCCCTGGTTTTCAAAATAACCAAAAGAGGAATAATAAGTAGTGGCATTTGATCTGCCTGAAACGCTTACCGTATGGTCATTCTGGTGTCCATTCTTGTTCAGCATCAGTGATTCCCAATCGATGGGCTTGCCATCCTTATAACTTTGGATGGAGACAGGCTGCATGCCGGTACCCCCGCCCAAACGCTGCAACCAGATGGTTACTGGATCTGCGCCAACCTGGCCCGAAAGCCCGAGCCACTGGTCTACAGTGAATCCTGACGGGAGCTTGCGTGGGTCCCACTCAAAATATTTCATGCCGGGTTTGGAAGTAGAGTCATAGCCCCTCATGCTATAGCGCACATCCTGTCTCCAGGCGAGGAACTCATCAGGAGTAAGCAATCCAGGCCAACTGGCAATCCTGTTCATGGTATAGTTGGAATTGACAGTGATGACAGGTTTGCCGGACTTGCCCCTCTTTGTAGAGATCAGGATAACGCCGTTTGCAGACCTTGCTCCAAAAACTGCAGCAGAGCTCGCATCCTTGAGGATGTCCATTGTTGCAATATCATTGGGGTTGATGTCAGAAAGATCACCTGGATAGATAACCCCATCCACCACAATCAATGGGGATGTAGAGGCTGTCAACGATGCCCTTCCACGCACTTGGAGAGAACCACCGCCTTTGGCGCTGGCACTGAATCCAACATCCAAACCTGGCGCGTTGCCACGAAGCATGTCTTGCACCGACCTGGCGTTTTCGTTTTCCAACTGCGCAGCCTTAACCTGTACTACCGCACCAGTAAGGTCTTTTTTCTTGGCCGTACCATAACCAACCACAACGACATCAGTCAATTGGTTGATTTGCTCACGCATGCTCACGTTATTTGCATTCTTTGCGGCAACCTCTTCTGTGATATAACCACTGAAGCTGATTTGCAAGACAGCGTTGTCTGCAACGTCCTTTAGAATGAATTTGCCGTTCTGGTCTGTAACCGTAGATTTTTTAGACCCTTTTACCGTAACGGTTGCGCCGGCCAGCGCATTGTTTCTTGCATCTGTAACTGTGCCGGAAACATCAACCGGAGGCTTGCTGTACTTTTCTGGCAAACCAATGTCAGAAAGTGAAATTGTTTTCGCTTGAACCTGGACTGTCATCAGTGTCAGCAAACTGAAGGCAGACAAGCACAGGATCCTGCACGTGCTGTTTTTTCTCATGATGTAAGCATCGTTTTGGGTGATTTAAAGAATGGCAAACTGAATTTACAGCATTTTATTGCGAAAAAACTGAAACTCAACGGGGATTTTCCGAAAACGTTTTCATTTTTTGCAAAAACATACAAATGTTTTTTATCAAAATGGCACCGAAGAAAAGTTATGGCCATTGAATTTTCATGGAAATACAACCCATGAACTATCTTTAGGTCGACTCCATCAAGGTTCATCGCATCTTCTCAAAAAGCACTAACAAAGCCATGTCACTGATCAAAACATCCCTGTTCTTCGCGCTATTGGTCATCCGTTCTGTAACAGTTGCCCAGCCGATTCCAACCCCAAAAGAACATTTTGGTTTTTCCATTGGCGACAATTACCAGCTCGCCAATTATTCAGCAACAGAGGCATACTTCAAGAAACTGGACAAGGCATCTGAAAGGGCTAAGCTTCTGAGCATTGGAAAAACCGAGGAAGGCCGGGACCAGTTCATGATGATCATCACCTCACCAGAAAACCATCAAAACATTGAGAAATACAAGTCTATTGCCCAACGCATGGCCCGGGCAGAGAACCTTTCCGAGACTGAGGCAAAAGCACTGGCTGCCCAGGGAAAGGCCATTGTGTGGATTGATGGCGGGCTTCATGCCACAGAAGTGGTGGGTGCTCACCAGTTGATTGAACTGGCCTACCAGCTCAACAGCAGAAATGATGCAGAAACAAAAGCGATCCTCGACAATGTCATCATCCTAATGGTGCATGCCAACCCCGATGGTCAGGAACTTGTCTCCAATTGGTACATGCGGAATGCAGATTCCTTGAAGCGGACAACCTCATTCCTCCCAAGGCTCTATGAAAAATATGCCGGGCACGACAACAACAGGGATTTCTACATGCTCAACCTGAAAGAAACCCAAAACATGGGCCGCCAGCTCTTCATCGAATGGTTGCCGCAGATCATGTACAACCATCACCAAACTGGCCCGGCTGGCGCGGTGGTTGCAGGCCCTCCTTTCCGGGATCCATTCAACTATGTTTTCGATCCTTTGGTGATGACCAGCCTGGATGCTGTTGGGGCCGCCATGATCAACAGACTCAATGCAGAAGACAAGCCAGGGTTCACCCAAAGGGCAGGATCGCCTTATTCAACCTGGTACAATGGCGGACTTCGCACCACCACCTATTTCCATAACATGATTGGCCTGCTCACGGAAATCATTGGGAGCCCAACTCCTTCCAGCATTCCATTGGTACCTGCCCGTCTGATCCCCAGCAGTGCAAACCCCAATCCGATTACACCACGTCCCTGGTTCTTCAGGAACTCCATCGACTACTCCGTTTCCATGAACTACGCAGTGCTCATGTACGCCACCCGTCACCGGGATGAGTTGCTTTACAACATCTACAGGATGGGCAAGAACTCCATCGAAAAGGGCAGTAAAGATACCTGGACAAAGTACCCCAAAAGAAGCGATGAAATCACAGAGCGATTCAAAAAAGAGCAGGCACCCGGCGCTGGTGTTGCAGCATCAGAAGGCATGGGCAGAAATGGCGGCACCATCCCCATGAAACTCTATGACAGTGTGTTCAAAAACCCTGCACTGCGTGATGCCAGGGCCTATATCATCCCGTACAACCAGGCAGATTTCGCTACCGCCACAAGGTTTGTGAACGCACTGATCCGCACCGGCATTGTAGTGCACAGGGCCACGGCGGATTTCAGCTCCAATGGCAAAAACTATCCCGCAGGCTCACTCATCGTACAATGCGACCAGGCATTTCGTCCACACATCATTGACATGTTTGAGCCGCAAGACCATCCCAACGATTTTCAATATCCAGGTGGCCCACCCATCGCCCCATATGACGCAGCAGGATGGACCCTGGCCTATCAGATGGGCATTGAATTTGACAGGGTGATGGAAAAGCTGGAAGGGCCATTTGCAAGAATTGCTGATGGAGAAGTACAACCACTGAAAGGAAAAACACCTGAAAAGATGGGAAAAGGTGGATTCATCCTGAGTGCCGCCAACAACCACTCCTTTATTGCAGTGAATGAATTGCTCAAGGCCGGAGCCGAAGTATATCGGATCAATGGATCCAGGGCAGATGCACCTGAGGGTTCTTTCTTTGTTCCCAACAAGGGCAAATCAGGAGAATGGCTGCTGAAAAATGCGTCTTCGCTGGGTGCAGACCTGTTGGCGACCGACATGAAAACAACTGAAAACATGATCAGGGTGAAGCCTTCCCGCATCGCCCTTTGGGATACCTATGGCGGATCCATGGCCTCTGGTTGGATGCGTTGGATCATGGAGCAATACCATTTCAATGTTGACCTGCTTTATGCCCAAGAGATTGACAAGGGCAACCTCAATGAAAAATACGATGTCATTCTATTTGTAGGAGGCGCCATGCCTTCCCTGCAAGGAAGCGGTAGAGGAGGTTTTGGACCAAAGCCTGAGGATACACCGGAAGAATTCAAAAAAACCATCGGCAACATTGCGGTTGACAAGTCCATTCCGGAGCTGAAAAAATTCATGGAAGCGGGTGGTCGCATCCTGACCATCGGCAGCAGCACATCATTGGCTTATCACCTGAAACTGCCTGTCAGCAATGCATTGGTTGAGATGCACAATGGAAAAGAGCGTGAGCTGCCCAACGAGAAATTCTATATCCCCGGCAGTTTGATGCAGATCACCATCGACAACAATGCCAGGGCAACATGGGGCATGAAGAAAACAGCTGATGTTTACTTTGACGATAGCCCTGTTTTCCATATTGCACCTGATGCGCAAACCGCAGGAAGCATCAAGCCGCTGGCTTGGTTTGCCTTAGAGAAAACGCTGCGCAGTGGATGGGCCTGGGGGCAGGCCTACCTCAAGGATGGCATTGCTGCTTTTGCTGCAACCGTTGGAAAAGGAACCTTGTTTGCGTTTGGTCCGGAAATCAGTTTCCGTGCACAGACACATGGCAGTTTTAAATTCATTTTCAATCAGCTTTACCAATAACACTGATGAACAAAATCCTTTGCATCGGTGAAGCCCTGATTGACATGATTTGCACCGACAAGGGGTTGTCCCTCTCGGATGGAGAACATTTCATCAAGAAAGCAGGGGGTGCGCCGATGAATGTTGCAGCAGCCATTGGCGCATTGGGCGGTCATGTGGCTGTTGCAGCAAAAGTGGGCGAGGATCCTTTTGGCAAACACCTGATTGAAGTCTTGGATGGATTCAATGTTGACACAAGTCATGTTGTAAAAGACCCTCGACATTTCACCACATTTGCTTTTGTATCTCTGATGAGAAATGGGGAAAGGGATTTTTATTTCAACCGTGGAGCAGATGGCCAGCTCAGTGCTGAGGAAACTGATTCAATTCTTGTGCAATCTTTTGGCATTGCCCATTTCGGCTCTGCAACCGGCTTCCTCCCTGGCCCGCTGCAGGATGCCTACAGCAAGATGTTCTACAAGGCATTGGATGAAAATCTTTTTGTCAGCTTCGACCCCAATTACAGGGAATTGCTGTTTGGCAACAACAAGGAAGAATTCATTCTTCGATCATGGGAGTTCATGGGAAAAGCCGATTTTTTCAAAGTAAGCGATGAAGAGGCTTTTCTGCTGACAGGAAAATCATCCATTGATGAAGCGGCATCCGCATTGATGGCACGGACCAAAGCGGTATTCGCCATCACCCTGGGAAAAGAAGGCACCTTGCTGGGACTGGAAGGAAGCACTTTTCTTGTTCCAAGCATTGCCATAAAACAGGTAGATACCACGGGTGCCGGCGATGCGTTTGTGGGTGCCCTACTTTTTCAGTTGAGTAAATTTTCAAAAAATGAAATCCGCTCGATGGGCGCAAAAGAATGGACAGCCCTTTTTTCAAATGCCAATAAGGCGGGTGCCAGAACCTGTGAATACATGGGTGCAATGGAAGCCTTCAAACAACTGAACGATACAATATTTAGTGACTGAGCTTCAAAATGGTTTCAGAAAAATCATTGCTTTTCTTCAAGCGGTTTCCTGTGCCAGTAAGATGCAAGGATAGAACCTGTTGTGTTCATGACCGGGCCGAATACTGCAGAGGCAAGTCCGATGGTGGATGCCTTTCCCATGGCATTGGAAAGGCCTGATGCAAGCCCTGCATTTTGCAATCCCACTTCAATGGCGATGGTTCTGCAGTCTCTTTCCTTCAAACCCAGGAGTTTTCCGGACCAGTATCCCAAGAAGTAACCGGCTGTATTGTGCAGAAAAGCCGCTAGAATCAGCAACAGACCAATCTTCATCAGATTATCCCTTCCTGCTGCAGTAATCACCACAATGATCAGTGCAATTCCAACCATGGAAACAATGGGCATGGCCCTGTCAAGCCAGCTCAGTTTGCCTTTGAGCAGGGCATTGAAAACCAACCCTGCAGCAATCGGAACGATAACAATTTTGATGATGTCAATCACCATGGCCATCACATCCACCTCAATGAATTGACCCGCCAATACCTTCATCCAAAGTGGCGTGATGATGGGTGCGAGCAAGGTGCCCACAGCGGTAAGTGTTACAGACAAGGCAACGTTGGCCTTTGCCAAATAGGAAATCACATTCGAGGCAACACCACAAGGCACACTGCCTACCAGTACAATTCCTGCAGCCACTTCCGGTTCAAATCCCAAGCCGGTGGCAATGGCATATCCTACCAGGGGCATGATGATGAATTGCGATGAAACACCTATCAATACTGACTTTGGCGTTTTGATGACACCTGCAAAATCATTAAGGCTCATCTCTGTTCCCATGCCGAACATGATCAACTGCAACAGGGGTATGATCAGGTTGGACAATTTGTAATCCCCCACCGACCTGAAGTACTGTGGCCAAATCATGGCGATGATTACAGCAAGGACAATGGAAAGCGTGAAGCCATATCTTTTCAGGAACTGCATCATGGATTTTTAATTTCAACAATCATTTCAATTTCAACTGCGGCATCCAAAGGGAGTGAACCCATTCCGACGGCGGACCTTGCATGCTTTCCTTTTTCACCAAATACCGCTACCATCAAATCAGAACATCCATTGATCACCATGGGATGCTGTGTGAAAGCAGGATCAGCATTCACCATGCCAAAAACCTTGACAATCTTTTTTACTTTGTTGAGGTCTCCCACATAGGCTTTGATGGTGGCCAACAATGATATCGCTGTCAATCTTGCTGCTTCTTTCCCCTCCTCCATGCTCAGCTGAGACCCGACCTTTCCACGTGTTTTTTTGCCCACCACTTCATCCGGAATATGACCCGACAAAAACAAAAGATTGCCGGTCTGAACAGCCTTCACATAATTTGCAATGGGTTGTTTCATTGCGCCGAGCTGGATGTTCAATTCCTTCAGGCGTTGCTCAGGGTCAACATTGTCCTGACAAAATCCCCGGAAGGAAAAGAGCATAAAGGCAATGACCAATGGCAACCCCATGGTTGTTTTTTGAATACAGTGTAACATATTTTTTCTGCGCAAGATGTATTGTTTTTTTATACCATGGTTTCTCATGCGTTCATGAGCTTTTGCGATCAATAAAACTCAATGGCAACCGGTGTCATGATCTCGAGATCGTTGCCCGTATTTTTCAGCGCACCCGTCTTCCCGTCAAAGGCGAAAACCTGTACCCTGTCTCCATCCTGCCCTGCAACAAGCACAAACTTTCCAGTTTCATCAAACCTGAAAAACCTTGGTTTCTTGACCACTTCGGTATGGCTTTTTTTCTCCAGTTTTCCATCCGCCAACACCTTGTACACCACCACCTGGTTGCTGGTGATCCTGTTGGAGGCAATCAACCATTTGCCATCCGGTGAAAGATGGATGGCACCACTTCCATGGTCGTTCTTGGTTTGAACCGTATCGGCAACAATGGTCTGTATTTTTTTCAGGCCTGCATCTTCAACAACAAATGCATCAACGGTACCCTTCATCTCATTGATCGAATAGGCGCGGCTTCCAGCGGTGTTGAACACGATATGCCTGGGTCCATTGCCAGGTTCAGTGGAATAAACCAAGGGCGCTTCCTCGATGCTGCCATCCGACTTGATGGCATGTCGATAGATCCTGTCTGTGCCCAGGTCGTTCACATAGAGGAATTTACCACCCGGCGCAATCACTGCACAATGGGCATGGGCCTTGTCCTGGCGGCTCTTGTTCACACTTGATCCGCTGTACGTGATGTGTTGTATCGCAGGCAAAAGGCTTCCATTTTCTGCTGTCTTGAAAACCGTTAGGCTGCCTCCCGAATAATTGGCACAGTAAATGGTTTTTGTCTTGGGCTCGAATGAAATATAACATGGCCCATCACCAACAGTAGGCTGGCTGTTCAACTTGATGAGCTCACCGGTTTTTTGATCGATGGAATAAGCCCATACCGAACCTTTTCTGTTTCCCTCCTCACCCAGGGAATAGATGTATTTTTTATCCGGTGTGATGGCAAAATAACCTGCGCTGGGGTTGCGGTGCTCTCTGACCAGGGAAGATCTGCCGGTTGCCTGGTCAAAGGCATAAACCTGTATGCCAGGATTGCCCTTGCCTGTGTAAGAGCCTACATACATGAGCTTCACAGGTTTTGATGCAAAATCATTTTGCAAGGCGGAAATGGCAGACGGGTTCAATATGGTTTTTCCTGAGGAGAATGCTACACGATAGCGAAAAGTGACAGACTCACCCGCCTTCAGCGACAGGTTGCGCTCTGTCTTTCCGTTCGTGAACACCTTGTCTCCCAAAGGATTTGCAGCAAACAAGCCGTATCCCCTGGCATGCCAATGGGTAGGATAGCCAATGTTTTTGGGATGGTCAATGATCAGTACGCTTACAGAATCTGATTTCATCTTGGCATACATCATGCACCAACTGGCCTTCCTGCTCCAAACATCTTCACCCTGCACACCATTGCTGTTGATATAGTTTCCATTGGCAATGGTATCTGTAACCGCTTTGATGGTGGTTTCAATGCCATTCGCATCCACAAATTTCTTGGTGGTCTTGGTTGGGATCTGCAGTTCATGCGCCATGCGCAATCCCAACACACCTTCCTTGTTGTCCTTGAAGACCACCGGAATGGCAGCTGTCAGGGTGGTGGTCCTGTCGATCACCCAAACCCCATTGATCTCACTGAATTCAAATCCTGTTTGCTCGGTCAAATGTGTTTTACCTGATTGATCATGCCATGCTGCATCGTAGGACAGTTTCCCGCTCGCGCCACTTTGCATGCCCGTGATCTTGCCAAATTTTACAGTGCCGTACAAATGTTTTTTATCTGCCGGAATATCATAAGAATTGTTCCAGAAATCCAGTCCGTTGACATCGCCGTAATTGAACCAGAGACCAAGATGGTGCGGATGATCTGTGGGTTCACCTGCGATGGGGTTCATTGGAAACCCCCTGGTGATAACAGTTCCGTTGGGTGCCTTGATGGGATACAATACCGGCTTGGCAATGGTATCCGGAAAAAAGAAGTCAGTAAAATGTTTGCCATTGATGGTAACATGCACTGAAGGGTTGGTTTTATCTTTCACCAACTTGACCTTGTTTTCTTGTGCACTGAGCGATATTGTTGCCGCCAACAGCATGGCAACAACGCTGAACATATTTTTATTCATTGGAATGGTTTACCCTATAAAAATACAGCCTAATTGAATGGAATGCATGGGGCAGATAGAAATAAAAAAGCCCATGATCACATCATGGGCCTTGGATATGTTGATTTTGGTTACAAACGCGCCAACACCTGTTCGCCCATCGCATCAGTGCCCAGGACCATTGCTGGATCGGTAGATGCATCAGCGATATCCCTCGTCCTGTAGCCCGCTTTCAATACTGCATCCACAGCATTGATGATGGCTTCGGATTCAGCCTTCAAGCCAAATGAAATGTCCAGCAACAATGCAGCAGAGAGGATCGATGCCAGCGGATTGGCAACACCTTTTCCAGTGATGTCGTGGGCTGAACCATGGATGGGCTCGTATACACCCGTTCCATCACCAATGGATGCTGAAGCCAGCATGCCCATGGAGCCTGCAATCTGTGATGCTTCATCGGTAAGGATATCACCAAAAAGATTGGCAGTAACCACCACATCAAACCTGGTTGGATCCTTGATCAACAACATGGCAGTAGCGTCCACAAACTGGTGCTCAACCTCCACATC
>JAURJU010000012.1 GCA_030832085.1 Chitinophagales bacterium | reverse complement strand
TCTTCCTGCAGATGCAGATGATAGCAATAGCGTCCCAAACTGTTTGCCAGAAACTGACAGGGTATAGCCGGCATTGCCCGGTACATCAAACTCGAAAATACCCTGGTGGGTAGAGGGGTCAAGCAAAAGTTTTGAAACTATTGTGGCATTGCCCCTTTGGGTTCTGTGCACATAACGACCTCCATTTTCAATTGAAAGGCCTCCGTTCAGCACAATTGGGTTTCCGGAACTGGCACCGGAACTGTTGATAAAGATGCCTGATTTTCCTATCCTGAGCGAGTTACCGGTAGATGCAATGGTCAAAGCTGGTGAAGCGATGTTGGAGCTTGGAAGCTCAACAACTATGGAATTGCCAGGGCCTGGCAGGATGGAAAGTGAATTGATCATTATAGCAGTCAAGCCTGAGGGTAGTACAATCTTATACATCCCAGAAACCCGCTCATTGTCAATGATCACATCATCGCCGGGTAAAGGAATCCCATCCGGAAACCAATTGCGCTCATTGCTCCAAAGGCTGTCAAGGCCCTCGCCATCCCATTTTTTCTGTCCAACTGCCGATGCTGCCCATGACAGCAAAACAAATGTCATCAAGATCCATTCTCCTCTTCTCATTCCCTTTCACATTGATTGGAACGCAAGGTATTAACAGAGCTTTCGCTTAAAAAGGTTTTTACACCATGATTTTTCTGTTATTTTCACTACTTCTTGTAATCTTGCAGTTGAATATGTTTACCATCATCCAAAAAGAATTGCGACAGTTTTTCAGTGGCTTGTTGGGCTACCTGACGATTGGCGTTTTTTTATTGATCACCGGCATTCTGCTATTCATCATTCCTGAATCAGGTATTTTGGATGCAGGCTATGCCAGCATGGATTCATTTTTTGCCATCGCTCCTTATATCATGCTTTTCCTGATACCTGCCATCACCATGAAAAGCTTCAGTGATGAATACAGGAATGGCACCTTTGAAATTTTGAAAACATCACCCCTTTCTATCAGAGACCTTGTGTTGGGAAAGTTTTTGGCTGCAATGGCATTGGTCTTGATGACCTTGTTGTGCACCCTGGTGTATGTGTACAGCCTTTCTGCACTCTCCACTGATGGCATTGACACTGGTGGTATTGCGGGTGCTTACACAGGGTTATTCCTGCTTTGTGGCATCTATGTTGCGATCGGACTTTTCACCAGCAGCATCCAACAAAATGCAGTAACGGCTTTTTTGCTCAGTGCGTTTCTTTGTTATGTTGCCTATGCCTTGTTTTCATCCCTTGCTACAATAGAAGCGTGGAAGGCTGCGGGGTATTATATTTCATTGATTGGTATCAAATACCATTTTGAAAATGTAAGCAGGGGTTTCATTGATAGCCGGGACCTTGTTTATTTTCTGTCTGTCATGTCCTTGTTCATTTACCTGACCATCACCAACATCAAACTGAAATAAGTGATGAAAGGAAAAATTAAAAATATTCGGACCTGGTTCTTGCCATTGTTGGTCATCGCATTGATCAACTGTATGTCCTATTTTTTCCATGCAGGAATAGACCTTACTGCTGAAAAGCGGTTTACCCTTGCACCCTCAACCAAGGCCATGGTGGCCAGTTTGACGGAGCCACTTACCTTGACAGTTTACCTGGAGGGAGATATCCCTGCGGGTTTCAAAAGGCTGGCCAATGCAGCTGAAGAAATGGGCTCATCTTTCAGGTCCATCAGCAACGGAAAATTTCAGGTTGTTTTTGAAAAACCCGGAGAGGGTCTTGGCGATACAGCAAAGGCAATATTGTTCGACTCCTTGCAAAGGATGGGCATCAATCCTACCAACGTGAAAGCGCAAGAGAAAAAAGGCGAGCAAAAGGAAGAAACCCTGGTATTTCCAGGTGCTGTGTTGACAGGCAGCAACGGTGCCATTGGAATTGATTTTCTGGAAGGCCAAAGCAATATCAACGGATTGGAATCGCTCAACAACGCTGAAGCCCTGATGGAATACAAACTTGCCAAGGCCATCATGTTGCTGACCCGCGACACCATTCCACTGGTTGGATACCTGACAGGCAATGGCCAGCCGCTTGACCTCAGTGTGTATGACCTGGTTGAAAAAGTGCTCAGGAAAGACCACCGTTTCAGGATTTTGCCGATAGACAGCGTTGCCTATATTCCGGATGAATTTGCTGCCCTCGTGATTGCAAAACCAACCAAGTCATTCAGTCCTGCACAAAAACTGAAAATCGACCAATACATCATGCATGGCGGCAAACTGCTCTGGGCGGTAGACAATTTATATGCCAACATGGACAGCCTCCAACGCAGCAGCGGGTCTTTTGTGGCATTTGACATGGGGTTAGACCTCGATGAACAGCTGTTTAAATACGGTGTGAGGATCAACAGGGATTTGCTGCAAGACCTGGAATGCGACAAGGTGCCTTCGGTGATCGGCAGCATAGGAGACAAACCTCAAATTGAACTCTTGCCCTGGCCTTATGCGCCGCTTTTGAGAAATACAGGAGATCATCCCATCTCAAAGAACCTTGATTTTGTGCTTTCTTCCTTTCCGCAAACCATTGATACCGTTGCTGCGCCTGGCATTCGCAAACAGGTGATCCTGGGTTCGTCTTCTTATTCACGCACCCTGCAAACACCAGCGCTGGTTGAATGGAGAAGCATCAAGACAGAGGAAGACCTCACACAGTTCAATAAAAAAAACAAGGCCGTGGCGGTACTCTTGGAAGGAAAGTTCCGCTCAGCATTGGCCAACAGGATTTCAACAGCAGATCTCCAGCAACTGGCCGTTGAATACAAAAGACCTTTTCTTTCCACTTCCGCTTTAGACAACAGCATGATTGTGATTTCTGATGCAGATATTTTGACCAATGCTGTGAGCCAGCAGGATGGCCCCATGGCCATGGGCATGAACAGCTACACCCGGCAGCAGTTTGCCAACCGTGATTTCATCAACAACTGTCTTTTTTACCTCACAGGTGGCGCTTCCATCATGGAAGCAAGGTCCAAAACCTTCAGGTTGCGTTTGCTGGACAAAGAACAGCTGGAGAACAACAAGTTGTTTTGGCAACTGCTGAATATCCTTCTGCCGATTGCCATCATACTCGCCTTCTATTTTATTTATGGCTTTTTGCGGAAAAGAAAATATGGCTTGAAGTGATAACCCTTTGGCATGCGGGAATGATTATCTTTGTTGCCTAACAATTGATGTTCACAATGACCGTTGACCAGATTACTTACCTGACTTTTGGCGTTGTGCTTATAGGGGCACTGGTGCTTGACCTTGGATTGATGAGCAAGAAAAATGCCTCCATCAGCATGAAGAAAGCCCTTTGGCAAACCATTTTCTGGGTGGGTCTTTCTGTGGCTTTTTGCGTCTTTTTGTTGTTCGAGAAAACTCCGATGGTAGCCACCAAATTTTTTACGGCGTACCTGATGGAATGGTCCTTGAGCATTGACAATATTTTTGT
>JAURJU010000111.1 GCA_030832085.1 Chitinophagales bacterium | reverse complement strand
GCACATGCCGACAACAAAATTGATTTCCAGGAATTCATGATCGTTCCAACAGGTGCGGCAACATTCAGCGAAGGACTTCGCTGGGGTGTTGAAGTGTTTCACCAGTTGAAAACAGTATTGAAGAAAAAAGGATACAGCACCAACGTTGGTGACGAAGGTGGATTTGCACCAGACATCCAGAGCAACGAAGAGGCGATTGAGACCGTGTTGCAAGCGATTGAAGCAGCAGGCTACAAGCCAGGTGAGCAGATCTTCATTGCCATGGACGCGGCTACCAGCGAAATGTACAACGAAGCCGACAATACCTACAAATTTTACAAGAGCTCAGGAAAGGTCATCAGCAGTGATGAAATGGTTGCTTATTGGACAGCCTGGGTGGATAAATATCCCATCATCTCGATCGAAGATGGCATGGCCGAAGACGATTGGAATGGCTGGAAGAAACTAACTGAAGCAGTGGGCGACAGGTGCCAGTTGGTAGGAGATGACCTTTTCGTAACCAATGTTGTTCGCTTGCAAGAGGGAATCGACAGGGGTATTGCCAACAGCATCCTTGTAAAGGTAAACCAGATTGGAACTGTTACAGAAACCATCAATGCTGTGAGATTGGCACAAACCAACGGCTATACTTCCATCATGAGCCATCGTTCGGGTGAAACCGAAGATACCACGATTGCGGACCTTGCCGTAGCACTGAATTGCGGGCAGATCAAAACCGGTTCTGCATCGCGCACAGACCGCATGGCCAAATACAATCAGCTGCTCCGCATTGAAGAGGAATTGGGTGTGAACGCGGTTTATCCCAAAATGTAATGATTGACTGTTAAATACTTGAGGGTTTAGGGTTTGTTTACATCCCTAAACCCTTTTTTTAATGATTTTTCGGTTGATTGGATTCGGACGAATTGAATACAGCTTTACTTCAACTCCCTCATCCCTCATCCCTCACCCCTCCATCTTTGCCAAATGAAAATCCTCATCGCGCCAGACAAATTCAAAGGCAGCATTGACTCCATCACACTGTGCAAGCTGATACAGCAAGAGATTGCGACTTTATATCCTGATGCTGAGGTGGAATCCTATCCCATGGCTGACGGCGGTGATGGATATTCCTCCATCATCAAACATTATTTTGGCACCAAAGATGCGCAGGCATTGACGGTTGATCCATTGATGCGACAGATCAAAGCCAGTTACCAGATTTCAGCGGATGGATCTGCTGCGTATATTGAAATGGCAGCTGCAAGTGGGCTGGCCTTGCTTGCTGACCATGAGCGCAATCCCATGAAGACATCCAGTTATGGCACTGGATTGCTTATCCTGGATGCCATCAATAGGGGAGCCAAGGAAATTTATTTGGGCATAGGCGGAAGTGCCACCAATGATGGCGGCATCGGTATGGCAGATGCATTGGGTTACATGTTTCTGGACAAGAACGGGGATCCCCTGGAACCCTGTGGAGAAAGCCTTTCTTCCATTACTGAAATCGTGATGCCGGAAACGGATCTCCTGGAAGACATTCATTTCACGGTGTCATATGATGTCAACAATCCCTTTTTTGGGCTTGATGGCGCAGCACATGTTTACGCACCCCAAAAAGGGGCAAATGCTGCACAGGTGGATGAATTGGATGAAGGGTTGAAAAATCTTGATGCTGTTTTCATGAAATATTTTGGAAGATCCATTGAAGTGGCTCCTGGTGCCGGGGCTGCTGGCGGAATGGGTGGCGGTTGCGATGTACTGCTTGGTGCAAGGTTGATACCGGGGATTGATCATCTGATGGAGTCTGTCTCCCTCGATGATAAAATAGCTGCAGCAGATATCATCATCACCGGTGAAGGAAGACTGGACGAGCAGTCTTTTCAGGGCAAGGTAATCGGCAAACTGGTTGATCATGCGAGGACGCATGGTACCAAGGTCTATGCCATCTGCGGTGAAACCACGATGAACATCAAGGACCTCAATGCAATGGGTGTGGATAGGGTTGTGACACTGAAGGAGTTTGCAGGCTCTTCGGCTGAATCAATGGCGAATCCTGACAAATTTCTGTGCCTTGCAGTTAAAAAAATACTTTAGATTTAAGGCATGATGCGAATGCCTGTTTTTTTTCTATGCGCTTTATTGGGTTTTCAGGTTGCGAAAGCACAAATATTGAAATGGGACAAACAGTTTGATCAGGTTGTTCCTGAAGATTGGTTGGTAAAACCTCCAGCCGCCAAGGCCAATGTGTACAGCGCTGAAAAAGAAGGCAACATCATCCTTTACAATGGATTGGTCCGCAGGAGTTTTGCCAAATCTCCCAACTTTGCTTGTTTTGATTTTCAGAACATGGCTACCGGGCAACAATTGCTGCGTGCCATCAGGCCGGAGGCCAGGCTTACCATTGATGGAAAGGAATACAATGTTGGAGGATTGGTTGGTCAACAAGAAAAGGCATACTTGCAGCAGGAATGGATGAAAGGATTCAAGGCGGGAACAGCAGATTTTATGTATGCAAGCCATCTGGTCCGCGACATCAAGCCCTTCATCAATTGGAAAAGAAAAACCTGGGCATCGGTACAAACACAGGCTACAGGAAAAGAACTGTTGATCAGTTTCACCGCTGCACAGCCATCGTTGAAAGACATCACTGTGGTTGTTCACTATGAGCTTTATGATGGTTTGCCATTGATTGTGAAATGGATTGAAGTGAAAAACAATTCCTCGAAAAACATTGTCATCAATCGAATGGTCAATGAATCGCTTGGTCTTGTGGAGGAAGAAAGTGCAGTGGTGGGAAGCCCCGAGCAAATGAAAAAGCAGCATGGCATTTATGTGGAGACCAACTATGCGTTCAACAATGCCATGCGCTATGACATCAGCGACCAGACCACCCATTGGGTGACCGATTCGTCCTATACTTCCCAGGTCAATTACAATTACCAGACACCCTGTGTGCTGGAAGTTTATCCTGAAAAAGTAACTGCCGTTGCCCTTGCCCCCGGTGAAACCATCAAATCCCCCAGAACGCATGAGTTGTTGATGGACAGCTACGACCGTGAGCGTAGGGGAATGATGATACAGCGCATGTATGCCACTGTTGCGCCATGGACAACACAGAACCCCATTTTCATGCACCTCGTCAGCCGGAATGATGAACAGGTCATTGCAGCGGTGGGCCAGTGTGCCGCAACCGGATATGAGGCCCTGATCCTCAGCTTTGGAAGCCATTGCAACATGGAGGATACCAGTGCTGCAAACGTTGCCCGCTGGAAGAAGCTGACGGATTATGCCCACAGCAAAGGCATACTTGTAGGAAGTTATTCCTTGTTCAGCAGCCGCAGGATCAATGACGAAACGGACGTGATTGATCCCAAGACTGGCAAGCCCGGTGGCGCATTTTTTGGAAACGCCCCATGCATGGGAAGCCAGTGGGGTTTAACCTATATCAGCAAGTTGAAATATTTCATGACACAAACGGGCTTTGATTTGTTTGAAAATGATGGCCCATACCCTGGCGATGTTTGTGCTTCAACAGTACATCCAGGCCACAAAGGATTGGATGATTCGCAGTGGAGGCAAATGGAATTGCAAAAGGGATTGTACCGCTGGTGCAATGAACAGGGCATCTATGTGAATGCACCCGATTGGTATTTTCTGGATGGCACACACAAGATTGGCATCGGTTACAGGGAAGTCAATTTCTCCCTATCACGCGATCAGCAAAAGATCCTGAACAGACAGAACATCCACGATGGTACGTTTGAAAAACTGCCTTCGATGAGCTGGGGATTTGTTCCGCTGACCAGGTACCAGGGTGGTGGGCCCGAGGCTGTTTTGGAGCCATTGAAGGATCACCTGAAAGACTATGAAATGCTGATGGTGCAATATTATGGTGCAGGGGTTCAAGCCTGTTACAGGGGCCCAAGGCTTTACGATACCACAACAACCAAGGCGCTTGTTTCCAACACGGTTTCCTGGTACAAAAAGTACCGCGATATCCTGAATGCACCCATCGTGCATTTGAGAAGGGCAGACGGTCGGGATTGGGATGGATTTATGCATGTGAGTCCGACCCTGAAGGACAGGGCTTTTGTGCTGTTGTTCAACCCCACAACTGAAACCATCCATCGTCAGGTTTCCATTCCGCTCTATTATACCGGCCTCAAATCAAGGGCATTTGTTTTTGAAAAAGACAAGACACATCGTCAAATGTTGGTGGATGATAAAGACAACTTGAAATTGGATGCAAGCATACCCGCGGGTGGCTATACCTGGTATGTGATCAGGGGGGTGAACTGATTTTATTTACCAGTATTTCCAGCGTTAAAAAAATAAAAGGGCAAATGTTTTGTGTATTCAATAAAAGTCTATAAATTTGGTGGACTAAAAACAATGTCACGTGGCCGAGGGGTTAGGCAGAGGTCCACAAAACCTTCGATGGCGGTTCGACTCCGTCCGTGGCGTCAAAGATGAGCTTGCATTCTGTGGGGTGCTGAAAGGGTTGCTGACAAGTTCAAGTAACCCTTTCTCTTTTTTTCCTCCATCTTCTCGATGGCATATCGCAGCATGGTCCTGGGCATGCGTGTGGCAAATTCATCCAAGAATTCCTCAATGGCCAGTGGATCTTTTTTCCATCCTTCCCGCAACATCCATCCTGTGGCCTTGTGCATCAGGTCGTGTTTGTGGGAAAGCATGATTTCACTGAGTTTCAGGATATCATTGAGGTCTTTGTTTTTCCTGATGAAATGCCAAGTGGCCACAACGGCAATGCGGTTTTTCCACAACAGGGGATCAACAGCGAGTGTATATAAAATTTTCCGGTCTTTGTTTTCAAGCCATTGACCCAGGATGATGTGGGCGCTGGCATCAACCAAATCCCAATTGTTCACACGGTCTGCTTTTGACAAATAAAGATCTACCCATTCTTTTTCCTTGCCGGTTTTTTTGGACTCAAGGAATTTTGCACACATGATGAGAATGCCAGTCAGCCGTTCTTCGTGGTAAGGCGAATCAAGCAATGCAATGATGGTCTCTTTGTTGGTGGTTGATTGGTGTTTTTTAACTACACTACGTTGGTCGGGAACGGTAATCCCATGAAACTTATCTCCTTCTCCGTATTGTCCTTTTCCAGTCTTGAAGAACCTTGGAAGAAATGCAGCTTTTTCTCTAGAAGACAATGCTTTAAGGTCCCGTATGATTTCTTTCAGCACTCCCATATCAGGCTGCCAGCTTTTTCAGCGCAGCAACAAAGACATCAAGTTCCTCCAATGTTGTATATACATTTGGTGTGATGCGGCAACCATGCACATTGGCAGTATCAATCGCAACGGTAAAAATTTTGTGCTCGTCCATCAGTCGTTTTGCAAGATCTGCTGGTGTTATCCCTTTAATGCCCACGTTGGCGATACCACAAGAACGCTTGTCGTCTGTTGGTGTATTGATGATGATTTTTGGAACATTTTTTACCCTGCTGGTCCAGTATTGTTGCAGGTAGCGCATTCTTTGTTCTTTTTTATCTGCACCAATCATGTTGTAAAAATCGATGGCATCTTCGATGGTGAGGTCTGTAGCAGAAGGATGTGTTCCAACATGATTCAAGCGGCGAATATCATCAAGGTCTTTGTTGCCATCGCCTATCAATGGCCATACCTTGGCTATTTTTTCTTTTTTTACATACAGAAATCCAGCACCCAATGGTACACTCAACCATTTATGGAGGGATGTTCCGTAGTAATCACACCCAAGATCGCTGATTTTGTATTGAATATGGGCAAAGGCGTGTGCACCATCCACCATGACTTCAACTCCTTTGTTGTGTGCCATGTCGCAGATTTTTCTGACCGGCAGTATTTGTCCGGTAATATTGACCATATGTGGAATCATCAGGAGCTTGGTTTTGGGGGTAATCGCTTTCTCATAAAGCGAAACAATCTCCTCGTCTGAAGCAGGAAGATTGGGGATAGAAACCTTGTTCAATACTACACCATATCTTTTCGACACCTGTTCAAACATGTCAAGCATTGCGCCATAATCTTGAATCGCCATCAAGGCTTCATCTCCGGCCTTCCAGTCCTGTCCTGAGATGATCAAATCCAATGATTCAGTGGTGTTTCTTGTAATGATCAGCTCATCCGGGCTGCAGCCTGCAACTTCAGCCAGCTTTGCAGCCATTCTTTTTTTATTGTCCCGCTGTACTGTCCGCATATAATATGAGCCATGGAAATTGATATGGCGGATGTGCTCGATGTATTTTTCTAAGGTGGGTTGTGGGATGAAGTTGTAGAAACCATTTTCCAGGTTGATATAATCCGGTTTGAGGATGTATTGGTTTCTGATATTTTTCCAAAATGCATCATCAGCAGCAAGTGCTGTTGCCGATACATTTTTTTTGGCGTCAAACAGGGAGGCCAAAGCGTCCATACCCATGGCGGAACCAATACCTGACAGTGCAGCAGATTTGATGAATGATCTCTTGTTCATGAGATCAATTTAATAAAAAAACGCAAATCAATAAAAAACCTCGAATTTGATTTTTACTTCGTTATCAACTTCCTTGAGCATGAAGCTGGGTCGGGTAACCTTGAAGTCTTCCAGCAGGAAGATGAAACCTCCAGTAACCTGCGTTGAACCGTTCACATTTTTAGCAGTAGCCTTGAAGCTGGTTTCCTTGCTCACGCCATGAAACTGCAGGGTGCCTTTGACATCCAGCTCACCGTTTTTGGATTCGGTGATTGAGGTGCTCACGAAACTGATGTTGGGAAATTTTAAGGCTTCTGTCACCTCCAGGGTATGGGCATCCCGGTTGGAACTTTTTGAATCAAATGAGCTGATCTTGGCTACAACTGCCACTTTTTCAATGTTTCCATCTCCCTTCAACTGAACAACGCCATTCACATCCGAGGAAACGGCATCCCAGGCATGCAGCATGTGGTTCATTGAGTAGGTAATCGTGGATTTTTTCTTGTCTACCGGCTTTTTGGTTTGACCAAACAGCAGGGTGGGGGCAACCAACAACAGGATCAGGGTACGCATGTCTTAAAATTTAATGGCGATGACGGCAGCAGCATAACTTGCAAAAGCGGTATAGGCTGCAGCACGGTGAAGTTTTTTATTGCCTGATTCTGCCAACAGGTTGGTGGCAATCATGCTGGACATGTGCACGACGGAGAGCCATTTGTGGATGCGGATGGCAGATATTTTCTTGTCTCTGTTGATCAATGGTGGTGGCGCAAACAAAGACATGACCGCTGTAGTGGAATAGGTGATGTTTACAAAGGCACCCAATCCTTCATGCACATCCTTTAGGTTGCGGTAGTTGCTACCGGTTGCATTGTAAAGCCTGCTTCCCACAATTCCCTGACCAATCATTCCTCCGAGGGTAGCGAAGCCGAGCACCTGGTGGGTGACCAGCATTCCCCTCCTGAGTTTGAGTTCCTTTTCGCGGTTTACTGCAGTCAAAGGTGAAATAGGCCGGAACAATCCGTTGTTTCCCCAAAAAATTCGCTGCGTCAGCAACATTTTTTTCGGCAGCAATTCAGTGGTACTGTCTTGGGTCTTCATCAGGTCCTTCAACAGGTCATCCTGGCTGAAACTGTTGGACGCAATAAGGGCGAAAAGGAGAACAAAAAAATATTTCATTGTACACGCATTCAGTAGTGTTGGCAAAGATACCAAGAGATCATGAGTAAACCCTTAATGTATTTCCAGTGAGGGATGTATTGTACTGTGTAAGACCCCTTGGCGTTGGTCCTGATATTTTTGCACCTGTTGAAGAAAAATAGGATCCATGCGCCGTGCAAACGAATTGGTTTGTTCCTGATGAGTACTGCACTTGAACTCCTTCATGCGGGCAGGCGGAAGAGACAGCAAGGTATGTATTGCTGGTGGTGCGGGCAATGATGATACCCTGTGTCACCACATATCCTCCGGCATTTTTCAAAGCGCTATAGGTATTGCTGGTAAGGTCGATTGAAAGGTCGACATTGCTTGGCGCACTTGACTTGGAGCAGGCACCAAGGCAAGTGGCTGCAAAAAAAGCAGTTCCGCCGAGCCCCAACTGTTGCAAGAATTCTTTTCTGTCCATGGGATTTATTTTGTGTTTAGACCAGGCCTGAAAATAAACGTTTATTAATGAAATGTTAATGAAAAACCCACTAATTACTAAAAAGTATTCAACAAAATTCTTGTTAGCATTTTAAGACAATGCTAATTGTAACAGGGTTACTTTTGCAATACAACAGCATTAATGTTCACCCAACACATAAATCATGTTACAAAAAACATACTACAAGACCAAGGACTATTGCAAGGTGAAGTTCAGCTTCAAGCCTGAATTGGCTGAGACGGTTGAAATCCTAGGATTGAACAGCGACTGGCAAAATGCCATCAT
>JAURJU010000110.1 GCA_030832085.1 Chitinophagales bacterium | reverse complement strand
GCAAAAAAAAATCGGTCAACCGTTAAAAGTTGACCGAAATTCCCGTTTGGTAGCCCGTAGGGGAATCGAACCCCTCATTCCTCCGTGAAAGGGAGGCGTCTTAACCGATTGACCAACGGGCCGTTTTCGTTTTAGGAGTGCGAAGATAAGTTCTTATGCAATTATGACAAAAAAAATTGAATAGTTCTTACCTTCGCGTCTCAAATTAGATTTAAAAGCAACAAACATGAGCACAGTTAAAGTAGCAATCAATGGATTTGGAAGGATTGGACGTTTGGTTTACCGTCAGATCTTCAATATGGATGGCATCGATATCGTTGCCATCAATGACCTGACAAGCCCAAAAGTTCTGGCACACCTTCTGAAATACGATACAGCACAAGGCCGCTTTGAGCAGGATGTGAAGGCCACAGACAATTCAATCGTTGTCAACGGTCATGAGGTGAAAATCTATGCTCAAAGGGACCCTGCACAGATACCTTGGGGTTCACATGAAGTGGATGTAGTGCTTGAATGTACCGGTTTCTTCACAGACAAGGACAAGGCTGCTGCCCACCTTGTTGCAGGTGCAAAAAAAGTGGTCATTTCAGCACCAGCCACCGGTGATTTGAAAACTGTAGTGTTCAATACAAACCATGAAATCCTGGATGGTTCTGAAACCATCATCAGCTGTGCTTCCTGCACCACCAACTGCCTTGCCCCTATGGCAAAGGTGTTGGAGGAACAATTTGGTATCCTTTCAGGACTCATGACAACTGTTCATGCCTACACCAACGACCAGAATACCCAGGATTCACCCCATCCCAAAAATGACCTTCGCAGGGCCCGTGCCGCTGCACAAAATATTGTCCCCAACAGCACTGGCGCCGCAAAAGCCATCGGGCTTGTACTTCCTTCATTGAAAGGTAAGCTTGATGGTACAGCACAGCGCGTCCCTACCCTTACTGGCTCCTTGACTGAACTCACGGTGTTGTTGGCCAAAAAGACCACAACGGAAGAAATCAATGCTGCAATGAAAGCTGCGGCCAACGAAAGCTACGGCTATACAGAAGATGAGATTGTTTCCGGTGATGTCATTGGCATGCGCTTCGGCTCCTTGTTCGATGCAACACAAACAAAAGTGCAAACTGTGGGCGACCATCAATTGGTTAGAACGGTAAGCTGGTACGACAATGAAATGAGTTATGTAAGCCAGTTGGTGCGCACCGTTCACTATTTTGCGCAATTGATTTCCAAGTAATTCACTTGAACAACACAACCCGGCAGAAGATCCTGCCGGGTTTATTTTTTAAAAATGTTAACCAATGAGCACATTCAGCCAATTCAACTTCGGCGGCAAAAAAGCCCTTGTCCGCGTTGACTTCAACGTTCCTCTCGATGAGCATTTCAAGATAACAGATGATACACGGATGCGCGCAGCCATCCCCACCATTAAAAAAGTTTTGAAGGACGGTGGATCGGTTATCCTGATGAGCCATTTTGGAAGGCCAAAGGAAGGGCCGGTAAAAAAGTATTCGCTGATCCACCTGGTTGCCCACCTTCAAGAGCTCCTGGGTGATGAACCCGAAGTGTTTTTTGCTTCAGATTGCATCGGCGAACCTGCAGCAAATGCAGCAGCATTGCTTCAAAGCGGCGATGTTTTGTTGTTGGAGAACCTCCGCTTTCACAAGGAAGAGGAAAAAGGCGATCTGGGATTTGCGGAAAAATTGAGCAAATTGGGAGATGTATACGTCAACGATGCTTTTGGGACAGCCCACAGGGCCCATGCATCAACCGCCGTCATTGCAGACTTTTTTGAGCCTGACAAAAAGATGTTCGGACTTTTGATGGAGAGTGAAGTCGCCAGTGCAGAAAAAGTCCTGCTGAAGTCAGAAAAACCTTTTACGGCCATTATTGGTGGAGCAAAAGTATCGGACAAGATCCTGATCATTGAAAACTTGTTGGAAAAGGCAACCGACATCATCATTGGTGGTGGAATGGCCTATACGTTTTGGAAGGCACAAGGAAAAGACATTGGCAATTCCCTGTGCGAAGATGACCGCCTTGCACTGGCCCTTGAACTCCTGGAAAAGGCAAAGACCATGGGCGTGAACATCCACCTCCCGGTTGACAGCACCATTGCAGATAAATTTGCTGCCGATGCAAAGACTTCCAATTGCAACAGCGGGGCAATTCCGTCCGGATGGATGGGATTGGACATTGGTGAACAAGCCAGAATCGATTTTACTTCAGTGATCCTCAGCAGCAAAACCATTTTATGGAATGGCCCCATGGGCGTATTTGAAATGGATCAATTTCAGGTGGGAACAAGAACCATTGCAGAGGCTGTAGCAGAAGCCACCCAAAAAGGAGCCTTTTCCCTGGTTGGGGGTGGTGACAGCGTTGCAGCCGTCAACCAGTTTGGGTTCAATGACAAAGTCAGCTATGTATCCACGGGCGGAGGTGCCATGCTTGAATTTTTTGAAGGAAAAGAATTGCCGGGCATTGCTGCCATAAAAAAATAGACATTTGTCAGTTATTGTAAAAAACTGGTGCAACCTTTTGGCCAATTCCGCTATCTTTAGTCATTAACCTAATTAAAAATAAAAATGAGTACGCGTAACATTGTTCTTATCGTCATCGGAGGTCTGATTTTATTGCTGGGTGGTTGTGGCTGCAGTGGCTACAATGGGCTTGTTCAAATGGACCAGAATGTAAAAGGCAAGTGGGCAAATGTAGAAAGTGATTACCAGAGAAGATCTGACCTGATTCCAAACTTGGTCAATACGGTAAAAGGGGCAGCTGATTTTGAGAAAAGCACCCTTGAAGCGGTAGTGAATGCAAGGGCACAGGCCACACAGACCAAGATTGATGTCACCAACCTGAGCCCGGAAAAGGTAGCAGAGTTCCAAAAGGCACAAAGCCAATTGAGCGGGGCCATTGGAAGACTTTTGGTTACCATGGAAAAATATCCTGAATTGAAGGCAACGGATGCATTCAGGGACCTCCAGGCACAGCTGGAAGGAACTGAAAACCGCATCAAGGTTTCAAGGAATGACTTCAACAGCGCCGTACAAGAGTACAATACCAGCGTAAAGAAATTCCCTATGGTCTTGTTCAGTGGCATGTTCGGATTCAAGGAAAAAGGATTCTTTGCTGCAGAGGCAGGCGCAGAAAAGGCACCTACGGTTGATTTTAACAAATAAGATGTTGAACCTACTGAATATATTCTCAGCAAAACAAAAGGCTTTTTTCTCAAAGGAAGAAGAGGAACGGATGGTGGAAGCCATCCGTTCTGCTGAAATGCAAACCAGTGGTGAGATCAGGCTCTATGTGGAAAGCCATTGCAAAATGGTTGATCCCTTGGACAGGGCAAAAGAGCTTTTCATCCAACTCGAAATGGCGAATACCAAAGACAGAAATGCTGTACTGCTCTATTTTGCCATGAAAGACAGGCAACTTGCCATTTTGGGTGATGAAGGAATTCACACACGCCTTGGGCAAGCGTTTTGGAACAATGAAATAAAAACCATCATTGCTGATTTCAAACAGCACAATTTTGTGGATGGAATATGCCACATGATTGAGGATGTTGGCAATGCATTGAAGCTGAATTTTCCTTACACAAGTGATGATAAAAACGAGCTGTCCGATGGGATAGTATTTGGCAAATGATGAAAAGATTTTTGTTACTCATCCTCACGCTCAGCTTTATCTCTGCCAGTGCGCAGATTGAAAAGGAACTTCCTGCAAAGCCAGTACCACCCAAATTGGTGGTTGATTTCACCAATACTCTTGCCGATGACCAAAAAGCGGCACTGGAGCAAAAACTGGTTACCTTTGATGATTCCACTTCAACCCAAGTTGCAGTTGTATTGGTAGAAACCACCGGGGACAGGGATATTGCAGACTATGCAGTAGCGCTTGGAAGGGCCTGGGGAATTGGCAACAAGGAATTCAACAACGGTGTCCTGCTTTTGATTGCCAAGAATGACAGAAAAATCTGGATTGCAACCGGCTATGGACTGGAAGGGGCCCTGCCGGATATCATTGCAAAAAACATCATCGAAAACGAAATCAAGCCCAACTTCAAGGGTAATGACTTTTACAGGGGGCTTGATGAGGGAACCGATGCCATCATTGCTGCAACAAAAGGAGAATACGATGCGCCGGTAAATTACGGCAGAAGAAGAGGAAGCGGTAAGCAAGGCATTCCGGGCATTGTAGTCATCATCGTTGTACTCATCATCCTCAGTATTTTCAGAAGACGTGGCGGTGGTGGTGGTGCAGGTGGGCTCCTGTTTTTCCCTATGGGTGGCATTGGCCATGGTGGAGGTAGCAGCAGCGGCAGCAGTGGGTTTGGAGGATTTGGAGGAGGCAGTTTTGGTGGTGGTGGTGCAGGAGGAGATTGGTAAATCTGATTTTCTTACCTCAAGAAATAATATATCGGTTTTACTACCCCAAACCAATTTCCTGGTGCAACTCAGGTATTTCAACATCTGTAAAGCCCTTTCGCAACAGCCTTTCCCTAAAGTCAATCTGCACGTCATATTCTCCATGAACAAGAAAAAGCCTTCTTACTTTTGTGACGTCCTGGCATGAAAGAAATTGTGACAAGTCTTCGTAATCACCGTGCGCACTCATGCTCCTGATGCTTCCGACTTCGGCATGGATTTCATGCACTACCCCATAAATATTCACTTCCTTCCTGCCCGATTGCAGTCTTGCGCCCAACGAATGGGGCTCACAGTATCCCGTCAACAAAATGCTGTTCCTGGAATTTTCGATGTTGTTGCTGATATGGTGCTTCACCCTGCCTGCATCAGCCATGCCACTTGCAGAAATGATTACGCAAGGCTCATTCCTGAAGTTGAGCAACTTTGATTCTTCGACTGTTTTGATGTATTCCAAGCCTGCGAATTTGAATGGATCATCATCATTTTCCAACACCTTCCGAATCCTGCTATTGAAATCCTGTGGATACTTTTTTACAATTTCTGTTGCATGCACACTGAGTGGGCTATCAACAAAATAATCAACCTCCGGCAAGCGCCTTTCCAGTTCCAGTTGGTTGAGTGCATACAAAAGTTCCTGGGTTCTGCCAACGCTGAAAGCCGGAATGATCAGCTTTCCTTTCTTTTTGATGCAGGTGTTTTCAATCCACTCTAACAATTTGTCTGGCGTGGGCTGGTGCAAATCATGCAATGAATTTCCATAGGTTGATTCAATGATGATGATGCCCGCCTGCGCAAATACTGCAGGTGATTTTAAAATGGCATCCCTGTAACGGCCAACATCACCACTGAAGGTTATTTGTTCGGTCTTGCCTGCATGTGTGATGCGCAAATGAACTGCTGCACTGCCAATGATGTGGCCTGCATCCGTATATTGTAGTTCAATACCATTTTCAATAGAGAACCAGGTTTCGTAGTCAACAACGTGAAATTGGTCCATGGCCTTGTGGGCCTCTTCCGTGGTATAGAGGGGCTTCAGAAAGGGCTGATCAGCTGCTTTCCTTTTTTTGTTGATGTACTTGATCTCATCTTCCTGAATGCCTGCAGCGTCCTCCAACAATACTGCAGTCAACTCTCGGGTTGCAGGTGTTGCAAAAATCTTCCCTGCAAAACCGTCACTCACGAGTTTGGGAATCAATCCGCTGTGGTCAATGTGCGCATGGGATAAAACCAGGTAATCTACTTCCCTTGGTTCAAATCCCCAGTGCCGGTTCAATGCATCGGTCTCTTTGCCCATGCCCTGAAACATACCACAATCGAGGAGAATCTTTTTCCCGTTGTCCAAACTAATCAGGTGCTTTGAACCCGTAACACATCGGGCAGCGCCGTGAAATGAAATCTTCATGCTTCAATCTACGCAAGATTATCTTCTCATGCATGTCCTGGATGCAAAAGATATGCGTTGGTTGCAAAAAAGCAGGTATCTATTGGATGGTCAACCTGAACTTGGACTCCTCCCCCAAAAAGCCTTCCAATTCATCACCGACAACACATTCCCCAACACCAGCAGGAGTTCCCGTGAAAATCACATCACCAATGTTCAGCGAAAAATAAGTGGAAACATGTGAAATGATTTTATCAAAATTGTGGATCATGTCTTTTGTATGGCCACTTTGCACCAGTTCCCCATTTTTTTTGAGCGAAAACTGAAGGTTGTCCTTGTCAAAACCTGCGGGGATGAAATCCCACTTGCCAAGAACAGCTGAATTGTCCCAGGCTTTGGCCTTCTCCCAAGGCAACCCTTTTTTCTTGAGTGTTGCTTGCAGGTCTCTCGCAGTGAAATCAATGCCTACAGAAATGGCATCATAGTAACTGCTGGCATCCCTTTCATGAACGTTTTTTCCATTTTTGCAAATGCGCAACACCACCTCACATTCATAATGCAGTTCTTTGGTAAATTCCGGATAGTTAAATGAGCTGTTTTGCTGCAGCAGGGCAGAATTTGGCTTGATGAAGATCACCGGTTCATCAGGAACTTCATTGCCCAACTCCTTTGCATGTTCCGCATAGTTTCGACCGATACACAGAAATTTCATTGCTTCGATATTTAGATTCGTTTGATCCCTGGTCGGAATCGAATAGTGGTGTAAATTTCCGACAAATAAAGCATTGCGGAAATTTAAAATTCAAGGTTGTTTACTGCTGCCATTGTTCGTTCCAAACCAGTAAGAACAAACTCCTCAATGGCCACTACCGAACGATCCACTTTGAGCGCAACAAGGATTTCCTCCTTCTTATCCCATTTTCCCAAGACATGTTCTACCTGACGGCCCTTGGAAAAATCATTCCCAATGCCAAACCTCAACCGAGGATACTGGGTGGTGCCGAGCATTTCCTGTATGCTCCTCAAGCCATTGTGCCCGCCGTCACTGCCGGCAGGTTTGATTTTGATCTTGTTGATGGGAACAGATAACTCATCCACCAATACCAGCAGGCGATTGATGTCAATGTTTTCTTTTTCCAACCAATATTTGACTGCTTTCCCGCTCAGGTTCATATAGGTAGTGGGCTTGATGCAGATGATCCTTTTTCCTTTCAGGCCAATTTCCGCCTTATAGGCCAATCGATCCATGGCAAAACTGCCTTTGTGCTTGGCGACAAAGCGGTCAATGACATCAAATCCAATGTTGTGCCGGGTATGTTCATACTCGAATCCAATGTTGCCCAATCCAACAATTAAAAATTTATCCATAAAAAAAGCCCCAAGACATGATCAAGGGGCTGTAAAGTTAAACTTTTGAAGCTTATTTTTTACCTTTTGCCGGAGCCGCAGCTTCTTCTTGCTTCAATTGACGGGTCATGGTCACTGATGCAATCGGAATACGCGGTGAATTCATGATTTCCAGGTTTTCAGCCGGGATATCCTGAACACGGATGTTTCCATTGAGTTCCAGGTTGGTAAGATCAACTTCAATGTTCTCCCTCAGGTATTTGGGGTATGTCTTGAGTTTTACAGCTTTCAGCCTGATTTCAAGTTTACCGCCGGCCTTTACACCAACTGCTGTTCCTGTAAATTTCAACGGAATGGTTGCGCTAACTTTCTTGCCTTCTACAAGTTCAAGGAGGTCAAGGTGTGTTAATTTGTCCGATACCTTGTCAAACTGCAAGTCTTTCAAAATGCAGGTGTAAGATTTGCCATCAATCTTCATTTCCACAAGCTGGAAATCAGGCGTGTAGATGAATGGCTTCAGGGCAAGTGATTTGACTGCAAAGTTAACCTCTTGTGCACCCCCGTAAATTACACCAGGTACCAGGTCTTGAGAGCGCAACCGGCGGGTGGCTGTTTTGCCAGTTTCGGTCCTCAATTGTCCT
>JAURJU010000109.1 GCA_030832085.1 Chitinophagales bacterium | reverse complement strand
CTACATGCCATTTCCCGAAAATGCCAGTCCGGTATCCCTTTGTCCGAAGCATTTCTGCTATTGTAAGTGTCCCGGGCTTTAAATAGCTCGGACCCCCTGGTCCTTCAAAGGCACCGCCACCCTTGCCCGTTGAACGGTATATTTGTTGACCGGATAGCAGCCCATAACGGGAAGGAGAACAGATGGTTGATGGACTGTGTGCGTCTGTAAACCTCACGCCTTGTCTGGCCATTTTATCTAGCCGAGGAGTCTTATAGGCTGAATTTTTATTGTAACAGGAAAGATCGCCATATCCGACATCGTCAGCGTATATGATAATGATGTTGGGCAATTCTTGTGCAACAGCGTTATGACCCTTGGTCAATAGCGCAACAGTTGTAATTGTTATTAAAATAAATCTCATCATTGAAAATGAAATTAAGCCAAGCTATTAAAAATTAAATACCAAGAAAACACGATAATTACCTAATTTTTAGCTGCATTTACCTTATTTCAAATCAAATCAACTGAAATTTTATTTTCGGGGAATCTACAGCGATTAACGCTGGGTAAAAAATGCATACTTTTTGCGTGTAATAAAATTATAAAAATTAAAATATGCCCCACACATATCTTGGCGTCAATCACTCAATCGTTGCATTTTCAATTTCCATCGTGATTTTGTTTGCTGCATGCACTCCTAAAAATGCATACAAAGCCCCTAAGGTTGCTTTTACGCTCATAGAGGCACAACTGCCTTCCTATGAAAAAGAGATAGACCACAAGGGAATCATAGCAGACATGCAGAAAAACCAGGAAGCATCCCTAAAAAAAGGGCAAAAAATATACAACAGGATTTGTGTATCCTGTCATGGGAATCCCAGCCAGGAAGGCTCACTACCTACTGCATTTAAATTTTGGAAAGATAAATTCAAGGTAGGAAAAGATCCTTACTCCATGTACCAAACCCTGACAAGGGGTTATGGTGGGATGCCAGCCCAACCAACTTTAACACCCGTAGAGAAGTATGATGTCATCAATTTTATCAGGGAGGAGTTTGTATTAAAATTAAACAAGTCAGAATTCTTCAATATTGATGCAGATTATTTGGCAAGTATCCCCTCAGGCAAGACCAAAGGGCCCAATCCCAAAGAATACAAGCCTTGGGCAGAAATGGATTATGGCAATTTTCTGATCAATACCTATGAATTGGCTGATTCAAATGCCAAACCACGAGAAATATCAAGAGGACAAGCCCCATTAAAAGATGAAAACCTGGTTGATGCCAACTTTGCCTACAAGGGAATCGCAGTAAGGGTGGATGAAGGCGCTGGAGGGGTTGCAGCAGGAAATGCATGGATGATTTTTGACCATGACCTGATGCGAATTGCAGGAGCATGGACGGGCAAGGGATTTATCGATTGGGAAGCAATACTTTTAAATGGTAGGCACAACATTTCACCAAGGATAGCTGGAAGTCTTCATTTCTCTACTCCAGTGGAACCAGGTTGGGCAAATCCGACAGATGGTTCTTTTAAAGACAACAGGTTTCAAGCAATAGACAAAAGAAGATTCGGCCCACTGCCGCGCTCCTGGACACAATACAAGGGGTTGTATCACTACAAGGACAAGGTGATTATTTCTTATACTGTTGGCAATGCAATGATATTGGAAAAATTAGGACTGGAAGGAACTGAAGATCAACCCATTTTTACAAGAACACTGAACATTTCTCATTCAGCCAGCATTTTAAAAATGAGAATAGCAAAGACCAATGCCAGTGTTGCGATTGCGGGAAAAGATGTTACGCTACAAAAGGAAAAAGGGTTTTATGTGCTTACTGTGCCAGCATCAAAATCCATCAAGGTAAAAATCTTGATCGCTAACCCGGATGTAAAGGATTTTAAACTTCTTTCAACATCAACAAAGGAACCCGAAAATTTATTGCCGTTTACAAAAGGTGGTGAAGCGCAATATCCACAGCAATTAATGGCTTCCATTTCAAAAGGAGAGCAGAAAGGGGCATTCAAGGTAGACAGGATGGAACTCCCTTATCAGAGCCCCTGGAAAAATCAGATGCGGTTGAGTGGTATTGATTTTCTTGAGGACAAAAATAAAGCAGTGATCTGTTCAACAGATGGCGATGTATGGCTGGTAGAAGGTGTTTTAAAAACTACGGGTACCTTATCATGGAAACGAATTGGATCCGGATTGTTTCAGCCCCTGGGGATTAAAGTTGTAGACAAACAAATATTTGTGACGTGCAGAGACCAGCTCGTAAAACTGCATGATCTCAATGGTGATGATGAGATTGATTTTTATGAAAGCTTCAACAGTGATCACCAGGTGACCAACCATTTCCATGAATTTGCCATGGGTCTGCAAACAGACAAGGAAGGCAATTTTTACTACGCAAAAAGTGCAAGGCATGCCAGGAGAGCTCTGGTGCCACAGCATGGCACCCTGATAAAAGTGAGTAAAGACGGGCAAACAACCAGTATAATCGCAAATGGATTTCGTGCCGCAAATGGCGTGTGCATCAACCCTGATGGTTCTTTTCTTGTAACCGACCAGGAGGGTCACTGGAACCCGATGAACAGAATCAACTGGGTTACATCAGAAAATAAATTTTATGGGAACATGTTTGGATACAATCCCTCAAAAGATAGCTCAGATAAAGGGATGGAACAGCCATTGGTATGGGTTGAAAAGGAAATTGACAGATCACCATCAGAATTGCTGTGGGTAGATAGTAAAAAATGGGGACCACTGAATGGAAGTCTGTTGAGTTTTTCATACGGATATGGGAAAGTTTTTATTGTGCCCCATGAAAAAATCGGCAACCAGATCCAGGGTGGACTTTTTGAATTACCGATTCCGAATTTTTCTACCGGCGTCATGCGGGGAAGATTCAACCCTGCTGATGGTCAGCTGTATGCCTGTGGTTTGTCTGCATGGGGATCCAGCCAACCAGAACTGGGTGGGTTTTACCGGATCAGGTATATGGGAGAGAAATCAAACATCCCAACTGGCATCAATGCCAAACAAGAAGGCATTCGATTGAAGTTCTCGCATGAACTCAACCTTCGGGATGTAACAAATACTTCCGCGTTTCAGGTTCAAACATGGGATTTGAAGCGAACCAGAAAATACGGGTCAGATCATTTCAATACCAAAACACTTCCAGTAACCAAGGTTGACATAAGTGCTGACAGAAAAGAATTGTTCCTCACCATTCCTGGTATACAACCAACATGGGTAATGGAAATAAATTATCAACTCACTGGTAAGAATGGACAACCAATAACAGGAAAGATTCAAAATACAATATATCAATTGGGGAAATAGCTAATACCTCTTTATAGGTGGGCTCAAATGATGGATGTAATTTTTTTGTATCATATCAGCATCGATGCAATTATTTTTCCAACCCTTGTTGCGTAACAATAGGCACATACCCGATCTCCATTCCTTTGGGAGGCTTGACGATCAAGGCAGGGTCCAAATATGCAAGTTTTCCCGACATTGGCGGGGGAAGGTATTCGCGTTCTTTTGTCCAAAACCGGTGCAACAATTCCGCACGTCGTTGCATTTCTTCACGCTCCTTGCTGCTGAGACTGGCATTGAGCAAGGCGGGTTGGTCAGCGAACCTATACCAATAATAGGTCACCGTGCTGCCATCTCCCAATTTCACTTTGAAGGGCCCTGCTGCAGGACCAGGTGTTTTCCAGCAACTGGTATCCTCTTTCGGCGTAGTATAGACAAGCGAAGTTCTGTCGTCTTCGGCCCTTCCAAAACTCACCCCGTGAAGACCAGTTTCAGCCGGCACTTCCGTAGCTGCCACCGCAACCCAGGAACCTATTGTATCGTTACCTGATTTAAGCAATTTATAATATTCAGGAAGTGTTACGACAGCACCATTTCCTGTTTTTCTTCTACTGATCAATTCACCTTCCCAGCGTACTTTTAAGGTAGCAGCATCAGTAACATTTGCATCCATATAAGAAGTAACATTCGTCAAGGCGCGTTTTTCCTTCGGAATATGATCACCATAAAATTTCCAGTTTGACCTGACACCCTTCTCAAATTTTTGCATGTGGGCTCCGCTGGTATCAATTTTTCCACTGGCAGGTTTCCCGCCCTTGAACCATGCGTCTACATCATCCCAAAGTGCGTCCTTGTTGTACACCATCAAACGATGCAGCAACTCCGAATTGCCATCAGGCCCAACAGGGTATTGTGTCGGAGCCATACGGGCAAATGTCTGCCCTTTGGTATCAGTGGCTTCGAAGGAATGTATATGTTGCGTTTCCATTTGAAAAGGTTTGTTGGCCTTTGATGGACGGGTATCCAGAAACAATCCACTCAGGACTGGATTGTCAACAGACGCTTCACTCCAGAAATAGGGGGTAAAGAATGCAACCGGTCCTTTGAAATTTCCGGTATTGAGAAACAAGGTCCAGCACTGATTACCGGTGGGCACAGCTTTACCCGCGGTAGTCAATTGTGGCTCCGTGAGCGGTAAAGGGAGGTAGCCACTTCCAAACCACTCTCCAGAGGTGCCTTGCCGAAGGTTCAGCCCGTCCGGAGGCCATAACAACCATGGACTCAGTTGTGCAACTCCATATTTACCTTTGGATTTGCTCCAGTCCCTTCCCCTTCCGGCACCAGGGCCATTGGCCCATCCTGCAAAGTTCAGCTGCACTCCTCCCATGATGAATTTTGGCGTTGCGGTAGCAAACTCTGTATCGCGCCACCAGCCGAGTCCTCCTTCAATATCCGTGTATAGTTTTTCCACCGGCAGAGGGCCGTCATGTTCAGGATGCATCCAGGTGCCGAACAGCCCTGATTGAAAACTTCTTCCCGGATATTCTTTCACCAAAGGCCATGCCGCTGCGTACATGGAGTAGCCTGCATTGAATGATTGATCAACCTTCTCAAGGCGCGTGATCATGTACCCGCCGATATTCCCCTTTCTCAGCGACTTATTGGTGGAATCCTGCGCAGAAACGAGTGAGGCAATCAACATGAAAAAAACATACATGTTACCGTATTTCATCTCCATGAAAATGCTTTGCCTGAGTAAAGATTTAAAGAATGTCATTCGTTCGATTTTAAATGTTGGGTTGTATTGATTGTGATTGACGGCCTGCTTATGCAGCTTCATTTCCCCTTTTCTTGCAACAGTTTTTCTGCTTCTTTAATTATCCTTATTCTTGCCATTTCCTCTGCCTTGCGCTGCAACAGTTTCTGCTGTTGCCTGAATGCTTCAACTTCGTCAGGCAGGTAGGGTGCATCCGGATACTCCCAATGGTCTGTTCTGAAAAGTGGTACAGGAATGATTCTATCTCCATCGCTGACAAGGTTGGCCAATGGATTGCGGGCCCAGGCGTAACGCAGCTCTACCGGATCAACAACAAGATCATTCCATACAACAACCCTTTTTTTATCATTGACTTTTTGCCCCTTTTCGTTTTCTGTTTTTACATATTCAGCCTTTGCAGGATAAAAATGTTGATCAGGTCCTGCAATTGAAAATCCTTCCAAAGGCCTGTCATCAGAAGATTTCACTTCCTTGTTAAAGGTTACAATGATTCGATCCTTAAGCCTTTCTATGCTCTTACAGATTGCCGGTTCCCATCCCAGTTTAAAACCATATTGGGTTGACAATGCCCACCGGGCCATCCGCTCTCCAACTTCCGCTTTTTTTTGAGGATGGTACCAGTTTACCTGTTGGTCGTAAGCAGCAACAAATCCTGTATTGGATATATCCCGAAAAGCATTAAACTGTCCTTCACGGATATAAGGTGCAGGATCCAACATTCTCAACTCATAATTATCCAGGGTTTGCGGTTCTCCTCCGGCACTCAACTCCATGATACCGAAGGGTAAATTTTTATTGCCGAACAAGGCCCTCCAATCATGGATCAATGCTTTGAAATTTGCGGCATACAATGCAGGCCTGGAATCGCCCAATGCATTGTTATAGCCCTGGTGAAACACAACTCCTTTTACACTGAGCCCACCAATGATGGCGACCATTCCCGTATAGGAAGATCCAGGAAAATTCCTGTCTAGTGAAGGCCTTACCGAGGGCTCCACCGGTTTTGGAGCAGGTTCCAGTCCTTGGCTTTTCAGGACCAAACTTCTTTTCTCCCAATTGGTGATTTTTGTTTTAAGGTCTTCAACCGGATCATATGCTGCCTCCTTATCATTCCATTGCTTTACCAAGGCTTTGTTTTCAGGCATCTTGTTCAGTGTCGAGGGGCTTAGCCAGGCCTCTACCGTAGTTCCTCCCAATGATGCATCGATTAAACCAATGGGTATCTGGCTGACCATATGTATTCTTCTCCCGAATACATATCCCAATCCAGAGAAAGTTGCAACTGTTGAAGGAGAGCAAGCAAACCAGTATCCTTTTTTATCGTACCTGTCGTTCCAGCTATCATATTCATTGATTCTTTCAAAATCCTTTTTTGGCATTTTACCCGCAGAACTGGGGATGGTCATTAGTCGAATACTGGGGTAGTGGGCAGATAAAACTTCAGCATCTCCATGAAAGATCCTTGATAAATCCATCTCCATATTGCTCTGTCCGCCGAGGACCCATATATCACCAACCAATACATTTGTAAACACCACCGAATCTACCTTCCCGGAAACTTTCATGTTCTGTGGCTTGGCATTCGCAATCATTGGATCAAGATAAGTAAACCACTCCCCTTGTTGGTTTGCGTTGGTGGATTTAACCTGTCCCCCAAATTCAATTTTTATCTGCTCAGATGGATTGGACCATCCCCATATTTTGACAGGCTGATCACGCTGCAATACCATATTGTTATCAAAAATATGGTGGGGGCGAACCTGAGAGTACAAAGATCCTAACAGTAAAAAAAAGAATAAAATGGTGATAACTTTAGGAGTAACCATTGCTTTGGATTTCAGACTGTAAGTTTAGCCAATAAATTAGAGTAAGAGTAAACAATTCTTCTCCAGTTTTAACCCGATTTTATCAGTTCAGTAGGATTTATAAGGAACATATGATAAATTCAAGTGAGCAGCAGTGTTTAATCTGCTTCATCGCTCTGGAGGCGGGCACCAGTTGTCTCGGATATACCACAGCCTTAGATTGTAAATGTATCGGCACATAAAAGCATTGATGAAAAAGAGGAAAGTCGCTTTATTGAAAAAAATCACTTCAGGCATTCTGATTTTCTTATCAGCCTCTGGCATCTCTTTTAATTTGATCAAGGATTGGAATCATCAACCTAATCCTGTCAACCCTTCTGCAGATGAGATCTCGCCCTGGAAGACCCTCAAACCTGGCGTTCACACTGGGTTTGGGTCCACTGATATTGCCTACGAAAAAAGTCTTCCTCCGTCGGGAAAAATTTCTGCTTCCGTCAATCTTCATGGCTGGAAAGGAGAAAGGGTCAATTGCCTCTTGCTTGTTTGGTCTGCTGAAAACAAAGATGAGGTGATTGTGAGGGCAAGTCCGTTTCGCAACAGTAATCATCAACTCGATAAGGGAATCACCTCCATATCCATCGTCAATTATGTTTTGAGCAATGAATTTACTGGCGGATGCGGTGCCAGGGATTTGAAAAAGTCTCCTACAAATACGAGTCCTGACCTACTCAAAAAAGCCAACAAGTTTGGCATCAATGGCCAAGAAACAAAACCTGTATGGATTGCTGTTGAAATACCTCCACAGGCGGCCCCCGGGGTTTACAAGGGAACCATTTCAGTTGAATCGACGTCTGGCACGGTAAACCATCCAATAACATTGGAAGTAATGAACAAGTCTCTCCCGGCGCCTTCAGCATGGTCCTTCCATCTCGATCTTTGGCAGAATCCATATGCTGTTGCAAGATTCAACAGGGTAAACTTATGGTCACGCGAACACATCAATCTGTTGAAACCGCTTTTAACCATGCTTGCCCAGGCAGGTCAGAAATGCATCACCACAACGCTGATTGATGATCCTTGGGCTGGTCAGACCTATGATCCATATGGCTCCATGATCAAGTGGATCAAAAAGGCGGATGGAACCTGGACCTACGACTATTCGGTATTTGATCTCTATGTCAACCTCGCCATGGAATCAGGGATAAAAGATCAAATCAATTGCTATTCAATGGTTCCTGTTGGCAATAAATTTTCGTGGTATGACGAAAAGTCTTCCAAAACCATCACCATTGAATCAGTACCAGGAACAAAAGCATATGAGGACATTTGGGAAAACTTCTTGCGTGATTTCAAAGCCCACCTCAAAGCCAAGGGCTGGTTGAACAAAGCAGCCATTGCACTTGATGAACGGGAAGAGGAAGAAATGGAAAAAATGTTCGGTTTTTTGAAGAAGGCAGCACCTGAACTGAAAATTTCCATGGCTGGCTTCTATTATGGGAAAATCAATCCGGCCATTTATGATTTCAGTTCCAACTGGAGACATATTGATACCCTTGCAGGAGATGTTTTGCGTGCCAGAAAACGCTCTGGCTTAAAAACAACCTATTATGTGGCCTGCGGAATACCAAAGCCCAATAATTTTACGTTCTCCCCTCCTGCTGAATCCTGCTATGAGGGCTGGTTTGCTTCAGCCATGGGATTTGATGGATTCCTGCGTTGGGCCTACAACAGCTGGCCAGAAAACCCTTTGCTGGATTCCCGGTTCATCCGATGGCCCAGTGGAGATACTTATTTTGTTTATCCAAACGCCCAAAGTTCAGTGCGGTTTGAAAGACTCAGGGAAGGCATTCAGGACTATGAAAAAATAAGAATATTGCGAAAAGAACTGGCAGAAAATCCATCAAGGAAAGCCGCTGCTGCGATAGGAGAATTGAATAATTTCATGAACACCATTAACACCAAAACACTGGACAGGCGATCTGCTGTAGATGTTATCAATGAAGGAAAAAATTTATTGGCTGAGATTGCCAGAACTGTTATGGATACAAAGTAGAACAACAAAGATAACAATATACAATGCAGTGGAAATGATATCTGGAATACAGCATAAACCAATGAAATGGTCAACAGCCCTACAATACAAGCCCTCCCTTTGTTCAGCGGTTGTCCTACTCGTCTTTTTATTTGTCAATGTATATGGTCAAACGCAGAAAACAGAAAACAGGAATTTATCTGCTTCCCAAAATACGGTATTGCCAAACCTTTTGTTGATTGTGGCAGACGACCTGGGATATGGTGATCTTGGGATCCATGGCAGCATTCAAATTCCAACACCGAACATTGATCAGCTTGCCAGGGAAGGAGTGATTTTTACAAACGGATATGCATCTTCTTCAGTATGTGCTCCTTCGCGTGCAGGCCTTCTTACTGGAAAGCACCAGGCTGGTTTTGGGTTCAACGATAACCTTGCTGGCAATCAACCCGGATTTGATTCAAATTACCTGGGACTTCCATTAACCGAATCTACCCTCGCCAATAAACTCAAGTCCCTTGGTTATGTCACAGGACTGATTGGCAAGTGGCATCTTGGCGCAGCGCCGCATTTTAATCCAATCAAAAGGGGTTTTGATGAATTTTGGGGATTTTTGGATGGGGGACATGATTATGTTACTGCAAAACAAAATGGAACAGGCATGGAATCTGCCATCCAATGCAATTACAAAAAGTCCGACATGCTTACCTATATGACAGATGATATTGGAAATGAAAGCGTGGATTTCATCAAGCGGCACAAAAATCAACCATTCTTTCTATGCGCTGCTTTTAACGCGCCCCACGCACCCATGCAGGCAACAGATGAGGACATGAAACTATTCAGTCATGTGAAAGAGAAGCTTCGACAAACCTATTGTGCAATGGTCTACAGGTTGGATCAAAACATTGGTAAAATAATGAAAGTGCTTCAGGAACAAAGCCTGGAGCGAAATACCCTGGTGGTTTTCATAAGTGATAACGGCGGACCTGCAAATTCTATTTCCAATGGCTCCATCAATGCACCGCTCCGGGGTCAAAAAACCACTTTATTGGAGGGTGGAATCAGGGTGCCATTTTTTTTAAAATGGCCAGCAAGGGTGAGTGGCGGGAAAAAATTCATTGCTCCTGTTTCTGCACTTGATATTTGTCCTACTTTCATTAAAGCTGCGGGCGGACTGGTTTCAGAAAAAGATCATTACACAGGTGTTGATATTTTACCCTACCTGAATGACCAGGAAAAAAAGATTCCCCATCAAACCATGGAATGGCGCTACACCGCAGGTGCTGCTATTCGGGATGGAGACTGGAAATTGATCAGATTGCCAGACCGCTTACCAATGCTCTATCATCTTTCGGAGGATATTGCTGAACAACATGATCTTTCACTTTTATACCCCGAAAAAACTAAATCGATGTTAAAAAAACTGGGAACATGGGAGATGTACCTTCCTCATCCTGTCTTTCATGAACCAGTGGAATGGCGTGTCCGTCATTTAGGATTTTATGATGCACCATACCAACTCGTGCAACCACAATATTGAATCAACATTTTTAAAAACACAGATGAACAAAAATATATTTATACTTTTCATCTTTCTGATAACAGATTTGTTCATTTTCTGTAACTGCATTGTCGCACAAAATCAATTGACTGCAAAGAAGCCCAGTGGAAAAGAAGCAATAGACATGAGCAACAGGCTTATCCATGGTTGGAATACATGGAATACCCGCAGTGTACTGTCTCACGTTTTGTTGCCTGAATGCTTTTCCATCAACCTAGCCATAAAAGACCAGCAAGGCAAAACCCTTGAGGAAACCTTGATTGGCCGGGATCATTATGACAGCAAAGAGCAAGTCATTCCCGGAGCACATGCATATGATGGTGCTTACACGGAACTTGAAGTAGAATGGCACAATATCCGGTTACGGGTGCAAAGTGCATCTGTGGACAATGAGTTGTATATACTGGTAATTCCAATGAAAGCATCAACGGGCGATTCATTGCTTATTAAACCGCAAATATTATGGAACAGAAAAGGTGAAATAAAGATTGATCAACAGATGATTGTCGGACAGACGCCGACAAATAATATCAACGTATATGTCAATGGAAACAAAAAAATAATTTCTTCCAATGCCTTTCACATCCCTTTGGATGAATCTATCGCAATTTCAACAGGCACATCAAGGTCTAAGGAACTTGTTGAAAAAACCATCAAAATTGCAAAACAAAAATTCGAAACAGAGCGATTGACGTTTGGTAAATCACGCGAAGCATATGATGCCATGCAAACAGTGCTTGCATGGACTACCATTTATGATCCCAACAACAGCAGAATCATCAATCCGGTAAGCCGTACATTTTCAAACGACTGGGTATTGTTCGGTTGGGATACTTATTTCGCAGCATACATGTTATCACTTGACAACAAGGAGCTGGCTTATGCCAATGCAATCGCTATTACCAAGGAGATTACGGACAGAGGATTTGTTCCCAATAACTCGCAGTATGGGCACAAAAGTGAGGACCGGACTGAGCCTCAGGTTGGATCCATTGTGGTGAGAGAGATTTACAGAAAATACAAAGAGAAATGGTTTCTACAAGAAGTATACAATGAGTTGCTCAGCTGGAACCGTTGGCGGGCGGCCAACAGGGATATAGACGGTTACCTGGTGCATGGCACAGATCCATATGATTATGGCAATACCAAATCTCGTTCAGCCACTGAATCCGGAAAAATGAAGGCAGCCAAATGGGAATCCGGAATGGACAATTCTCCCATGTGGGATGATGCAGGTTTTGACAGCGTAAACCATCGAATGTTGATGGCCGATGTAGGCTTGATGAGCCTTTATATTGCCGATTGCCAGAGCCTATCTGAAATAGCTACAATTTTGGGCTATGCAAATGATGCAAAAGAATTAACCGAAAGAGCAAAAATTTATTCCAAAAAACTGGAGACCCTTTGGGATGATCAGTTTGGACTATACCTGAACAAAGACCTGGTAACAGGAAAACCCAGTTACCGTTTAACACCTACATTGTTTTATCCATTGCTGACAAAAGTACCCAGCATGGAACAAGCCTCAAGGATGATGAAGGAACATTTTTATAACCCCAATGAATTCTGGGGGGAATACATACTGCCTTCGGTTGCACGCAATGACAAGGCATTCAAGGACAATCATTACTGGAGAGGCAGGATCTGGGCACCGTTGAATTTTCTGGTTTACCTGGGCATGCGAAACTATCATTTGCCGGCTGCGAAAAAAGATATGGCGGAAAAATCAAAAGCCTTGCTACTAAAGACATGGTTAAGTGAGCGACATGTATGTGAAAATTATCATGCCGAAACCGGACATGGTGGTGAAGCCAATACTTGGAGTGATGCATTTTATCATTGGGGTGCACTGTTGGGTTTCATGGATATCATGGAAAAGGGATATGTGCCTTCTCCACAAGCACCGATGAATAACACAAAAAAATAACATCAATCAATACCCATCATTACAATCATTAAATAAATTATTCCCGTGAAATTGATCAAGCGTTTTTCTTTGGCCCTTTTTTTTGCATTTCCTATCGTAGCACTTGGACAGGTAGAAAATATTGACCAGGCAGTAATGGCAAAAATCAGAAAAGAAGGGTTGGTGAATTCAAAAGTCATGGATATTGCATTCCAGATCACTGATGCAAGTGGACCAAGGGTTACCAATTCCCCGGGATTTATGCGTGCTGCCAATTATGCGAGGAACCAATTCACCCAATGGGGATTGGTAAATGCCAGGTTGGATCCCTGGGGTGAATTTGGGAAAGGCTGGGAATTGGAAAAATCGTATGTGGCGATGTCATCTCCCTGGTACAGGTCGCTCATTGCATATCCCAAAACCTGGACCTCAGGCACCAATGGTCTGCAAAAAGGAGAAGTGATCCTTATCTCAGCAAAGGATTCTGTTGAACTAGAGGCCTATCGCAACAAGCTCAAAGGCAACATATTGATTTTTGATGACCTGATGATATATGACCACAGCAATAGGCCGGCAATTCTTCGGCGCAGTGATGAAGACCTGAAAAAATTAGGTGAAGTAGCTGAAAGTGAGGACACTGCTGCATTACGAAGGAGAGCTGAAAGGAATAAAACACAAAATGTTGTACCAAGAGGTGTACTCAATGCACTCAAAAGGATGGCTGTTAAAGAAGGTGCCATAGCCATACTGAGTTCATCTCCCGATAACCATAGCGGAACAGTTTTTGTTTTACAAGGAGGTCCCTATAAAATAACAGATCCGGATAATTTTCTGGACATCGCGATTGGCCTGGAAGATTACAATACGATCATCCGACTGCTCAGAAACAAAATTCGTGTAAAAATGGATGTGGATGTAAAAACAACATTCCAAACGAATGACACGCAAGGATACAATGTAATCGCTGAAATACCCGGTATCGATAAAGACTTGAAAGAGGAGGTAGTGATGCTCGGCGCTCACCTTGACTCATGGCCTGCAGCTACTGGCGCTACTGATAATGCAGCGGGCGTCTGTGTAATGATGGAAGCCATCAGGATACTAAAAGCAATAGGAGTACAACCAAGAAGAACAATACGCATAGCGCTATGGAGCGGAGAAGAACAAGGCTTATTGGGATCAAGAGGTTATGTGAAGAAAACATTTGGCGATGCAGAAACCATGAAACTATTGCCAGCACATGATAAACTTTCTGCATACTACAATTTAGATTATGGTACGGGGAAAGTGCTGGGAATACATCTCCAGGGAAATGAAGCGGCCCGAAATATCTTTCAACAATGGTTTGCACCCTTCAATGATCTCAGGGCCAAAACCGTTACTATTCAAAATACGGGAAGTACTGACCATATCTCTTTTAACACAATTGGATTACCCGGATTCCAGTTTATTCAGGATCGATTGGTTACCCAGCACAGCAATATGGACAGCTACGATCATCTTATGCCTGATGATCTCAAACAGTCAGCTACGATTGTGGCAGCATTTGTGTACAATACAGCAATGCGGGATCAGAAAATTCCAAGAAAAGAATTACCCAAGGCTCTCTCCGTTGATCCTGTCACAGGCTTTAAGCGTTAGTGGCATGAAATTTCTGGAAGCAACCCCATAAAATATGGAAATGATAAAAATAAAAAGATTCAATACCCGGATTGCTGTTTTGCTTTTGATGCAGTTTGCATTGCTGCACTTAAATATTTCTGCTCAGGAAGGACTTACATTGTTGGGAAACCGTTTTTTTACGTTCAGCACAGTAGTGAGGGTGAACCAGATTGAAACTTCACGCGATGCATTTCATGGCACAGACGAATCAAGTATTCATACGCCAGAAGGAGCCAGAAAATTCAGGGAAACCATAGAAAACGCTTGGCCAGGTGCGCGGATTACATGGTCTTTCAGTTGGCTTGCCCTAAAAGACCAGCGCCCGAATTATGTGGACTTGAAAAAACTGGTTGTCTCCTATCACGAAAAATTTGGGGATGAGATTACTTTTTTACCAGGTGGGTATTTTTCCAACATGTACAATACCCGCGAACAGATTAACCGCGACCTGCATGAAGGGTTGCAGATGGTTTCAGCAATGGTAGGTGGAGGATACCGTCCAAAGAGCATCATTGCAGGGTTTCTTGCTGCCGAAAATTTACAGTACCTGTCAGAAAAAGAAGGTATTCATGTGTGCCAGGGGAATATATGGAGTCAGTATGCTGTAGACAATGGTGATGGAGAGGGATCAATTTCATATCCCTATTACCCATCACGTGAACATTTTTGCAAGCCAGCCCAGGGAAAAGAAGACATGATTGATTGTGTAAATCTTGATGGCTGGACTGTTGATTTCCTGAATGCCAGGTATTCAGCACCCAGGTTTATCAATGGCATCCGGTGCGGCAGCAGACAGGGTGTGGGTCCGATTGAAACGATTCTCCGACAGGGAACCGAAATCGGAACAAAAGAGATGTTGTCTACTACCGCCGCTCATTTTGACACCGGGTTCGCACTCAATAAGTTTGCATGGGTAACCTGCATTTGGGAAATGAGCCTTGTTGATGCGTATAAGATATATGGCTATAACGGAAGAAATGGATTGGATGGACTGGAAATTTGGCTGAAGGAGACGCGACGCAGGTGGCCAGACGCAAAATTCATTACCCAGGGGGAATATGGAATGCTTTGGCGAACGCATTACAAAAACAATGACAGCATCAACTATCAATTTGTTCAGCGTGGATCCGGCATTTGCGGATCAGAAGCTGAATTGGAAATCAAATGGTTCATGAACAAAGATTTCAGGATGGCAACCTTAAGAAACTGGCAAACCAATGCCCCGGAAAAATTGATTGATTTTACAAGATATGATCTTAAGGCACAGGAACCCAGTGATCCTGCACCTGGTAAAACTATCCGAAATTGGAGCTTGTTTAACCGTCTGAACCAAAAAGGAATCCGACCACAAGACAAACCCGTTGGAATAGAGGAGTTGAAGACAGAAGAACAGCAAATAATCAAGGGAAGATATCCTCGATTGTTTTCTGTAGATTCAAGAACATTTAGAACAAACGGCGAAAAAGAACATGCATCAAAATCTATAAAATCAATTGATCAAAATAAATGAGACCAATTGACCAGATAAACAAAAGCCAAATAAAACCTTAATTATGGGAAATTTTTTTAACGGAAATCTAAGACCCGGACTTTTCTTGATGACATGTTTATTGGTCATGTCGACCCAACTGAAATCCCAAAACAGGGACATCAGTTACCTGTCTTCAGGGGGAAAGTTGAATCCATTGCAGGCCATCATGGACATCAGGCATTATACCATCGCTCTGGATGTTGATATTGCGAAAAAGACAATTCAGGGAAATGTGGATGTTGAAATGATTTTATCTGCATCTACCGATACCATTTTATTGGACCTGGTCCATTTGTTGACGGTAAGCAAGGTGAAAGTGAACAACAAGCCAGTAAAATTTGAACACAAGAATGACAAGATTTACATCACCGATGACAAGTCATTTCCAAAGGGCAGGCAAATTGTAAGGGTAGAATATGGCGGAGAACCTCCTATTGCGGTAAAGCCCCCATGGACAGGTGGCTTCACCTTCACCAAAGACAAGAGTGGAAACGATTGGGTAGCCATCAATTGCCAGAAAGAAGGGGGAAGGGTTTATTTTCCTTGCAAAGACCATCCCAGCGACGAACCGAACGAGGGTGTTGACATGTTCATTACTGTGCCAGAAAATTTAGTGGTTGCGGGTCCTGGCCTTCTGAAAGAAGTGCTGAAGAAGAAAAATAAAAAAACCTACCATTGGAAAACCAATTATACCATCAGCAATTACTGTTCTGTGTTTAACATTGGAAAGTATACCGTCGTGAGCAAAGACTATACCACCGTCGATGGAACTGTTGTTCCCATACAATTCTATGTATTGGAAGAAGACAGCAGTTACGCACCCAAAATAATTGAACTCAAAGCGAGAGATACCAAAATACTGGAGAAATATTTTGGGGAATATCCATGGGCAAAAGAAAAGATTGGCATTGCTGAAGTACCCAATTCAGGAATGGAACACCAAACGATGATCACGTTTCAAAATAAATTTAATTATTCAAAAATTGGTGTGCATGACTATTCAGCAAATCTATACCATGAGTATGGTCACGAATGGTTTGCAAACAAGGTAACCAACAAGGACTGGGCACACATGTGGATTCAAGAGGGCATTACAACCTATGCTGAAGCATTGATACACTATGAACTAGGCGGACAGGTCGCGTATGATGAAATTGTCAGTCGGCACAAGAGATCCACCAGAAACAAAAAACCGATGGTGGGTGGTGAGGAGTTATCAGAAGATGAAGCTTATGCTGGTAGGGATATTTACGCAAAAGGCTCATTTTTCATGCATAGCTTACGGTACCTGCTGGGTGATGAAATATTTTTGCCAACCTTGAAAAAACTTGCAACAGATCCCAGATATACCTATGACAATTTTGTAACCACAAAAGATGTAGAAGAATTGTTCAGCACTGCATCAAAGCAAAATTTAAAACCTTTTTTCAATTTCTATGCATACACCAATGAAGTACTTGATATTTCCGTGAAAGAAATTGGTTATCAAAAGTATCAGATCACAATAGATAATTTCTTCATGCCATTGCCCCTTGATATTGACACAGGAGACAAAACTTCCAGAACAATGGTTGGCAAAGAAGGCATTGTAGTATCCTGCAATGGTGCTCCACAAATAGATGCAAAAGGATATTATTTGAAAAAAATTACCATACAATAATGAAATACAAACATTTTGCTTTAACAACAATTTTATCTGTTCTTGTCATTTTTTGCCGAGCGGATAATTACCCTCGAAATTATTCAATTGATATTTTACACTATATGTTTGAATTGAAGTTGTCTGACAATACTGATGAAATATTTGGTAAGGCCAGTATTTCTGTGTTGTTCAAAACAAATGATGTTAAACAAATCAGGCTTGATTTGATCAATACAAATGGAAAATATTTGCAGAAAGGAATGGTCGTAGAGTCTGTAAGCTACAACAACACCAACGCCAATTTTACCCATAAAAATGATGAACTGATTATTCAATTATCCAGTCAGGCAAGAAAAGGTTCCACCATTACATTTATCATTCAATACCATGGAGTACCTGCAGGAGGGTTGAGAATCGGACCCACCAAATATGGGGACCGCAGTTTTTTCAATGAAAACTGGCCAAACAATGCGCGCCACTGGTTGCCTGCCATTGACCACCCATACGATAAGGCAACCAGCGAGTTTAAGGTAACGGCACCATCCAAATACAAAGTGGTTTCTAATGGTATCCTGCTAGAAGAGTCAACAATCGACAAAGAAAACAAATTAACCCACTGGAAACAATCTGTTCCGGTATCCAGCTGGTTGTTCGTATTGGGTGTTGCTGAATTTGCAGTGCAGCATGTGGGAAAATTTGATGGAAAGGATATTCAAACATGGGTATATCCCAGGGACAGAGAAAAAGGATTTACTGATTTTGCAGAACCGACCAAACAAGTACTTCAATTTTATTCTGATTACGTTGGGCCTTATGCTTATGAAAAATTAGCCAACATTCAATCGCCAAGTGTCGGTGGAGGAATGGAAACATCATCTGCCATTTTCTATGCGGAGAACCTGGTAACAGGTAAATATGAGAAGAGATTGAGAAATGTTGTGATCCATGAAATTGCGCACCAGTGGTTTGGAAATGCAGTAACCGAAACTACCTGGGATGATGCCTGGCTGAGCGAAGGATTTGCAACTTTTTTCAGCATGCTGTTTCAGGAGCACGCTTATGGCCACGAAGAGTTTGTTGCAGCAATAAAAAATTCCCGCAAATCGGTATACAACTTTTCTAAAAAGGATTCTACATACAGTATAGTCGCTGCACGCTCTGCCGAAACGGATCCTGTTACCACAGGGATTACTTATCAAAAAGGTGCCTGGGTTTTACACATGTTGAGAGAGAAAATTGGCCATGATACTTTCAGAAAAGGCATCCAGGCTTATTATTCAAAATACTTTAATGCCAATGCGACCACTGCTAACTTTAAGGAAGAAATGGAAAAAGTGTCCGGACAAAACCTGACGACGTTTTTTAATCAATGGTTATACAAATCCGATAACTTGAAAATTTCAGCCCATTGGGAATATGACACCACTGCAAAACAAGTTTTACTGAAAATCAATCAAACGCATTATTCTGGATTTGTATTTGATTTTCCAATAGAAGTTGAAATTTACAATGAGGATACAAATAGCACAGAGTTGTTGAAATTTCAGGTAAATACCAAAGCGTCAACCATCCCGATCAAGCTGAATAAAATCCCCAGTTCGATAAAACTTGATCCCAGAACGGTATTGCTTGCTGAAATTGAAATGAAATAATCAACAGCCCATCAAGAAATAAAATATGATAACAATAATCTGGTTTGCCTTAATTGTTTTCTCGATATGGTTTATCTATTTTTTTGCAAAAGATATTCGTTTGAACAAAAATGAGTTGGGCGAAGCCAGTTGGATAAAAACAGCCCTTATTGGATTTGTGGTCAACTTCTTTGATGTTCTTGGGATTGGAGCATTTGCCCCGCAAACTGCCTTGCTGAAGTTTACCAATCAAACCCCAGACAGATTAATCCCCGGAACAATGAACGTTGCAAATACCATTCCTGTGTTGATTCAGGCAATTGTATTTATTCAAATCATTGAAGTTGATCCCATCACCATGGTGATCATGTTTGCTACCGCCACTGTTGGGGCAACGGTTGGTGCCGGGCTTGTGTCTAAACTTTCCGAGAACAAAATTAGGCTCATCATGGGCATTGCGCTATTGGTTACAGCAGGATTTATGTTTGCCAACAAAATGAATTGGATACAAGGCCAGGGAAATGAAATTGGGCTTCATGGATGGAAATTATTTGTTGCCGCAGTGGTAAATTGTATTCTTGGTGCGATGATGACTGTAGGTGTGGGTCTGTATGCACCATGCATGGCAATGGTTTTTTTACTAGGTTTATCTCCCTTGGTAGCGTTCCCCATAATGATGGGATCATGTGCATTTTTGATGCCACCGGCCTCTTTTAAATTTATAAAAGCAGGCGCCTATCATCGGAAGGCCGCACTGAGTATGGCACTGACAGGCATTGTGGCTGTATTGATTGCTGCATTTATAGTGAAGTCTTTGCCCCTGGATACGTTAAGGTGGATTGTAATCATGATTGTCTTGTATACTTCGGTCAGTATGTTTTATGCCGTATACAAAAAAGGAATATCATGATTAGTTTCTAACATTACGCATAAACAGACATCAAACCATGCATAAAAACAAACTTCGTCATTCGACAATAAATGCTAAAGCATTTGGTTTCCTATTTTTTGCGTTGATGATTATCACAGCATCATCAACTGTTGCAAAATCCATCAAATGGAAAGAACAGGATAAGCCCGGAATCACTATACAGTCTTTGCAGTGCGAAAATCAACAAAACCCTATCGGGATTGATGTTCTTCACCCAAGACTGGGATGGCTATTAAGGCATGAAAAAGGAGCGCGTGGACAGTACCAGACCGCATATCGCATTCAGGTAGCCAGCAGCGTTAAACTGCTGAACGCCGGTCAACCAGACATCTGGGACAGTGGGATCATCGACAGTATTCAATCCAACAACATCAGTTATCAAGGAAAAGTTCTTTCATCTGATCAGCGGTATTACTGGCGGGTGAAAATATGGGACAACCGTAAAAAGGCGTCAACATGGAGCAGTACTTCATTTTGGGAAATGGGATTGCTGAAGGATACAGATTGGAAAGGCAAATGGATTGAAGAGATAAAATCCTTCTCTTCATCAGGCTCAAATCTCTACGAAGACAATCCTTCCCCTCTTTTCAGAAGAGACTTTAAAATTTTGCGTACCGTCAAGAAAGCCATAATGCATGTCAGTGGGATAGGATATTATGAGGCGTTTCTAAACGGTAAAAAAGTAGGTAAGAAGCTTTTGGATCCGGGATGGACAAATTATTCCAAACGAATCTTATACAGTACGTATAATGTTACCTCCTATTTAACGGCAGGTAACAATTGCATAGGAATGGTATTGGGAAATGGTTGGTACAACCCATTGCCATTGAAAATGTGGGGTCGACGTAACATTAGGGAAGCCTTGACTGTTGATGAACCCAAATTTATCATGCAGCTGAACATTGAATATTCAGACGGCACCAAAGTTCAAATCGTGTCTGATAATGCTTGGAAAGTCACTTCCGGACCGATTGTACAGAATAACATTTACTTAGGAGAAAAATATGATGCCCGAAAAGAGATCCCAGACTGGTGTAAAGCAGGACTGAACACAGACAACTGGCGGTCGGTGAAAACTTCAGTAGAACCAAGTGGTAAATTATGTTCAGAACAAGTACCTCCAATTGTAGCTGGTGACACCATCGTACCCATTTCAATAAAAAAAATAGAGGGTGACAAATTTATGGTTGATTTTGGAAGAAATTTTAGCGGCATTGTCAGGTTAGAGGCAAAAGGTGCTGCAGGAACCTCAATACATTTAAGATATGGAGAACTCTTGTACCCCAATGGGTCACTGAATGTAATGACAAGTACAGCCGGACAGATAAAACGCAAAGGAGTCGGGGGGCCAGGAGCTCCAGATACAGCTTACGCCAGGGATCAATTTATACTTGCTGGAAAAACGAAAGATGTTTTCCAGCCGAAATTTACCTTTCATGGTTTCCGCTACGTCGAGATTTCTGGATATCCTGGATCACTCAGCCCACAAGACATAAAAGGCTTGGTAATGTTTTCAAATGTTCCGGACGCAGGAGAATTCAGCTGTTCTGATTCGCTGCTCAATCAAATACAAGAGATTTCTCTGAATACGTTTAAGAGCAATATTTTTAGTGTTCAGTCAGACTGCCCGCACAGGGAGCGTTTTGGATATGGTGGCGACATCGTGGCAACAAGTGAGGCCTTTATCTACAACTATGACATGTCTGCTTTTTATGAAAAAACTGTTGTTGATTTTGCGGATGAAGCCCAGCCAGATGGAGGCCTGACAGAGACAGCGCCATTTGTAGGTATTGCCAGTGATGGATTGGGAGGAAAGTCTGGACCGATTGAATGGGGATCTGCGCATCCAATGCTGCTTGATCAGCTTTATCAGTATTATGGAAATATAGATTTGATCCGTGAACAATATCCTACTGTAAAAAATTGGGTTGATTTCATGAACCGCAATTCAACAGGAGGAATTATCAATATAACAATAGGGGATCATGAAAGCGTTGATAAAAAATTAGAGGGATCAAGTGCTACAGCTTTTTACTATTACAATACTCTTTTGCTCACCAAGTTTGCTGATCTGCTGCACAAACAGGATGATTATAAAAAATACAATGCGCTAAAAGAAACCATTAAAGCTTCCTTTATTGCCAAATATGTTGATCCAATGACCGGGAATATAGACATTCATACGCCAGCTGCACAGGCTTATGGCCTATTTTTTAAATTAATTCCAGATGGTTCATTTGATGCGGTACTCAAGGTATTGCTTGAGAATATCACAAAAAATGATGACCACATTACTGCAGGAATTTTTGGTACAAAATTCATCATGGACGTATTGAGCAGCACAGGGAATGGGGGCAAAGCCTACACTATGGCTACGCAAAAAACATTTCCGGGATGGGGATATATGTTGGCGAATGGAGCCACTACATTATGGGAACACTGGCCATTGGAAGAAAATATCTATTCACACAACCATCCTATGTTTGGATCCATCAGCGAATGGTTTTACAAATACCTGGCTGGTATTCGTCCTGCAAATGATGCTGTCGGTTTTAACAAAATCATCATTCACCCTCAAATAAATGACCTACAGTGGGCAAAAGCCTCATACAATTCTATACTTGGGAAAGTAAGCACATACTGGAAAAAGTCAGGCAAAACTTTGACACTGGAACTAACCATTCCCGTTAATGCAACAGCCAAAGTATTGCTTCCAGCTTCCTTGAAAAATATAAAAGAAAATGGAATCCCTGTATCGAGAGATGGAGCGGTTCAATTCAAGGGAACTGAAAAAAAAGAAGCCGTATTTGAACTGGGGTCGGGAGCCTATCAATTCACCGTTGAACTCGAAGACCAATAAAACGCATTGTTATTTAATGAAGGGGGCTAACCCTTTGCGACAGCAACTTACCCGTTGCTGAATCACATTGTTGAACATAAAAAGCAACCTTGTCCTTGTACTTTTTATCAAAAGCAAGATTATGGGCCTCATTGATGTCTTCTTTTAAGTTGTACAATTCATAGAATGTGGGGTGGTCTTCATAACGGATGAATTTCCATGTATCATCCCTGAAACATTCCGTCTTCAATAAAAGTGGATTGCCTTCCAGCCGATGTTCACAAAAAATGGCGTTTCGCCATTTTTTTGGTCTTCCCTGATAAAAAGAAGTAAGGCTTTCCCCTTGGTAGCGCTGGGGGATACTCAAGCCGGCCAGCTTGAGTATGGTAGATGTAACATCTACATTAAGTACCAGTTCGTCATATATTTTTCCACGATTGGATTTCGGTTGGCGTGGATCATACACGATCATTGGGACGCGAATGGATTGTTCATACATCAGCCACTTATCAGCATACCCCCTTTCGCCTAAAAAATATCCATTGTCGCCCATAAAAATGATGACTGTATTGTCTGCCAGGCCCTGTTCCTCAAGCGTGGCCCTTATCCTGCCAACAACACTGTCAACGCCACTGATCATCCTGTAATACCCTTTTACCATCCTCTGATACTTTTCAGTTGAATCAAATCTCCAATACCACCTGTCACGGTTCATGGTTGTTTGTAGGAACGTTGGCAAGGCTTTAAAAAAAGCGGGGGCTGCAGTTGATGGAATTGGAATCTTGACATCCGTATACAAACTGTCGCAGTAGGAAGGCCAGAAATATTGTTCTTTTGAATCATCATCAGCATGCGGTGACCAGAAAGAAAGTGAGAGACAAAAGGGCTGGTCTTTATTGGATTTAATAAAATTAATCGCATGGTTACCATTGATATCAGCCAGGTGTATTTTTTTGCCACCAATTTCCTTTATATACGGCCATGCCGTTTTTATGCTGACATTAAACATGGAATCTTCTATGCCTTTTTTAACTTTTACACCAAATTTTCCAACAAACCCTGTCTGATATCCGGCTTTTTGTAACAGATAAGGATAACTTTCCAGCATGTATTCGCTGCTCAATGGTAGCTTTCCAAAGGTATAATCATGGGTACGCTCGTACAAACCTGTAAACAATGATGCGCGGCTTGCCGCACAAATCGGTGTGGTTACAAAAGCATTCTTAAAATAAAGCCCGTTACTGGCAAGCCTATCAATGTTCGGCGTTTTCACAATAGGATTTCCTGCAAATCCAAGTGCATCCCAACGCTGATCGTCTGTCAGGATAAAAATAATATTGGGTTTACCGTTTTGGGTCGGATCTCCTTTGGCCACATCCTTTTCACTATATGCTGTCAATAACACAAAGCATATTACTACCGCAAAAAAAACAATACTATTTTTCATTTTGATGGTTGAATTCAAGTTTGGTGTAGCATTATTTTCTTCAATGAAACATTTTTCTGCGCCCAACTAAGTAAGAGAAAATACATAGAAAACATTGGCTTATTTCGTCTTGGGAGAATAAACCCTGGTAGTTTTTGAAGGATTAGAACTATAGGGAACTTCTACTTTTTTGATTCCCAATTCAGAAAATCCAAATTTATCCATATAAAACTGGTAGGGCCTGAAATCTTCGTCTCCAATTTTTTTCAATTCCCTCTGAAGTTGTTTTTCCATTTTATCCTGCAACTTTTTATGCTCAGGTTTACCTACAAGGTTGTTCATTTCGTAAGGATCAATTATATTGTCAAACAACATGATGGGCTTATCCGGTGTCTTCACGTAGGTAAATCTATTTGTTTTTATGGCCCTGTATTCAGAAAATGGTGTGGGTGCAATAGGGTAAACACTCATAAAAATAACTGCCCGGTCTTTTTGCTTTTCTGGATTTTTCACTACTGAAGAAAGATCTATACCTTCTATGCTACGGGGTATTGATATGTTGGAAAGGGAAAGCAATGTAGGAAGTACATCTGGTGTGGTGATGGGCGTAAGTGTCTTTTTCCCTGCATTGTTGCCAATCCCCGGATAGCGAATCAAAAAAGGCGTTTTAACTGCCTCGTCCCATGCCAATTGCTTTTCCTGGGGCCTGACGCCATGGGATCCCATCATTTCACCATGATCAGCACTAAAAACAATGATGGTATTGTCAAACAGACTCAACGCTTTGATCTTATCTATAAGTCGCCCTATGGCCTCATCCGTTGCAGTACAATGTGCATAGTATTGCTGCAACTCGTTCCTCACTTTGGGAAATTTATCCTCCATGACATTGGGTGGCAGCAGCAACGAAGATGGAGGGTACATGTCCATGTATTTTTGAGGAGCAAGGTGTTTTGAAAAATGAGGTGTTTCCAGAGAAAGGAAAAGCAAAAATGGATTATCCCTTTTTGATGCCTGATCAAGGTATTTTTCGGCATCCTCTTCAATAGCAAAAGGAGAATATTTTTCCCAGTATTTTAAGGTAGGGTCATCGTTCTCATAATAGGGCATCTTGTTAAAATCGTGAGAGCATTCCGATGCTTTCCAGTAATCAAAGCCCTGACGCCTTTCTGGTTGTACATTGTTAACCCTCCCATTTCCATCAAGATGCCATTTCCCATAATAAGCAGTGGAATATCCGGCTGCCTTAAAAATTTCTCCCATGCAAAGCTCCTTTTCAGGCAGATAGAGATCATTCATGATCATTCCTGTAGTGGTAGGATATTTCCCTGTCATGAGTGCTGCCCTATAGGGCGTACATTTTGCCAAAACAGATACACAATTGTTAAAAGAAACCGACTCTTTGGAAAGGTTATCAATGAAAGGGGTTTTGACTTGGTCATTCCCTGCATATCCAAAAGCTGTAGAACGCCATTGATCCACCAGGATAAAAACAATATTCGTCCTTCCTTGTGCTGTCAGCTTCAATGCTGTGATTACAAAAACAAGGCTTATCAAAATCAATTTCGTTCCCTTGGAAAAAATATAATTAGATGTAACAATTGGCATAAAGGAGGTTTTATTGTATTCGAATTTCTTCAATTTCACTTGCTGTTTTCGCCAATTGGTTCCCCAATAAACTGCTGCCATTTTGAGTAATGACAAAATCTTCCTCAATCCTGATTCCACTCAGATTCCTATAGGCATTTAGGGTGTCATAATTGATAAAGGACCTAAAGAGATTTTTGGATTCCCATTCATCTATAAGCGCTGGATTAAAATACAAGCCTGGTTCAATGGTAACAACAAATCCTTCTTCCAGGGGCTTGGCCAAACGCAATGATTTTAAACCAAACTGTGTACTTTTTTTTATTTCTTCTGTGTAGCCCACATGTTCTTCTCCAAGATTCTCCATATCGTGCGTGTCAAGGCCCATCATATGACCCAGGCCACATGGGAAAAAAAGTGCATGGGCCCCTTGAACAACTGATGCTTTAACATCCCCTTTCATCACTCCTAGCTGCTGCAAACCCTCCGTCAATTTTTCACAAGCATGCAAATGAATATCCCTGAATAGTTTTCCTGGTTGCAGCATCGCAACAGCTGATTCATGTGCACGATATACTATTTCATAAATATCTCTTTGTGCTGTGGTAAAGTTGGCACTTACTGGAAAAGTTCTTGTAAGGTCCCCTGCATAATGCATTCCAGTTTCTGCACCACAATCACAGAGAACGAGATTTCCTTCTGTCAAGAGGGATTGGCTATAGCCATTGTGAAGAATTTGGCCCTGCTGCGTGAGAATGCTAGGAAAAGAGAGATTCCCACCTTCACCAATAGCTATTTCCTGCATTTTGCCAGCAATTTGTGCTTCAGTCATCCCTGCCCTTGCCATGGTAATCGCTGAAAATTGCATACTGGCAGTAGTGTTTACAGCCCTGTTAATTTCCTCGATTTCTACCGCAGATTTATAAGAACGCTGTGCAACAATTGCCTTTATCAAACTGATTGAATGCATTTTTGTCAGCGTCCCGGATGTAACACCCAACAGATCAGTCAATAGTTGGCGCTGTTCGGGTCTGTAGGGTGGTAAAAAATGTACCACCCTATTCTGTTCGGTTGCTAAACGCATAAAGGACCACAGACCTTTTTTGGATTTGACGATTGAAATTCCAATGCTTTCTGAAATCAGGTTCAAAGGTTGGCGGTACCCGGTCCAAACCATTTCTTCGGTCGTAAAATCATCACCAAAAATAATTTCACTGTCATTGTCAATATCAATTATACCTATCAATGCCGGCCTGTCAATTCCAAAGAAATACAAGAAACTGCTATCCTGTCTGAAAGGATAAAGATTATCCCTGTAATTCATGCTGCTCTCTTCGTTGCCCAATAGCAACACCAGTCCATTGCCAACCAATCGCTTTAACAGTTCCCTTCTTTCCAGATAAACTTTTTTATCAAACATGTTAGGCTAACAAATTTTGAAAAAGGATTGGTCTTGATTTTCTAATTGTTGCTCAATATCTTTTGCTGCTTTGGTTATGGAAAGGCCACCAAGATTTGTACAACGAAGCGTATGATGAATTTCGTTGCCAACTTTTTGCATGGTTTCGATTACCTCATCCAATGGAATGAGATGGTTATAATCAGACAAGGCCATGTTGGCACAGGATACTGCATTGGTTGCTGCCATTACATTTCTACCTAGACAAGGAGCCTCTACCCTGTTCCCAATGGGATCACAGATCAATCCCAATACGTTCTGCAGGGCCAAAGATGCCGCAGCAAGGGATTGCGCCAATGTACCATTGGCCATACCAACCAGTGCTGCTGCAGCCATTCCTGAACCAGAACCACATTCAGCCATACAACCCCCCACTTCTGCAGCAAATGTGGCGTGCGCGGCAACAAATACGCCAATCAAGCCAGCAGCAAGCATGGCTTTAACCATTTCGTCCTCGGGTAAATCCAATGAAGACGCCATTCCAATCACTGCCCCAGGCAAAGCTCCGCATGAACCTGCAGTCGGTGCAGCCACAATAACTCCCATGGAACTCTTTACTTCCATTATGGCAGAAACATACATGATGATCGTGTTATTCACATCACCACCCATCAGCCGCTTGTTGTTCAGCTGCTGTTTTAACTGAACAGACTGACTGCCCAGAATTCTGTCCGGATAGCTCGTTCCTTCTAACCCTGTCTGAATGGCATTCCGCATAATGCGCACAATAGATCTCATTTTTTCAAAAACCTCACCCTGTGAAATGTTTCCCCTTGCCGACTCGTAGTCAACAGCCAATTCCCATAACTCTAAGTTTTTTTCAGCGTTATAAACAATCATTTCCTCGCTTGAAATAAAAGGTACCTGCAGATTGTTCCTGGATAAAACCGGAAGCACAGGAGATAGTTTCTTGATGTACATTACTTCAGGCATTGCCGTTATTTCCTGTACAATATTTTCATCCAGGAATTGCTGTGCCTTTATTTCAAGAAAGCAAAGCCCATCATCACTGGTTTCATGCCATATGATTTCATCACAAGCAACCGTATTTTTAAGATAAGGTATGAGATGATCCGCTGATTCGCAGTAAATAAGTGTTTCATAATAATCACCAGCTATGGCCACTTTACAGTTGTCAATCTCAATTACCTCAATCATCCCCCCCCCAGTTGAAATGGCAGTCATTCTATGGCATTCGTCTTTGTTGCTCATGGTGAGCTTATAGGTATTGGGATGATCAGCACCTATATCCTGAATTTCAATTTCAACCTTTATTCCTTCAACTTCAAGGTATTTCTCTGATTGGGGCAAGCGTTCGTCATACGCTTCCCACCCCAAAAATCCACCAAATAATCCCATGTCTGACCCCTGACTCTTGTGGGTGGTTGCGAGGGACCCATTGGGGTCAAATTCTATCAAGACATGACCCAGGGAATCTCCCATTAAATCCCTGCAAAGCCGGCCAATTCTCAAAGAGGCTGCACAATGAGAACTCGAAGGACCCCTCATCACAGGTCCAATCACGTCATTAAAAATACTGGGGAAACTTGCCATTGCATTGTTCTTTTTAATGTGATGAATCATTGATCATGATTCTAATATTTATCCATTAGGATGTATAAATGAGTCAAAGACTTTCATCTGTATTTTGTTTGGATGAAAGTTCAGCATGCAATATGGAAAGACATTCATCAATTTTTTTTTTCGTGTGTCCTTATAAAATCGCGAGGTGGTTTGGATACAATGCTTTTAAATACACGGTTAAAAGAAACCACACTGTTGAAGCCACAGTGATGGGCAACATTGCCAATAGAAACCGATTTTTTTTCCATCAGCATTTTGCAAGCCTCATTGATTCGCAATTCATTTACAAAATGGGTATAGGTTTTAGAGGTGTATTTTTTAAAATAACGGCAAAAAGACTGGGGCGTTAAATGTGCTACGGCTGCAATCTGGTCCAAAGAAATCTCTTTTTTGTAATTATCCATGGTATACTGGATGATATCATTCATTTTCAATCCATCTGTATCGGAAAAGATATATTCAAAAGATTCTGTTGAAAAATATTCCCATTGAATCAAATTGGCCATTGCATGAAGCATTTCAATAAAATAAGCCAGCATGAGCCCATCTGAATTATTTTTTACTTTGAGAATATATTCAAGCAGTTTGGATGTATCTTTTTCTGCTGCACGGATACCATGGTTACTGGATTTAATGAACTTATTAATACTGTTCATCTCAGGTAACCCAAGAACTCGGGAAATCAATCCTTCTGGATTGAAAAATATGCTCAGCGAGTGGATTTTTTTTCTACTGTCAGGTTTAAAGTAACAGGGATCACTTTTGAACAAATGAGGCTGATTGGCTCCGATTACAAACAAATCTCCGGATTTGAAAGGTTGCATGTTGTTCCCTATAACAAGAGTGCCCTCTCCACCAAGAACCAAAGTGATTTGAGTTTCAACATGTCGATGCAAATGAGGATAAAAATAGGGCTGCTTATCTTCTTTTACATGTATGGAGCTCCCAATTTTTTCGGGTATCGTGAAATTAATGACTTTCACAAAATAATTTATAGGGGTTTATAACATCCAAAATAAAAACCTTTCCTAAAATATTAAAAATCATTATAAGTTACCAGATTGCCAGTTCAAAATAAAGCAAGGTAATTTTTTCAAAAAAATGTACCTCATGTAAACAGTAAGTTACGCTCTTTCTCTTTACCATTACAATTTCTGTGCCGATTTTGGTGAATGATAAAATGTACTCGTTACCGATAGATAGTTTCGTTTTAAAATAACGATTCATTTTCTCTTGAGCAAGGGACTAATTACCAAACCCATAAAAAAATACATCACCATCCAAATGATTTTTTCATCAGACGGTGATGTATGAAAGTGCCCCTACCCTTAATCAATAAAATTTCCCCGGTTTAATAGCCTGGGTTTTGTGTCAAGGCAGGATTCAATGTCAGCTCATTTGTTGGTATAGGCAATAGATAGTGCTTGGCTGGGTTGAATCCCCATCCTCCGTTTGCTCCTGTAAGCGTTGTTACATATGGATCAAGGAAATTACCGGCATCAACCTTCAAATTTGCATAGGCAGCTTTCAGCTCGTTACTATAAAATGCCCCCTTTGGTCTTTTGCCAACAAATAATTTATCCGCCCTCCATCGCATCAGGTCATCCAAACGGAAACCTTCTGTCATGAGCTCTACTGCACGTTCTCTCCTGACTTCATGCAAATAATTTGGTAGGGTATACCCATAATCAGGCCATTTGGGATCGGTTCTGATTGAAGTCAGTACCATATTGGGCATACCAACCCTTGCCCTTAATTTATTGATAGACAAATCAACGTCCGCCTGGGTCAACTGTCCCAATTCGGCCTTGGCTTCAGCATAGTTCAACAAGGCCTCCGCAAAACGAAAAATAATAAATGACAGTTCCCCGCTGTTTCCACCTGTAGCAGGATCAAGCTGTGGACGGCGGAACTTCTGTGATTCATAGCCGGTCGGGCCGGTCTGTGCACCACCTAATAAAGGGAGCGTGTATTTTGTTGTATCGTTTTTTAGGCTGATGGTAACCGGATCACCTGGGTTCATTACCGTTTGCACAAAGCGCTGATCACGGTTTTTTACCACATCACGGATGTCTTTCTCTCCTTGATAAAGAGGACTAAGACCGATGGGTAAACCATCTGAACATAGGTACGTGCCCACCATTTCCTGGGTGAATCCTGAGCCATGAGGCCAGTTCCACAATTGATTGGTAAACGCATCTCCTTGTGCTGAACTGTAACTCCTCCAGAGCAGTATTTCAGGATTTGAGCTTAAATTCACCTGATTAAAAAGTTCATAATACACCTGACTTGTGTTACCCGTAGACAACCTGTAAACTCCTCCGTCAATGACAGCTTTAGCCGCTTGTGCAGCTGCAGTCAAAAAGGCGTCTCCATTTGTTTTTCCTTTGAATGCATCATTCTGATGGTATTTTTCCCATGTTCCTTCATAGAGTGCCACCCTTGATTTGAACAATGAGGCAATGTCTCGGCTTATCCTTTGCGCAGGAACTTCGGCCTTCCCCTTGAGTTTAGAAATAGCCATATCAAGGTCGCTGAGGATGAAGTTTGCAACATCTGTTCTTGAGCTGCGAGGTCCCATCAAAACTTCCTTGTCAGTGGGCGAAAGCGGCACCTTAACGATAGGCAAATCACCAAATTGTTTAAGCAGGTTGAAATAATTGAATGCTCTGAAAAAGTATGCCTCTCCGATATAGTGATCTTTTAGGCCAACATTGGGGACCCTATCACTGTTCTTCAGAAAATAATTGACGTTACGCACAGCTGTCCAACTCCATCCTCCGCCACTCGAAGGAACGGTAATCGCTCCATCAAGACGATTTTTTGTAGACAGCCAAAGACCTACCGAAATAGCCATATCGGTTCCTGCATCCAACAAAGGATTTCCACCAGATCCGCTTGTTAACCAACCGGGCAGTACTGAATACAAACCATTCATGTACAGTTCCATGTCCTGGTCTGATTTCCAGAATTCAGGATCTGATATCTGGTCCCGGGGATTTAAATCTAAAAAATTCTTTTTGCACGAAGTAAATACCATTCCAATTCCAAGGAACAATACTGTCAGTAATAATATTTTTTTCATCTCTGTTTTTTTAGAAGTTAATGTTCAACCCAAGAGAAAGGCTTTTCGACAATGGATAAATCCTGCCATCTCCTGCACTACCTGCTGTTTGTTCAGGATCAAGCAATTTAAATTTGTTGATAATGAAGAGGTTTTCACCAGAAAAATAAATATTAGCACCTTTGATTTGTGCCTTATTGGTGATTTTGGAAGGAATCGTATACCCCATCCGCAGATTTTTAAGCCTGCAGTAAGCACCACTGGGCAAATATCGGTCAACAGGTCTTCCATAATTTTTACTGTTATCCCCGTCAAAAACAGAATAAGGTTTCGCATAATATGCGTTTGGATTCGCACCAAGCGGGCTTGATGCATCTCTCCAATAATCCAAATGCTGTTGATACACCATCATGTGCAAAGGTCCGTTGGCTGGCCCCCTGAAAACATTTCCATTCAGGATTTCTGTAATATACAGATCTTGTTTGCCCACTCCCTGGAAGAAAACTGCAAGTTCTATCCCCTTCCAAGAAGCGCTAGCATTGATTCCATAGAGATATTGGGGCAACTGATTTCCCAAAATGACCATGTCCCCATGATCAGCTACTGTGTTTTTACCGGCATTGATGGCTCCACTTTTGTCAAGATCCACGTATTTCAGGTCGCCTGGATTCCATTTTCCTGACCAAAGGAAAGATTGATTCGCCCAATTGGTTACTTCATCTGTTGTTTGGAAAAAGCCATCGGTTTTGTATCCCCATGTCTCTCCAAGTACCTGTCCCTGACGATACGTGGTAAGGATTCCGGTTGGGTTGTTATATGACATAACCACACTCCTGTTATTGGCCAAATTACCACCTATTTCATAATAGAAATCTCCTATGTGATCTTTCCATTTGATTTCAAGATCAAAACCACGGGTTCTGATTTCGCCAGAGTTTTCCCTTGGAACTGAAGTTCCAAGCAAAGCAGGAACAGCGGGACCAGGTCCCACCAGGTTGGTAGTAAAGGATTGGTACCAATCAAAAGTGGTAGATAACCTCCTTCTAAAGAAGGCCATGTCTGCTCCGATATCCAAAGTTTTTACTTTTTCCCATGACAGGTTTACACTTGAAATATTGGGAGAAGATACTGTCCATAAACGTTGGCCACTGAATAGAAAACTGCTCTGGCCGACACCCATTGTGGGTATGTAAAGGTAGTTAGACACATTCTGATTGCCCAACTCTCCAAAAGAACCCCTCAACTTTAAATAATTAATCACTTTTTTCAGGGGGTAGAATTTCTCTTTTGATGCTACCCAACCCGCAGAAACAGAAGGAAAATAGCCCCACTGCTTTCCTGGTTCAAATCTTGAAGAACCATCAGCCCTGAAATTGGCTTCAACCAAATACTTATCGTTAAAATCATACAACAACCTTCCGAATCCGCTTTGTGTAGACCAGTGTCCCTGACCGTCTGCAACGGTTTTATTTCCTACGGCTGTACTGACGGATGGAACATTGTCACTAAGCAAATAAAGGGCATCTGCGTTGATAGAGAAGTATTTTAATTTTTCCTGCTGATATCCAGCCATCACAGAAAAATTATGCTTGCCAAAACTCTTGGCATAGGTTGAGTAAAAGTTAGGGGATAAATAGCTGTCAGTATAAAGTCTGGGCCTATAAGATGTAGCGAGTTTTGCCACTCCATTGGCCAACACCCCATTGGGTTGCATCCAAAAATATTGCTTGGAATATTGCTCCCTCCGGTTGTTGTTGTTTGTATAATTGAATTCAAGATTGGTGACCCAGCCTTTAATAGGTTCAAGGGTTATCCTCGGAGCCAATATCATTTGGGTATTCAGCGTATTATCTCTTTGTGCCTTCCACTCATCAATGCGACTCTCTTGTGTCCAAATATCAGTTCCGGGATACTTTGCTGGCATGGTAGGCTTCAGCTTGGTCATCATGTCATAAATTCTTCCCCTGCCCAGTTCCTGTTGCCAGGGAAACTCCTGTAAGCCTGAATTATACTTGAACAATACACCCACTTTTGCCCAAGAGGTAGCCTGGGCATTTATTTTTCCATCGAAATTGTACCTGTTGAAGCTTTCATTGCCATACCGAAGCAAACCATCCTCTTTATACCAACCACCCGACAAATAATAATCTATTTTTTCACTAGCCCCTGACACGCTGAGGTTATATTTTTGCCTTGTAGAAAAATCCTTGAAAAGAATATCATACCAGTCAGTGTTGGCTGCAGCACCCAGTCCCATAGCACCAATGTTCCACGTCAGGCCGTTGGGTGCACCATACATAACAGGCGCACTGCCTGGGTTGGCGATGTTTTTGGCCAACCGATCCAATGCATCAGCATCGTACCATGGGGCATTACCTATATTTTTTGCTGCATCGTTTGCCACTTTAGCAAATGTCATTGCATCCACCAACCGAGGATACTGAACAGGATTGGTGAGGGCAACATTTGTTTGCAAGGAAATATTCATCCGATCTTTACCACTCTTGCCCGTTTTCGTGGTAATTAGGATAACCCCATAAGCGGCACGGGCACCATAAATGGCAGAGGATGCTGCATCTTTTAAAACGGTTATTGATTCGATATCTGCAGGATTGATGCTGTTGATATCCATGGGAATATTATCCACGAGAACGAAGGGTGCAGTACTTCCGGAAAAAGAACTCAACCCGCGTATGCTCATGTCCATTCCTCCACCAGGCTCACCGCCGGAATTTGATACTGTAATGTTTAGATTGGGCACCAAACCTTGCAACGCCTGCTGTGCATTGGCTACAGGGCGTGATTCTATATCTTTTGCAGAAACCGTGGAAATAGCTCCGGTCAAATCTACTTTCTTCTTGGTTCCATATCCTATTACGACAACCTCACCCATGTCTCCAGTCCTGCTCAGGGAGACGCTTACGTTTGATTCATTTGCGGCAATGGCTATATCCTGTGATTGATAGCCTACAAAAGAAACTGTCAATACCGTTTTCCCAGCAGGTGCAGTAATCTCAAATTTACCATCAGGACGAGAGAGGCTTCTTCCACTCCCATTTTTCAATGAAATGGTTGCACCACTCAAAGGTGAATTAGAGGTTGCATCCAGCACGGTTCCCGTAACTTTCTTTTGGGCCGAAACAGAAACAGAAAGCAGCAAAATGGATATAACCATTAAGCCATAAGCAAGAAGTTTTGATTTTCTCATACTGCTAGTTTTAATAATTGAAACATATCAGATTCAATATATTATACATTGTTTAAAAAACCTATTTAACTGTTAAAATCCGGTTAAAACTGGAGAAAATCTGTTTACCCTTGCTTATTTATCCTGCTACTTTTTATTTGAATTTTCTGATACTGTTTTGCAATCCACACCCAACCTCAACCTCCGGTAAAAATCCTCCTTGTTCAGTTCCCTGATTTCGCCGGGTTGCATGTCTTCCAGCACTATGTCTTCGATGGACAGGCGGATCAGGCGTTTACAGGGATGGCCCACTGCCTGCACCATTTTCCTGACCTGGTGGTATTTGCCCTCCGTGAGGCTGATCGTCAGCCAACTGCGCGGAACCCTTTCGTGGAGCTCCTTGCCATTGGAAAACAATCCGATCGGCTCGTCAACCATCTCCACTGCGCAAGGTTTTGTCACATATTCTGTTCCTTCGGAAACCGGAATGGATACGCCGGTCCTGAGTTGTTGAACAATTGTCTGATCCACCACACCCCTTACCTGGATCAGGTATTTTCTGAAATGCGGCGTCTTGCTTTGGAAGAGCAATCGGGTGATTCGCCTGTCGGTGGTCAACAGCAACAATCCTTCTGAATCCTTGTCCAGGCGCCCAATCGCGTGCGTACCTTCCGGAAAATCAAATTTAAGGTGGCACAAAAGCCTGACCTTGTGGGAGCTCACAAACTGCGAGACCATGTTGTAGGGTTTGTTCAGCACGAAATAGCGGTATTCCTCCATACTTCACTTTGAACCTTAAAAATAGCATTATTACTGACCCTATGGCCTGGGCCTTCAAGATAAAAAAAGCCACCATGAACACCATGGTGGCTGAAAATCAATATTCAATGTTGAATGGCGATTGCTTATTTATCCACCCACATCCTGGAAGTATATGTATCACCATTGGACAATCTCGCAGAGGCTTCCTTATAGTTTTCAAGATTCAGGATTGTTTCATCAGAAGGATAGGCACTTCTTCTTGGAATGGTTCCATTGGTATTGCCGATGTTTTTCCCTGGAATCAACACCGGATAGCCAGTCCTTCTCCACTCAAGGTATGCATCAAAAGAGCGTGTAAACAAGGAGATCCAGCGTTGTGTCATGATTTTTTCCAACTGTTGCTCCTTTGTGCCAGCAAGCAACAATTCACCTGCATAGGCGGCAGGTACAGTTGTGATGTTGTATGGGTTCATTGCCAAAGCAGCCCTAACACCATCAGCATAAAAAGTTGCTGCCTGGGCCGAAGTGGCACCCCATCCTTCCAATGCAGCTTCTGCTTTCATAAAACAGACGTCAGCATATGTCATTACATAAACGGGAATCGGGCTTGCGATGGACTTGTTGAAATAGGTTTGCAATGATGCAAGTGAATAATCGGCGCGCACAACAGCTGCAAGATCATTGTCTGTCAGTGCAACATCAATACCCCTGTATACAAGCACTTGTGGAACGGTTTTCAGAGAATTGGCAGTAGGTGCTGCAATCAAGGTCAACCTTGGATCCTTGGTGCTGACAAGCTTGTCAACAAATGCTTTTGCCAAATACTGAAGATCCGGGCTTCCGGCAGTATACTGGCTGAGGGTTGGATGGTAATTGGCTGGGAGAGAAGTGACGGTTTGAACAGCTGCCGTTTCTGCATTGCTTGAAATCGTCAAGGCACCCATGGCTTCTGTTACCACCTTCTGCGCCAAAGCAGGATCAGCCTTTTTGATCCGCATGCCGATTTGCAATTTCAAGGCATAGGCATACTTTTTCCATTTTGTAAGGTCGCCGGCATAGTAAAGGTCTGCAGCCCCGTAGGTCATGTCCCCTGCAGTGATCGCAGCAATGGATTTGTCAAGCTGCACAATGAGATCCGAATAAATTTTTTGCTGGGTATCATATTTGGGATTGGGAATCACCTTGTCTTCGGCCAGTCCGGTCTCACTATAGGGGATATCGCCATAAATTGCACTAAGCCTATCCCAAACAGCAATTTCCATGATTTTGGCAATGGCCAGTTTTGAACGTCCTTCAGGCGCTGTCTCTTTCCCCAGCAACAATTTGTTTCTGATCTGGGCAAGGTTGCGGATAATGCCATAATGCAATGCCCATGTTGAGTTGTCCGGTTGTTGGATATACCTTGAGGTTTTTGCAACACCGACATTGCCAGATGCCCAGTGTTGCATCCAGGATCCAAATTGGATATTTGTTCCTTCTCCGCCCTGGGAAAATGCAGCATCCCGCTGTGCCTGAGTAATGATGATTCCTGGATCCATCAATTCAGATGAAACAGGAGATGTGTTGAGCTTTTCAAAATTCTTGGTACAAGAGGCCAAAGCCACAAGCAAAAAGCAAGTGCAAAAGAACTTGATATGTGATTTCATGATATTCATTTTGAAAATTATTGGTTTAGAATTCAACTGTTGCCTTGATGCCCATGTTGCGCAGCATCGGCAATGACGTAGATTCCAGGCCCAATGAAGAATTGTTTACGTTGAAAGAGGCTGCTTCAGGCGCATACCCGTCTGTAAAACGCTGAAGATAAAAGAGGTTGCGGCCATACAGACCCAAATACACTTTTTTGAAAGCAGTATTTTTCAGCAGTTTCTGGGAAATTTGATAACTCAAGTTGACTTCTCTCACACTGATATAACTGGCATCATTGATCAACTCTGAGGAAACTACATTGTCCTTGTCTGCCGTTACACTGTTCCAGTAGGCCTGGGCAGTTACCCCCTTGGTATTTGCTGCTCCAGTGCTGACCCATTTGCCAGTGGCATCTTTTTGTGCCACTACACCTTGAGCAATATAGCTACCATCACGACCTTCCAGCGTTTTCTTGATTGTTCCATAGGTCAACCCTTCCCGCAGGGTATTGGAGAAAATCTTTCCTCCCTGTCTGATGTCCAACAAGACAGACAATCCGATGCTCTTGTACTTGAATGAATTCGAAAAGCCCCCAATCCAATCGGGCATTGCATTACCCAGATATTCATTCAGTGGGGTTGCTGACCTGATGGGCAAGCCTGTTGCAGGATCAATCAGCCTGTTGCCGCTGGCATCACGCTGCCATGCGAAGTTGGTACCGATGAGTGCGCCAAATGGTCTTCCAACCTCTGCCACAACTGATATGTTCCTGTCGTCTCCCAACCTGAATGTGCTGATGCCGGGATAGAGACTGACCACCTTGTTCTTGTTGGCTGCATAGTTGAAGGTTACATCCCACCTGAAACCACTACTTGTTTTGATTGGTGTTCCTGAAAGTGATAATTCTATACCCTGGTTTTCGATGTTTCCTGCATTCAGTCGCTTGGTGGCAAAAGTAGTGGAGATGGGAAGGGGAACATCCAGGATTTGGTTTTTGGTAGATGCATGGTAATAGGTGGCTACCAAGGAAATCTTGTTGTCAAAAAACCTTGCATCAATGCCTGCCTCAAATGATGTTGTCAACTCATTTTTAAGGTCAGGGCTCACAATAACACTGGTATATCCACCAAGCGGTTGACCAGAAAGGGTATTGGCGCCCAGGGTGAAGGTACCCTTGGTCTGGTAGGGAGATCCTGAGCTACCAGCTTGCGCCAATGATGACCTCAACTTAAGGAAGCTCAATGTCTTGCCCGTTATGTTGAATGCATCTGAAGCAATGAAACTTGTGCTGATGGAGGGATAGAAGAATGAATTGTTCTCTGGTGACAATGTTGAGGACCAGTCGTTCCTGGCTGAAAAATCCAGGTAGAGGTAATTCTTGTATGCGAATTGCCCGAAGCCGTAAACGGACTGTATTTCAGACTCGGTCAACCCAAAAATGGGCAATTTGGTGAGGGTGTTGCCAATGGAAACCAGCCCTGGCACCACGAATTCACTGCCGGAATTCCCAACCGTCCGAAGGAATTTTTTTTGGTAGTTTGCCCCTGCATTCAGTGACAGTTTCAGGTCGCTGGTGAGATCAAAGCTTCCCGTCAGCAAGGCATCTGCATAATCATCCTTTATCCTGGTTACCGTCTCGCTCATGTCGCCATTGAGGTTGGGAGAAGCATAGGTAAACTTTGACCTGTAACGCAGGCGCTGTTCAGAGTAGAAGTCAGTACCAACACGCATGGCAGCTTTCAGCCAGGGGAGAATTTCATAATCAAGGTTGGCCATGGCCAGGATTCTATCCCGCTTGTCGTTGTTACCTGTCCTGTTGATAGTCCAATAGGGGTTGGCTGTAGAACTGTTGGTGGCATATGTTTTTTCAACACCCAATATTGTTCTAGCAGAGCTGTAGCCCAACTGACCTGCAATATCCGGTGCAGTCCAGGCATAACTCTCAAGGCTTTGCATGGTAAGGCTTCTGGGCTGGCTGATGAAAAGATATGCAGGATTATCGGCGGCGTCGGAAAGGGTCGGACGATTGACCCCTGTTTGTCCTACATAGCTCAACTTCACATCAAGCGTCATCTTTGGAAGAATCTTTGCAACCGTTCTTGCAGAAAAAGTATTGCGGTTGATTTTATTTGTGGGAACATATCCCTTGGAATTGAAGTTGGAGTAGGAAAAATAATAGTTCACATTGTCGTTGCCTCCATCCAGGTTAATGCTGTTCGTTGCTTGCTTTTCAGTGTCAAAGAAAGTCTGAAAAGTATTGGGCTGGGGTAAAAATTTACCCTTGGTGCCCCACTGGTCTTCATAATCCTGGCCTGTCATTTGTGGACCCCATGAGCCTCTTGTAAGCCTGTCGCGACCAGCACTGGTTTTGGCAACACCTGCATAACCGGCAGCAACTGCGGCATCATAACCGTAGATTGTAGCATTTGCACTGTTTCGGAAATGGGTGAATTTACCATTCAGCCCCTGTCCATACACGTCTTGAAAATCGGGCAATACCGCTGCATTTCCAATGGCATAATCAGAAGATACTTTTATGCCAAGTCCCTTCCTGCTTTTTCCGGATTTTGTTGTGATCAATACAACCCCGTTCGCACCCTGCTGGCCATAAAGAGCCGCAGCATTGGGGCCTTTCAGGATTGAAACATTCTCAACATCGTTGGGATCTATGTTGGAGATGCCATCACCATAATCGGTTCCGCCCCATCTTCCTGCCGGATCCAGGTTTCCGTTGTTGAGGGGAACACCATCGACAACATAAAGGGGTTGGCTATTGCCCTGTAGAGAATTGAGTCCCCTGATTACCACTTTTGATGACCCACCAGCACCCGAAGCAGCCCTGCTGACCATTACTCCTGCGACCTTACCAGAAAGTTCATTTGCCAAATTGGCTTCACGACCGGCAGAAAGGTCACTGGCCTTGAGTTCTGCAATGCTGTATCCAACCGAACGGTTGGCACGCTTTACACCGAGTGCTGTTACCACCACCTCACTCAATTGTTGATTGGAGGCCTGCAATACAATATTGATTTCCTGGTTCTTTCCGACAGTTACCGTTTCTGAAATATATCCGACCGCACTGATCACCAACACATCTTTTTCCTGGGCCGCAATTGTAAAATGTCCGTTTGCATCCGTTGTTGTTCCCTTTGAAGTTCCCTTGACAGAAACACTGGCACCTCCGACAGGTGTGCCCTTGTCGTCTGAAACCTTTCCCCTGATATCAACAACCAATGGATTATTGATTGGGGTCCCGGCAATTGGCAATAAGGGAATGTTTCCGCTGACCGGATTGGCATTCACAAATGCAACTTGAGATGCAAGAAGCATCAATAAAAAGCAAATTTTAGCGGTTGTTGCTTTTCGAATAGGGCCAGAACAGGCAAATTCCTTTTCTTTTTTCATGGTCTGAAAATGTTGGTGAATAATCAACCGTAAAAGTGTTTGCTTTCACGGTGTTGTTTGAACAATAAGTCAAGGTGCTTAACAAAAACAACAACAATACCTAGGGGTACTGAATATTGAAACAAGTGTAGAAGGATGGTCGGTTAAATATACAAATGATTTTGAGATGGTAAAACAAAAATATCAGACACCGGGATGAAATCAATATGCCCCATACCCTGTACCTTTGCATTTGCATCAATAGACCCTCACATTCATCAACATGCATAAAGACAGTTCAATGCGCCGTATTCAAACCATCTTGCTGGTTTTTTTAGCCCCTTTACTCCTTGACAGCTGTGCATTCCTCAATAAGTTCAACGATAAACTCTTCCCCTTCCGGTCAACCACTGTAGAAGAGATCACCCAGCTTCCTGCACCGGCACCCAAGGCTCCGGTAATGGTTCCGAACGAAACAGAAGCCAAGCCAACAAACAATACCCAGGTCACCAAACCAGCGCCCCCAAAGGCATTGGTCCCAAAAACATTTGTTAGCCCCCTGCGTGAATTTCGGGCAGCCTGGATTGCCACGGTTGCCAACATCAATTGGCCGAGCAAACCAGGACTTTCAACTGAAGAACAGCAAGCAGAGGCGCTAGAGATCCTGAACTATCTCCAAGACAACAAATTCAATGCCGTCATCTTTCAGGTTCGGCCCCAGGCAGATGCCCTTTACAAAAGCGATATCGAACCCTGGTCCTATTTTCTTACCGGGCAGCAAGACAAGGCCCCATTGCCCTTCTACGACCCCCTGACGTTTTGGATTGAAGAAGCACACAAGCGTGGAATGGAACTCCATGCATGGCTCAATCCTTATCGGGCCCATCACACAACAGGAAAAGACATCAGCAGCAGGTCCGTTGTAAAAACCAACCCAGAACGTGTATACCTTTTAAAAGAGGGATTTTGGTGGATGGACCCCGCAATGAAGGCCACGCAAGACCATACTTCCAGGGTGGTGATGGATATTGTAAAACGTTATGATGTCGACGGCATTCATTTTGATGACTACTTCTACCCATATCCCTCTTACAATGGCGACAAGGACTTTCCAGATGACAAAAGTTGGTCAGCCTATACCAATGGTGGCGGACGCTTGTCAAGAGGTGATTGGCGCAGGGATGCTGTCAACAAGCTCATTGAACGCCTTTATAGTGAAATCAAGCATGAGAAAAAGCATGTGAAGTTTGGTCTCAGCCCGTTCGGAATTTGGCGACCTGGCCATCCGTCTACTGTTACCGGATTTGATCAATATGAAAAGCTTTATGCAGATGCAAAACTTTGGTTGAACAAGGGATGGATTGATTATTTCACACCCCAGCTGTACTGGCCGATCAACAAACAAGGTCAGGCATTCCCGGATCTGTTGGGATGGTGGCAAAGTGAAAACACCCTGCAACGCCACCTTTGGCCAGGCATCAGCATCGGGACCAACAAGAATGGCATCACCAACAACAAGGAAGTGCTGGATGAAATCAGCCTTACCCGCAGCATGCTTCCCAAAAGCATGGGTGCTGTTCATTGGAGTGTTTCCTCTTTGACCAAAAACCCGACACTCACAAAAGAATTGAAAGCCGGTCCTTATCAAATTCCAGCGCTTGTTCCTGCCAGTCCTTGGCTGGATGCCATCCCGCCTGCATCACCGATGGTATCATTGAGCAAAGGAGAAGACAATATCACCATAAAGTGGTCTTCCAAGGACAAAGATGCTTTCAACTGGATTTTATATACCCAGTACGACAACATATGGGAGTACAAGATCCTGGGCAAAGATCAACTCGCCTCATCCGTCAGGATGCTTTCAACAGATGCTTCCGGAAAAAGATCCACACTTAAAAACATCATCGTTACTGCAGTGGACCGTACAGGAAATGAAAGCGAACAAGTGATTGTGCCCATCAACTGATCAAAACCCCCAATGGATGCCCAGCAAAATTTGCCTTCCATTGAGTGCTTGTGCAGATGATCCGTTGCCATAAGCAAAGATGTTGTTTTCCAGGTACTGCCGGCTGTTCAAAAGATTGCTCATCATGATGGAGGTTTTCCAATGGGAGTTGATAGAAGCCCGAAACATTCCGTCAAACTGAACAAAGGATGTTTGTTGGCCATTCCTGTACAGGGCTCCATGCAATTGACCCAATACCTTTGAACTGAGCCGGAAACTTGTTTTTACACCATATTGCCTTCGTTTCAATGGCAATGCCTTTGCAGCAACCACAAAGGCACTGGAGTAAACGCCAACATGCATTTCTGCATTGAACTTCCCCTTCCAATTGGTGACCAGGTTTTGTTCAACAACGCTGCTGCGCAACAATGCAGTGAAAATTTGCCCATTCAATTGCTGGGGCATGCACAGCAGCATCCCATTTGCATGGATGCTGTATTTCAGTTTGAGCGGATGGATAAACTGCTCTGCATATCCATTGATCATAAGGTTTTCCTGGACAGGAACAATGAACCATTGCAGCGAATCGAAAGCGCTTCCAACGCGGGTGGACATTCCATAATCATTCCGCAGGATGCTTGCAGCAGCAGTGATGGCAATGGTATATCCCTTGTAGAGATCCATTTTTGTCATACCGGCCTCAATGCGCATTGATAAAGGGAATGCCATTTCTTGCACTCCGGTCCGGAATGCGCTTCCCGACAGAACCGGTCCAGCATGCCACTGTGCAGGAGCACTGTTTTTTCTGGAAGTGGAAATGCCCACATGGTATTTTTCAATGGGCCTGCGTTGCCATACCCATTGCTGGTCCGCCTGAAAAACAAAAGAAGACCTTGTTGCAGGACTCCCTTTTATAACCACTGCACCCGCAGCTGCATTGAAGCTTGCATGCATCTTTTTGGAGAACCGGTACACCAAATCTGTACTGGGATAATATTTGATGAGGCCCATCCCCAATGCTGTGGAACCGATGGAAGAGCTGATCTGTTGCAGCGAAGCACTGAAGCCAATGCGCCTGCTGAATCGCGCTGCCGTACCGATCAAAGCAAGATCTGTGCTGATCAATTTTCCATTTTGGATGAACTGCTGGTCAATAATAATAGGGGTACCGTTGTTCAACAGCAATGATGCATTCAACTTCTCATTGTTACCATCAACAGATATCCTGTTTTCCAGTTGCAAGAGGGAGGATGCTGAAATTTTCCAGGATGCCTGGTGCACCGCATGCCAATTGAAGTTGTTGCGCAGTGCTTGATGTTGCGAAGATGCTTGTGCAATTCCTGAGCGGGTGCCCGTATGAAGCATTTGCAGTTGTTCAGGTTTTACAGAAAAATAAAAAGAAGAAATCCTATTGCCGCCTTTGTCCTTTTCCAGACCAAGGCGCAAGCCAACACCATCAATAGTATGCATTTCGTTTGATATTTCGCCTATGGAAAGCACTTGATCACCGGGTAAATGGTAGTTGGAATGTTTCAACAACCTGCTGTTGTTTTGCTGGTGCACTGCAGTAGCACTGATCTTGAGCCTGGTATTTTTTTTCACTGAGCATGAAGAGACAAGTGCAAGGCTTCGATCGCTGTTCAGGTTCATGTATGCTGTGGGAAGCCCTGATGCGCTTGTTGCAGAAGGCTTTTCAAAAGGCCATACCCGGTAGTTGTCCTGGCTGGATGAAACCGGCTCATTTTCGCGATCAGCCACCCCTCTTGCACCAACATTGTTTCCGTTAAGAAAAAGAAGTTGTTTTGAGGATTTCATGAGCCTGATCAACTCACCATCCGCTTCACCATATTTCCCTGGATCTTTTGAAACAGAAACAGCTCCGCTCAACTTTCCAAGGAATGATTTCTTGATCACCAGGTTAACTGCAATGGCATCCTGGTTTCCAAAAGACCTCAACAGCCTGTTCTTTTCAAAACGTTGAATGACCTGAAGGCTGTCTACCATCAATGCTTTCAGGTTCCTAGACAACAGTTGGTATCGCTCGCCTGCAATATCATCCCCATCAATCATGATCATTTTGATTTCCTTGCCATTGAAATAGATCCGGCCATTGTCATCCACACGAAATCCTGGTATGTTTTTGACAAGGTCTTCCAACTTGAATACCCCAGGTGTTAAAAACCGCCCTGCATGAAAGTGGACGGTATCTCCGTCGAACTTTCCAAGTGCTGTTTTTCGCTTGATCATGATGCCAGGAAGCTCCCTCGCTTTACTTTCGGGCAACACAGTATCAGGCAACACACTTTGAACTGAGGCAAATAAAAAAGAAGCCTGTAAAAGCAATACCCAAACCACCAATGACCGGATCATGTTTTCAATCAATCTTTTCCCAGGAATGAAATTTCACTACGGACTTCGTCTGGCAATCCACACAATTGGCAGTAGATTGTGCACCCAAAGCCGCTTCCAGCCTTTTGAAGATTTTTTTAACATAAGCAGCAAATGCAGGAAATCCCTCGATGCCATTTTTTATCGCAGACAAAAAATGGTCCTGGTCGAAATCATGTACCTCCTGTTTTCCAACATAGGTCATGTGCCAGTTGTCTTCATCATCATACGCTTCCAAAATCAACCCTGGGAGCCCTCCTAACTTCCATGGTCCATCTGGAACAGTGATCGATGGGGCATACCAAGCCGTATACCTCCGTCCCTTGAACTGCGTCACCGCCTTCAGGCAAGATATGCCCCCGATCGATCTTTGTTCTTCACTGGTTTTCCAATCCATAGGAAACAAGGTATCAGCAAAAAGATGTGTTCGCTGGTTCATGTCAGAAAATTCAAACAACAGGGAATTGGATTCAATATCCTTGAAAACAGTGAACATGCTGTCTGGCCTAAGTTCAAGGTTGTTCGCCTGAACAGGGGGAAGATGCACACCCGTCTCTTTCATGGTAAACAGGGACCTGTCACCTGAAACAATCAGTGTTCCCCTGAACTCCCTGTAATTATCTCCCCTGCCAAAACTGCTGTTGAACTTTCCCTCATATGTATACATGGTGGTCTGCTGGGCCATGGCAGCCGTATGCATGATGCAACACCAAATGATCAGATATTTTTTCATGGTTGTGTTTTGATAAAATGATTGGCGCAATACCCCCGGCTTGGTTTACAATATGACTGTTCTCACTGTCCTCAGCGCTGCCGAAAGGCAGCTCAATGCACTCACGGTTGCAGCTTCGCAGGTGTTGGCACTTGTGGTGCAGCTCACTTCGGCTTCTATAGGTCCCAGATCAATTCTTCCCTTCAACGTGACGGTGCACAAGGCATCGTCCGATGGTATTGCAGCCACAGGATCTGCAACAACCTTTGCCATCACTTCACTTGGTGTCAACTTTATCAATTCCGTTTTTTTGCCAACGGATGCCTGGGTAAAAAATACGGCAAGCAACACTGTTGCTGATAGAATCACTTTTTTCATACAATTGTTTTTAATTGGTTTTATGAATGGGCCCGGGGTATCGCGCCAGCAACCTTTGTGTTTTGTTGCACTGTAAAAGTAGAGCCCCTCAAAAACCCCAAAAAGTGATAATCATCAATAAATGGAGAGATTATCCTCGAAATACAATGTTGATTTCACCAAATCAATGATCTTCAGCCACACATGTCAATTCGCTGAATTGACATGTTGGGTAAACCGAAAAACTGCAATACCATGACCGAGATCATTTTTGAAAAAATTGCTGCGCTGCTTTCATCAAAAAAAGAATTGAACAGGGAATTGATCACGGTTGAAAGTTCTTTTGAAGCGTTGGGATTGGATTCTCTCGATTCCATTGAATTGATTGCCGACCTCGAAGATGAATTCAATGTAACCATTCCCAATGCTGATTTGCAGCGCATCAAGACCATAGGTCAGGCAGCTGAAGGAATCAAGCGGGCCATGGATGCATAACGGAAGAACATGAAACACAGAAGAGTTGTCATCACAGGCACCGGTATTGTTTCTGCCATTGGCATGAATACACAGGCGTTTTGGAAAAACATTGTGGAATGCCGATCGGGAATTGATGTGTACGACCCGACACTTTCAGATCAGATTCGGTTCAAGCACGGAGCAGATATCAAAGGGTTTGATGCATCAGCATTCATGGAAAAAAATGAACTTGATCTGATGGACCGCTTTGCGCAGTTTGCAGTGATTGCAGGAAATGAAGCTGTAGCTGCTGCAGGTATTGTATTCAACGAGGACAACAGCAATCGTTCTGCAGTCATCTGCGGCAGCTCCATCGGAGGCATTCATGCTCAGGAAAACGCTTATGTTGAACTTTACCGTGAAAGCAAATCACGCATCCACCCTTTTACAATACCGAGGACCATGCCCAACAGCGCTGCCAGCAACATCAGCATGCAACTGGGAATCACGGGGCCGGTATACACCATCTCAACCGCTTGCGCTTCTTCTAACCATGCCATTGGCAATGCATTTTGGTTGATCCGCAACGGGATTTGTGACCAGGCAATTGCGGGCGGGAGTGAGACCCCTTTTACCTATGCCTTCCTGAAGGCCTGGGAAGCCATACGGGTTGTTGCTCCAGATACCTGCAGGCCCTTTTCAAAAAACCGACAGGGGATGATCATTGGTGAGGGGGCGGGCATGGTCGTGATGGAAACACTGGAAAATGCCCAGGCCCGTGGTGCAACCATCTTGTCCGAACTTGTCGGTTTCGGTATGACATCAGATGCAAGCCACATCACCAAGCCCAATCAAAAAGGTGCTGAACATGCAATGAAGCTTGCATTGGCGGATGCCAATCTTGCGCCGGATGAAATTGATTACATCAGTGCCCATGGCACAGGTACATTGGCCAACGACAGCATGGAGGTCGCTGCGGTTCGGGCCATTTTCGGAACACATGCCAATTCACTTGCCATCAGCTCCACCAAATCACTGCATGGCCATGCCCTGGGTGCCACAAGTGCATTGGAGGCTGTGGCAACCACCATGGCGCTGCAACATGGAATATTTCCACCAACCGCGAATTTTGAAGCGGCAGACGAAGCATGTAACATCGATGTTGTTCCCAACGCATCAAGAAAAGGAAATATCCGCCACGCCCTTTCCAATGCTTTCGCCTTCGGCGGACTCAATGCAGTCCTGGCATTCAAAAAATGGGAAGAATAACGCAAAGCTGGTTTACCTTTGCAATCTCTTATGGGGCAAAAAAAACTGATACGTTTCGCTGAAATTGCAACCTTTGACCATGTGCTGCAATATCCTGAAGATACTGCAGGGAAATGGCATGAGCGGTTCAACAACAAGCATCCGATTGTGCTGGAACTGGCCTGTGGGAAAGGTGAATACAGCATTGGCTTGGCAACGCTTTACCCTGAAAAAAACCTGATTGGCGTTGATGTCAAAGGCAACCGCATTTGGGTGGGCGCAAAGAGGTCCCTGCAAGAAGGCATGAAAAATGTTGCCTTCATCCGATCGCAGATTGGCATGATCAACAATTATTTTTCCGCTGGAGAGGTGGATGAAATCTGGCTTCCCTTCCCCGATCCTCAACTGCGCATTTCTAAATCAAACCGTCGCCTCACACATCCGGAATTTCTCAGAAAATATCAACAAATCCTCAAGCCCGGTGGTTATATCCATCTAAAGACCGACTCCCCGGTTTTGTACCGTTTTACAAAGCTGGTGATTGAAATGTACGGACTCAGCTTGTTTGAAGATAGTGATGACATCAGCAGAGACCTTAAACAAAACAAGGAGCTCCTGATCAAAACGCATTACGAAGGCCTTGATATTGCAAAAAGCAACAGGATTCATTACCTCAAGTTTGCAATACCGCAGGACCTGGATCAAAACAAGGATGAGCGTCTTTCAGCATTGGTCAGGGAAAATGAATCTGCGTTAAACGAAGGATTGATCCATGAAGAAAAAGAAACTGATTGAGGGTGAGCATTTCTATTACAATGAACAGGGCTATATGGTGCTGACCGCAAAATACCATCTTGAAAATGGCACATGTTGTGGAAACGGCTGCATGAATTGTCCTTACGATCATATCCGTGTTCCCGAACCCAAAAGAACCGAATTGAGAATCAGCTTGCAAAATGAAAAAAAAGGTATCTCCTAAAACAACTTCCCTGCCTGCTTCCCACAGGAATTTTTTTGAAGATGTATTCGATGTGGTCAGGCAAATTCCAAAAGGACGCGTAACCAACTATGGCGCAATTGCAAAATACCTCGGTTCCGGCCTTTCATCCAGGATGGTTGGTTGGGCGATGAACGCATCTCATGGGCTTGTTCCACCTGTTCCCGCCCAACGGGTGGTCAACCGCAACGGCATGCTCACTGGCAAAAACCATTTTCAAACACCAACCCTCATGCAAGAGTTGCTTGAAAAAGACGGGGTTAAAGTTGTAAACGATAAGGTGCTGGATTTTAACCTAATCTACTGGGATCCAGAAAAGGAGCTATAGCTCCATCATGCATAATAGGGGCTGATCAGCAGGTAAACGATCACCCCAGTTACCGATACATAAAACCATATGGGCCATGTGATCCTCGCCAGCTTCTTGTGTGCCGGCCATTCTGCCACCAATGCCCTGTATGAAGTGAAGAGGATAAAAGGGAGAATGATGGCAGCAAGGATAATGTGTGTAATGAGAATGAAATAATAAACATACCTGAGGGCTCCCTGGCCACCGAACACTGTTGAGTCAGACAACAGGTGATGGCAGATGTACGAGACCAAAAACAAGAGAGAGAGTACCATGGAGGTCATCATCACCTTTTTGTGCAAAGCATACCTTCCGCGCTTTACTGAAAGCAGACCCACGAGCAACAAAAATGAAACAGCAGAATTGATGAGGGCATTCAACTTGGCAAAAATATGCACATCAAAAGGCAGTGAAAGTTCTAATTTGATTTTCGAAAGAAAAACAACAGCTACAAAAACAACAATCGAAAACAGGATGATCAGGATGCTCGCTCTTCTGTCATTTTTCTGAATGCTTGCAGGTAACATGGCTTTGGTTTTTTGGTCTTTGTATTATTTTCTGAACAGGTTCCTTTTCTTTTTCTTGTCACGCTCCATGTTCAGGAGCACTACATCTTTGATGAGCTTGTCCAGGTTGGTACTGTCCAATCCATTGTACCATCCCCTGACCACCCTGTCGCGGTCCAGCAGGAAGAAGCGGTCGGTATGGATGAAGCCCGTATCAATATTGCCGTTGGAAGCAATGGAAGCCTTGAATTCATTCAATGCTAGATCATACAGTTGGTTTCGGTCTCCAGTCAACATGAACCAGGTATCATGATCGATGCCAAACTTATCACCATAAGCCTTTAGTGCCTGTACAGAGTCCCGCACTGGGTCAACAGTAAAGGAAACAAACCGAACCAATGAGTCCGTTTTTTTGAATGCAGTTTGAAGCTTTTTCATGTTCCTTGTCAATTTGGGGCATATTGAAGGGCATGAAGTGAAAAAAAAGTCTGCTATGATGATTTTCCCTTTCCAATCCTCCAGACCAACTTCCTTGCCGAACTGGTTCTTGAGTTTGAAAGGTTTTACTTTGTGCCAAACGGTGTCGTTAACGTATTTGCCCTTTTCCTGTTTTAGAACAACAGTATCATAGAAATAGCGTCGGGGCATTTTAATGGCGTCCTTGCTGAGACTGCTGACAAACAGATAGCTCGCCAAAGGCAGCAGGGTTACCATTAAAAGTGCTACTATGGTTGTTTTTTTCATGCTTCTTGAAACTGTAAACAAAAAAAGCACCATCCGGGTTTAGCCAGAACGATGCTTTTGTGTTTTTTTATGAAAGACATCAATGCTTCTCTCCGCTTTCGTGTGTGGCCGCTGGGGCGGTTACAGCCTGTTTTGGATTATAGGTATTCCTCAGGTTCTTCCAAGAGTTACCCTCGTAAAGGAAGGCTGCTATAAACCAGATAAAGAGCAGCAAGGGAACAACAATTGTCATGATCAGGTTCTTCACTTCCTCGCCCAGGTGCATGAATACACCCACAATATAGAAGGCTTTTGCAAGGGATAATATCACAATGACTCCCTTGAGGAAAAGCTTTAATCCGGCAGCCATCGGTAAGGCGTACATGCCGAGACCCATTGCAAGTTCAATGACGGTGATGACGGAGAGGATGACTGTTGTTCTGATGATTTTTTTGACCACCTCTTTGCCACCTGGCTCGTGGTGAAACGTTATTTCTTGTACTGCGTGTTCCATATAAAATTCTTTACTCGTTGTTAGATTAGATAAAAGCAAAGGAATACAAATACCCATACCAGGTCAACAAAGTGCCAGTAGAGCCCGGCCTTCTCAATCATCCAATATTGTCCTTTTCTTTCAAATGTTCCGTTGATGGCCATGATCAGCATCACAATATTGATGACCACACCAGACAAAACGTGGAATCCGTGGAATCCTGTAATACCGAAGAAATATCCCCCAAAAGCAACAGGTCCGGGCGTTCCAACATGGTGGCCATCATGGGCAGCAACATTCGCCGCTGGTCCCCACGGGTTTCTTGTAACGGTGGTTCCGATATTTTCAATCTCACCATTGATCAACACTGCGTGATCTCCGGTAATGAGATGGGTCCACTCCCATGCCTGGCAGGCAAGGAATGCGATACCGCCAATAACTGTCCAGATCATCCATTTGATTACCCCCTTTTTATCCATGTTATGCCCTGCATGTACTGCGAGTACCATGGTCACAGAGCTTACAATGAGGATGAAAGTCATCAAACTCACAAATGCGAGCGGCAGGTTTGCATGACCTGCAAGAGGAAATGCATTGAATACTGCGTTGGGGTCTGGCCAGTAGTTCTGGCTGAAGCGAATGGTTCCGTAAGAGATGAGGAAGGCTCCGAAGGTGAATGCGTCACTCATCAGGAAATACCACATCATCAGTTTTCCGTACTCAACGTTGAAGGGGCTTTTGCCACCACTCCACCATTTGGTGTCCGTGTGTGCTTGGGCTGTTGCCATG
>JAURJU010000108.1 GCA_030832085.1 Chitinophagales bacterium | reverse complement strand
TTATTGCCGCTGGCGGTGGTAAACTCGTACACAGCAACCCCTGGGGGTTGAAATCACTGGCCTACCCCATCCAGAAGAAGACCACAGGTATCTACTGGGTTATGGAATACGTAGCGCCATCCGACATGAATGAAAAGCTGAAAATTCAGCTCCTGCGTGACGAGCAGGTACTCCGTCACATTGTTATCAAACTCGATAAGTACGCCGTCGAGTATAACAACAAAAAGAGAAGTGGTGTATCTACAGGAACCGAAAAAGCAGTGGAGGGCTAATATCATGGCAAAAGCAAATGAAATCAAGTACCTGACAGCCATCAAAACCGAGAAACCAAGGAAGAAATTCTGCCGTTTCAAGAAATATGGTATCCGTTACATCGATTACAAGGATGGCGAGTTCCTGAAGAAATTCCTGAATGAGCAAGGCAAGATGTTGCCTCGCCGCATCACGGGTAATTCTCTGAAGTATCAACGCAAGGTGTCTGAAGCCATCAAGCGTGGTCGCCAAATGGCATTGTTGCCATATGTAACCGATTTGTTGAAGTAGAACCTCCAACCTAATCACCTTTTGGTGTGACAGTCCTTAAAAAAGATTGGAGTTGGTAAAACTTTTAAAAAGAACATTATGCAGATTATTTTAATTCAAGACGTTAACAACCTTGGTGGATCAAATGAAGTGGTATCCGTAAAAAACGGTTATGCCCGCAACTTTCTGATCCCGCAAAAGATGGCAGTTGAGGCCTCTCCTTCCAACCTTAAGCAACTTGAGGAGCGCCTCAAGCAGATAAGGAAAAAAGAAGAGAAGATGCTTGCTGAAATCAACAAGGTTATCGCAGCATTGCAAGAAGGTCCTGTTACCATTGGTGCCAAAACTGGTACAACTGGTAAGATCTTCGGTAGTGTTACCACTGTTCAAGTTGCCAAGGCAGTACGTGAACAAAAGGGATACGAGATCGATCGCCGTAGAATTCAATTGCTTGATGAAATCAAGGAATTGGGAAGCTACAAGGCAAAAGTTGATTTTGGAAACGGAAACGAAACCGAAATTTCACTCGAAATCGTTGCGGAATAACACAAACGCAAAATATTCAAGGCCCCCTGGAATCAGGGGGCTTTTTTATTGCCTAGATTGACCAAATGAAAGCAGTTTTCTGTTTGGTCTTGGCTATGCTCATCCAGCCAAAGGGCATTGGACAGGAATTGACATTGCAGGTACAAGAAGACCACACCCGGGAAAATCAACAACAATATTACCATCATCTGGAAACAGCATTGGATGGCTACCGTTCCATACAATTGAAGGGCGGATGGGAAAAGATCCCCTCCCCAAAAAAAATATTTCAATTGGGGGATAGCGGTGAAGCTGTCCGGAAAATCAAAAAACGGCTGATGGCAACTGGTGAAAGATCAGAAAAAGACAGCACCACGATCTTCGACGTTGACTTGGAAAAAGATATCATAGGATATCAACAGAGAAATGGCTTGAAGCCAGATGGAAAAGTAGGAAAAGAAACATGGCGTGCCTTGAACACAACTGTAGAAGAAAGGATCAGGCAACTTGAATTGAACATGGAAAGGTTGTTACAGCTGCCTGATGCATTGGGCGACAAATACATCATGGTCAATATTCCAGCATTTACCTTGCTGGCTATAAAAAAAGAAGAAATAATCATCAAATGTAAAATTGTAGCAGGAAAAGAGACTGATAAAACAGCATTGTTCAAAGGGAAAATGAAGTACATCGTTTTTGCCCCATATTGGAACATTCCCAAAAGCATCATGACAAAGGAAATTCTTCCTGCCATGGCAAGAAACCCCCACTATTTGTTTGACAACCACATGGAATGGTATGATGGCAAAATCCGGCAAAAGCCTGGGCCCTGGAATGCACTGGGAAAGGTTAAATTCATTTTCCCAAACGCATACAACATGTACATGCATGACACACCTTCGAAAACACTCTTCAATGAAGAGAAACGAGCATTCAGTCACGGGTGCATAAGGGTTGAACAACCCTTTTTGCTTGCCAAGTTCTTGCTTGAAAAAGAAAAGGATTGGGATGATGATAAGATAAAATCGTCAATGGAAAGTGAAATCGAATTGTACGTAAATCTCCATGAAAACATACCCGTATACATTGTGTATTTCACAGCGTTTATTGACGAGAGGGGGATGCTAAATTTCAGGAAGGATGTCTATGGCCGTGACAATTACCTCTACTTTTAAACCGCCTAAAAATGTGTTCAATTCAACAGGAAATCCTTGAACCGCAAATTGGATGTATCTGCCAGAGACCCGTCGGCCTTGGTATAAACAATATGAAAACCAATTGAAGGATCTGCACCAAAACGGGAAAAAGATTGTTGAATACCGAACACCATGACTGCATTGTCATAAGCATCTGCAGTAATGGCATCACGTGCAATCACAGTTACAGATACAATGCCGTTGTTGATGGGCCTCCCAGTCCTTGGATCCATGATATGACTAAAGTAAGCATTGCCGAGCCTTTTGAACTTCTTCAAACTTCCAGAAGTGGTTATCGCAAGACCAGAAAGCGAAACCCTTTTCGAAACGATGGAATTTGTTCCAAATGAGGCGGAAGGATCCTCAAGACCAATGATCCAATGTTTACCATCAAAACTTTTGCCTGAAGTACGAACCTCACCGCCCAACTCGACCATAAAATCCTTTATTCCCAAAGACAATAAAAACTGCGACAGTTGATCAACCGTATATCCCTGGGCAACACCATCACAATCGATCATGGTGTGGGGGTCATCCTTCAAAAGGCTGTCATTTCTGATGGAAATATGATGAGGGCCGACATGTTTCAATACAGAAGCCAATTGCAATGGGCCAGGAGGAGTTGAAGGCGTAGGGCCATTGAAACCCCATAACAGGGAAATGGGTTTGGAAGTAATATCAAACGCGTTTAGTGTTTCAGCACTAAAACCAAGCGACGCCGAAACCACATGCAACAGGTGTATGTCAATCGGTGTACCCCTTAGCGATGCATTGAATTTGCTGATGGAAGATGTTGTTTTGTAGAGCGACAGGGAGTTGTCAACAACAAGCAGAAGCGAATCAACTTTGTCCTGCAAGAACAAAGAATCCGGATAGAGGTATTTGATGGTATAGGTCGTTCCTTGTGCCCTACCGGAAACAATGAAATGTTTTAATGGTACATCAACTTTCGTTGGGGTTGAAAATGCCAGAAGCATGGCAACGAAAGCAATCAGTATGGTGGATGGTCTTAGGATAAAAATCGGCAATGGGGTTCCTAGAAATAAAGACAATGATAAAAATCCTTTTGGAAATGAGCAAAAAAAAGCCCTGATCTTTCGATCAGGGCTCAATAAATATGGCACCTACCTACTCTCCCGGGACAAGTCCCAGTACCATCGGCCATGAGGGGCTTAACTTCTCTGTTCGGTATGGGAAGAGGTGAACACCCTCGGCAT
>JAURJU010000107.1 GCA_030832085.1 Chitinophagales bacterium | reverse complement strand
CTGAACTTCACCCTGTAATGGGCGGCCAGATCATGCACAACACCATTGGTTGCAGCAACATCACTTTTGTCACGGATGACTTTAACACCCTTTTCAATGACACCATTGAATTCGTCTTCGTTCAGCACCACATCCTGGTCTATCAACTTGATGCTGATCACTTCCTGTGGCAAGAGTGTTTCATGCGTTGGTACGGTGATGATGTCTCCCAAAAATTTCAATCCTGAGGAGACGTGATAAGCTACATACATGTTCAGGCTGTCCAATGGATTCATCGGATTTCCGGTTTGGAAAACCTTGCCTTCAATGCCGCATAGGTAGCAAACCCACTGTCGGCCAATGCCTTGTTGCTTTCTGCAAAAACCGTGATCCATCTTTTGGAAAGGTCAGGATCCACAACATTCAACTTCGCAAAAAAACCAGTTTCTTTCATGGCTTGAACAAAAATGGAATACTCTGGCTTGCTCTCCAATTGTTGAGAAATTGTTTTGGTGGCAGGCGTCAGTACCTGATCAATGGCATGGATGATGCCGTTTCCAACCCTGATGTTGGATTTCACAACAGCACCTTGCCTGTTGATGACATAACTGGAAACACCAGCTGTATTGACCACTGATGTAATCAGAAACTGTCCATACATGGTAATGACTGGCAACTTGCCATCAGTGAAAGAATTGGTATAAATGGTGTCTTCCAACAAATGAAGCCTTACCATGTCTTTCAGTGTTGCCATATCAGCAGTTTCCACTGAAGTTGCGCCAAGATTTTTCAAATACGTTTTCACACCACTGTTGGTCGGAGCAAAACAGGTATAAGAGCCATAGGCATTCAGGAATGCAGCTGTTCCGGTTTTCTCAAGGATTTGCCTGAACAATGAAAATGAATCCGGGTTCTTGTCCAGGTATCCAACGATGTTCACATCAAGGGTTGTTTTTTCCACCACCTCAATCTTTCTGCATCCTGTATTCACCAGGTACATCAGACAGATGGAAACGATTCCCGCGAGCAATATATTTTTTCTGGTCATATACTGGCTTGATTATTTGTAAAAAGGATTTTGAATCAATTGTTTATTTGTTTGCAGCTCGTAGAGATAGATGGGGAAATAATGGCTGTTGACGTCCCGGGCCTTGGCTTGTGCAGACTGCTGAAGATTGGATGGCACACTTTGTGAGATGGTGTTCAACAAAATTCCCAACCGCGCATAGTTTTTTCTTTTTGCATTGCGTAACACATCGTACCAACGCTTGCCCTCAAAACAAAATTCCCTTGCCCTCTCCTCCAGAATGAAATCCTGGATCAGGTTCTTGTCAGTGGGTGATGGTGCCAGATCTGTTGCAGTCAATGCATTGGCCCTGGCCCTGACCTTGTATATAAGATCAAGTGCATCCTTACCATTGCCAGACTCATTCAAGGCCTCGGCTTTCATGAGCATGATATCGGCATAGCGGTAGAAGAACCAATGTGCAAAACTTTGATCAATGGGTCGGGTGATGAATGGACTTGCCCCAATGTATTTCCAGATGGTGGAGGTCGCTGCACTGACGGAAGCCCTGTCGCCCCTGATGTCTATATTCTTGTCATCATTCAGGTCAAGCGTAAAGACCCTTTCCATGAGATCTGCGGTGGCTGTCCACCTTCTTGATGGGATGGTGGCAGAAAAAATGGGGAAAAATGGATTCAATCGTTGTGCACTGAATTGCAATTCAAAAATTCCTTCATTTGAATTGCCATCTGCATACAGGGTATTGAACCAGCTCTCGTTGTATTCCATCACCGGACCATTGCGGGTTGCCCCACGGATCAGTCCAAATTTTCCGGAATTGATCACCTTATCACATTCTGCTATGGCTTCAGGATATTTTTCCATCCAAAGGTATACATCAGCAAGGATGGCGTTGATGGTATATTGTGTAACCCTTCCCTTGTCTGAATCCACATCGCCATAGGTCTTGACTGCTTTAGACTCTGCCAATTTTAGATCAGCAACAATTTGAGTCAAGACTTGGGCCTGAGTCGATTTAGGGATGGGTTTGATGTTCTCATCACTCAGTGTAGCATCTGTTTTCAAGGGCACATCACCGAAGCTCCTGATCAGGTAGAAATACATCAGTCCTCTAATGGCCAAGGCCTCACTGAGATAATTGTCAAGCTGGGCTTGGGTAAATGTATTGTCATTGGCCAATACTTCAGGAGCTTTTTCAATCACCGTATTGCAAAAATTGATGGTCCTGTAAAAGGGTCTCCAGTTGACGTTTACATTGGTCGGCTGGGTATTGACATTCACCAAGGCGATATCATCGGCACTCGAAGCAGTTGCCGTTGCAACATGGTCTGCCCTTGACTCACCCCAAACAAAAAACAACTCGGTCATGGAAGGGACATAATCCTGTCTGCCATAGGCTCCTGAAGAAGGTTCCATCATGGAAGAATAGATACCAATCACAGAGGCTTTCACCTGCTCCTTGGTCTTCCAGAATTCCTGTTTGATGATCCCGTCCAGCGGTTGCAGGTCAAGGTATTTTTTACATCCGCCCAACGCAGTGACAAGCATCAAGGCAAAGGCATATTTGAAATAGATTTTCATTGCTGTTCAATGTTTTGTTTAAAATCCGGCTACCAATCCGAAGGTGATGTTTTTTGCAGGAGGCGTCATGGAGTAATCATAAGAAACCCTGAATGGATCAGATCCCCTGAATGATACCTCAGGATCCTGACCCAGGTACTTGGTAAAGGTGAAAAGATTTTCTGCCGTTACAAATCCGCTCAATGACCTGAATTTCAACTTGGACAAAACTTTTTTGTTGAAAGTGTATCTGGCAGTGATGGTCCTGAACCTTACATACGATGCATCCTCCACATAACGGTCGCTGCCCAACCAGTTGAAGCCACCGCTGATCAGTGCCCTTGGCACGTCGGTGACATCACCCTCTTTTCTCCACCTGCCCAACACGGAAGTATTTTGGTTGTCAAAATAGAACATGTTGGTGGTATTCATTTTGGTACCATTGATGACGTTGTAGCCCCAGCGGAAACTGAAGAATGTGGTGATGCGCAGGTTCTTCCAGGTCACTGAAGGTCCAAAACCACCTGACAACCTTGGATTGCTGTTTCCGAGGTATACGACATCCATGTAGTTGATGTTTCCATCATTGTTGATGTCTTCATACATGGCATCTCCGGGTTG
>JAURJU010000011.1 GCA_030832085.1 Chitinophagales bacterium | reverse complement strand
CTGTTGTTTCATGCAACATTTTGGATGCACCTGCAATGCCTGCATTGTTGTGAATGGCATCAATCCTTCCATATTTTTCGATGGTCTTGGCGATGGCCAATTCGACTTGACGGGCGTCTGCAACATCACACAAAATACCCAAATGGCTTCCTGGCACTTCAAGCATTGCCCTGTCAATTTGCGCTTGACCAAGAGATGCAATGACCACCTGTGCACCCGCTGAAGCATATGCTTTGAAACACTCAAAGCCAATGCCATCAGAGCCCCCGGTAAGAAATATGACTTTTCCTTCAAGCAGTCCCATTGCAATATATTTTGCGTTTACAAATATTTGGTTGCAGGTCAATCCAATACATTGGGCAGTGTTTTATTGACCAAAAGCTTTATTTGTTTCTGGTTCCTGATGATGTCAAAATGATGTTCTCCTGTATTTTTATTGTTCGAGAGATATCCTTTAAAATCAGCGATGGTTTTGATGACTACATTGTTCACAGATTGGATCAAGTCTCCATTCCTAAAACCCAAGAGGAAAACAGCTGAGTTTTCAACAACGCCATCAAGCGCAATACCCGTGCTGGAAAAATCAATGCCAAATGCTGAAAATTCCTCTCCCCTGGGTGTCCATAATTTCGAGTCTCCCCAAACAGCATATTTACGACCATTGATCATTTTATCAGTATCTGCAAGCACATTGACTTGTGGGAATACAGGTGTTTTGGCAATTGCTTTCAATGTTGGTTTCTGAACACCGAAATCATTCATTGCAAAGGGAATAAAACCCAAGGAGCGCGCTTTTGACGTCCTAGTCACTCCATAATCGCCCAGGGCTGCATTTATAAAACCTGCTTCACCTGCGATTGAATTGGAATCACATCCATTGGCAATATACTTCTTCATTGCTCCGACTGCTGCAACATATAAATTGGAATCCAATAATTTGCCCCACTTACCATCCGCTGGTATTCCCTTGTTCATCAGCGCAGGACTGTAGGCCCTGAACACAATATTGTGTGCAAATACATCACCGCTGTTGGGATACCAAACATGCGGATGAAGGCCATTGTTGATGATGATGTTGTTGGTTGCAATCCGATCAAAACCTTCCCTCATCTTTAGTCCGCCATTCAACAGGAGGTTGTTGTAGATGCGGTACCAAGAAGATCCATCATCCAGATCAATGTCCCAGCCATGATCACAGCGCATGCGGTTGTTGCGGATGATGTTGGGCCCGAGCATATCAAGAAATGGAAACTGCTTGTCTTTTCTGACTTCAGGCACAGACTCATTGATCTCTGGCGTCCAGTAGCGGTCTCTCCCCCATGAGTTGAAACTACCATGGTCTCCGGTTTCAAGCACTGTATTGAAAACATCATTGTTTTCAATGATATGACCGCCAAAGGTGCCTTCGTTGATGTTGATGCCTGCCCTCGGCACATCATAAATGGAACAATGGCTGACGGTAATCTTGTGCGACATGGATATGTGCACGGTAGAAGTTTGCTTCTCGTCCCGACCTGTCATGGTGATGAGACAATTGTCAACCCGACAATCAGAAGGATAATTATCTGTTTTAGGACCAGGAGTTCTATCAATGTTGTTGAAATCTTGTTTTGCATAACGAAACAGTGGACTCCTCACAGCATCAGGATCTCCCACAAATGCAATGCCATTGGCACCAACATGGTGGATATAGCATCCGGAAACAGTCAAGTTTCGATTGTACTTACTGATAAATATGGCATTGCCTCCTACCTGATCAAATTCACAATCCGTAATTTTGCAACCAACGGCACCATTGAATACTACTGCACCACCGCGGTATACTGTCCAGTCAGAACGCAACAGTGGCTCCTTGTTCTCCATAAACGTTCTTGCGGCATGTTTGAAAACAAATCCTTTGAGTTCAATATTGGACACTGGAGATGCAGTTGATCCATTGAATTCAATCAGGTGTTTCAGTCTTACAATTTCAACTTTAGCTTTGTTGATATCCATGCCATCCATTGGAATGTAATAAAGCTTTTCTTCAGAGGCATTGTAGAACCATTCACCTGGGGCATCTAATTCCTCAAAAATATTTTCCACCATGCGGTATCCAGGATGCTTGGGCGATGGACGGTTATTCTGCCATCCGCCCTCTTCCATGAGTTCTCCGTTTGATTTTTTTCCGGTGATGAGCCAGTGCATGTCTCCCCAGAGGGCTGTATGCATGGCATGCACATAACCACCAGCAGGATTTTTCCAATTGGCAATTCTTTTAGGATTGAGTGGATCACGCGCTGAATCGGATTTCATGCTGTGGCTGAGGTCCCAGGTATCAAAAACATTTTTCCCTTCAACCGCATTGGGAAAACGGGCCATGCGTTGCCTGACACCATTGATGTACAACTGATCAATGGTATTGCCCGAAGGGATTGAAGCGGTATACCAACCTTTTGAAGATTTTGTCCATTTCAACTGCAATTGCTTTCCACCACTGATCACAACAGTTCCCTCTTTTTCAGCCATGTAAACGACAGATGACTTGCTGTCTTTATCAGTAAAACGAACGGTTTCAGGGAGATAATAAGTGCCCTCCAAAAAAATCACTTTTGCAGTTGCCTCGCCAGATTTCCTGACAAGTTCCTGCGCTTTTGAAAAGGAAGCAATGGGCCTGATCTTTGTTCCCGGATGCTGATCATTCCCCTTTACTGATACATAGATCGTTTGTGAAAAGGAACTTAGGTAAGGCAGCAATGCAATTGAAATGCCAATCACCCAACGCAAGGATGCTGAATATTTCATCTAATCAAATTTTATGAGTTGAGATCCCTCAGAAGGAACAGTCACATACATGGCCAGCTCTCTTCCCATGATAGATTGGTATTGTTTGCTGAACCGCTCATAGATGGCATCGATAGCAGATGATTCAATTAAGTTGATGGTACAACCTCCAAATCCTCCACCCATCATCCTGGCACCAGCGATGGACTCTTCCTCTTTTGATAGGTCAACCAAAAAGTCCAACTCCTTGCAACTGACTTCATACAACTCACTCAATCCCTTGTGCGATCCATGCATCTGTTTTCCAAATCCATGTATATCGTTTTGCAGCAAAAGCGTGCATCCTGCTTCAAGGCGCAAGTTTTCTTCAATCACATACAAACACCTGTTGTAAACGGTTGGTGAAACGGAAGTCCTGAATTGTTCATCCATCATAGCAATGGTTGCATCACGGAGGCTGTTCACTTCAGGAAATCTGTCTTTGAGCACCGCAACGCCCTGCTCACACTGTTGCCTCCTCAAATTGTATTCGCCTCCTGCAAGAGAATGCTTCACGCCCGTATCAAACAAGACGATCTTGTAATCGCCAAGGTTCAAGGGAAAATATTGATAGGATAGATCCCGACAATCCAATTGTATCACCTGGGCATCCTTGCCCATTACACTGGCAAACATGTCCATGATGCCACACTTCACACCAACAAATTCATTCTCTGCTTTTTGGGCCAGTCTTACCAGGTCTAGTCTTTCCAACTGCAACTCAAACAGTGCATTTAGCGCGAGTGCAGTGGCACATTCAACTGCAGCGGAAGAAGACATGCCTGCACCGGTAGGCACATCACAAGTCAGCACCAAATCAAAACCACTGAGCGTTTTGCCAAGCTTTTGAAGCTGGTCCACCACCCCCAATACATATGCAGACCAATGTCCTGGGTTTTCTGGCAGGAGATTGATATCAACCTGATAATGTTCTCCAAGGTCTTTTGCAAAAAGCCTGACCAACTGGTCGTCTCTCCTGGCGATGGCAACATAGGCAGCCTTGTCAATGGCAGCAGGTAAGACAAATCCAAGGTTATAGTCTGTATGCTCCCCAATCAAATTGATTCTCCCGGGAGATTTGGCTACAATATGGGGAGTGTATCCAAAATTTTCAACAAACAAGCTTTTCACGTCCATTTCAACACGATTTTATTGACAACAAGATACAAAAACATAGCGTTGGATTACTTGTATTCGAACTGAGCAGAAGCTAAAGTAGACTTGTCTGAAACCACCCTGATCCATTTGGACTGTATGTCAGCTGGAAAAGCCAACACACTGCTTTGACCTGCAGGAACAGTAACAGTTTTATAATCATACCAAACCCCATCTCCCGTTGCATCCAGCTGCAGTGTAAATGAAACTGCAGATGTTGAATTATGAGACAGGGAGACTGTTCGTTGATCATAGCCACCAAACAAATAAGGGTCGGATACAGCCCCAGCATCAATTGCATCATTCAACCATGGTCCACCTTTACCGACTGGTTTGCCCATTTTCCAGAGGTCATCAATTACACCGGCCCAGACGGCAGCTTTCCTGTCATCAGAGAAAAAGACATTTGGGTTGGCTGCAGCGGTTTTTGCATCAATTCCTGTGAGCACCAACATACCCCTGAAAGAGGCATAATCATTGATGCGCAAGCCATGTGTTGAAACAGGTTTGATTTTTGCAAACCCATCAGCATTCTCCGAGGGCAATTCGTAAAAT
>JAURJU010000106.1 GCA_030832085.1 Chitinophagales bacterium | reverse complement strand
TGGTTGATTAAGACTATTCAGCTACGGAAATAGTTGGTTCGTTTGGCCCCTGCCGTTTCCTGACAATCAATTCCAAAATAAGCATGTAGAAAGCATTCGGCGAATATGTTTGGACGTGGGTTCGAATCCCACCAGCTCCACAAAAGTTCCTTTTGGCAGCATTCAAAGCACGGGTAAGGTTCATGACCAGACTTGTGCTTTTTTTTACCTGACTGTTGTTGGAAATCATTTTTGTACTTTCATAGACGATTTGAATTTTAATGGTAGAGGGATGAAAAAATCATTATTGCTGCTGATTTTTTTTGGCATCGGTTTATTGAAGGCTCAAAAAAATATTCCCCAGCTTCAAATTGTACCAGGCAAATTATGGAATGATACAGGTGGACTGCCCATCAACGCCCATGGAGGGGGAATTCTTTTTCATGATGGAATGTATTACTGGTATGGTACGCATAAAATTCCAGGCCTTTCTGAAGCGAAACATGCCGATGGCGGAATCCACTGCTATTCATCTAAAGATTTGATCAACTGGCAGGACATGGGTAAGGTGCTTAATTTGGTCGTTGGCGATGACGCACATGACCTTGCTTATGAGTGTAATTTTGATCGACCAAAGGTTGTGTTCAATAAAAAATCTGGCAACTTCATTGCTTTTTTCAAGCTGTATTTAAAGGGCAAGGGAACAGTGACAGGCTTTGTGGGTGTTGCAATTTCCCAAAGCCCAACAGGCCCCTTCAAATATAGCCACAAATTCCTTGGAGCCAATTCTGACAATGGATCTGGCGATTTTGCAATGCATCAGGAGGAAAATGGAGATTTGTATCACCTCACGGTGAGAAAACCTGACAAGGCTTTTGTTGTGGGTAAAATGAATGCGGATTATCTCATGCCTGAAGGAAAGTATCAAGTATGTGACGGTATCTTGGACAAGACAGAAGCTCCTGCAATAATCAAGCGAAAAGGAATATATCATTTGCTTGCATCAGGATCAACCGGCTGGAACCCCAATCCTGCAAGGTATTACACAAGTACCGCTCTCACAGGTCCATGGAAATACCATGGGAATCCTTGCACTGGTATCAATCCCAACAATGGTCTTGGACCAGAAAAAACCTTTGGGGGGCAGCCTACTTTTATTTTTAAAGTTCATGGAAGGGATGATGGATACATTGCCATGTTTGATGTCAACAAGCCAGATCATCCCTATGAAAGCTTGCACATATGGCTTCCCATAAACATTAAGGACAATCAATTTTCAGTCCATTGGCAGGACGATTTTGATTTGAATGTTTTTCAACATCAAACGTTGAAATAGGAGAGCATTGTTTTTAAACTTTATTTTCTGGTAGACTCCCTGATGATGATTTTTCCATCAATCATGATGGACTCATTTTTTGTTTTTTTATCAATTATTTGTTCAAGTAAAAGTTTTGCTGCCGCTTCACCAATGAGCCTTGTGCGAACATCAAAGGTGGTGAGTTGGGGTTCAACAATTTCTCCAGTATACTCATTCCCAAATCCGCATACACTGATGTGTCCTGGTATTTTTATGTTCTTGTTTTTCAGGTGTCTGATGATTTGAACAGCACACTTGTCGGAAATCGAAAAAATGGCATCTATTTCAGGTTCAAGGTTCAGCCATTCGTCAACAGCTGCGATGACAGCATTATAGCTGAAGTCAACATGTTTGATCAGGTTTTCGTCTTTGTTGATACCATGCATGCGAAGTGCCTTTAGGTATCCATTCAGTCTATTGTTAATGGAAATTGCTTTCGGACCGAGCAGCAATGCGATTTTTTTGCATCCTTTGTTGATGAGGTGTTCAGTGATTTGAAATGCCCCATTTTCATCGTCGCTGTAAATTTTTGGAAGTTTTAGTTCCTCTGATACGCGGTAAAATTGAACAATAGGAATGCCCTTGTTCATTTGCATTTTAACATGATCAAATGTATTGGTGTACAGTGTATGGCAGATCAACAAGCCATCGATCATGTTGTTCATGAGTGCCTGTAAGTTGGCCACTTCTGTCATGTGGTTTTCATCCGACTGGCAAATGACAACCCTGTATCCGGATTTTGCCGCAATGTGCTGTATTCCTCCAAGCATGGAAGAAAAAAAAGTGGTCTCGAGGTTCGGAATGATTACTCCCAAGGATTGTGTGGACCTGTTTACCAGGCTTTGTGCAAGTATGTTGGGATGGTAATCCATTGAGGTAGCCAGCTGCTTGATATTGTTTCTTGTTTCAAGGCTGATGTCAGGATGGTTGTTCAGGGCCCTTGAGACGGTTGAAATGGAAATGCCTGCTGCCTGGGCAATGTCCTTCAAGGATGTTGGCCTGTTGTTCTTTTTGGTTTCATTTTTTTGCTTTTTGCCATCATGCAGAAGAGTGAAATGATAGTTGCAATCCTTACAATAAAATCTTTGTTTGTCTCTTATGATTCCGGACTTGAGAATTCTTTCCGTGATTTGGCATTTTGGGCATTTTGCTCTTGGCATTTCAAAAAATTTATATCTATCGCAAACGTTTGCGCAAACATTTTCGATAGTCAATAGTGAATCATGCTTTTGCAATATATTGTTAATTCGATATTTATGCTATAATTTGAACCAGTTTTTTGATGGTTTGCCTCGGGCCGTCTATCTCATTACATTAAAATAATTGCTTATTTGTATGAAAAAAACGCAGGAAAATCCTTGTGCTGTTTTCTGGTTAACCTACCCAAAAGTTCTCGTATCATCTTTTCAATCATTCCATAACCCTAAGCCATGCGATCGATGACCACCCAATTTTGTTCTACAACAATAGGGCAGCTGACCAATTTGAAAATTCCAATGATTTTCATCTTGTCTGCAATGTTTTTTGTAACATCTGCACATGCCGAGGAATTCAATTATCCATCAGGAGCTTTCCAGAAAATGGATCGTATTCTGTTTACTGCCAAACTCTTGAATGAAAAAGGTGAACCCATGGCAGGTTGCACCATCAATGAAAAAGGTGGAAAAGCGGCCACCCAGTCCAAAGCCGATGGTAGTTTCACAATTGAAGTTTCTGGCTCAAATGCCACAATTGTCATTTCTTATGTTGGTTATGAAACCCAGGAAATCAGGGTAGGGAAACTGAACAATATTTCTATTACGATGTCTCTGTCCGCTTCAAGCCTGGATCAGGTGGTCGTGGTAGGATATTCAAGTCAAAAAAAGGCAACAGTAACTGGTGCAATCTCTACCGTGAAAGGTGCGGATCTTGTAAAGGCGCCTGTTCCGAATCTTACCGCCGCAGTTGTTGGTCGCGTCCCCGGATTATTGTCTGTTCAAAGGAGTGGGCAACCCGGAAATGATGAAACAACCTTGCGCATCCGTGGTATAGGTACTTTGGACAACGGAAATGCAGCACCTCTCGTATTGGTTGATGGGGTAGAGCGTCCATTTTCAAGGATTGACCCCAATGAGGTTGAATCGATTTCTGTACTGAAGGATGCTGCATCTACAGCAGTGTATGGTATTCGTGGAGCAAATGGGGTTATTCTTGTTACAACCCTCAAGGGAAAGGAAGGCCCCGCCAAGGTAAATTATTCCGGAAACTATGCTTTGCAGGTTCCTACCCGTCTGCCAGAATTTCTCAACGGGTATGATTTTTCAGTTCTTCAGTTAGAGGCTCAGCTGAACGACAACCCTACAGTAACTCCCATGTTCAGCAAGGATGAATTGCAAAAATTCAAAGATGGCAGCGATCCACTTTTTTATCCGGATATCGATTGGCTTAAATTTATGATGCATGACAATGCGCCACAACAACAGCACAACGTAAATATTTCTGGTGGTACCACTGTCGCAAAGTATTTTGTTTCACTGGGTTACTTGGGGCAGGAGGGTTTGTGGAAGCAGTTCGTAAAGGAATACAACAACAACGACATATATAAAAAATTCAATTTCCGTTCCAATTTGGATTTGGATATTTCAAAAACCACCAGGGCCAATGTTCAGATTGGTGGTTTCACTTCAAACCGAAGTTCACCAGGCGGTTCACCATTTCTTGACATCTTGGCTGCTGCAACAAACGGAACTGCCGGTATGTGGGAGGGTAAATTTGTAACACTGGCAAGGGCCAATGGAAGAAATGCATTGGGAACCTTTTTTGATGGTTTCGATCGTTATTCCAACAGTGTGCTGAATTTGAATGTGGGCTTAAAACAAAAATTTGATTTCCTGTTGAAAGGACTGTCTGGAAGAATGATGGGTGCGTATGACAGTGAATATGGCCAGAGCAGAGGATTTTCAAGGAGTTTTGCAAAATATGCAGCAGAAAAAATAGATGTCAATGGCGACGGAATTCCGGATCCTATATTGAGGCAATCAGGAGAGGATGGAGTATTGAATGATCCCTCAGAAAGTTTCTCCAGGTCTAAGCGTGTTTACCTTGAAGCGGCCATGGAGTACAACAATACATTTGGGAAACACGCTTTGAGTGGTTTGTTGCTGTACACCCAGCGCAAGCAATTCTATCACTCGCTTTCTTATCCAGGCATTCCACTGGGATACCAGGATTTCGTGACACGCTTCACCTATAACTATGCCCAGAAATACATGCTTGAGTTCAACATGGGAAGGAATGGTTCTGAAAATTTCCCAGTTAACAGCCGGTTCGGATGGTTTCCTGCAGTTTCTGCTGGTTGGGTCGTCACAAATGAGCCTTTTGTGAAAAAAGCCATTGGTGAAAATTTCCTCTCATACTTAAAGTTGCGATCGTCTTATGGATTTGTGGGAAATGACAGAATGGGATCACTGCGTTTCATGTACTTCCCAAGTGAATACCTGGGTGGAGGTGGAGCAATTTTTGGTGAGGATCCTGTAAGCAGGTCTGGCTTGTATGAGGGTAAATTGGGAAATCCAAACGTCACCTGGGAAAAATCCCTTAAGCAGAATTTCGCAGCAGAATTCAAATTTATCAAGAACAAGCTGTCTTTGAACCTAGACTACTTCCTTGAAGAACGTTCCAACATTTTGACGGCCAGGAGAACAGTTCCGATACATGTTGCAGCCGTACTCCAAGATGCTTACAACATAGGCCGTGTAAAGAATGGCGGATATGAAATTGAGCTGGGCTGGTCCGATATGGTTGGAAAAACAAGCTATTATCTCCGAGGCAACTATTCTTTTGCCCGCAACAAGATTCTTTTCATGGATGAGGCCTATAACACTGCGTACCCACTTCTTAACCAAACAAATCAACGTGTCGGTGAAGTATTTGGATACACGTTCATGGGCTTTTTCAACAGCCAGGAAGATATCAACAAGTGGCCAAGGCAGTTCAACATGAACCAACGCCCTGGGGATGTTAAATATGCTGATATTACTGGAGATGGCATTGTTGATGTAAACGACAGGAGCCCCATCATGAATCCTTCATTTCCAGAAATCAACTACGGATTTTCCGGAGGATTTACCCATAAGAATCTTGATGTGAGTTTCTTGTTTCAGGGTGCTGCCAACATGAGCATGGGTATGGGTTTCAATGCCCTTTTGCCTTTCAGTGCCTATGGTTCCGCCATGGGTTTCATCAAGGACAGATGGTATGCGGGAAGCCCAGACAACAATGCCAATGCCAAGATTCCACGTTTGACGCTCAACTATGCTGACCTAACCAATTATTACAACTCATCGCTTTGGATCAGGGATGCCTCTTATTTGCGTTTACGCAATGTTCAGGTAGCATATAATTTGACTGGTTCGTTCCTTAAGAGAATAGGAGCAAACTCAATGCGATTGTTCGTTAGCGGACAAAACCTGCTCACATTTGATACCTTGAAATTCATTGATCCTGAAAATGTGGCAAGCGGATCCATGACTTACCCCCAATTGAAGGTCTTCAACTTTGGACTTAACCTTCAATTCTAAATTAAATCAACATGAAATTAAAAATACCTTTTTATATCATCATATTCCTGACATCTTGCATGACAGGTCTCAACTCCTGCAAGAAGTATTTGGAAATGCCCGCGCAAACATCGTTCAATACGGATTCAGTATTTTCAAAATACCAAAATGCCGAACGACTTCTTTTTGATCTTTACCAATTCCAGGGAAGGGCACTGGCGACAGCATTGAATGGAAAGTTGGGTTCAAGTTCTGTAGCCACAATTACTGATGAGGCGATTTGTTTTACCGCACAAAATGGTTATACCTCCAACAATGTTTATGCAGGAAGTGTGAACTCCACCTGGTTTACCGTAAACGGGGCCAATGGGGAGGATGTGTATGACAACCACTGGAAGACCATCAGAAAGGCCTTGATCCTGAAAGACAATATTGACAGGGTTCCTGATGCAACTGCAGACGTAAAAGGAAGAATAAAGGGCGAATGTACAGCAGTAATAGCGCTTGAATATTTTGAAATGTTCAAACGCTATGGCGGTGTTCCGATTGTTAAGAAAGCATTGAACGATGCTGAAGATTTTGTCATTCCACGTGCATCTCTGGATTCGGTATACAACCACATCATCAACCTTTGTGATGAGGCTATCGCCAACCCTTATTTTCCTGCAAAAGTTCCGGATGAAAAAGAGTTCGGCAGATTGACCAAGGCATTTGTCTATGGCCTCAAGTCAAGAACCATGCTGTATGCTGCAAGTCCTCTTTTCAATAGCGATAAGCCATATCAGGATTTTGGCGCCAACAACAAGTTGATCAGCTTCATGAAATACGATAAAAACCTTTGGACATTGGCGGCCAAGTCAGCACGTGAGGCGATTGCCTATGCAGAACAAAATGGATATGCTATTGTGAAAAATTTTGGGGTCACCAGAAACTACAAGGTTGCATGTGAAGATGTGCCAAAAGCAGGCAATACAGAAGTGTTGTATGGTACTTTCCAAGGAATCAACCAGTCTAAATTGTATTGGTTGGGGAGAGGTACCAATGTTGGAGGATATGCTGCCACTGAGCCAACGCAAAACCACATTGAGAAATATCAAAACACTGATGGAACTACAGTGAATTGGAATTCAACCATTACCACTCCAGTCAATGATCCTACAGCTCCATACAAAAAACTCGATCCCCGATTTCATATTTCTGTGGCATACAATGGTTGTTTATGGGTAACCACAAACCCAACGTATAGCCTTGAAATTTACGATGGAGTGGACGCAAGTGTGGCCAATGGAAGGAACGGCCCAATTTCAGCAAAAACACAGTTTGCTTATTTCACCCGCAAATGGTTGAATGGATTTGAAGCAAGTGGGGTATGGACACCCATGAGCCCATACATGCGCCTCGCTGAAATGTACCTCAATTTGGCGGAAGCCATTAATGAGGCAAGTGGTCCCACCGCTGAAGCTTTTTCCGCTATCGATGTGATCAGAACCCGCTCAGGAATGCCAACTGTTTCACGAACACTTGATCAGGCAGGCCTCAGAAAATTCATTGAAAACGAACGCAGTATTGAATTGTATTTGGAGAATCACCGTTATTTTGACGTTAAACGCATGATGATGGGAGATGTTTTCAAGGGTCCCATCAATGATGTAAGAGTCATTAGACAAAAGAATGGCGCTTATACTTATACCAAATACAAGTACCATGATCGTGCATGGTTTACCCATTGGTACCTTCATCCTTTTCCTTACAATGAAGTGAACAAGGGATATGGGCTTATTCAAAATCCGGGGTGGTAAACCGATTTCAAGTAATATAATTAATGCATGTAAACATGAAAATTCCCTTTAAACAATATTGCACCTGTTTGACTTTCATTACAGTTTTGCTGATGTCAATGTCAATTCAGGCGCAAAAAAAATCAACACAAAAAGACTCCATCATTCATATGTCCGCAGACCTGCAGGCCATTGCATATGGAAAAGTACCCAAGCGAGAGGTTACTGCCTCCATCGTTACATTAACAGGAAAGGATATCGAAAAAAATACGGTTTTTTCACTGGGCAATGCATTGTATGGAAAAGTGCCCGGTTTGATTGTAGACCAAAACAGTGGTGAACCAGGAAATGATCTGCCTGGGTTTTCAACCAGAGGAGTAACTACATTTGGTTATGCTCGTGCTCCTTTGGTTTTGGTCGATGGGTTCATACGGGACCTGAATTCAGTGTCTGTTTTTGATATTGAAAATATTTCTGTACTGAAAGATGCATCTGCTACGGCCATGTATGGTATTCAGGCTGCCAATGGCGTGGTATTGGTTACCACAAAGGGAGGAACTGAAGGAAAGACAAAGCTGACAGTAGACTTTTCAAATGGTGTGCAATCTCCTACAAGGCTCCCCCAGTTTTACAACTCTGCCAACTTTGCCAAATTTTACAACCAGGCCTTGTCCAATGACAAGTTGCCATCTTTGTTCAGTGATGCAGATATTGCTGGATATACAGATGGTAATCGGGTCCTGTACCCGGATGTAGACTGGATAAAGGAAATGGTAAAGCAAAATGCGCCAATAACATCCTTGAACATCAGTGCTTCCGGTGGAAATAAAATAGCACACTACTATGTTTCGCTTGGATATTTAAACAACACAGGTATTTATAAGAATACAGAAATCAATGATGGTTACAGCACCAATTCCAATTTAAACCGTTTGAATTTCAGGTCAAACATTGATGTCAATGTGTTGAGCGATCTTACTTTGAAACTCAATCTGGGTGGACAAATCAATGATATCAATGCGCCACGCATGGCAACCTCTGATATTTGGAACAGGCTGTATGACTATCCTACCCATCTTTTTCCTGTTTATGCGCTTCCTGGATTGTTGGGCGGTACCGCGGCATTTGCAGACAATCCTATGGGATACATCAACAATCGGGGGTATAGGGAAATCCACAACAGGTTTTTCCAATCAGATCTTGATTTGAAATACGACGCAGGAAAACATGTCAAAGGTTTGGAATTGGGTGCCCGTGTAGGATTTGACAATTATTATACAGTAACGGATGGTTGGTCTAAAACCTTTGCGGTTTACCAGACAACTAAAGATCCAATCTCTGGTAAACCAGTGGTTGGTGCACCTATTGGCGCCAATACCAACCTTGCATACAATTCTCCTTACAATGATGCACAAAATCGAAGGGGAACAGCTGAATTGTACTTGAACTATATCAGAAAATATGGCAACAGTCATACCATCAATTTTCTGGCATTGTACAACCAAACACGTCAGATTGTAGGACGAGAAAACCCCTACAACATGCAATCTGTCAATGCAAAGCTGCACTACGATTTCAAAAACCGCTTCTTCGCTGATCTTACAACATCATATGGAGGAACAGAGACATTTGCGAAAGGAAATCGCTTTGGATTTTTTCCTGCTGTTTCTGCCGGATATGTATTGTTTGACCAACAGCAGGCGAAGTCATCCAATGCCATCAATTATCTCAAGTTGCGCGCATCCGGTGGAATGGTGGGCAGCAGCAATGTAGGAACCCGCTTTGGATACAGGGAACTTTATGTAGGTGGTGGGTCTTATGCGTTTGGAAACACAAATGCGGGAGCATCCACGATTACTGAAGGAACCATTGCGAATCCAGATTTGAGTTTTGAAAAATCCTACCAATACGATTTGGGAATTGATGCCCGTGTGTTCAATCAGGTGGACCTTAGCTTGGCCTTATTTCAGCAAGACCGCAAGAACATCCTCACTTCTCAATCCACTACTGTACCAGCACTTTTTGGTGGTTCATTGCCAAGTGTCAACAAAGGTGAGGTCAGGAATCGTGGAATTGAATTGTCATTGCTTTGGCAAAAGCAATTCAAGCACAGTGGTTTTTTTGCTCGTCTCAACATGAGCATTATCAAAGATAGGGTGGTTGAAATGGCAGAAGAAGTTGTACCTCAGGGAAGTGAATATTTTTATAGGAAGGGTAGTCCCATCTATTATACATATGGCTTGGATGCCATTGGTTTTTTTGCCTCCGAGAAAGATATCGCCAACAGTCCCGTTCAGATTTTTGGCCCAGTTCAACCCGGAGATCTTAAGTATAGGGACAGGAACAACGATGGTATCATCAACAACTATGATGTAGGTCCTATTGGCAATGGGAGTGTTCCTACCAAGGAGTTTGGCCTTGAGCTTGGATTCAATCTGGGCGGCTTTGATGTGCAGGTGATGATGCAGGCGCAATTGGACAGGAACGTCAATTTGGCAAGCTATGGAAACATCTTTTTTCCTTTTCGTACCAACCAGAAAATTTCAACCTTTGTACAAGAGCCCTGGACGGTTCAAAACAGTGCCACAGCAAAATATCCCAGGCTATCCACATTGGAAAATGCCAACAACTACCGCACATCATCTTTTTGGTTGAGAAATGGGGATTTTTTGAAAGTTCGCTCCCTTGAATTTGGTTATAATTTTTCATCCTTGTTCCTAAAGAAAACGGGGCTTTCCATGAGCCGTGTATTTGTTCGTGGCATGAACCTTTTCACTTTCGATAAATTCAAGTATTCCGATCCTGAAAACATTGCCGGTTATCCAACCATGCGTTCAGTGAACATGGGCTTCAAGATTCAACTTTAAAATTCATCAACATGAAAATCATATTAACATCAATCATAGGAATGATGCTTCTGTTCCAAGTAAGTTGCTCTTATTTGGAACCTGAAGCATTGTCGTTGACCACGCGGTTGGACGTGATAACAAATTTTAGCAACCTGACCAGGCTTCGCAACAACATGTTTACTTCCATGCCCGAAGGCTACAATTCAATTGGAAATTCATGGAGAGCATCTGCCGTTGATGAATCTGAGGATGTCAATGAAACAGAAGCGGTGCAAGATTTCAATTCCGGCAATTGGAGTATATATTCCAATCCCGACGATGCCTGGGCCAGGAACTATCAAGGCATCAGGAAAACATTTGACTTTAGTGAAGGTACAGACACCATTACGTTCATCGAATACAAAATTCCGGATCCCGTAACCTATGTTGCAAGGGTGAGCAACATGAAGATGTGGAGGGCTGAGGCCCAGTTCCTTCGTGCATTTTATTATTTTGAATTGGTGAAGCGGTACGGTGGTGTTCCAATCGTAGACCACAAAATCAGTATTGCGGCAGAAACAGCATACCTGACGACCATCAAGCGCAATAGTTTTGAAGATTGTATTAAATACATTGTCAGACTTTGTGATTCATCAACACTGGGTCTTCCATTAAAGCTTGCTGACATTGCAAATGCTGACTGGGGGAGGCCTACTGTGGGTGCTGCTTTGGCCTTGAAAGCAAGGGCGCTAACTTACGCTGCAAGTGATCTTTTCAACCGACCCGCCAACAACAATCCGCTGGTAGGCTATACCGATAGCAAGCGGCTTGAGCGTTGGAAAATTGCTGCAGCTGCCAACAAGGCTGTATTGGATCTTATGCCAGTCGCTCCCTACAGCTTCCAATCTACCTATCCTGCACTGTTTCAGCTGAAGACACTGCGCAGCAACGAGGTTATTTTTGAAAGAAGGTATGGGGCCAGCAATACTTTTGAAACCTTGAACTATCCAATAGGTTATCAGAATGGCAGGTCTGGAACCTGCCCCACTCAAAATTTTGTTGATGCACATGAAATGAAAACTGGCGTACCCTTTGATTGGAAAAACCCTGCACATGCAGCTGATCCCTATGCCAACAGGGATCCAAGGTTGCTCATGAATGTAATTGTCAACAATTCAGCTTGGAAAGGTACCAATGTTCAACTTTGGGAGGGAGGGATCAATGCAAAGCCCCTTTTCAGGGCTTCAAAGACAGGATATTACCTAAAAAAATATGTTGATGAAACCTTGAACCTGGCAACCGGACAAACCAGTGCAAAGCAATGGGTTTATTTCAGATTGGCTGAAACCTATCTAAACTATGCTGAAGCAATGAATGAGGCCTTCGGCCCCAATGTTCCAGATACCCTTAAGGTTACGGCATTACAGGCTGTAAATGCAGTCAGGACAAGAACCGGTGTTGCTATGCCTGCCATAGCTGCAGTAGTAACCAAGGATGAATTGCGGGAGAAAATCCGCAATGAACGACTGGTGGAGCTTGCTTTCGAAGACCATCGTTTCTGGGATGTCAGACGATGGATGATTGGCAGCGGAACACTTGGGGCTTCAATTCGTGCAGTTAAAATTACGAAAGAGGCGAATGGGAGTTTCAAATATGTGCCATATGATTTGGAAAAAAGGGTATTCCTGGATAAGATGTATTTGTATCCCATACCGCAGTCCGAAATTGTCAAAACAAATGGTAACATCCTTCAGAATCCTGGTTGGAATTGATACATTTTAACCGTTATTTTTTTTAAATGATTACAGCATCTTCGGTAAGCAAACGAGATTTTATCACAACCAAAATCAAAAGCGACCTTGTTGTGGTTGGAGGAGGATTGTCTGGTTTCTGTGCAGCCATTGCTGCTTCCAGGCTTGGCATGAAAGTGACATTGGTGCAGGATAGACCTGTTTTGGGTGGGAATGCATCCAGTGAAGTCAGGTTGTGGATCTTGGGAGCCACTTCACACATGGGCAATAACAACCGTTGGGCCAGGGAAGGTGGCATCATGGATGAATTGCTTGTAGAGAACATGTACAGGAATCCTGAGGGTAATCCTTTGATCTTTGATACTGTATTGCTCGAAAAAGTGAAAGAGGAAGAAAATATCACACTTCTCTTGAATACTGCGGCATTTGAAGTAAGTAAGTCTACTGAAGATTGCATATCATCCGTAAGGGCATTTTGCAGTCAAAATCAGCAAATGTATCAGCTGATTGCACCATATTTTGTGGATGCATCAGGGGATGGCATATTGGGTTTTCTCTCTGGTGCTGCATTTAGAATGGGAGCAGAGTCTGCAGAAGAATTTGGTGAAAAATTTGCTCCTTCCAAGGAATACGGTGAGCTGCTTGGTCACTCACTTTACTTTTATTCCAAGGACATGGGCAAACCCGTTAGGTATGTTGCTCCTTCATTTGCTTTGAAAGATATCACTAAGATTCCAAGGTTTAAATCCTTTAACGCAAAAGATTTCGGATGCAGGTTATGGTGGGTTGAATATGGTGGAAGATTGGATACGATTACAGAAACCGAAACCATCAAATGGGAATTATGGAAGGTAATCTATGGTGTTTGGGATTATATTAAGAATTCAGGACAATTTCCGGAAGCGGAAAACCTTACCCTGGAATGGGTGGGTACCATACCCGGCAAGCGAGAGAGCAGAAGATTTGAAGGCGATTATATGTTGATTCAGCAGGATATTGTTGAACAAAGAAAACATGATGATGCAGTCGCTTTTGGTGGCTGGAGCATAGACCTTCATCCCGCAGACGGTGTGTTCAGCGAAAAGCCTGGATGCAACCAGTGGCATAGCAAAGGAATTTATCAAATTCCATACCGTTGCTTATACAGCAGAAATATTTCGAACCTTTTTCTTGCAGGTAGAATCATCAGTGCAAGCCATGTTGCTTTTGGCTCAACAAGGGTAATGGCAACAAGTGGTTTGATTGGACAGGTGGTTGGCACTGCTGCATTTTTGGCAAAATCTGCAGATGTTGGTCCAAGGGAGTTGCTTGAAAAGAACAAGCTGCAGTCACTACAGCAAATGTTGATCAAAGATGGTGCATATATTCCCGGTATTAGCAGGATTTCGGAAGATCTTTCAATATTTGCACACATCAGTGCTTCCTCTCACCTGAAATTCAGTTCATTTGGCAGTACAGATCTGATCAAACCGCTTTCTGTTTCTGTTGCACAAATGGTGCCTTTGTCGGAAGGAGCAATACCGGTCTGCAAAATTAATTGTCATGCCGCAACCGCAGTTCAACTGGAAGTTCAGTTGAGGTTGAGTGAAGATAAAAATAACCATACCCCGGAATGCATCCTTGAAACAAAATCAATTTTGCTACAGGAAGGACTGAATGAAGTGGAACTGGAGTTCGAAAGCAAAATGCCTTATGCAGGATATGCATACATCACGTTCATGAAAAATGATCATGTTTCATTGCATTATACCCGTCAACGGATTACCGGTATATTGACTGTTTTCAACAATATTAATCCTGCCGTTTCCAATTTTGGAAAGCAGGAGCCGAAGGAAGACATTGGGGTTGATGCATTTGAGTTCTGGTGCCCTGCAAGAAGACCAGGCGGACAAAACCTCTGCATTCAAATGGAATTGAATGAGGATGTGTTCAGCGTCACTAACCTCAGCAATGGGATTGACAGACCAACCTCACATCCCAATGCATGGGTTGCTGATTTCACGGACAAGCGTCCGGAGGTGGTGTTAGATTGGAAAACGGAAGTTGAAGTCAACGAGATTGAGTTGTGTTTCGATGCTGACTTTGATCATCCCATGGAGTCGGTTTTAATGGGACATCCTGAAAATGAAATGCCTTTCTGTGTACCCGCGTTCAGTGTTTATGATGACAAGGGAAATCTAATCTGTGAAGTACATGACAATCACAATACCATAAGAAAATTGAAACTTTCCAATCCTGTAAAAACCAGAAAGTTGTCATTTCAATTCTCACATCCCTCTGTGGATGTTCCTGCTGCTGTTTTTGCAATCCGTTGTTATAACAATTAATCGCTTACCATGGTTCAGTTGGATTTTATTGTATTGGTCATTTTTGCTTTTTTGATTTTTGGCATTGGCCTTGCATTTACAAGAATTGGAAGTAAGAGCAGCCAGGCTATTTTTGAAGCAGGTGGTGCTACCCCCTGGTGGATCAATGGTTTGTCATTGTTTATCAGTTATTTTTCTGCAGGTACATTTGTTGTCTGGGGTTCCATTGCATACAAGTCAGGAATTGTAGCCAATACCATTCAGTTGACCATGGCCATCAGTGGCCTGTTGGTAGCTGTTTTTATTGCCAAAAGGTGGAAGAAAACCGGGGTGAAAACTGCAGCTGAATACATTGGTAAACGCTTTAACCTTAAAACACAGCAATTTTATACATACATGGTACTGATGTTGAGTTTGTTCACAACTGCATCTGTACTTTATCCTGTTGGAAAGATGGTGCAGGTGGCCACACCATACTCATTGAATACTTGCATCATGATCATTGGATTGATCATTGTGCTGTATACAGCTGCGGGAGGCCTGTGGGCAGTTTTGGTTACAGATGTTGTTCAGTTCGTTATCCTTACGGCTTCAGTATTGATTGTTATTCCCATTGCCTTTGACCAGATTGGTGGTCCAGCTAACTTAGTTACCCAGGCACCGGTTGATTTTTTTAAACCTTTCAATGCAGAATATACCTTTCCATTCATGCTGGCATTCATCGTTTACCAAACCGCATACATTGGTGGAAACTGGAGTTATGTTCAGCGGTATACGAGTGTAAAAGATGAGAAAAGTTCCCGCAAGGTGGCCTATCTTTTTACGATCCTTTACCTGGTTAGCCCATTCATTTGGATGATCCCACCAATGGTATACAGGATCATGAATCCTGACCTGGCCGGTTTGGGAGCCGAAGGAGCCTACATGATGCTCTGCCAAAAAATTCTTCCAGCAGGACTCATTGGATTGGTCCTAGCCGGTATGATTTCAGCAACCTCCAGTAAAGCCAATACCACGATCAATCTTGCTGCAACAGTATTTGCAACAGATTTATATAAAAACCTCATCAGGAAATCAGCCAGTGAAAAAGAGCAAATATTGGTTGCCAGAATTTTTACCATTCTCTTTGGTGCTGGTACTGTATTTATTGCTCTGCTTGTTCCCAGAATTGGAGGAATTGTTGATTTTGTTTTGAGCATTGCTTCTATTGCTGGTGGCGCACTGTTTGCTCCCATCATCTGGAGTCTTTTCTCAAAACGTCAAACACCAATCTCTGTTGTAACGGTAACGGTATTGACACTTAGCATCAACTTGTTTTTGAAAATGTTGGCACCTTCATTGCTGGGTTTTAAACTTTCGAGAACCATGGAAACTGTCATAGGGCAATCTATTCCATTGATTTCCCTTTTTGCATTTGAGCTCTATTACCGTTTTAAAGGGAGCATTGCAGAAAACCCGGTAGTTGTGGCAGAAATTTCATCTGATGACCGTAATTCCTTAGAGGTGGAGGATGCTACGGCACAAAATAACTTTGGCATAAAAGTTATAGCTGTTGCAATGTCAGTAGTTGGCATAGGTATAGCAATCCTGGGCATGCTGTCTGTACAGTCAGCAGGAATTGTCATCGCTGTTGGTCTTGTCATAGTATTCATTTCATTCTTCATTTGGCGGGCTGGAAAACCTTCAAAAGTATTGACCATCTTGCTGATGGGTATTTCAATTGGTGCTCTGGCACAACCAAATGCGATCAAACGAGTATTGGTCAATCAGGCAGGATACAACTTGAATGAATCTAAAAGATTGGTAGCATGGGGTGTCAAGGATGGTGAAAAATTTACATTGCGATCCGTTAAGACCGGTAAGCCAGTATTTACTGGAAAAATCAGCAAGTTTGCTGGTGATTTCACAGCATTCAATCCTATAGCATCCAAAGATGAATACTTTGCTGAGGTACAGGGTTTGGATAAATCGGTTCCATTCAAGATCCGGTCTTACTACCAGGAACTGGCTTCTTCCAAATTTGCATATGATTTCTTTATAGACGTTAGAGGTTCAACAGACCCCCTTCATTCTAATGAGGCAAAAGTATATGGGGGCGGACCATCCAGGGATGTAGGGGCATACGGGCTTGAAACTGTTTTTGAAACCATGTTTTATGCCAGCAACCCTGCCTTGTTTGACAATTGGAAAAACGAAATGGGAGATGGAAAGATCCCTGATCTGATTGCATTGATTCTTTGGCATGCAGAATTCGCCTACAATCATCATGCATTCAATGGTCCCATCGGAAACCGTCATGGATGGCTGGGTTATGAAGGCAAAGAAAAAATGAATTATGATTATTGGAACACGCTTGATCAACTTGCAGCTGTTTGCGCAGCCTATCATTCTTTTCTAAAACCATATTTGCCTGAGGAAAAATACCGCAAATACAGAAAAGTTTGTCTGGAAAAGTGGACGGAATACGACAGACATAAGGTGGTCAGGTATTGGACCTATAGCAACAAATGGGTTGATTCAGGCTACCAGGAATTCAATGAGATGGGAAATGCATTTGGCCAGTCCGTGTTCAGCAATCTTTTCATGTACCTGACTGAGAAAAATGAAAAGGATGGTCAACCTGAAAAGTTTTTACAATGGGCAAATGAAGGTGTAACTGATATTGTCAGGAACTGGGATTTTAACAATATCCGTCACATGTGGTGGATCAGAAATGCCGAACACATTACGCCACAGGCACTTTCTTTTTATCTGATGACCGTGCCTGAAAAAGCACCTGCAGGTGCTAAAGAAAAGCTCAATGCGTGGATGGACCATATCATTTCCAAGTCTGATAATCCCTGGCACTACAGGGTGCACAGCGATACTGAGTGGGCACATCCCAAAACAAAAGAATTGGGTGGTGCTCCCGCGCTTGGCGGAAGCTTGTTCGCTGCTGCACATGTATTGAACAGGCCCGAGGCCAGGCCCTTTGCATGGTCTCAAGTGAATTTCACTTTTGGACTGAATCCCCTGGGAGCACATTTCAGCCACAAGAGCAAGGAGCGCATAGCAATCAAAGGGTATTGGGAAGATGTTGAAAATGGTTGGCCTCAATCGCATCCAAACGGGTATGGCATGCTTGGACTTGTTCGTGGAACCCTTGATGGCACGCCATTGGACAAGGATTTCCCCCGTAATCAATCAACCGATATCAAAACAAGCTCCGATGGCGTAACAGATAAAATTGGATTGAATGCTTACGCTACGGAAGGATGGGCTACCTCGAACAGGGGATGGTTATCGACGCTTATATTTTCATCTTTGCACAGCATTGGTTTGAGGATTGTCAACGCTTCCGGTCGTACAGTTAAAACTGCATCATCAAATAAATCAATTCAGGTCGAGTTGCAGGCTCCACTCAATGTTGATCCTTATAAAAAGGATATTGCCTGGGTTGAGCAGACGCTTGAAGGTGGTAAAACTGAACGGATAATGTTGACCGAAACAGATACTGATTCTGGTATTTTTCGCGGTGTGCTACCTCCCGCCAAAAGCAAAAAGGTAGTCGTGGGATATGGATATTGGGGATTTAGAAAAGAAGCTGTATTTACTTGGAATTGATTAAACACATCAATTGAAAAAAATGAAGTTATACGGTCTTCAATTTTCCATTTTTGCCAGTATTTTCTTTTTCAATACTGCTTCACAAAGTCAGACTGCAGCACTCTCTCTTAAGTTTAGTACAGACAGCAGTTATCGATTACAATTCATTGAGCCGTGGTTTAATCCAGCAGAGACAAATGTGCGGGCCGGACTGGGGAATTTCAAGCAAAAATTGCAACGAAAAAATGGCGAATTATGTGTTGCATTCCTTGGTGGAAGCATTACCCGAGCACATGATCAATACCGTCAGCAGACCATTAATTTTATCCAGTCACTGCATCCATCCCTGAAAATAACAGGGGTGAATGCCGGGGTTTCAGGAACCGGTACTGACCTTGGAGCCTGTCGTTTGGAAGACCAGGTCTTGAAGTACAGGCCAGATCTCTTGTTTATTGAATTTGCCGTCAATGGAGGTGATTTTGCTGCTATGGAAGGAATTGTCAGGCAGGTGAAAAAGGCATCACCAACAACGGCCATTTGTTTTATTTATGCGATTTCCGGTGAACAGCACAAGGTCTATACTGCCGGGAATATTCCCGATTATATCATGGGTCTGGAAAAAATCGCTGAGCATTATCAACTGCCTTCCATACACATGGGACTGAGGGCAGCACAACTTGAAAGTCTCGGAAAGCTTGTATGGAAATCCAAGGATAATGCAGAAGGGAAAATAGTTTTTTCAAAAGACGGTGTTCATCCTACTAGGGAAGGTGGCGACCTTTACGCATCAGCCATTGCGCGTGGATTGAGAAAGCTCCTGGATGCCAAAGTATTCGAACATGCATCAATACCGAATGCCATTTATGGAAACGAATGGGAAAAAGCTACCATGTTGGATCCTGTACAATATTCAATCTTGACAGGTCAATGGCAGCAGATGACCACGGCAGATAGCAAGGATCTTTCTACCTATGCAACATGGTTCCCATACATACTGAAAACAGAAACTCCTAATTCAAGTTTTTGCTTCAGTTTTTCTGGTACAGGATTTGGATTTTTTGATATTGGCGGACCTGAGGTAGGACAAGTTTTGATAACAGTGGATGAACTGCCTGCCTCGCTTGTTCGTGCGCCTGGATCAAGAAACTGGATCTTGAGTGATGATCCTGCGAGCACAGCGAAAAATACCTTGAACCGGTTCAATGAATATTGTTTTGGAAGATACAGAGGGCAATTTGAATTGGTGAGAATAAAAGATGGCGTTCATAACGTTTGTTATGTTTTGTCAAACGACAAAATTGACAAGTCAACATTTGTTTCAAAAACGACAGACGAGGATTTTAAAATCAATCCCCTTAAATACGAAAAGCAGACATTTTATCTTGGTAAAATATTGTTATTGGGTACACCAATAAATAAAAAATGATGATATGAAAAAAATTATCTATTCAGTTCTTCCACTTGTTATTTTTTGTTTTACATCGACTGCCCAGGACATTGATGTTGCCAAATGGATTCAACCAGTAGACGTCCATGCAAAATTCAGGTTGGACAGCTTCATGGTTTGGTGTGGATCTGCAGTCAAGGGTGATGATAATAAATATTATTTGTTTTACAGCCGCTGGCCCAGAAAACTTGGGCACCTCGCTTGGGCAACGCACAGTGAAGTTGCTGTTGCGGTTGCAGACCAACCCACAGGTCCCTTTACCCATGTGAAAGTGGTATTGCCAAAAAGAGACAAAAAGTTTTGGGATGCTGATGTGACGCACAATCCAACCGTGCACAAGTTTGGAAAAACATATTACCTGTACTATATGGGTAATTATGGTAACGGTGAATGGTGGGATCACCGCAACCACCAGAGAATCGGGTTGGCAACATCAAAGAGTCCATTGGGCCCATGGAAGCGTGTTCAAAAACCCTTGGTGGATACCACAACCAATGGATTTGACCATGTTATCGCTTCCAACCCTTCCATCATGAAAAGACTTGATGGCAAATACCAGATGATATACAAAGGCGTCAGCAAAGGGCCCATGCCATTTGGGGGAGTGGTTACACATGGTGCTGCTTTGGCCGATAAACCAGAGGGACCTTTTGTAAAAACTCCGTACAAAATATTCATCAAGGATACCGTAAAATTTGCTGCTGAAGATCCATACATATGGGCGCAGGATGGCAAATACTGGGCTATTGTTAAAGACATGAAAGGAGTTTTCACCAATGCAGGAACCAGTCTTGCCCTGTTTGAATCAGCCGATGGTTTTGATTGGATACTTTCAAAGCATGCATTGGTTTCTACAACAATGATACCCTGGAAATCCGGTTCAAAAAGGGTTGAAAAGTTGGAACGCCCGCAGTTGTTGATGGAGAATGGAAAGCCAATTGTTTTGTACTGTGCAGTGTATGATGGCAATGATAATTATAATGTTGCTATTCCACTTGACTCAGCACCAACTACTTCAACTACATCTAATCTTCCGGGAAAAGGCTTTCAGTTGTTGTATGAAGATCATTTTGTCGGAAACGCTTTGAATGAACGTGATTGGCAGTTCAGATCGGGTCGTCGCACGGGGATGGGATACATGGATGGTCTCAATTTGAAAGAAAATGTTTTTGTCAAGGACAGTGCATTGCATATTGCGGTGAGGCATGAGTTGATTGATGGGAAATGGGAAAATACAGGTGGTGGCATCATCAGCAAACACAATTTTGGGTATGGATATTATGAATCATTGTCAAAACCATTCATGGAAGGACATGGTGTTCATACCTCTTTTTGGCAGCGTGGTGGCGCCAATCCTAATAATAATATTTTTGAAATTGATTCATATGAGATTGATTCCAAGACCTGGGTGGCCACCAACAACTTATATGTAGACATCCCTTACAACGGACATAGATACACACCATGGCCGCATAGGGCACAGGTGCCCTTCAAGTTTCAGCAAGATGGATGGTTCCATGATGCTTATGAATTCAGCCCTGAAGGAGTCACTTTCTACGACAATGGGAAAATCGTTGCAAAGGCCGAATACAAGGACTTGAATGCACACCAGGTTGTTTGGTTGACGGCGTTGAATGGGGTTGGAAAGGTTGATTCAACACAATTGCCTGGTGAATCAATATTCAAGTACTTCAGGTACTATGGCAAGGATTATCCAGGACATTCCATTCTTCCCAATGGCAATTTTGAGTTCAATCAGCAAAAAACAGACCCTTATAAACCGCTTTGCTGGGAAGTGGAGGGAACAACTGGCGCTGTAAAACTCACCATGGGAAATGCTGCACGTGGTGACTACAAATTGTCTGTTGGTGAAGGGAAAAAGCATGATGTCAAATTGGTTCAGTCACTTGAATACATCATGAATGGAGACTATGTATTCACGGCAATGGTCAGGTCTTCTTCCGGACACAAAGGGGCGTCCATTCTTATTGAAGGCTTGGGTGATAAAAATATTTTCTATCCATTAAAACCCAATGAAGGTTGGAAAAAGATAAGTATACCCAAGGTTCATGTTAATCAAAATAAAATCACGATTTCCGTTGTGTCAAAAGGGAATGAATCGGATTGGTTAGAAGTCGATGATCTTCAACTCATGAAACCATTGGGGAAGGGCGAAGCCATTAAAGAAGACCAACCCCAGGCAAAAATTTTGCCCATGTGGCATTTGGCAAAAAAAGAGCCTATCCAATTTACTGGCGATCAGAAGTTTTATTTTTTTGACCGCAATGTTGGATATGGAGACAGCATTTCCATACTGTTTGATCTTACCGCTGACATCTCTGCAAACATGACACCCATCGCAAGAATTCCCAAGAAGGGGAATTCCGGTTGGTCTGTGCAGACGACCATTTCTGGTGGATTGATTTTCCGGATAGGAAGTATGGAACAGCACCATGATGTTTTTGTGGACCATGTATACGAGCCCGAAAAACCTGTTTCGATTGCATTGGTATTTGAAAACGGAAATGCTTCAGTTTACAAAAACGGATTGTTGTTGAAAAAAGAGTTTGTTGGTCCATTCAATACCAAGGATGCCACTGCTGCAGGAAGGGTCGGAACTGTCGGAAAGGAGTTTGAAGCGGTAGGAGAAGTGGTGATGCAGGTTGGAAAAGAAGACAAAGAATCGTTGGCAATGAAAAACTTCAGGGGCAGTTTGCAACATCTCAGGATTTACAATTCGATAGTTAATCAATAACATTCTTGCCATGATCAGCAAGCAATTAATTTTCAAGCCTGCATTGCTCGGAAGCATCTTTTCATTGATGTCAATTGTTGCTATCGCACAGCTGCCAAAGTTGGATGCAAAAGGCAAATTGGTGGACATGAACGAGGTGGATATCAGCCGCATGGTACAACCTGTTCCCGCAGTAAACCAGTTTATTGATTCAGTCTACAACATCTGGTGTGGTTCAGTGATAAAGGCAGAAAATGGTAAGTATTATATGTTCTACAGCCGCTGGCCAAAGTCTGAGGGGCATGGTGCCTGGATTACGCATTCTGAAATTGCACTCGCAAAAGCTGATCGTCCGGAAGGTCCATATAAACACTTGAAGGTGGTTTTCAAAGCAAGGGGCAATCAATTCTGGGATGGGGTATGCACCCATAATCCTGCCGCCATCGTGCACAAGGGAAAATATTATCTCTACTACATGGGTGCTACAGGCACTGCTGAAATCAAGAAGGGTTTTAATTATACTCCTGCATGGTACAACTACAGAAACAACCAGCGCATTGGTGTTGCCGTAGCTGATCATCCTGAAGGAGAATGGAAGCGGTTTGACAAACCTGTACTGGATGTCAGCAAGGATTCTGCGGCATATGATGCCATGATGGTTTCCAATCCCGCCATAACGGTAGACCAGAATGGACGCGCGATATTGGTCTATAAACAAGTTGAAAAGAATGGTACTTTTCGTGGCGGAAGGGTCCGGTATGGTGTGGCATTTTCCAATTCCATCATGGGGCCGTTTACAAAGCATCCCAATCCAATTTTTGAGGACAAGCAGAATCCCAATGCAAAGGAATGGATGATTGCTGAAGACCCATTCATCTGGAATTACAGAGGAACAAACTATGCCATTGTAAGGGATGTTGTGGGAAAATTTACAGGAAGTGAGGGAGGGCTGGCATTGTTCTCTTCAAAAGATGCCATCCAATGGAATCCTGTTAAATATCCAAAGGTAATTTCAAAGGATGTATTTGGAGAGAATGGAAAGAAGTTTGATGACAAACTTGAACGACCATGTCTTTTGATGGAGAATGGTTTGCCCATTTACCTTTATGGTGCCATGGGCATTGACAAGAGAAAACATTCGATGAACATTGCTGTGCCGCTGAAGACAAATGCTTTGTCGGCAAATCTGAAAGACCAAACCCTGGAGGATCTTTTTCTGCATCCACCTGCATCCAGTCGCCCCTATGTCTGGTGGCACTGGATGGGCCCAAATTTTTCAAAATATGGCATCACCAAAGACCTGGAAGCCATGAAAGCCATGGGCATTGGTGGGGCAACGATTTTCAATATTGCATCAGCAGTACAGGAAACCCATAGGCCTATCTTGAACAACCCCTGGCCAAATCAGGTATACCGTGGGGAAGCGTATTGGGATGCCATGCAGCATGCTGCTGCAGAGGCCAAACGCCTCGGACTGGAATTGGGATTGCACAATACCGCAGGATATTCTACCACTGGTGGGCCCTGGGTGGATCAACCCAAGGCCATGCAAACCCTGGTATGGACCGTACAGGAAGTAGTGGGTGGTGAGGATAAATCCCTGCAACTTGCAAAGCCGGAATTGCCTGTTTACAAAGGCTGGGGTGCCAACAATGCACAGGCGACTTATTACAAGGACATTGCTGTCATTGCCTATCCTCAGGCATCTTTACTGCAATCCAGTCAAGCCATTGAACTTACCAACCAGATGGACAGTTCAGGCCATTTAAACTGGAAAGCACCTGCCGGCAAATGGTATATTTATCGGATGGGGCATGCACCCACCATGGCCAACCCGCATCCCTTGCCTGATGATATCATCGGCAAGTCTTTGGAGGTCGATAAGATGGATGCAGACCTCAACAGGTTTCATTGGAATACTGTATTTGATCCCATGAAAAAACACCTGCAGCCTTATTTAGGCAATACATTCAAACATGTGTTGATTGATTCTTACGAGGCCGGAGGGCAAAATTGGACAGAGGGTTTCAGGGATGCATTCAGGAAAATCAAGGGCTATGATCCAATTCCTTTCTTGTTTACATTAGGAGCCAAGTCCAGTCAAAATCCTGTTGTTCTGTTGAATTCAGAAAATGAAACCAAACGTTTCAAATGGGATTTCAATGACGTTGTCAACCGTTTGTTTTTTGACAATGGTTGGAAAGTAGGCAAGTCGATGATCAATGGGTTTGGCATGGAATTGCAATTTGAAGCCTATGGCGGGCCTTTTGATGAAGTAGAAGGTGCTGCATTGGCCGATCTCCCCATGGGGGAATTCTGGACCAGCAGGGGAGGGATCAATGCCAATATCGGGTCTACTGCAAGGGCAGCAGGTAAGCATCTTGTTGGAGCTGAGGCGTTTACTGGAGCTCCTGGATTGAGCCAGTACACTGAGGATCCTGCATTTTTGATGCAGACGGTTAATTCTGCATTTGCTGCTGGTGTAAACCGATTGGTTTTGCATACCTGGGTGCATCAGCCCTTTGATGACAAATACCAGCCTGGCATGGGAATGGGCTGGTGGGGAACACATTTCAGCCGTTTCCAAACCTGGTTTGAGCCGGGAAAAGCTTTTTTTAATTATTTGACAAGAACCCAAGCCCTCTTGCAATATGGTCAGCAAGCAGCAGATTATCTCTGTCTTGGAAAATCAAATGGTTATAATACTGATGCCATTTCCGTTAGGGATTTTATCAGTCAGGATATAAAGGTGGTCAATGGAAAAATTCAATTGACTTCAGGAAGGATCTATCCATTTTTAAAATTGCCAGCCCAGGATAATATTGAAGTCGAAGTATTGGAAAAAGTTGCGGCATTGGTCAATCAGGGTGCAGTGGTTGTTGGAAAGGCACCCACGGCTTCCTTGGGGCTGCACAACTGGGTCGAAAACGATCTCAGGGTAAAGTCTTTGTCTCGAATGATGTGGAGAGAAGAAGGGGTTTCAGCATTTGGGAAAGGGAAAATCTATGTTGATTTAAAAAAGGCGGAGAAAGATTTTTACCCCATCAAAGATTACGAAATCACCAATGCAGATTCAGCGGCTGCCATCAAAGTGGTTCACAGGGTTGGTGCGATGGGCGATGTTTATCATGTGTCGAACAATCAAAACCGGACAGCATATTTTGATTTATTCATTCGCCAGATAGGTCTACAGCCTGAGTTTTGGCAAGCGGAAGATGGGAGCATGATGCATGCTGCTCATTGGTCGGATGATGAGAAGGGAACAACAGTTCCAATCAAGCTCAATCCCTATCAATCCATTTTTGTTGTTTTCAGGAAAAAGACAAATGGCTTGGTATCAAAGCAACCACTGCCATCCAGCCAATTAGAGGCTTGGGATGTTGAAGCGCCTAAAACTTTGCAGCCACTTAAAGGCGCCTGGAACCTGCTGATGAAACCAAAGTTGGACAGCAGTTTTAATGTATCATTTGATTCACTTTATACTTTTGGTGCACATACCAGCAACAGGGTCAGGTATTTTGCCGGTACAGCTACCTATAGCAAAAAATTCATTTTCGAAAATGTTGACAAGCAAAAAGGAAAATCAGTGTTACTGGATCTAGGTGAATTGCATGATATTGTTCAGGTAAGCCTGGATGGAAAGGACCTGGGTGTGAAATGGTATCCTCCTTATCAGTATGATATTTCATCAGTGGTTGCATCAGGTGAACATGAATTGAAAATTTCAGTCACCAACAATTGGGCAAACCGCCTGATTGGTGATGAGCAGGAACCTGCAGATTTTGAATGGGGCGCTGACCGAAAAGATTTTGGCAATGCAGGAAGGCCCATGAAATCTTTTCCTGACTGGTTCATCAAGAACGAGCCAAGGCCCTCACAAGGCAGGAAAGCATTTACACTTTGGTATTATTACAAACAGGATAGTCCATTGAAACCCGCAGGATTGCTGGGGCCGGTTAACATCATTTACAAGGAAAACAAATAAATTGAACAATGAAGCATTTTTTCA
>JAURJU010000105.1 GCA_030832085.1 Chitinophagales bacterium | reverse complement strand
TACGTATAAAACTGTTGCGTTTTAAGGTTGAACCTTTTGCCGATGTATTCGGCGGCGGTTTTAACCCCTGTTTTTTTCCATTTGCGGGCGATAAAAATAGCAACCAACAAACCACTGATGGCCATGGTCAATTGAATGGTGTTGGCAACAATCCCATGCTTGTATGCGATGGAACCCCACACAACAAAAGTACCGGCAGAAAAATAACTGATAAACAATGACAAACCATTGATCCACCAGGGAGTGGCACCACCTGCTTCAAAAAATGCCTGGCTGCTTTTGCTGCCAATGCGGGTAAATGCTAAACCAATCCCAAAAATCAGGAAAGCAAAAATAACAAGGACAATAAAATCAAGCTGGACCATGTAAAGGGTTTAATCATTAAAGCAGCGAATGGCAAAAACGGCAGCAGGAATAGAATCAGAAGGATGCTCAAACCTGAAGGTTAATTGTTGGGCACTGAACTTCTCTGCAGCGTTGAATCTCCGGATGGTTTGGTGATTGTCTTCAACCTTCCAGAGCATGTTACCATTTTCATCTTCAACGCTAAAAGTTGATACACAAAAAGGCATGGCACTTTCAGGGTGTCCCATGAGGACCGATTCCATTGGATGATCAAAATCTGTGTCAAAACAAATCTCCAGCGAGCTTATCTCCTTTTTGGTATCCCATCCCATTGTAATGGAAGGAGCAGGATCTGAAGGTGATGCCACCCATGCATTGGGATGCGAAACCGGTCGATCAGTACCATTTCGAATATTTTCTACACCAAAAACATGATCATTTAATTCCATGGCAATGCAAAGATTGCGCCCATCGGGCCTGCGCAATGGGCACCAGAATTCAAATGTATCAACCCCAATGTCTTCTTTGGGCTCCTGCTTTCCCCAATTGGAAACTGCAGGATTGATGTAGTTGAATACACTCAACATTCCAGTGATGCGCTGATCAGTGTATGGAAGAGATATCGATTCATTTTTCAAGAATGTGATATAGGCATAACCCTTGTAGGGCATGACAGTATCAAATGAAATTTCAACCTGGTTCTCTCCCTTGATGAGATGGATTGTTTTTTGTTCCAGGATAATTTCTGGGGTATGATTGGTTTCAGCATCACTCACCCGCAATTGTATTTCAAGTGGTGTTGTTGATGCAGCAATACACTTGAAGCTGATGGCAGGAATTGCGCCAGCAGACAATGGCATCATTTGGGCCACAGATGTTTGAATAGTTTTGTATTCAGCCACCGCGGAAAATCCTGAAAATTTTAAATGAGAAGATGAGGAAAGAGTTGCATGGTTTGTAAGACCATTTTCCTTTTTCGACACACCCGGAATAAAAGCTCCCTCCTTCAACAACAATTGTTGCAAATTTTCCAAATGATGTTGTTGAAGCAGTGCCCTCGGCAATAACTTTTCCTGCGCTGCAATGTAGGCAGCTGTGCCCACAACCTGACCAATCAAACCGCTTGTAGCCATTACCCTGGTTGATCCGAAAGCAACATGGCTGGCGCTGATGATGCGTCCGGCCAAATAAAGATTGCTGATATTTTTACTGTAAAGGCAACGATAAGGGATTTGATAGATCCCCTTGCTATGCCATTGGTTACAACCTGGCTTCTCACTAAATACACCGTCTGCAGGATGCAGGTCAATGCTCCAACCACCAAATGCTACAGCATCATGATGAGGTCTTTGCTCAACAATATCGCGCTGGTGTAGCATATAATCACCTTCAAACCTACGGCTCTCCCTTTTTCCAGGAATGGTACCGACCCACTCAAGGGTAAGGTTTTCAGCTTCTGGGAAATTACCAGAATTTTTGATATGATCCCAGACACCATAAATTACTTTCCACAATTCCCATTTGATGGTTTCGGTTTCAGAAATCGTATCCAACCTTCCACCGTACTCAACCCACCATAATTTACAACCGAAATCTTTTGCATTAAAAGACCTGAACCTTGGAATTTTGGTGATGTCTTTTAAGGCATAAGAAGGCGCAACGTAACGCACTGGCTTCCCCACATTTTTAGAATAGAAATAAAGGGAATGCCCAAGCAGTTCGCCATATTCTTTTGATGGTGCAAATTTTTCGTCAAATTCATCTGCAGATTCTGCCCCCATCCTGAATGCTGCACCGGCCAAAAAACCAAGAATTCCATCACCGGATGCATCTACAAAAAGCGGTGCCGCCAAATGATACATTTGCTGGTTTTGACTGCAAAAAGCCTTTATTGATGAAATCTTTTGATCATCCTCTTTGATTACCTCAAAGGCTGCGGTATTGAGCAGCAAGTTGATCTTGCTTTCCATTTTTACTTTTTCAAGCAAAATGGTATCAAAAATCAACGGATTACCTTCTGGATTACGATACATGTTTTCCACCAGGATCTCATCCATGATTCCTCCTTCCCTCGCCCATCGGTTGTTATTGCCCATGTGAGAAGTAGCACCCAAAATCCACAAACGCACTTCACTTGAAGCATTACCGCCAAGCACTGGTCTGTCTTGCACCAAGGCAACACTCAAACCCAGTCTTGCAGCGGCCAAGGCAGCACATACTCCCGACAGACCACCACCAACAACCACCAAATCATGATGGGTTTGTTGGATGGTCAGCGCACGATTACCAATTGAATTATCAACAATCATCTATAAAATATTAATTCCAACCTGGATTTTGAATGATATTTCCTTTTGACTTAACAATCTCAGATTGGGGTATAGGGTATAAATACATTTTTTCAGAGAAAACACGCTTTTCCAAATCAACGGGTACATATTTAAAGGTTCCATTGGTTTCTTTTGTAATCTTTACGCCTTTGATCATGGCACCCAATGTATTGTCGCCAATCATCCAACGACGGACGTCCCAAAAACGATGGTCTTCAAAAGCCAACTCCACCATTCGCTCATTGCGGATTTTTGCACGCAGCTCATCTTTGGTAACTACAGCGGCGATCGCTGGCATGGCAACTCCAACCCTTGTCCTCACTGCATTGATGGCCTGGAGTGCAGTAACCTTCAAAGTGTCAGGAACATTGGGGCCAAATGCCTCATTCATCGCTTCTGCATAATTCAGATAGTTCTCTGACAAACGAAAATAGATCCATTGCTTTGCGCTGGTCTGCCCAGTTGCCAGATTGAGCGTCTCGTCTACATATTTTTTCAGATAATAACCCGTTTTAGAAGCCCTGAAAAGGGGTTTTCCATTCAGGCCACCTTCCCACAATTGAACATTGGTTCCTTTCCAAACTGAATTGTTAACAATAACATTCAACAACAACCTGGGATCCCTGTTGGCATAAGGGTCTGCAGCATGCACAGGATTTTTCCAGTCAAAGGGAACACCTGTTTTCATTTCATGTGCATCTACAAAATTCTGTGTAGGGCATGTACCTGACCTACCCGTCTGATATCCAAGCGGGTAGTTGAGTACCTCCCATGTATTGCTAGCAGGGTATCTTTTTTCAAAAATCACTTCATTGCTGCGAAGTGTTTTCAATTGGAACAGAGCTGGATAGGTAGACTGAAAGCTATAGGGTGCAACAGGCATTAAATCCAGCACTGCCTTGTTGGCCAACGCAGCAGCCCTCCATCTTGCTAAACGATTGTTATCGGTATAACCAATCAATGGGTTGGTATTGCCAGACCTATTGAAAAGATCACTTGCAGCATAAGTCAATGTTCTTGCCTTTAGTGCAAGCGCTGCTCCAACTGTTGGCCTTCCCCAGTCCGCATTGGCAACATCTGCCAATTTCAATGGGAGGCTCATCGCTGCAGAATCACAGAGCCTGGATATATAATTCACACACTCATTGAAGCTATTCCTTTTGACGGTATTCAGGTATTCCGTCTCCTTGAAAATACTGATCTTATGGTCAACAATTGGAACACCACCATAGCGCTTCAGGAGTTCGAAATAATAAAAAGCACGAAGAAATTGAGCTTCTGCCCTCCACATTTTCATGTTGCTAACCCTTGCTACATAAGTAACGGGATCTGGAATTTTGTACTCAATAAATGTTATTGTATCCGTTCCTTCAGTAAAATCAAAAGTTTTACGAATCCCCTGATAATTTCTTGCCCAACTATCATCCGGGTTAGAATAGATATTCCAGTTACCAGTATTGAAATCCTGGATATTTTCTGTTTCATTTACATCCTCTGCCTCATCGGATGCAGAAGCACGCCAAGAATTACCAACTGAATTGTATCCTTCAGGTAAAGAAGTAAACATATTGTTGCGCAACCTTGTCAGGTTACTGAAATTGGTGACAACATCCAAACGGGTTGTCAATGAAAGGGCTT
>JAURJU010000104.1 GCA_030832085.1 Chitinophagales bacterium | reverse complement strand
GATAAGAAAGGTCCCGACAATCCAATTGTATCGCTTGTGCATCTTTGCCCATCACACTGGCAAACATGTCCATGATGCCACACTTCACCCCTACAAATTCATTTTCTGCTTTCTGGGCCAATCGAACCATGTCTATACGATCAAGATTCAATCCTAACAATTCATTCAGCGCAAAAGCGGTGGAACATTCTACTGCAGCAGAGGACGACATACCTGCACCAATGGGAACATCACAGGTCAGGACAAGATCAAAGCCTGTCAATGATTTTCCTGACTTGAGCAATTGATCAACAACCCCTAAAACATAGGCAGACCAATGGTTTTCCTCTGGCACCAGGGCATGTAGATCAATCTCGTATTTTTCTTCAAGATCCTTGGCAAACAACCTGATGTTGCTATCATCCCGTTTGGCTACAGCAACATAAGCACACAAATCAATCGCCGCAGGCAAAACAAAACCCAGGTTATAATCAGTATGCTCACCTATCAAATTTATCCTTCCGGGAGATTTTGACATCATATCAGGAGCATACCCGAAATGCTCGATAAAAACGCTTTTCACATTCATTTCATCACTTTTATAAAAAGCAAGATACTGAATCCTGCATGGTTTTATTTGTACTGAAACAAAGCAGTGGCCACAGCGTCCTTGTTGGCAACTACACGAATCCACTTGGATTGCACTGAAGCCGGAAATACAATGGAAATGGTCTTCCCATTGGGTACGGCGATAGTTTTATAATCATACCAAACTCCATCGCCTGTTGCATCAAGCTGCAGCGTAAATTCTACTGCAGCAGCATTTTGGTGGGACAGTTGAACACTGCGTGTGTCATACCCTCCAAATAGATAAGGATCCGATGCCATACCTGCAATAGCTGGAGTATTCAACCATGGGCCACCCTGCCCTGTTGGCTTCCCCATCTTCCAAAGATCATCAATCACCCCAGCCCATACGGCCGCTTTTTTATCGGTGGATGTAAAAATATTTTTATTGCTTCCCAGGGCCTTGGGATCGATACCTGTCATGATCAACATGCCCCTGAAAGAAGCATAATCATTGATGCGCAGTCCATGGCTGGCGATGGGCCTGATCTTGGCAAACCCGTCTGCGTTCTCTGAAGGCAGTTCAAAAAAGGTACCTGCACAGTTGAAAAGATCACGTTCTGTTGCCACTTCCCTGCAAATGCGCAGTGATTGTTGTTCCATCAACCCTTTGTAGGCTTCAGCACCATGGGGCAGTCTCCAACGCCTTCCTGCACCATCCACCAAGAGAATGGAAGAAGGCTCCACCTGTACAACCTGAGAAGGAATGGCTACTTTATCCCTGATCATAGCTGCACTGGTAAGATCGTTTTTCAAGACAATGTTCATCGCACTGTCCATTTCATAATATCCGGACTCAGTGGAGGCATTACCCTCTGTTGCATTGGCAAGGATTCCAAGCTTTCGCTTTTCATCACCCAAGGAAAGCAATAACCCTCCCAAAGTATTTTGGTCTGCAGCCTTGCTGAGACCATTGAACATGGCAGCTGGTTTGCGCAACTGATTTTTATTGTCCCCATAAACAAAAGATGCAGAGAGGGATGAGGATTGCAAAGATTTGACCCTGATCCATTCGCCCTGGGTTTCCTTTGCAAAAGGAACTACAACTGAAGCACCTGCTGAAAGATTCAATTGCTGAAGCAGTTGCCATTTTCCATTGCCAAGCTTGTCCACCTCCAATACCAAAGAAACCGCTGCATTGCCATGGTTTTTCAACAATGCACTGCGCTTATCCCATCCTGCAAAGAGAAAGGGTTCTGATATTGCACCAGCCGGAACTTTTTCATTGTACCAGACAGATCCCTGTGCACCAGTTGTTCCAAGGCTATCGGGTGTTCCCAGTGAAGTGAACCAAAGGTTGGAGTTGGATTGGCCTGGACCGAGTATTCCGCCCTTTTCTTTTCTTTTGTTGAGAAACTCACTTTTGGCAGCATCATCACAGCCCAAGACCAACTGGTTGTTCCAGCGGGTAAAATCGCCAATGACTTTGAGGTATGAGGACCTTGGCCTTATGCCCGCTGTATTGGTTGATTTGAAGGTGGCGGGAAAACGCCAAAACATGCCATGCATGGTCATCATGAAATCTTTGTTTTGATCTGTGCCGATATTTCTGATCCTAGGCCACTCGGTATTCCAACCATGTGCCCCATCATAGGAATTGGAGGCCTTGGGCAAGCGATAAAAAGACCATCTACCATTGTCCCTGCAAGCGATGATGACAGACTTGTAGTCCCAACCGGTTGACCAGATAGGGTCTGATGATGGTGAAGGATTTCCTTGGATGCCTCCTGGTCCTGTCACTTCAACAAACTGATTCCTTCTGATCAATTTCCATGTCTTCCCGTCCCACTCAGACAATGACCCCGCTTCAATCTTTGGATCCACCCTGGCTCTCTCGCCTGCTTCGCCATTGTTCGAGTAAACATAAACACCCTGGCCAGAATAAAAGCCTTTACCATGTACACCCTGCAACAACTCACTTTCATGGCTTTTAGCACCTTCCCTGCGCATGACGTTTCCGTCTTTGAACAACAATTTTACAGCAAGGGTATGCACATCCACCTCATAAAATCCCTCTTCCATGGTAGCAAAAACCAGTTTATTCGCTGGGTCGGTAATGCTCCTTGCAATACCAGTGAGCCTGCCCGGCATTTCTGTAATCGAAATCACACGCACATTTCCTTTCGCATCAATGGCATAATGACCAATGAAAAGCTGATTGCTTTCTCTGTGTATCATTCGGTTGGCTGGAGTTCCACCAACGCTTTCGGGCCGGATGGTTTGTTGCATGCTTGAGGAAATCTCATAGAGTTTATCGGATGATCCGAAGGGCAAATGTGGACCATAACTGATGGCCCATAGCTTTCCTGCCCAGGGAACCACTGCGCCCGTGCCGCATTCGCCCTCCTGATTGTACATGGCCAGGGAAGGGTAAATGCCGTTGATGGAAACAGGCTTTGTTGATTGCGAATGAACAGGGTTATTTAAGAATCCTAAAAACAGGAATGATAAAACAAAGATCAAAGAATTTTGAGCATTGGAGAAACTGGTTCTGGTCATCTTTAAAATTTTATTTGTGTAATTATTATTCATCTGTTGATGTCTATTGTCTGGATAAACTACCATTCAATGCATAGGTTTTTCCTGCAACCATCTTCAACATCAATTGCTTTCCATTGTACAATATATTAAAATTGCCATTGTATTTTGATATGAGTTTTACCTGGGTCAACTTTCCTGCTCCCCATTTCATCTCCACCAACACATTGCCACGGGCTTTTAAACCGGATACTTCCCCTTGGTCCCAGGCTGTGGGCAAAGCTGGCAACAAATGAATAATGTCGTTGTGGCTTTGCAGCAACATTTCTGCAACACCAGCAGTAAATCCAAAATTGGCATCCATTTGAAAAGGAGGATGAGATCCAAACAAGTTGGGATGTACACCGCTTTTCTCTCCGTTTTTTACTCCAGGTATTACAGGCTTGAGCAGTTCCCTGACAAAAAGATGTGCTATATCGCCGTCAAACAATCGCGCCCAGATATTGATTTTCCAAGCAGAGCTCCAACCCGTGCTTATATTGCCCCTTGCTTTCAAGGACCTGCGGACAGCGGCAGTCAATTCTGGCGTGCGGATAGGATCAATTTGCTTCCCGGGATGAACCGCAAACATGTGTGAATTGTGACGGTGATGATCAGTGGAATCATCCCAATCTTCCATCCACTCCTGCAGTTGACCCCAACGGCCGATCTGCGGCTTGAGCAGTTTTTGCTGCATGGATTCTACTTTTTTGCGATAGTCTTGGTCCAGACCCAATACTTTAGAAGCCGCTATATAATTGGTGAACAACTCATGAATAATCTGCTGGTCATATGATGCGCCTGGGTAGGGATTTTTATCCCCTTCATTTTTACCAGGGCCATGCTCGGGAGACCATCCGTCGGGGGTAATCAACTGTCCATTTTTACCCTCTACTAGATGTCCTTCCCAATACTTTACAATTTCCTTCAAGAAAGGATAGGCGCGATCCCTCAGGAAAACCGTATCCAATGTAAAAGCATAATGTTCCCAAAAATGCTGGCTCAGCCAAGCACTTCCCGGACGATGCAAACGCCATTTGCTTGACCCACCCATGGTATTGTTTGTACTGTATGCTACCCAACCCACATCAGTTTTTAAAACTGAATCTGTACTTGTTTTTTGCACCTTACCCAAGTTTTCAACCCAGTCAAACATGGGAAAATGTGTTTCAGGGATATTGGTCACTTCAGCAGACCAATAGTTCATCTGGATGTTGATATTGGTGGTGTATTGAGAATACCATGGTGGCTTCACTTCATTGTTCCACAGACCCTGAAGATTGGCGGGCAATCCCCCTTTTCTTGAAGAACTGATCAACAGGTATCTTCCATATTGAAAAAGAAGCGCTTCCATGCCATTGTCTTTCGAGGCTTTATTGTAGCCCAACAAACGCTGATCGGTTGGAATTGACACATGGGGTCCGAGATCCAGTTTGACACGGTTGAACAATTTTCCAAAATCATTGGTATGCCTTGCTCTCAAGACTTTGTAGGGCTGTTTAGAAACAGCGCCCAATCTTGCATTGAGCATCGCAATGGGCAACTCACCAAAAACATCCCGCACATTGAATTTTTTAAAAGAGGTGATGGCAGACATATATACCAATACAGTATCTGCATTGGCGACAACAATTGAACT